>NZ_CP138990.1:1120000-1840000 GCF_044594915.1 Winogradskyella sp. R77965 | reverse complement strand
CGAAATGCATTTAGGTGCAGCGTTGATTTATAGTTTTATAGAGGTAGAGCTACTGATTGGATGCGGGGGCTTCACCGCCTACCAATTCCTGACAAACTCCGAATGCTATAAAATGTTAATCAGCAGTGAGGGCATGGGTGCTAAGGTCCATGTCCGAGAGGGAAAGAACCCAGACCATCAGCTAAGGTCCCCAAATGTATGTTAAGTTGAATAAACGAGGTTGGATTGCATAGACAGCTAGGATGTTGGCTTGGAAGCAGCCATTCATTTAAAGAGTGCGTAACAGCTCACTAGTCGAGCGATCCGGCATGGATAATAATCGGGCATAAACATACTACCGAAGCTATGGACTTGAAAAAGTGGTAGGGGAGCATTGTAGTGTCGTCGAAGGTGTACTGCGAGGTATGCTGGAGAAGCTACAAAAGAAAATGTAGGCATAAGTAACGATAATGCGGGCGAGAAACCCGCACACCGAAAGACTAAGGTTTCCTCAGCTATGCTAATCAGCTGAGGGTTAGTCGGGACCTAACGCGAACCCGAAAGGGGTAGTGGATGGACAACAGGTTAATATTCCTGTACCTGCTCACACTAAAAGTGACGGAGGCGAAAAGTTAGTGCGTACTGACGGAATAGTACGTTGAAGCCAGTGGTAACACGGCGATAGTACACTGAGACTACGGTCAAGGTGATAATCTAGCAAATCGACTTCCAAGAAAAGCGAGTGAAGCAGCCCGTACCCTAAACCGACACAGGTAGTTGGGATGAGAATTCTAAGGTGCTCGAGAGATTCATGGCTAAGGAACTAGGCAAAATAGACCCGTAACTTCGGGAGAAGGGTCGCCCATCTTCGGATGGGCCGCAGTGAAAAGGTCCAGGCGACTGTTTATCAAAAACACAGGGCTCTGCTAAATCGAAAGATGATGTATAGGGCCTGACACCTGCCCGGTGCTGGAAGGTTAAGTGGAGGGTTTAGAAGTTTACTTCGAAGATCTCAAATGAAGCCCCAGTAAACGGCGGCCGTAACTATAACGGTCCTAAGGTAGCGAAATTCCTTGTCGGGTAAGTTCCGACCTGCACGAATGGTGTAACGATCTGGACACTGTCTCAGCCATGAGCTCGGTGAAATTGTAGTATCGGTGAAGATGCCGATTACCCGCAGTGGGACGAAAAGACCCCGTGAACCTTTACTATAGCTTAGTATTGGCTTTGGATAAGTAATGTGTAGGATAGGTGGGAGACTTTGAAGTGGCGTCGCCAGGCGTTGTGGAGTCATTGTTGAAATACCACCCTTTGCTTATCTAGAGTCTAACCTCTAATCAGGGACAGTGCTTGGTGGGTAGTTTGACTGGGGTGGTCGCCTCCAAAAGAGTAACGGAGGCTTCTAAAGGTTCCCTCAGCACGCTTGGTAACCGTGCGTAGAGTGCAATGGCATAAGGGAGCTTGACTGAGAGACATACAGGTCGATCAGGTACGAAAGTAGAGCATAGTGATCCGGTGGTTCCGTATGGAAGGGCCATCGCTCAAAGGATAAAAGGTACTCCGGGGATAACAGGCTGATCTCCCCCAAGAGCTCACATCGACGGGGGGGTTTGGCACCTCGATGTCGGCTCGTCACATCCTGGGGCTGGAGAAGGTCCCAAGGGTTGGGCTGTTCGCCCATTAAAGTGGCACGCGAGCTGGGTTCAGAACGTCGTGAGACAGTTCGGTCTCTATCTACTGTGGGCGTTAGAAATTTGAGTGGATCTGACTCTAGTACGAGAGGACCGAGTTGGACGAACCTTCTGGTGTACCTGTTGTTCCGCCAGGAGCATTGCAGGGTAGCTACGTTCGGAAGGGATAAGCGCTGAAAGCATATAAGCGCGAAACCCACCACAAGATGAGATTTCTTTAAAGGGTCGTGGAAGATGACCACGTTGATAGGCTATAGGTGTAAAGGCAGTAATGTCATAGCCGAGTAGTACTAATAACCCATAGGCTTATTGTACAGCCGTTTTTTTAGAGTACAAGATTATGATTCATGTATAAGACGTATTAACGTCCTTTTTCAATATGTTAAGATATTAGTAGTGAAAGCTACAGTATTTAGATGTTTTGCGATACAGTATTTAGATAACTAATTACTAAGACCAACAACTATATACTAACCTTTTAAGGTGGTTATAGCGACGGGGCTCACCTCTTACCATTCCGAACAGAGAAGTTAAGCCCGTTTGCGCCGATGGTACTGCTTACTGTGGAAGAGTAGGTCACCGCCTTTTTTAACACCCTTACTATTTATTTAGTAAGGGTGTTTTTTGTTTTTATAGACTTTTACTTAAGCTTAAAAGATTCAATTTTATTATCTTGATGCTTTATCTGTATATTATCTATGAGAGTAAATAAAGAACTTGATCTTGCATGGAATTTTGTCAATAATACTAATAGAAATATATTTTTAACTGGTAAAGCAGGAACAGGCAAAACTACATTCTTACATAAGTTAAGACATCAATCTCAAAAACGAATGGTAGTTGTTGCTCCAACTGGTGTTGCTTCTATTAATGCAAAAGGAGTTACTATTCACTCTTTCTTTCAATTGCCCTTTGGACCTATATTGCCTAATGATGAATTAGGATCTTCTTCAAATTTTAATAGAAGATTTAGCAAAACTAAAATCAATATAATTAAGTCTTTAGATCTTTTGATTATAGATGAGATTAGTATGGTTAGAGCTGATTTGTTAGATGGTATAAATAAGACTTTAAGACGTTATAAAAATAGAAATTTAGTTTTTGGAGGTGTCCAATTGTTAATGATAGGTGATTTACAACAATTATCTCCAGTGATTAAGGAGAATGAATGGCAGTTATTGAAACCTTTTTATAAAAATGTATTTTTCTTTAGTAGCCATGCTTACCAAAGTTGTACTCCATTAACTATTGAGCTTAAACAAATTTATAGGCAAGAAAATCCTTTGTTTATAAATATATTGAACGAAATACGAAACAATAACTTAAGTATATCTTCTGCTAAAGAATTGAATAAAAGATACCTTCCCGATTTTGAACCCAACAATGAAGACGGTTATATTTCATTAACAACCCACAACAATAAAGCGCGACAGACTAATAATCAAGAACTTGATAAATTAGAAGGAAAAGAATATGTGTATAAAGCAAATATAGAAGGTAATTTTCCCGAACATTCTTATCCTAATAAGGAAGCGCTAAAACTAAAAGTTGGAGCTCAGGTCATGTTTATTAAAAACGATAGTTCTCCTGAAAAGCGTTATTTCAATGGAAAGATTGGTAAAGTCATTTTGTTAGAAAAAGACGAAGTTATTGTTAATTGTGCAGATGACGATTTCAATATTGTTACCAAACTAGAAACATGGGAAAATATAAAATATACGGTAGATTCTGAGACTAAAGCAATTACTGAAGACAAAATAGGAAGTTATTCTCAAATCCCTCTACGATTAGCTTGGTCCATCACAATTCATAAAAGTCAAGGGTTGACGTTTGAAAAGACCATCATTGATGCCCAAGGGGCCTTTGCACATGGACAAACCTATGTTGCTCTTAGTAGATGCAAGTCCTTAGAAGGTCTAGTTTTAAAAAGTAAAATTGAGCCAAATCAGATTATAAACGATCGACATGTGATTGACTTCAATAAAAACGCTGAAGCTAATCAACCCAATGAAGACGTTTTATTAAAATCTAAACGAGAGTTTCAACTTAATTTAATTTCAGAAGTATTTGATTTTTATAAATTCTTGTATCCTTCAGGACGAATTTTAGATATCTATTATAAGAATAGAGGTAGTATTGAAGGATCAGTAGAGCAGCCATTGAATATAATGAAGGAAAGTACAACTAATTTACTCAAAGTTAGTAATGGTTTTAAATCTCAATTACAAACATTAGTTGATGATAAAGAAATTCCAGAAGCTAATAATACTGTACAAGAACGATTTATAAAAGCTGTTACGTATTTCAAAGAACAGACAAAGTCTACTATAGAAAAAGCATTAAAAGATTTTAGTTTTACCACTGATAATAAAGCAATTCAAAAAGATATTGAAAAACAGTTAGATGCTTTAGAAGAACTCTTAGAGACGAAACTATCTTATTTTGAAGGCTTAAAAGATGGTTTTAAAACAGATCGGTTTTTAACTTTAAGAGCGAAATCAGTTTTCTTAGGTAAGGAGAAACCAAAGAAACTTCGTAAAACAGTGATTGATGGAACAACTAACGTTGAACTGTTTGAATTATTGAGAGCGTTAAGAAACCAAATAGCAAAGCGAGAAGATTTAGTACACTTTCAAATTTTTACGCAAAAGTCATTATATGCCATGTGTGAAATTTTACCCACTACAAAACAAGAATTAAAATCTATTCATGGAATGGGTAAAACTAGAATTGAAAAATATGGCTCTGAGATATTAAAGGTTATAATCGATTACTGTAATGAGAATGATATTGAAACTACAGATGCCTCAATTTTTGAAGAATTTAAGCCAAAACGACAAAAAGGAGATACTAAGAGAATATCTTTAGACTTATTTAAAACAGGAAAATCTATCGATCAAATATCGCTGGAACGCGAATTAAATGCAAATACAATATTTGGACATTTAGCTCATTTTATATCTTCCGGAGAGATTAAGATTACTGATTTAATGTCGCAATCAAATTATTTAGAACTAAAAAAAATTATTCCAACTAAAACATTCGAAAACCTTTCAGATTTAAAACATCAAATCGACGATAAATTCTCTTATGGAGAAATTAGACTAGTTATTAATGAGTTCTCTCAAAAATAAAAAAAGCTTCAAAATAAAATTCTGAAGCCTTTCAATTAAATATCCGATAAAATTATTCTTTTATAAGTCCTCTAGAAATTACAATTTTCTGAATTTCAGAAGTACCTTCATATATCTGCGTGATTTTTGCATCACGCATCAAACGTTCTACATGATATTCTTTTACAAAACCGTTTCCTCCATGAATTTGTACTGCTTCAACAGTATGTTCCATAGCAACTTTACTTGCATATAATTTTGCCATTGCACTAGACATATCATAGTTTTTGCCTTGGTCTTTATCCCAAGCAGCTTTCATCACTAGCATTCTTGCAGCTTCAATTTCTGTATACATATCAGCTAACTTAAATGCAATAGCTTGATGATTACAGATTTCAGTACCAAAAGCTTTACGTTCTTTAGAATATTTTAATGCAAGTTCATAAGCTCCCGAAGCAATGCCTAGTGCTTGTGCTGCAATACCAATTCTACCACCAGAAAGCGTTTTCATGGCAAATCTAAATCCAGACCCGTTAACCCCAATTCTATTTTCTTTTGGTACTTTCACGTCATTAAATTGTAATGTGTGTGTATCACTCCCTCTGATACCAAGTTTATCTTCTTTAGGTCCTATATCAAAACCTTTCATTCCTTTTTCAACAATAAAGGCATTTATACCGTGCGATCCCTTATGTCTGTCTGTTTGAGCAATAACTAAATAAACATCAGATCGACCTCCATTAGTAATCCAGTTTTTTGTACCATTAAGTATGTAATGATCACCTTTATCAATGGCAGTAGTTTTCTGTGAAGTTGCATCACTACCGGCTTCTGGCTCACTTAAACAGAAAGCACCAATTTGTTCACCTGTTGCAAGTTTAGTTAAATATTTCTGTTTTTGTTCTTCTGTTCCATAAGCTTCAAGTCCGTAGCAAACCAATGAATTATTTACAGAAACCATAACCGAAGCAGAGGCATCAATTTTAGATAATTCTTCCATAATTAACACATAAGAAATAGCATCCATACCACTTCCTCCATATTTAGGATCTACCATGATGCCCATAAAACCAAGTTCACCCATCTTTCGTACTAATTCATCAGGAAATGTTTGAGCATTATCACGTTCTATAACACCAGGAAGTAATTCAGTTTGTGCAAAATCGCGAGCTGCATCACGAATCATCAAATGTTCTTCTGTTAAACTAAAGTCCATAAAATATTGTAATTATTGATTTGATAAAAAATTCATGCAAAGATAACTGTTTCTTGTGGTATTTTCAATAAGTAATATTATTTTTACTAATATGGTAAAATCTAATTATAAAGTAATTGCAATAATGTCTGGAACATCTTTAGATGGTATTGATATCATGTATGCAACTTATAAGCTTAATAGTGGTTGGGAATTTGAAATTCATTATGCGGAAACTATAAAATATTCGAAGGAGTGGAAATTTATTCTTAGTCAATTAGTAAATAAGTCTTTAGAAGAATTAGTAGAAACTGACAAGTCATATTCCGAATATTTGTCAACCGTAGTTTCAAACTTTATAAAAGAACAAAATATTGAAGCAATTGACTTTATTGCTTCTCATGGACATACGGCTCTACATCAACCAGAAAATGGCTTAACGCTTCAAATAGGTAATCAACAAATTTTAGCAAATTTAGTAAACCATAAAGTAATTTGTGATTTTAGAGTGCAAGATGTTAAGCTGGGAGGTCAAGGTGCACCATTAGTGCCTATTGGTGACCGATTATTATTTTATGATTATGATTATTGTCTTAATTTAGGTGGTTTTGCTAATATCTCATTTGAAGAAGATAAAGAAAGAATTGCGTTTGATATTTGTCCTGTGAACATTGTTTTAAATTATTTTGTTTCAAAATTAAACCTAGAGTATGATGATAAAGGTCAATTGGCGTCTCAAGGAAAAATCAATAATGACTTGTTAATTAAATTAAATGAGTTGAGTTTTTACGAGGAAAAACCGCCAAAGTCATTAGGATTAGAATGGGTGGAGATAAATATTTTTCCTTTAATTGAGTCTTTTAATCTTAAGATTGAAGATATTCTTAGAACTTTTGTAGAACATGCTGCTATTCAAATTTCAAAAATTGTGAATCGAAAAGAGAGTAATTTGTTGATAACTGGAGGTGGTGTTTACAACACGTTTCTAATTAGTAGAATAAAAAGTCTTTCAAAATCTAAAATTGTCATTCCAGAAAATGAAATTGTTGAGTTTAAAGAAGCTCTAATCTTTGGATTATTAGGTGTTTTGAGAGAGCGAAATGAAATAAACTGTCTCAAAAGTGTAACAGGAGCAACCCATAATCATTCTTCTGGAAAAATTTTGTCTCCCAATACTTAAAATTAATATTTAATTATCATTTAGCCTTTAGAGTTTTTTATATTTGTTATAACTAACTAAAGCACATCAATTGATAAAAAACTTACTGCAGAAGTACGAAAATAAATCTCCAGAAATTGTTTTTCATTGGAACGATTCTGAAACTGATGCTGAAGGCTGGACTGTAATTAACTCACTTAGAGGAGGTGCTGCAGGAGGCGGAACACGAATGCGAAAAGGTTTAGATAGAAATGAAGTTTTGTCTCTTGCTAAAACAATGGAGGTAAAATTCACGGTTTCGGGTCCTGCAATAGGAGGTGCTAAATCAGGTATTAATTTTGATCCGCAAGATCCTAGAAAGAAAGGAGTCTTAGAACGTTGGTATGCTGCAGTTTCGCCATTATTGAAAAGTTATTATGGTACTGGAGGAGATTTGAATGTTGATGAAATTCACGAAGTAATTCCGATTACAGAAGAAAGTGGTGTGTGGCACCCACAAGAGGGAGTTTTTGAAGGTCATTTTAAACCAACTATAGCGGATAAAATCAATAGAATCGGTCAGTTAAGACAAGGTGTTATCAAAGTTATTGAGAATACAAACTATTCGCCAGATGTTACAAGAAAATATACTGTAGCAGATATGATTACTGGGTATGGTGTCGCTATTGCTGCAAAGCACTTTTACGATATCTACGATGATTCAATAAAAGGAAAACGTGTTGTAGTGCAAGGTTTTGGAAATGTTGGTGCTGCGGCTGCATTTTATTTTGCCCAAATGGGTGCTAAAATAGTTGGTATCATTGATAAAGCTGGTGGCTTGATAAATGCAGAAGGTTTTTCATTTAAAGAAATAACAGACCTTTATCTTGCAAAAAATGGAAATACGTTGTCTTCTACTGATTTAATTCCTTTCAAAGAAATAAATGAAAGAATATGGTCATTGCAGACTGAAGTCTTTGCTCCTTGTGCAGCTTCTCGATTAATAACACAAAATCAAATTGATCAAATGATTAATACTGGTTTAGATGTTATTACTTGTGGTGCTAATGTACCTTTTGCAGATAAAGAAATATTTTTTGGACCAATAATGGAACATACTGATCAAAAAGTAAGTTTAATACCAGATTTTATTTCAAATTGTGGAATGGCAAGAGTTTTTGCGTATTTTATGGAACGGAAAGTACAAATGACTGATGAAGCTATTTTTAAAGACACCTCAAAAGTGATTAGAAAAGCCCTAAAAGAAGTACACAATAATAATCCAACAAAAATTGGTGTAAGCGAAACTGCTTTCGAAATTGCACTAAGACAACTAATATAAATATTTCATAGTATGGAAACAGTAATCATTCTCGTCTTTGTTTTTGGCTATTTAGCCATTACTTTAGAACACAATATTAAAATCGATAAGCTCATACCAGCTTTAGTTATGATGGCAATAAGTTGGGCTTTAATTTCTCTTGGTATTGATGACTTTTCGCAATGGTTCGATTCGGCTAAACACAGCTTAATGGATAATTTTGGAATGCTTCCGCATGAAGAAAAAATGCACTTAATGGAAGAAACACTGCTTCATCATTTAGGTAAGACTGCTGAAATATTAGTATTCTTACTAGGAGCAATGACCATAGTTGAGATTATAGACTATTTTGATGGCTTTTCTACAATAAAAAATGCAGTAAACTTTAATAGTAGGAAGAAGTTGCTATGGATGTTTGCAATCTTAGCATTTATACTTTCTGCAATCATAGATAACTTAACTGCAACAATTGTTTTAATATCTATACTTCAAAAAATTGTGAAGGACAGAAGTATAAGAATTTGGTATGCCGGACTTATTATTATAGCTGCTAATGCTGGTGGTGCATGGTCACCAATTGGTGATGTAACTACCACGATGCTGTGGATTGGGGATAAAGTTTCAACAGGAAAATTATTTGTGTACTTATTCATCCCATCATTGTTGTGTATGGTTGTACCTACATTTATAGCCTCATATCTTAAACCTTTTAAAGGTACTTTAGAGTTACAGGAATCAGATGGAAAACCTAAAAATAAGTTTAGTTCTACAATGTTGTTTTTAGGCTTAGGTGCTATTATTTTTGTTCCTATATTTAAAGTCATTACACATTTACCTCCATATGTTGGTATGATGCTTTCTCTTGGTGTCGTTGCAATATTTGCTGAAATATACAGTAACTCCAAGTTTGCGATTACACAAGTCGTTTCAGATGAACATGCTGAACATGCTAGTCATAGTCCTGTACATTATTCTTTATCAAAGATCGAGTTACCAAGTATATTATTCTTTTTAGGAATTTTAATGGCAGTAGCTGCCTTAGAATCTTTAGGTATTTTATTTGGGTTTGCAGGTTCGCTTCAAGAAACAATGCCTATGTTGGGAACAGAGTTACATGGTGAAGGAGTTTCAGATTTAGTGGTTTTATTATTAGGTGTAGGTTCTGCAGTAATAGATAATGTACCATTAGTAGCTGCTAGTTTAGGAATGTTCTCTGAACCAATAGATAACGAACTTTGGCATTTTATTGCCTATTCAGCTGGTACAGGAGGTAGTATGTTAATCATAGGCTCTGCAGCTGGAGTTGTTGCCATGGGAATGGAGAAAATAGATTTCTTTTGGTATTTAAAGAAAATATCTTGGTTAGCTTTTGTCGGTTTTATTGCTGGCGCAGCAGCATTTATGGTTACAAGAAGCATTTTTTAATATACTTAAGTAAAAAACTTAACGTTATAACAACAACAATTTAAAAATTTAAAAACTATAGTATGATATCATTAAGTACTATTCAAGATAACGCGGAAGTGTTAACCGATGGTGAACAAGTTGAAAAAACACTATCAATTATTGAATTAATTACAAGTGGTGGAACAGCCGGAATGGTTATTATTCTCATTCTGTTTCTACTCTTAATTATGGCAACCTACATTTATTTTGAACGTCTTTTCGCCATAAAAGCAGCCTCAAAGGTTGATTCAAATTTTATGAATCAAATTAAGGACCATGTAAGTAACGGTAAAATTGATTCTGCTCAAATGCTTTGTGCGCAACAAAATTCACCAGTGTCTCGCTTAATAGCAAAAGGGATTACTAGAATAGGAAAACCTCTTGAGGATATTAACTCAGCAATTGAAAATGCCGGAAGATTAGAAATTTACGGTTTGGAAAAAAATGTAAGTGTTTTGGCTACAATATCTGGTGTAGCTCCTATGATTGGTTTCTTAGGAACTGTAGTTGGGATGATACTTTCAATTTTCGAGTTAGCTAACGCAGGCGGAACTATTCAGATGGATGTGTTAGCAAGCGGATTATATACTGCAATGACAACCACCGTTGGCGGTCTTGTTGTTGGTATTATTGCGTATGTAGCCTATAACCATATTGTAGTAAGAACGAATAAAGTTGTGCATTCAATGGAAGCTAATTCTGTTGAATTTTTAGATCACTTAAACGAACCTATCTAATATGAACATTAGAGGACGAAATAAAGTAACACCAGAGTTCAATATGGCTTCAATGACCGATATTGTATTCTTGTTATTAATCTTTTTTATGATTGCTTCGACTTTAGTAACGACGAACGCTATAGATATAATTTTGCCTACCGCAAGCGGAAAAACGGAGAATAAAAAATCTACTGCAGTAAGTATTAAAAAAGATTTGACCTATTATATCGATCAGAAACGTGTAGGAGAAAGTGTGTTAGAAAGTCAACTGATATCAATAATGAAGACTCAAGAAACTCCAACCATTGTTTTAAGAGCTGAGAAGTCTGTACCTGTTGAAAATGTTGTAAAGGTGATGGATATTGCAAATCGAAACAAATTCAAGGTAATTTTAGCAGTGAAGCCAAATTAAACGGCATCATTTTTGAATCTGTACTAATCAAAGTATAAAACAGTGAAATATTTAGAGACCAAACACGAACGTAATTCAGCAAGGATCACAGTGCTTATTGCATTGATACTGCTCTTGCTCTTGTTTGTTGTTGGACCTCAATATTTAGATCCGCCTGAAGAATACGGTATTGCTGTTAACTTTGGCACCACCGATTTTGGAAGTGGAAACAAACCTTTAAGCGAACCGAGAAAAGCGGTAGAAGAAGAAGTTGTAGAAGAATCACAACCAGAAGAAACAAAAGTAGAGCCAGCGGAATCTACATCAAAAGCTGAAGAAGTTATTACCCAAGAATCAGCAGAATCGATTGCCATAAAAAAACAAAAGGAAGCTGAGGCAAAAGCTAAGGCTGAAGCTGAGCGTGTAGAACGTCAAAAGCGAGAAGCTGAGGAAAGAAAGAAGCGCGAAGAAGAAGAGAAAAGAAAAAAACTCGACAATCTTATAGGTGGTGTAAAGAACTCAAATGGAAATGACGATGGTGGAGAAGGACCAGATAATAAAGGAGGAAACAAAGGCCAACTAGATGGAGATCCATACGCACCAAGCTATTTTGGTGGTTCTGGTCCAGGAAAAGGTGGAGTTGGTTATGGCTTGGGTGGAAGAGGGAGACCAACAAAGAGAATATACAAACAAGATTGTAACGAATATGGCTTGGTTGTCGTGAAGATTGAGGTTAATAGGGCTGGAAAAGTTGTAAGTGCTGAGCCTGGAATTAGAGGTACCACAAATACACACCCTTGTTTATTAGCACCTGCAAAAAAGATTGCCTTGTCACACAAATGGCCTGCAGATAATGATGCACCAGCCAGACAAATAGGTTTTGTTAGTATTAACTTTGATGTCGGTCAATAAACAATGAATTACCAAGATACTGTAAGTTGGATGTTCCAACAATTACCAATGTATCAAAATAAAGGCAACTCAGCCTTTAAAAAGGATTTAACCAATACATTAAAATTATCAAAACATATAGGTGAACCTCACGAACGGTTTAAATCTATTCATGTGGCAGGCACAAACGGAAAAGGCTCTACAAGCCATATGTTGGCTTCCGTGCTTCAAGAAGCTGGTTATAAGGTTGGTTTATATACATCACCTCATTTAAAGGATTTTAGAGAACGCATTAGAATAAACGGTAATGTTGTTAGCAAGCAATTTGTTATTGGTTTTATAAAAAGAAACAAATCTTTTTTGGAAACGGATAACTTATCCTTTTTTGAGATGACAGTTGGTATGGCCTTTGATTATTTTGCGAAACAAGAAGTGGATATAGCGGTCATTGAAGTAGGATTAGGTGGACGCTTAGATTCTACAAACATAATAACTCCGGAATTGTCTGTAATAACCAACATAGGTTTTGACCATATGCAAATGTTAGGTGATACACTTGAGAAAATTGCTGCTGAAAAAGCAGGAATCATAAAGCAAAATATTCCTGTAGTTATCGGAGAAACACAAACGGAAACTGAAGCTGTTTTTAAAGCTAAAGCAAAAGTTAAAGATTCAGAAATATATTTTGCAGACCAATTAGTTAAACACACATTAGAAAGTGATCTCAAAGGATCATATCAAATACATAATATAAAAACAGTATTACAGTCTGTTGAAGTTTTACAACATTCAGGATATAAGATTTCTGAAACTCAGTTAAAAAAAGGACTGTTAAACGTCATGAAAAATACAAGTTTACAAGGGCGTTGGCAAGTATTACAGACACAGCCAAAAATTATATGTGATACTGCCCATAATAAAGAAGGGTTATCTTGTGTGATGCGGCAATTGCAAGCAGAAATATTTAATGTTTTGCATCTTGTTTTTGGAGTTGTCAATGACAAGGACTTACACTCTATTATGCCTTTACTTCCCAAAAATGCCACTTATTATTTTTGTAAACCTGACGTACAACGTGGACTGGATGTAGAAGCATTGAGAAGTGTTTTTGCTAGAAATGGACTAATAGGTAAATCCTATAACAGTGTAAATGAGGCCTTAAATAAAGCAAAAGCTAATGCTACGAAAGATGACTTAATTTATGTTGGTGGAAGTACTTTCGTGGTAGCTGAAATAATTTGATTTTTTTATCAAAAACCTTTTGAGATTTTAAAAACTAATCTATATTTGCAGTCCAATTTAGAGGGCGCGTAGCTCAGTTGGTTCAGAGCACTTGGTTTACACCCAAGGGGTCAGGGGTTCGAATCCCTTCGCGCCCACATCAAACACAATTCCGATTTGATTTTTCAAATCGGAATTTTTGTTTCAAAATAATACTGAGCGAACGCTCAAAGTATTATTTTGAAACAAAAATTCTAAGATATGCGATAGCTTATCGGAATTGTGCTTGCAGGAGCGGTTTCGATAAGGGATATTTAATCCCAATAAAACGAATGCTCAAAGTATTTTTAAACTACATCGAATTATCATTACATTTGAAATAGCAAAAAGGGTCATTAACTCAGTTGGTTTAGAGTGTTACCTTGACAGGGTAGAAGTCGCCAGTTCGAATCTGGCATGACCCACTTTTAGAATATTCTCTAAAAACATATAATATTAAAAATTATGATTTTAAGACATTTAAGTGTTGTCTGATATTAAATAATTACCTTTAATATTAGAGTCGTTATATATGTTCTACAACATTTCTGGAGTAACTACAGTCCTAAACCCAACATGATCAGAACTTGAATCTGGACTAAAGCCCATCTTTGCAGAAATTCTAAAGCTGGCGCAGTAAGATGCGTGGCATAAAAATGAGCCACCTTTCATAACTCTCTCATTAGTGAGATAAGGATTATCTTGATTGTAAGATTTAGAAGGACCTTTAGGATTAACAATTGGTTTATTAGTATCAAGTTCCATGTAATAATTTACATTGAAAAAATCGCTCGTTATTTCCCAAACATTTCCAGACATATCATAAATTCCTAATGTATTTGGTGCAAAAGATTTTACTGGTGAAATATACTTAAAACCATCAATAGGCTCGTTTTGAGTTGGAAATACGCCTTGCCATGTATTGGCTTTTTCATTTAGCAACTTAGAATCATCTCCCCAAGTAAAAATGGCATCATATTGTTTACCTTGAGCAGCAGATTCCCATTCTGCTTCTGTAGGAAGTCTTCTGTTTGCCCACTTACAATAAGCCAAAGCATCTTCATAGGCGATATGAATAACAGGATAATGATCTTGCCCTTCAATGGTAGAACCTGGTCCTTGAGGATGTTTCCAGTTAGCACCTATCTTCCATGTCCACCATTGACTATAATTCTGCATATTAGCTATTGCATTTACATTCTTATTAAAAATTAAGCTGCCTGGTTGCAAAATTGAATCATGAGGCTTAGGTGTACCTACTGGTACGTCTTTTTTCATCTCTTCCCAGTCTATTTTTCTTTCAGCAACAGTTACATAATTTGTTGCATCTACAAAGGCCTTAAATTGTCTGTTAGTTACTTCTGTAATATCTATAAAAAAACCATCTACTGTAACGTGATGTGATGGTTTTTCTCTATGCATTGCATACTTATCAGAGGATTTTGCACCTTGTAAAAAAGTTTTACTCTCCACCCATACCATACCCTCAGGCGCTTGTGGTATTGATTTTGATTCCCCTTTATCATTAGAATTTTGTTTACAAGCAAATAAACTTATAATGCATAGTAATACAACTTTATATAAACTAGATAACCTCATATTTTTAAAAGATTCAATAAAGTGTAAATGTATTAATTTCTTTGACCAAGAAGTTATTAACTAAGAATATTTGATTTTTTAGCGCTTACTCTGTCTGCGTTTTTTTCCTCATATCCAATAAGCAAAATTTAAAAAACATATCAAATTATTGCATAATATGTCTATATCCTAGTCAATGGTTTTTTGTAAACTAAATGAAACTTATTTCCAGAAAACAGCATAAATAGCTACTAAAATAATCATAACCGCAAATGCGCCAATATTAAACAATGGAGATGTTTTAAACAATTGCTTACTGACAGGAATTCCCTTATCATCATCAGCTCCTTTATTTTGGTATAAACTAACTAGTACAATAACTAGCATTGTCAATACTGCTGTATAACCCATTTGATCCATCCAAGGTACATCAACAAAAAATGAACTTGAGGACCATTCTTTTGGTGCTACCTTAAAATACATAGCTATTGGGATAGATACTAACGCTCCAATTATTGCTGCCTTATTAGTTGTTTTCTTCCAGAATAGTCCTAACATAAACACTGCTAAAATACCAGGACTTACAATTCCAGTATATTCTTGAATAAATTGGAATGCTTGATCTATTCCACCCAATAAAGGTGCCGTTATACATGCAATCACCAAAGCAACTCCGGCTGATAATCTACCTGTGTTTACAGTAGCTTTATCGCTTGCATTCTTATTTATGTATTGTTTGTATATATCCATTGTAAAAATGGTAGATGTTGAATTCAACATAGATGCTAAGGACGAAACAATTGCAGCAGCTAATGCAGCAAATGCAACTCCTTTTAACCCAGTTGGTAAAAATTGTAATAACCAAGGATATGCTTTATCTGCTTGTTCTGGAGATGGCAAATTTTGTAGTCCTGTGTCCCCTAAACTTGCTAAAATTTCTGGATCGTTTACCATCACATAAGCTGCTATTCCTGGGACAACGACTATGACTGGTATTATTAATTTTAAAAATGCGGCTAATAAAATACCCTTTTGAGATTCCTTTAAAGATTTAGCAGCTAAAGTTCTTTGAATTATATATTGATTAAATCCCCAATAATAAAGATTTGCAACCCATAATCCACCAACTAAAACTCCGATTCCAGGTAAGTTTTTAAATTCAGGATTTGATTTATCAAGAATCATAGCAAATCGATCTGGTGCAGCTTCATAAACAGTTTTTATACCTGCTATAACTCCTTCACCACCAGATACGGTATTTAACGCTAAGTAAGTTGTTACCAATCCTCCTAAAACTAAGAACACTACTTGAATGACATCTGTCCAAGCTACTGCAGACAATCCACCATAAAGTGAATATGCAGCTGCAAACAATGCCAATCCCATGACTCCATAAATCATTGGAATACCCATAATAGTTTCTAAAGCTAAAGCACCTAAATACAATACAGATGCAAGATTAACGAATACATATAGGGCTATCCAGAATACAGCTAAAATGGTTTTTAGATTAGTAGAAAAACGTTTTTCTACAAACTCTGGAATAGTATATAAACCTTTTTCAATAAAAATGGGTAAAAAGTACTTACCTACTATTATTAATGTAATAGCTGCCATCCACTCATAAGAAGCAATAGCTAATCCTAACGCAAACCCAGAACCCGACATTCCTATAAACTGCTCTGCCGATATATTCGCTGCAATAAGCGAAGCACCAATTGCCCACCATGGCAAAGATTTACTCGCTAAAAAGTAATCCTCCGCATTTTTTTCATGTCCTTTCTTATCTCTCGATACCCAAAGACCAACTCCTAAAATTAATATCGCATAAGAAACAAAAATTAAATAGTCCCAAAATTCAAAATTGGCAGTCATATTATATTAGTGATGTTAGTTAGTTTATGTTAATCAAATATCAACTTGTAAATTATAAAACTTGTATTTAAGGGTTTAGTAAATGTAGTTTTAATAATTAATGTAAATTTTAAATCCTAAAACCACTTATATAATTTAATAGTCCAACATTAAAAAATCAACGTATTTCTTTACAAAAAGAGAAACACACACATTATAAAATGCCAATTTACCACAAAAAATCGCTCATCAATTAGTTCTACTGAAACATAATTACATCTTACTTCTTTTTTTTACCTTTAACACTATTTAGTGTACCCAAAACGACACTTTGCTTTTAAGAATTCATGATGTTTGTAATGCAATTTAGTTAGAAATAAACTAATCTTATGGTAAATAATCAAAATCCAAAATTCGATATTACAATTGAATCTCCTGGGCGTATCAACCTAATAGGTGAGCATGTTGATTATAGCGGTGGGAATGTTTTACCTGCTGCTATTGACAGAAAAATTACTTTACGTTTTAAAAAGAACAAAACGAATTTCTGCTCTATTTTTTCTACAAATTTCAAAAGTCATTTCAATATTGATTTAAATAATATTGCAAGAAGTGAAACAGAATGGCACAACTATATCTTAGGTGTTATTTTTCATATCAATGTTTTAAAACCAGATTCTGTAAGAGGTTTTGATTGCGAGATTGAAAGTAATTTGCCTCTGGGTTCTGGAATCAGCTCATCTGCTGCTTTGGAATGTGGCATTGCCAAAGGCTTAAACGAATTATTTGAAATCGGATTAACTGATATTCAAATTATAACCCTTTCAAAAGATGCAGAGCATACCTTTGTTGGTACAAAATGTGGTATAATGGATCAGTTTGCTGTTGTAAAAGGCAAAAAGAACCATCTTTTACAATTAAACTGCGCAACACTAGAGCATAAATTGATAAAAGCAGATTTTGGAGATTATAAGGTGGTTTTACTTAATACAAATGTTGCCCACAATCTTGCGAGCAGTGAATACAACGTTAGAAGGGATGAATGTCAAACTGCTTTAGAGGTGATAAAAAGAAAATATCCAAATTATACTTTACTGGCCCAAGTAAAACCAAAAATAATCAAGGAATTTAAAAAGGTTTTACCTGAAAAAATATACGATAGAGCGCTTTACGTATCTAAAGAAAATAGAAGAACTCTAAAAGCTGTAAAAACTTTGGAAGAAAATGATTTAAAACATTTTGGTGAATTGTTATACAAATCTCATAGCGGCCTAACAAATCGTTTTGAGGTGAGCTGCAAGGAGTTGGACTTTTTAGTAGATTACACAAAAAACCTAGATTATGTAATTGGATCTAGAATGATGGGAGGCGGATTTGGAGGTTGTACCATTAATTTGGTTCATAAAGACCATTTTGATTCGTTTCTAGGAAACATACAGGCCGCTTACCAAGAGAAATTCGAAATTGACTTAATACCAATATCTGTTGTTATTAGCGATGGAACAAGAAAAATTTAAAATGGAATTCAACTCAAAATCACATAGACGATATAACATATTAACTGGTGAATGGATATTGGTTTCACAACATAGAAACAAACGTCCATGGCAAGGTAAAAAAGATAAACCAGCAGAACTAGTAAAGGTAGAATATGATGAAAAATGTTATTTATGTCCTGGAAATACTAGAGCAAGTGGCGACGTAAATCCAAAATACAAAGACACCTATAGTTTTAAAAACGATTTTGCTGCACTAATACAAGATCAAGAACATGAAACCTTTTCAGATGGTTTACTAAGAGCAGAGAGTGAAGAAGGTATCTGCAAAGTTATTTGCTTTTCGCCTAACCATTCTTTAACCTTACCATTAATGTCTATTGAAGACATTACAAAGGTTGTAACACTATGGCAGAAAGAATACGCAGAACTTGGAGATAAAGAATCCATAAACCATGTTCAGATATTTGAAAACAAAGGTGCAATAATGGGTTGTAGTAATCCGCATCCACATGGTCAAATCTGGGCGCAAAGTTCTATTCCAGAAGTGGTTATGCTAAAGCAAAATCAACAACAAAAGTACTGGCAAAAAAATAAAAGGAGTCTTCTTGAGGATTACATTAAACAAGAAATTGAATTAAATGAACGTATCATTCTTAAAAACGATCATTTTGTAGCATTGGTTCCTTATTGGGCTATTTGGCCTTATGAAACTATAATTGTGCCTATAAATCATTATCAGCATATTGGACAGTTAGATGAAGAAGAAAAAGTAGCTTTCGCAGAAATCATTAAAGGATTGACCACTAAATACGATAATTTGTTTCAAGTTTCTTTTCCATATTCGTCCGGAATTCATCAAAGTCCAACAGATAAAGAACATCCAGAATGGCATTTTCACATGGCGTTCTATCCACCTTTACTACGTTCGGCTGAAGTAAAAAAATTCATGGTAGGATACGAAATGTTTGCGAATGCGCAACGTGACATTACCGCAGAACAAGCGGCATCAACTTTAATTAAGTTAAGTAAAAAACACTATAGTTTATGATTTGAAATATCAATTCTAAAACAAAATGTCATGAGCAATCAATTAACTTTAAAGGATATTGCCAGAAGTTTAAAATCAAATTAAACTAAGAGAATTGGTGTCATTGTCCCAAATATTCTTGATGACTTTTTTGCCAAGGTTATCCATGGAATAGAACTGCTAGAGAATTAAACCAAATGCAACGAAAAACCTTTAATGCGCCCTTCAGAAACTTACACCTTAAGAAGCCTAAATAACCTTGAACTTAAAGTATCCAGTCTTGGGATTACTATTTTAAGTCTTAAAGTATCTAATAAAATAATAAGCCAACAAATGCTGTGGTTGGTTTATCAAAAGCTGAAGACTATACTTCTAATCCGTGTCTAAAAATAGGATTATATTTTGGAGCAACTGTTTGAAGATATGCTGTCAGAATTTATGAAGGCGAATTCAAAGTTAATTCGAGCTTCAACTTTCATATTATAATAAATCAACAATACGTTCTAGAGCCATTCCTCTAGAACCCTTTATTAATAAGGTGGAGTTTAAGAAGTTTAAATCTTCTAGTATTTCTTTTAAATCCTCAAAAGTTGAAAATTTATAAGTTGATTTCTTGGTTTTGGTTTTATAGAAATTCTTTCCAATAAGATAAATATTGTCTTCAAAATTTGACTCTATAAAATTGACAATCTCTTGATGTTCTTTTTCAGCATCGTTACCCAATTCAAACATATCCCCTAAGAATAAAAACTTCTTTTTCGCACTAAGCTGTTTCAGGTTTTTGAGAGCAGCCAGCATGCTTGTTGGATTGGCATTGTAAGCATCTAAAATAATCTTGGTAGTTCCTTTTTGAATGATTTCAGATCTATTATTATTGGGGTGATAAGCTTCAATAGCATTTTTTATGGAATCAGAATTCACTTTAAAATATTTTCCAATGGCAACGGCAACAGCAATATTCCCATAATTATAATCACCTATAAGTTGACTTTTAATTTCTTTATCATTATAATTTATGGTTACATACGGATTCGCATTTTTGTATGTTACTAAGCAGTGATTATCAGGATAGGAGCCAAAAGTGCTAACTTTCGTATAGTCTCCAATTTGTTCGACTTGTTTTTGGTCATCAGAATTAATAAAGGCTGTTTTTTTGTTTTGTTTTAAGTAATCATACAATTCAGATTTACCCTTAATGACACCTTCAACACCACCAAAACCCTCTAAATGTGCTTTTCCAAAATTGGTGATTAAGCCATAATCTGGTTGTGCGATACGACTTAAAAATTCAATTTCCTTTTGGTGATTGGCACCCATTTCTACAATTCCGAAGTCTAAATCTTCAGTGAATCGAAGCAGTGTTAATGGAACGCCTATATGATTGTTTAGATTCCCTATCGTAGCTTTAACTTTGTACTCTGAAGACAAAACGGCATATATAAGTTCTTTAGTTGTTGTCTTTCCATTACTACCCGTTAATGATATTATTGGAACATTTATTTTATTTCTATGGTAGGTTGCTAATTTTTGAAGAGTGGTTAGGACATCATCAACCAAAATACAATCTGTATTTATCTCAGCAGTTTTATCATCTATAACACAATATTTGGCTCCACCTTCAAAAGCTTTATTTACAAATTTATTACCATCAAAATTATCTCCTTTTAAAGCAAAGTATATACAATCTTTTGAGAGTTTTCTGGTATCTGTAGATACACCAGAGCATATTTTAAATTTTTGATAAAGTAAATCTATTTCCATGGGTCTAAAAATAAAAAAGTCCTGATAAATTTATCAGGACTTTTCTAAATATTATTTAACGTTTATTAATTACGTTTTTTACCACCTTTTTCAGTTTTAGAACCTACTCTAGAAACAGCACATCTAAAGCCGATGTAATCTGTTGCCATATCCTGTGGGAAATAACGACGTTGTGCAGGATCAATCCAGTAAGCTCTATCTCTCCAAGAACCACCTTTATAAACTCTAACATCATCATTTATTAATGAGGTTCTACTATTAGATTTATCGTATTCTCTAATCATTTTTCCGTCAGTAGAATCTACTTCAACACTATGTTTAGGTGAGTTATACATTTTACCTGTATTATTTTTTGTTCTATCTTCAGCTTCGTCAAAACTTTCTCTGTAATAACGTGATGAACGCTTATCACCATCTCTAAAGTTTCTATTATCACTTTTGCTGAAGTTAGTTCTTAAATAAGTCTCATCCTCATCAATTGCAATTCTAGCAATTTCACCTGGTAAATCTCTAGCAACGATTTTACCGTTACTTAATGTATCATAAACAATTTCATCTACGGTTACGATTTTAACGCTACCATCATCATTAATAGCATTTTTGGTATACACGTTACCTCTATAGTAATTAAAATCATTAAACTCATCATCTACAATTGGTCTATAGACATCAGCTACCCATTCTGCAACGTTACCAGCCATATCATACAATCCATAATCATTTGGTTGATAAGATTTAACCTCTGCAGTAATATCAGCACCATCATCAGACCACCCTGCAATTCCACCGTAATCACCTTTTCCTTGCTTAAAGTTGGCCATCTGATCTCCGCGATTCACACGTTTTCCTGATCTTGTATACTGACCATCCCAAGGATATTTTTTACGTCCTCTATATACGTTATAGCTTCGTAATTCACTCATACCTAGAGCAGCATATTCCCACTCAGCTTCGGTTGGTAGTCTGTATTTTACTGGAATTAATCCTGTTTCTCTGTTGGCATATACATTGATAGGATTACCTTCAGCATCAGTTTGTTGTTTACGTTTTCCACCAGATAATACTTCTTCATTCCCACCATAAGTTTGAGAAGGAGCAGCAATATAAGTATCTGTACTAAACGTGCTTTCTGCACTCACATCTGTATATTGTGCATCTCTTTTAATATAGCCAGCTTCTTGTAAAGCCATTTCCGCTACACGGTCTGTTCTCCAGTTTGCATATTCTACAGCTTGTATCCAACTTACACCTACAACAGGGTAATTGGCATATCCAGGATGACGTAAATAATTTTCAGTCATCATTTCATTGTATCCAAGTCTATTTCTCCAAACTAATGTATCTGGCAGAGCACCCTTATATATTAAGGTATAATTTGGGTCATCTGGTGGGTATACATTCTTTAAGTAATCTAAATAAATTAGATAATTTAAATTGGTTACCTCGTTTTCATCCATATAAAAGGATTGAACGTGTTGCTGATTTGGAGTATTATTCCAATCATGCATTGGGTCATCTTGTACTTTACCCATTGTGAACGTTCCGCCTTCAATAAAAGCGGTTCCCGGAGGAGTTTCTTGTTCTTTAAATTGAGTGTTGTACTGAAAACCACCTTTTTTGTCGTTGATTTTCCATCCTGTGGCACTGTCTACGTTGCCAGAATTAGAAGAACGCTTACAACTAACTATAGTCGCACAAAGCGTTATTGCTATTAATAATTTTAGGTTTGAGACATTTTTCATATCCATACGTTTAAGTAAGCTCGTTAAAATTTAGAGTCGCAATATAACAATTAAAGGTAAACTGACAACTTTTTTTTCGGTCAAATTGCAAAAAAAAGTGCATTTCATCCTTTTTTTTGCGCATAACATCGGATTTTTGGCCAATTTTCGAGTGTATTTTGCTCTTTAATAACGAGCATTGAAATAAATTATTGTTGTATTTTTGAAATTAAAATTACGAAGTCATAATAACACGCTTTTAAGGGCGTTATTTTACTATAAAATTATATAATCATCAGATTAAAGCTGTTATTATGTAATTTTTTTATGACTAAGAAGCTAAAATGCGTAAATGAAAAATTGCTATTTAATTTTTTTTCTTTTTTTCTCTTTAATATGTTTTGCTCAACAGAAACAGTTTAATATTAGCTGGACTGGTGCAGAAATATTAGAAACAGACTATGGGAAAATAGAAATTCCTGCTTTTGATGCCAAACACTTTAATTATAATGATAAGGATGGTTTAATCTTTTTTGCACAATGGGATAGTAATGGCGATACAATAGACGAAAGGGCAGTAACCATATCTAACGTGGCTTATGAAGATATATCTGTATCCGAATTAAAAAATCTGAATCTTCAACTTATTCCAAATTCTCCTAAGTATAAATTATATAATACTAATGCAAGAGGTAAGCGTTCTCATTATTTTGAATTGAGTCCTATTATAAAGGATAAAGGATCCTATAAAAAAATAACTTCTTTCTCTATTATATATAGTAAGCGCTCAAGTCCTATTGAAAATAGAGCAAAAGGTGTCACTGAAATTACGAATTCGGTTTTAAGTACAGGACAATGGTATCGATTCTATATAGAGAACACAGGTGTGTTTCAATTAACAAAAGGCTTCTTAAATAGTTTAGGTATCAATACAAATTCTGTAGATCCAAGAACTATAAAGATTTATGGTAATGGAGGAAGGATGCTACCATTATCAAATTCAGAAAATTATCCTTTTGATGTCGTTGAAAATGCAGTAAAGTTTGTAGGTGAAGAAGATGGTAGTTTTGATAATAACGATTATATACTTTTTTATGGAGAAGGTCCAACAACCTACAATGAAGAAAGTGAAACTAATATCAACTTATATACTGATAAAACGTATTACTATGTAAATGTTAGTGGTGGGAGCGGAAAACGTATTCAGGCTATGCCTACTATTGATACTAATGCTGATATTCAAATAAACAAGTTTCAAGATTATCAGTTTTATGAAGTTGATGAGTACAACTTAGCAAAATTGGGTCGTCGATGGTTTGGCGATGATTTTGATATTGAAAACCAACGCGAGTATGAATTTCAATTTCCAAATTTAGTTACGAGCGAACCTGTAAATTTTAATATTGCAGTTGGTGCTGTGTCAGAAGTATCAACGAGCATGTCAATTACTATAAATGGTAATGTGGTTTCTAACTTAAATTTAAATCCTATAGTTTCTGGATCTGTCTTGGCGCGTGGAGCTAGATTTGTTAATTCACTCAATATGTCCTCAGATGATATAGCGATAACCTTAGACTATAATAATAATGGAAATCCTTCAGGTAATGGCTACTTAGATTATATAAATATTGAAGCAACGAGAGATCTTACTTATGCTGGTGATCAGTTGGTTTTTAAAAATAGAGATGTCAATACTACACCAGGAATTGCGGAATATACATTATCTAATAGCTCTACTGTAGAGGAAATATGGGATATCACTGATCGTTTTAATGTTACTAATATTATAAATTTAGACAATCAGAATAGTATATCTTTTAAGGCATTGTCTGGGGAAGAAAGAATTTACTTGGCATTTTCCAATTCAAATTTTTTGCAGCCAACAAAAGATTCAAAATCATCAGTTGCTAATCAAAATCTCAAAGGAACCATTTTTAATAACGCGCAAGGTGAATTTGAAGATATTGATTATATCATTTTAACACCAAGTCAGTTTTTATCACAAGCAGAGCGCTTAGCTCAAATTAATAGAAATCAATATAATCTTAATGTAAAAGTTGTTGACTTACAGTCTGTTTATAATGAATTTAGTACTGGTAGTCAAGATATAGCTGCATTAAGAAACTTTATAAAATATGTATATGACAATGCCAGTACACCAAGTAATAGATTAAAGTATTTATGTTTATTTGGTGAAGGGTCTTATGACTATAAGGATAGAATACGCAATAATACCAATCTTGTCCCTTCATGGTATACTAAAAGTAGTTTTGCTTTAACAAATTCATTTGTGTCGGATGATTTTTATGTGATGCTAGATGACAATGAAGGTACAATGAGTAATGCTGATAGAATGGATGTTGCAGTTGGTAGAATATTAGCCGAAGATATGCAGCGTGCCAAAGAGATGGTCGATAAAATTGATGCGTATTACCAAAAAGAAGCTTATGGAAGTTGGCGAAATAACATACTTCTTATATCTGATGATGTGGACGTGAGTTGGGAGAAAACGTTACAAGAGACTACAGAAGGTCTTGGTACAACATTAAATGAAGAAAAGCCATTTCTTAATGTAGTTAAAATTCATTCGGATGCTTTTGAACAAGAATCTTCTGCAGCGGGTAATAGATATCCTAAGGTAAACAAAGCGATAAAGGATGCTATAGAAGTTGGCGCATTGGTCGTAAACTATTTTGGACATGGTGGTGAGGATGGGATTGCTAAAGAACGAATTTTTGATAAGTTCGAGGCACAAGAAGTAAATAACGTATGCAAATTCAACTTGTTTGTTACTGTTACTTGCGAATACACTAAATTCGATGATCCTAACAGAGATACTGCAGGTGAGTTTACTTTTTGGAATGTTAATGGTGGTGCTATTGCATTAATAACAACAACACGACAAATTTTTGTTACTGTTGGTGAGTCCATCAACAAAGAATTGGACGATTATTTATTTGCTTTTGGAGCCAGTGATTATTCCTCTGCTGCCGAAGCACTGCGTCTTACCAAAACGGACAATAATGTATCTGGTCTTTCGCAAAAACGATTAGTGTTTTTTATTGGAGATCCTGCTATGAAATTAGCTTTCCCGAAACCAAATGTAAGACTTACAAGAGTAAATGATGTTGAAATAACCGAGCCTACAGATACTTTAAAAGCTCTAAGTTATACAAAATTAGCAGGTGAAGTTGTAGATGTAAACGGAAGCTTATTATCTAATTATAATGGTACATTAACAGCGACGGTTTTTGATAAAGAAATTGAGCGTCAAACCCTAGGTAATGATGGTATCTCAGATTCGAATGGAGATTTGATTATTTTGGATTTTACAACATTAGGAGAAGTTATTTTTAAAGGTCAGGCCAGTATAGTAAATGGACAATTTGAGTTTGATTTTATTGTGCCAAAGGATATTGGTATCCCTGTTGGTAGCGGTAAAGTAAGTTTTTATGCGCAAACAGATAACCCACTTTCTGACCAAGCAGGAGCAAATTTCGATATTAAAATAGGAGGTATTAATGAAAACGCACCTGAAGATAATATCGGGCCGGTCATCAATTTATTCATGAATGACGAGAATTTTGTGTCAGGTGGTATTACAAATGAGTCTCCTAGTCTATTGGCAAAATTACAAGACGATAATGGAATAAATACATCAAGCGGTATAGGTCATGATATTTCAGCAATAATCGATGGTGACGAAACGAACCCAATTGTATTAAATGATTATTATCAAGCCAACATAGATGATTATACTAATGGTGTCGTTACATATCCATTTAGAGATTTAGAACCAGGTTTACATACCTTAACTTTAAAAGCTTGGGATGTTTATAATAATTCCTCTACTTCAGAAATTCAGTTTATGGTTTTTGATAAAGATGAAGAGTTAGTAATAAGTAACGTCTTAAATTATCCAAATCCATTTGTGAGTTATACAGAGTTTTGGTTTAATCATAATAGTGTTGAACCTTTAGACATTTCGGTGCAAATATTTACAATTTCCGGGAAATTGGTAAGAACATTAAATGGACAAACCACAGGAGGAAGTAAAGCTGTAAGTTCTTTATCTAAAGACATAATATGGGATGGAAGAGACGATTTTGGAGATAAAATTGGAAAAGGAGTCTATGTCTATAAACTAAAAGTGAAATCTAACCGTTTAAATAAACAAGTTGAAAAAATTCAAAAACTTGTCATACTATAATAATAATTTATATTTGTTAACGAATTAATACTACTAGACTAGTATTAATAACTAAATTGAACATGAAGAAATACGCAATAACCCTAGTCACGTTTGTTACGCTTAATCTAACTTTTGGTCAAACAGTAGTAATTCCTAGAGCTAACGACAGTAGAGTCATTACAACTGGATTACCTTTTATGCTAATTGCGCCAGATGCAAGATCAGCGTCTTTGGGAGATATGGGAGTAGCAACATCCGTAGATGGGTTTTCACAACAATACAACCCTGCTAAATATGGGTTTTCAGAAGCAAAATCAGGAATTAGTATAAGTTATACACCTTATCTAACGAGATTGGTAAATGATATTTCTTTAAGTTACGTGACATATTTTAATAGAATAAATGAGTACAGTGCATTCTCAGTAGGTCTTAAATATTTTTCGCTAGGAGAAATAGTGTTGACTCAAGATGCTAATGATCCTGGTGTAGCAGTTAAGCCAAATGAGTATGCTATAGATGGAGCATATACATTAAGATTAGGAGATCAATTCTCTATGGCTGTAGCTATGCGTTACATGCGGTCCGCATTAAGAATTGATACGATTGATCCAAATGCTAATCCTGGTAGTACTTTCGGTGCTGATATAACAGGGTATTATCAAAGTGAGGAAGAAGCATATAATGATTTTAATGGCCGTTGGAGAGCTGGTTTTGCTATTCAAAATTTAGGACCTAGATTTAAGTACGATGATGGTGGTAGAGAAGTTTTTCAACCAACAAATTTGAGGTTAGGTCTTGGGTTTGACTTCATTTTTGATGAATACAGTAAACTAGGTGTGACTGCGGAGGTATCTAAATATTTAGTACCTACACCTCCTATAATTGGTGATGAATTTGAATTTACAGATAATAACGGAAATGGAACTTATGAAGAAGATGAGGATGATTTAGCAAATAACCCAATCACAACCGATATAATTGTATCTGGTCAAGATCCGGATGTAAGTTTTATGAGTGGAGTTTTTCAATCGTTTGGTGATGCGCCAGGAGGTTTTAGTGAAGAGTTAAGAGAATTTACATGGTCATTGGGTGCGGAATATTCATATCAAGATAATTTTGCTTTTAGAGCAGGATATTTTAATGAAGCTGAAGATAAAGGAGCACGTAAGTTTTTTGCTTTAGGAGCAGGCTTTAAATACACAACTATAAATGTAGATTTATCATATCTTTTTTCTGCATCGAAAGTTCAGAGTCCTTTAGAAAATACATTACGCTTTTCACTAACATTTAATTTTGGTGCTGGCGAATATAACGAGTATTAGAATATAACTTTAATTAGATTAAAAAGACTATTGTTTTATAAAAGCAATAGTTTTTTTGTCTAATACCACATTTCACATATAATAGGTGTTTTGTAAATTGTAAGCTATGAAGGAAGTTAAAATAGAAACCACATTACAAGTTTATTTAAATATTGATGAACTTCCCGAAGCCATTCAAGATTTAATGGATAAAGCAGTAAAAGCAAGAGAAAATGCCTATGCGCCTTATTCAAAATTCAATGTTGGTGCTGCTATATTACTAGATAACAATGAGATTATTATTGGCAGTAACCAAGAGAATGCGTCTTATCCTTCAGGTTTGTGTGCAGAGCGTACGGCTATTTATTATGCTGGTGCTAAATACCCAAATGCAAAGATTTTAAAAATGGCTGTATCAGCATCGTCACAAAATAAGGTGACTAATAAACCAATTCCACCATGTGGTGCATGCAGACAGTCTATTGCAGAGTATGAGATAAAACAAAATCAACCAATAGAAATATATTTCATGGGTAAAGAGGGTAAAGTTGTTAAATCAGATTCTTTAGCTAATTTACTACCTCTTCTTTTCGATAATTCAGTGTTATAAACTTTTTGTTATTGATTATTCAATAATCTTCTGTTTTTTTACGACATCCTGTTTCTTCATTATTATGTAAAGTGTTATTTTTGTTATTCTATTTTAAAGATTTAATCAACACATGCAAAAAATAACCAAAGCAGTTTACCTAAAGTGGTACGAGGATATGTTATTCTGGCGAAAGTTTGAAGACAAGCTTGCTGCAGTTTACATTCAACAAAAAGTTAGAGGATTCCTTCATCTATATAATGGTCAGGAAGCTGTATTAGCAGGTGCTTTACATGCTATGGATTTAACTAAGGACAAGATGATTACGGCTTATCGTAATCATGTTCAACCTATAGGGATGGGAGTAGATCCAAAACGTGTTATGGCAGAATTGTTTGGAAAAGCTACAGGAACATCTCAAGGTCTTGGTGGATCTATGCATATTTTTTCTAAAGAACACCGTTTTTATGGTGGTCATGGAATTGTAGGTGGCCAGATTCCTCTGGGAGCTGGTATTGCTTTTGGTGATAAGTATCACGATAAAGACGCAGTAACCATTTGTTGTTTTGGTGATGGTGCTGCAAGACAAGGCTCATTGCATGAAACATTTAACTTAGCTATGCTATGGAATTTACCAGTAGTTTTTGTTTGTGAAAACAATGGTTATGCTATGGGAACATCAGTAGAGCGTACCGCAAACCATACCGATATTTGGAAACTAGGTTTAGGTTATGACATGCCTTCTGGACCTGTGGATGGAATGAACCCTATAAAAGTTGCGGAGGCTTTTGATGAAGCGATTCAACGTGCCAGAAAAGGTGGTGGACCTTCATTTTTAGAAGTAAAAACTTACCGTTACAGAGGCCACTCTATGTCTGATGCGCAGCATTATAGAACAAAGGATGAGGTTGAAGAGTACAAAAAAATTGATCCAATTACGCAAGTAAAAGATATCATCCTCGAAAAGAAATATGCTACAGAAGCAGACTTAAAAGCTATTGATAAGGATGTGAAGAAACGTGTTTCAGAATGTGAGAAATTTGCAGATGAATCGCCATACCCAGAAAAGAACGTGATGTATGATGTTGTATACGAGCAAGAAGATTACCCATTTATAGACCATAAAATTAAGTAAGCTATGGCAGAAGTAATAAATATGCCGCGATTAAGCGATACCATGGAAGAAGGAACTGTTGCGTCTTGGTTAAAGAAAGTTGGTGACAAAATTGAAGAAGGTGATATTTTAGCAGAAATTGAAACTGACAAAGCAACGATGGAGTTTGAATCCTTTAACGAAGGAACTCTATTACATATAGGAATACAAGAAGGTGAAACTGCCAAGGTAGATACTCTTTTAGCTATTATTGGTGACGAAGGTGAAGATATTTCTGGCTACTTAAATGGAAGTACAGAAGCTGAAAAATCAGATGCTATACCAGAGTCTAAGGATGAAGAAAAGGATAGCTCAGATAATGGTTCTGAATCCGCATCTAAAGAAGATTTACCAGAAGGAGTTATAGTTGTTACTATGCCACGTCTTAGTGATACTATGGAAGAAGGAACTGTTGCAACTTGGTTGAAGAAAGTTGGAGACGAGGTTGAAGAAGGTGATATTTTAGCAGAAATTGAAACTGATAAAGCAACGATGGAATTTGAATCGTTTCAATCAGGTACACTATTACATGTTGGATTAAACGAAGGCGATTCTGCTAAAGTAGATGCTTTATTAGCAATTATTGGTCCTGCAGGTACTGATGTTTCAGGAGTGGCTAAAAACTTTAAAGCTTCAGGTTCTGAAAATAATACAGAAACTAAAAAGGAAGAAAAGAAAACAGAAGTGACAAAGCCTGTTGAAGGCAAAAAAGAAGCTCCAAAAGCTTCGACTTCAGCATCAACTTCGACTTCAAATTCTGGTGGAAGAATATTTGCATCACCTCTAGCTAAGAAAATGGCAGATGAAAAAGGGATCAATTTATCTCAAGTGAATGGCTCTGGTGAAAATGGAAGAATCGTAAAGCGCGATATTGAGAATTTCACTCCATCTGCACAATCCGCTTCAGTTGGTAAATTTGTACCAACAGGACAAGAAGATTTTGACGAAGTACCAAATTCTAACATGCGTAAAGCGATTGCTAAAAATTTAGCTAAATCTAAGTTTACCGCACCACATTATTATTTGAACGTGGAGTTTGATATGGAAAACGCTATTGCTTTTAGAGTGCAATACAATTCTATTCCAGATACGAAAATATCTTACAACGATATCGTTGTTAAAGCTTGCGCGTTGGCATTAAAACAGCATCCACAAGTGAATTCTCAGTGGTTTGATGATAGAATGCAATTAAATAATCATGTCCATATTGGTGTTGCAGTTGCTGTGCCAGATGGATTGCTGGTTCCTGTAGTTAAGTTTGCAAATGAACAGAGCTTACCTCAAATTGGAGCAGCTGTAAGAGAATATGCTGGTAAAGCAAGAAACAAGAAATTGGCTTTAGACGAAATGGAAGGTAGTACATTTACTGTGTCTAATTTGGGAATGTTTGGTATTGATAGTTTTACATCGATTATCAATCAACCTAATTCGGCTATTTTATCGGTAGGAAATATTGTTGAAAAGCCAGTGGTTAAAAATGGACAAATCGTAGTAGGTCACACTATGAAATTATGTTTAGCTTGTGATCACAGAACAGTCGATGGTGCAACTGGTGCCCAATTCCTTCAAACCTTGAAAGGTTATATTGAAAATCCTGTAACGATGTTAGTTTAATTGTATTAGTAATTTGTTATTCTGAACTTGTTTCAGAATCTAAATATTAGAATCCTGTTTCATAAATTTGAAACAGGATTTTTTAATTGACTCTGCGTCGTTCTTCTTCAGAACCTGTTTCACGATTACGGGAGGATTTTAGTTTGTTATTACCAAAATTTCTAGAATACGTTACAGCAAAAGTTCTATTTGAAAAATCGAAAGTATTATTAGTTTTTATATTTTGCTCGGGTAAGTCAGTACCTCCTGTAAATTTAACACTATCTAATAAATCATTAATTGATAGCTTTAATGTTCCCCACTTTTCACCGAAGTTTTGTTGAAACCCAATATTAAGACCATAAACTTCGTTGTATTTCGCTGAACCAAAGAAACTTGGACCATTGTAAAAACCTGAGAGCTCAGCTGTAAACTTTTCAGATATTTTAAATGAGTGCGTAGTATTGGCTGAGAAATTACCTAAGCTTAATTCTATTGGCTCATCATCATAGAAAGTTCTTACTTTCTGTTTAATAAATGTAAAATTATTTTGAGTTCGCCACCAATCAAAAACCTTTATTGGCAAACCAAGAGTAACACCAAAGGTTCTTGTATAGTCTAAGTTGGCCGCTTCAAAAATTAACCTTCCAGTAGCCTCATCTATACGTTCCTGAAAGTTCGCTATAGAAGAATCTTCATTTGTGTACTGAAATGATAAAAAATACGATTTATAATTAACATCAACTTTAAAAGCATTAGAAATTGCTGGTTGCAAAGAAGCATTACCAGATAAAAAAGTATTCGGGTCAAAGAAAATTACAAACGGTGCTAAATCATTAAAGGTAGGTCTGGTTATACGTTTAGAGTAAGCTAAATTTACACTTAGCGTATCATTAATTTGTCTATTGATAAAAACACTAGGAAACCAAATTCCATAATTCCTATCTACTACTGTACCTTGCGTATCTGTATCTAATTTAGAATCTGTATGCTCATATCTGAGGCCAACTTTAATACTGGTTTTTTCGTCGATACCATATTCAACAGCGCCATAGCCAGCATAAATACTTTCATCTAAAACACTTTTGTTTGTTAAGGTTGGGTCTGGTACCCAAACATTATTTTCAAAATTGTCAACAGACACATCATTTTCAAAATTATTTTTTACACCTTTTATTCCTACCTCAAATTTTAAGTTGTCATTTATTCTATTACTATAATCTAATTTACTTACCCAAGTTTTTAATGGTGTTTCTTTTCCGCTTCTTAATAATTCACTATTTGAAAATGTATTATTCTCATCGAAAAAAGAATTTCGATAATTTGTTGGGTTGTCGAACTCATAATTTAGGTAATCAATATCGAAACTAAGGAATTTATCTTCCGTGAAATTATGTTTAATATTATAATTAAGACCGATATGCTTTAAATAATTTATCTCATCGTTATCTAAGATTACAAAAGATGTAGGATTGCCATTTTCGGAATTAATATTGTTGTTAACAGCGTCCATTGACCATCTATTATCAAAAGCACTAACGAGAATACCCATAATTGTTTTTTCAGAAGTATTTATATCTAATCCAAGTCTCAGATTATGATTTCGTTGTTGAGGTTCTCTATCAGTTACTGTTTTAGATGCTAATACATCTCCATTATCAATGAATTCCCTACTGGTTTTAAATTGTTGTGCTCTTTCATCTAGAGAAAAACCATAGCTACCATAAAAATTCACACTTTTTTTACGGTAGTTAAAGTTTATATTATCATTATTTGTAATGCCTTTTCCATAACCTAAAGCAACAGAGTAAGATCCATTGAGACCTAAATCCGTACGTTTCTTTAAAACAATATTTATGTATCCAGCATTACCTTCTGCATCAAAATTAGCTGGTGGAGTTGTTATTAATTCTATAGATTCAATATTATCAGCGGTCATTCCCTCTAACATCTGAACTAAACCAGATGTTGGCATATAGCTAATTTTATCATTTATCATTACAACAACTCCTTCTTTTCCTACGATTGATATACTGTTACTTTGTCTATTGATATTAATCCCTGGTGAACGCTCTAATACTTCTAAAGCCGTTCCTCCGGCGGAAACTATACTATTTTCAACATTAATCACCATCCGATCTACCTTTTGTTGATATAATGGTTTTTCAGCTTTTATTAAGACTTCATCTAGTTGGTTGCCTTCTTTTAAAACTAAGGTTTCAACTGTATACGTATTATTTAAAACAAATGGTTTTGAGTAGGTTTTTTGAAATCCAACATAACTACCCATAACGATGTAGTTGCCGTTACTAATATTTTCAATTTTGTAACTACCATCATCATCGGTTATAGTTCCTTTTACTAGTGTAGAATCATTGGATCTTAATAAAAGCACGTTTGCGAAAGAGATACCATTATTATCAATATCTGTTATTAAGCCAGAAATATCGAAGTTTTCTTGTGCACTAAGCTGAAGAGAGATGGTAATTATCAGTAATTTAAGAAGCTGCTTAAAATCCATTTTATTCGAGTTTTAAAGTGTAGGGTAATGTGTTTTAAACGATAAAAAAATCTAATATAAATATACACATAGGTTAAGGGCAGCTAATAACCATCTTAATAATAAGGACTTAGAGTATGTAATATTAAGGAATAATTAATTTTAAACCTAGTTTTAGTTCTTTATCTTTAAACTCAAATATAAAAAATATGAAAAAGCTTCTAGCAATAGTTTTTATTGCGTTTTTAATTGCTTGTTCTTCTAGTCGTAAAGTGGTGGAAGATAAATCTGTTGAAGGTGGAAAAAAGCAAATCGTTGAAATAGTAAAACCAAAAAAGATTACAATATCTTCCGAAGATATTAAATTGAGTATGGAGTATTTAGCTTCAGATGAATTAGAAGGAAGAGCAACAGGAGGTCAAGGTATAGAAAAAGCAGCCGTTTTTATTGAAAATTACTTAAAGAAAAATGATATAAAACCTTATTTCAAAACCTATCGTGATACGTTTAAACTAGGTGAAATAACAGGTTATAATATTGTTGGAATGATTGAGGGAAACGATCCTGAATTAAAAAATGAGTTTGTTATTCTTGGAGGTCATTACGATCATATAGGTAAAGGTAAAATTGTAGAAGGGGATTCGATTGCTAATGGAGCTAACGACGATGCTTCTGGCACTGTTGCAGCTATGGAAATTGGACGTTATTTTGCTAAAACTAAAACAAACAAACGTAGTATATTAATTACCCTCTATTCAGCGGAAGAAATGGGATTAAAAGGGTCTTCTCATTTAGCAAAACGCTTAAATGAGGCAGAGATGAATGCTTATACCATGATTAATTTTGAAATGATTGGTGTACCTAGAGCAGCAGATAAATCTATGGCTTATATGAGTGGTTATAACCGTTCTAATTTTGCGCCTATTTTAAATAAATATGCAGGTGAAGAGGTGGTTGGTTTTTTCCCTAGAGCAAAAGAGATGAATCTATTTTTTAGATCAGATAACTTTCCATTTTACAAAGAATTAAAAATGCCAGCACATGCCATTTCAACATTCGATTTTACAAATTTTGATTATTATCACCATGTTGATGACGAAGCAGATAAAATGGATTATAAGCATATGGCTAGTTTTATTAATAAACTGATTCCAGGATTAGAAGGTATGATGAATGCACCAACAAAAGAGGTTCTTTTAAACGATGAATAAAAACATAATTATTACAGGAACAAGCAGAGGAATTGGATTTGAATTGGTTCATTTATTCGCTAATCAAGGTCACAATGTGTTGGCACTATCCCGCAATGCAAAACCAATAAGCAATCTACATTTCGATAATATTTCGTCGTTTGCTTTCGATTTATGTAATGAAGACGACTATGACAAGGTGGTACAGTTTATTGAGAACGAATGGAAACAAGTCGATATATTGATCAACAATGCAGGTGCTATTATTAATAAACCTTTTGCTGAAACTTCATTTAAAGATTTTACAAAAGTTTATCAAACGAATGTTTTTGGTGTTTCGGAATTAACAAGGACGATATTGCCATATATGAAAAATGATGGTCATGTTGTTACTATTAGCTCAATGGGAGGTATTCAAGGCAGTATGAAATTTCCTGGATTGTCAGCCTATAGTTCTAGTAAGGGAGCAGTAATTACTTTGGTTGAGTTACTCGCTGAAGAATATAAAGAAACAGGTCCACAATTCAATGTCTTAGCTTTAGGAGCTGTTCAAACAGAAATGCTAGAAGAAGCTTTTCCTGGTTACAAAGCACCAACGACTGCTAAGGAAATGGCCGAATACATTCAAAATTTTGCTTTGACTGGAAACAAATATTATAATGGCAAAGTCTTACAGGTTTCTAATTCTACACCTTAGAATATTCCTAAACATATAGATGTTAACATTAATTTGTTAACAATTTGAAGATTACTACTACAATACTTGATTCTATATTGATACCTTTCGGGTAAATTAATGGGGATTGATTAAATTTAAATTGACAATTTTTATTGTCTTTACATTTTTGTGTGTGTATGCACATGCGCAATGTAATATCGAAGAGACTATTATTATTTGTGACATGACACAAATAGATGGCGATAATGATGGTGTTTTTGACGGCGTAATAAACTTATACGAAGAGTATACCAATCTAACAGGTAATACGATACAAGCAGGTACTTGGTTTGATCCGGGTTTTAACTTTGCTTTAGATACTTCATCCGGAGATTTATTTCTTTGGGATCTTAATGAAGCCTCCACAACAAATACAGATTATCAGTTTCAATTAACGAATGCAGATTGCGGATCTGATGTTGCGTTAACTATTAATTTGGTGTTGGGACCATTTTCAGGTATAGCCTTACCGACAAATTTAAATGATGTAAACATACAGGTTTGTGATGAAGGTTCAACACCGATTGATATATGCGTTCCATTGCCAGATATGAATCTTTTTGAGGCATTAGAGTCTCTGCCAAGTCCTCATTCAAATGGTCAATGGTCTTATGAGGGAAGTAGTCCAAATTTCATTAATATTATTGGATCTGAATTATTTGTAACAGTACCATATAATTCAGGGCCTCCTTTAGTAGATGAAGAAACGTTTGAGTTAGTTTATAGAGTAGATGGTATTGCACCTTGTGATTTAGTTAGAGAAACTCGGGTTAAAGTTTCTGTTGTTAGGCAGGTTTTTTCTGGTTTGGCCCAGAACAAAAGAATTTGTGAAACGTCAATAATCAATGGCGATTTTGATACTGATATTGATTTAACAGACGATGAATTTTTACTATTCGAAGATATTGAAGGTACATGGGAGATGGATATGTTTGGGCAAGTTTCATCATTAGGTGATTCAGTTGTAAATATAAATGATATTTACCAGCAGATTACAGCTAATAATGTAAGGTTTGGATGTGTCGATATTGATTTCACCTATGCTGTAGATCAAAGATCTGGTGTATGTAATGAAGATGCTAAAACAACGATTAGTTTTAAAATCTACGAATACCTCAGACCATTTTCACAGTCTGATAGTGCTGAGTTTTGTGAAGATGACCCAGCTACACCATCAACGATAAACTTATATGATCAATTAACATTTACCAGCGAAAATGGGGTGTTGTTCGATTATCCTTCTAGCGCTTGTACACAATGGAGTTTAATTTCAGGTTCTTCCAATTTAGGTTTAGTGAGTAATGGTGGAGGGTGTACGCCTTCTCCTGGCTACTCTTATGAAGGATCAATTAATTTAGCTGGTGCAGAACCAGGTACTTATATTTTTCAGTACACGGTTAATCCTGAAATAAATTGTAACCCAGATAATTTTGAAGCTTTAAATTATACAGATCCTTGTACGAGCAGTATTGATAATTCTGGGTTTTGCGAGTCAGAATCTGCACAAGTTGTTATAGTGATTCACCCTAAAAACTATGCAGGTGAAGATACCAGTGGTTTAGAGTTCTGTGAGGCTGATTTTACATCTCCTTTGGATTTAATTTCTTTATTAAACACTAATGGCATTGATGATCCTATTTATACAGGGCCTTTAGGAAATTGGTCTGATACAGTATCAGGTGATAACGTTAGTAATCCTTTTACGATTCCAGAAATTAATAATCAACAGACCTTTAGTTTTGTGTATTCTACAACTACTCGAAATGATTGTGATAATAGTGCGAATCTTACATTTACGATCTATGAAGAGTACCAAGCAGGAAATGATACCTCAATAAATGTCTGTAGTGATGACGGTATCTTCAATTTATTTGATGAATTGGGCGGAAATCCCAATGATAACGGAACTTGGATAGGTCCCAATGGATTTACTTCTTCAACAAGTACAGTAAATTTTGACCCGTTACTTTTTGACCAAGGAGACTATATCTATACAGTGCCTGATAATGGGAACGGCACAGATATATTTTGTACTGGTGCTCAAGCGACATTAACAGTGACAATTCTACAAAGTGCAGATGCAGGTGAGGATATGGAGGCAACGGTTTGCAAATCTGATTTTCAGATAGACCTACTCAATGTTCTGGACAATACGGCAGATATAGGAGGTGTGTTTGCGGACAGCGATAATACCAGCGCATTAACTGGTAGTATCGTAGATATTACTCTTTTAGCCGAAGGCTCTTACAATTTTCAATACGATGTGCAAGGAAATGCTCTATGTAATATTTCTAGCGCTATTATTACCATAACGGTTATAGATGTTGAAGCTCCAGTTGTTCAAAATCAAACATTTTGCCTTACAGATGCTGCAGCGATTTCAGATTTAGAAATTTTAAGCACTGCATTTGATTTTAATTGGTATGATACAGCGACATCAACAGATATATTGTTTGAAACAGAATTGTTGGTTAACGGGGAGGACTATTATCTAAAGGCTGTAGATTCTAATGGTTGTGAATCTGCGAGAACTCAAGTTATCGTAACCGTGTTACCTTTTTCTGACAATACATGCAATGATTGCGAGATTAATGATGGTATTTCAGATAATGATGATAATGAAAATGAAGTATTAGACTTATGTAACTTACCTATTATCTTTCCAGATTTTACGATTGAAATTTTCAACAGATATGGAACGATAGTTTTTAAAGGAAATATTAACACACCACTTTTTGATGGCACCTCAAATCAATCATTAGCCATTGGAAGTCACTTACCTGCTGGCACATATTTTTATGTGTTTAATCCAAATGATGGTAGCACAAAACCATTTCAAGGCAGTGTTTATCTAAGTAGATAATAGATATAATGAAGATAAAAATATATATAATACTCTTGCTTTGTAGTGCGTCTTTATACGCACAACAAGAACCGCACTACACGCAATATATGTATAATATGAATATCATCAATCCTGGTTATATGATCGATGAACTGGGAATAATTGAGGTTGGAGGCTTGTATCGTAGTCAGTGGGTTGGTGTGGAAGGTGCCCCAAAAACGGGAAATATATTTGCCAATATTCCACTAACTGATAAAATAGAAATAAGTCTTAATTTCCTAAATGATGAAATAGGAGGGGGTATAAAACAAACCGAAAATGTATTTAATGTAGATGCAGCTTATAAAATTGAACTTAATGAAACATTAAATATGTCTTTTGGAATGAAAGTAGGTTTTGACCACCTAAGTACTAATGTCTTTCAAAGCAATGTTACTGGTGATTCTTTTTTTGATAACACTAGTAAAACAGTTCTAAATATTGGAGCAGGTGTGTTCATGTTCAGCGATAAATATTACGTAGGGTTATCGGCACCTAATCTTTTACCAAATCAAATAGATACTGATAACGAAGTATTCTACCAAAACGATTTGCATTTATTTTTAATCGGTGGTTATGTGTTTGATATATATGATGACTTAAAATTGAAACCATCTGCTGTAGTGAAACAATCTTTTGGTGCACCTTTATCTTTCGATATTTCTGCAAATGCATTATATCAAGAAAAATTCGAATTAGGTGTTTCTTACAGATATCAAGATGCGATTACGGCTATGATAGGTATAGAAGTGTTACCAGATTTTAGATTGGGCTATGCTTATGATTTTAACACAAGTGCACTAAAAGATTATAATAGTGGGAGCCACGAATTTATATTAACCTATAGATTTGATTTACTTGGGCTAAGTAAAAAATATTCATCTCCAAGATTCTATTAGTATGATGAAAAGACTTACCATAATATTAGGGTTACTACTTATAACGCAAACTTCGTTTTCGCAACGAAAAACGAAGGCTGACCGTTTTTTTGAAAAAGGAGACTATATCACTGCGGCTAAATATTACGAGGAGGCACTAAGGAAAGAAAATCATAAAAAAGATTTAGAGAATATTTCGATTTCTTACTATAATACATTTCAATACAGAGAAGCTTCAAGATATATAAAAAAACTAGTTAACGGTAAATTTAAGGAAGATGATAAAAGTTACGATAACGACTTCAACTTTAAACTATATCAAATATTATCGGCTTTAGGAGATTATGAAGGGGGTTTAGAATATTATAAACTTTATAAAGAAAACCTGTCAGCTTCTTTAAATACAACTGATGCCATTGAGACTATAGAAGCCTTTAAACTCATGACGCCAGATTATAGAGTAAAGTTAGCAGCTTTCAATTCATCAGCTTCAGATTTTGGAGCTGTAAAGTATGGTGATAGTATATATTTTGCTTCTGATAGAGATAATAACAAATTATTAAGTCGACGTTATAAATGGACGCATCAACCTTTTCTAGATATTTATGCAGTTAAGTCATCCATTAAGGATGATGAAGTTAATGAAGTTGTTGCTTTGCCAGAACGAATAAATTCTAAACTTCACGAAGGCAACTTTTGCTTTAGTTCGGATGGTGCAGTATTATACCTCTCTAGAAGTAATTTTAATGAAGGGAAAAAAGAGTTTGACAAAAATGATACTAATAATATACATATCTACAGTACGACATTAACTAATGGAATATGGTCAGAATTAGAAAAATTATCATTTAATAAAGCTGAGTTTTCATATCAGCATCCAGCGATAAGTCCAGACGGGAAACGGTTGTATTTTTCTTCAAACCAAAACGATAGTATAGGCGATTTTGATTTATACTATGTAGAGATAAATGAAGATGGTACATTTAGTGAACCTCAGAATCTTGGGACAACTATTAATACAGTGAATAGGGAGCATTTTCCGTTTATATCAGAAGATGGTAATTTATTCTTTGCATCGAATGGACATTTAGGTCTTGGAATGTTAGATAACTTTGTTTCAGAATGGGTTAATAATGAATTTACAACCCCAATAAACTTGGGAGCTCCGATAAACTCTCAGTACGATGATTTTAGCCTAAACTATTATAATAAAACAGAAGGATTCTTTGCGTCAAATAGAAATAGAACAGATGATAACATCTATAGTTTTGTTCAAATTGGAGAGATTTTCATTAGAGAATATATAAATAGGTTTGAAATTAGAGATGAAGATACAAAAGATTATATACCTAATTCACAAGTCATCTTATTAGATAAAAAAGGTAAAGAAATTTACAGTAACACCTTAGATTCTATAGCTAGTTTTAATAAAAACTTGTTGGCAGGAGGTTATGAACTTCAGGCATATAATGAGGCTTACATGGCGAGCGCTAAATATGTAAAAGTTTTAGAAAAGCAAGATCAAAAACATGTTTTGTATTTAAAAAAGATACCACCACCTCCACCACCTCCGCCAGTGGATCCTGTCGAAACTGTTATTGCAGAAAAAGGTATTGATAAGAATTTAAAAGAAGAAGATCCAAAACGTTTTGAAATGCTTACTGACGTTGAAGGACCGCCTATTGTTGAAAAAGATGGAAAGCTATATTTTGAATTAGAACCAATTTATTTCGATTTTGATATGTGGGATATTAGATCGGATTCTAAGATAGTTTTAGATGAGCTTGCCAAAAAAATGGAGCGTTATCCAAATATTCACTTAAAGATTAGTTCTCATACCGATACTAGAGGAACTGAGCGTTATAACCAAATTTTATCGGAAAAACGGGCAGAGTCGACGAGGAATTATTTGGCATTAGAAGGTTATATTAATGCCAGACGTTTACAATTTCAAGGCTTTGGGGAATTACTTACCATCGCCAAATGTTCAGAGGAAGGCTGCACGGAAGAAGAGCACCAACTAAATAGACGAAGCGAATTTGAAATCGTTGAGTACTAATCAAAATTAAGTCTCATTATATTTTTAAAATATGAGCAGGTACAAGTGTATAATTTTTGATTGTGACGGTGTGCTTGTTGATAGTGAACCTCTAGGTAACCAAGTTTTGGTTGATTTAGCAAATAAACTTGGTGCTAATATTACTTTAGATTATGCTTTCAAAAATTTTAAAGGGAACTCACTTCAAAATTGTGTTGCCCAAATAGCGAACCTTATTGATACTGAGGTGCCGACTAATTTCATAGATCAATATAGAAAACTTTCATACGAAAAATTCAAAAACGAAATCAAACCCGTAGAAGGGGTTTTTGATGTTGTATCAAATTTAAAAATACCATTTTGTGTGGCTTCTAGTGGACCAGAAACAAAGATTAAGCTCAACTTAAAGCTGACAGGTTTACTACCTTATTTTGAAAAAAATATTTTTAGTTGTTATACTATCCAAAAATGGAAGCCAGATCCAGCTATATTTTTATGGGCAGCCAAAGCCATGGGTTTTCAACCCACAGAATGCTTAGTAATTGAAGATAGTATTATTGGTGTAAATGCGGCAGTTAGCGGTGGATTTGATGTTTTTGGATTTACTGCTCACGATTATAACGATGAATTAAAAGACAAAGCGACCAATACTTTTGGGGAGATGTTAATATTACCAAAGCTGATAGATTCTAAAAGCTAATTTTTATATTTATAAAAAATTTGAATGGTGAAATATTTACTGAACCATAAGGGTTATTATCTTATCATCTTTTTTATAATTTTCTTAGCTACAAAAGCGTATTCCCAAACTTTTGTACATGCAGAAATTGCAGCAGGTTTGGGTGTTCTTGAGGAAAATAACGGAGTTGCTGTAGCAGATTATGATGGAGATAACGATTTAGATATTTTTGTAGTAGCAAAAGCAAAAGATAACACTGACAGCCCTAAAACGTTAAGTAGATTATTCCGAAATAACAATAATGGTACATTTACAGATGTTACAGAAATTGCAGGTTTTGTTGATTTATTAACTCAAGAAGAAGGTGGAGATGAGTATTTTGGTTTAGACGGCAATAAAAGCGGAGCATTTTGGGGAGATTACAATAATGATGGTTTTCCAGATTTATTTTTAACCTATTCACTAAAAGTACAATTATGGAGAAACCTAGGTAATGGCACATTTGCCAATATTACAGAAATTGCAGGTTTTGAAACCATCAATGCATGTCAAAATACTGGTGCGACATGGTTTGATTATAACAATGATGGCTTATTAGATATTTACATTAGTGATTGGGAGGCATGTGAAAGTAATCAACTCTACAGAAACAATGGTAACAGCACATTTACAGACGTTTCAGTTGCAACTGGTATTCTTGCCACTGAAGATTTGGCCAGTTATACGGCGTTTCCTTTTGATTTTAATGAAGATGGTTTTTTAGATGTATTGGTTTCTAATGATTTTGATGAGCCCAATAATCTCTATATCAATAATGGCGGAAATACGTTTGTTGATGAGGCATCAATTTATGGTTTGGATACTATGGGTGATGATATGGGAATTACGATAGGCGATTATAATAATGATGGTAAGTTCGACTTTTTTGTAACAGCAATTGATAATAATTTCTTCCTTCAGAATAATGGTGATAATACCTTTATAGAGCTAGCAGATAATTTTAATATTGGTAATACTGGATGGGCTTGGGGAACAAAATTCTCAGATTTTGATTTAGATGGTGATGAAGATTTGTTTGTAACCAATGGTTATGTTTTTGAAAATAGAAGTACAGAACCTAATTTCTACTTTAGAAATCTTACAGTACAAGGACAAGACGCCTTTGAAGATGCTTCTGCTGAATTAGGATTGAATGAAGAAACCGTCAGTGTTGAAGCTATAGATTGGGACTATGATAATGATGGTGATATCGATTTGTTTGTTACAAATAGTGATGGTGTTTCTTTCTTATATGAAAATGAAATTTTAAATTTTGATGATGTAAATCCTTCATTACACTGGTTCAAAATTCACTTACAAGGAACAGCCTCTAATCGTGATGGCATTGGTACAATAATTACACTCACAACTGCTAATGGAACTTTTAAACGTTATTATTCTGGTGTTGGATTCTTGTCACAGAGCTTGCAAGCTGTGCATTTCGGATTAAACGATGCAACAGAAATATTAACATTAGAAATTAAGTGGCCTTCTGGTCTAATTGAAACTTTTAATAATTTAGACTCAGATATTATCATAAAAGCAACTGAAGGTGCTGGTATTGAAGTATTAGATATAATTCCAAGCCAGAAAATATATGGATGTTTAGATCCAGTGTCATGTAACTACAATCCTGATGCAACATTAGACGATGGATCTTGTACATATATAGAATCACAAAGCATAGTTGGTAATACATCTTCATCATTTTTAAGAACTGAAACTTACAGTTATGATATAGCTAATGAATCAACAGCAAATTGGCAGGTATCTGGAGGTGAAATTTTAAATGGTCAAGGTACAGGCTCTATTACCGTAAAATGGCAACTAGAAGCTATTGGGCATGTTTCGGTGACAGAATTTAATAGTGAATGTTCAAGCTTACTAGCATTAATAGATGTAGAATTGGGAACAGACAATCTACCTGAAGAGGTGTCAATTGCCAGATTGTGGAATGAGGTTTTGTTAGAAGCTATTAGAAATGATTTTGCAAGACCAACTATACATGCTAGAAACCTATTTCATACTAGTGTTGCTATGTACGATATTTGGGCAATTCATGATGAGGTAGCCGATTCATATCTTATTGGAAATTCTGTGAATGGTTTTACTAGTAGTTTGGAAGATTTTATACCGATTGAGAGTAATGAAGAATCATTAAAACGTTCCGTTAGCTATGCTATGTATCGTTTACTTTCGCATCGTTTTCAGAATTCGCCCAGTGCAGAAGCATCACAAGAATTATTTGATTTAATAATGGACAAGCTTGGGTATGATACCTCTAATTCGTCTTTGTTATATGAGTTTGGTAATGCTGCTGCTTTGGGTAATTATGTTGCACAAACCGTAATTAATTACGGTTTACAAGATGGTTCTAGAGAACAAACAGGTTATGACAATGCATATTATAAACCAGTTAATGCTTCTTATGCGATAGATGTAAATGCGAATGTTAATGCGCCAATTAATGACCCAAATCGTTGGGTGCCTTTGGCATTAAATATTTTTATAGACCAAGGTGGAAATATAGTAGATGAAGATACACCACCTTTTTTAAGTCCTGAATGGGGAAATGTTTTTCCATTTGCATTAACAGATGACGATAAAGTGACTTTTCAAAGAGATGGTAATAATTATCACGTATATCACGATCCTTCAGATCCACCATACATAAGTCTTACTGAAAATAACGCGGATAGTGATGCTTATAAATGGGGATTTTCTATGGTTTCTGTCTGGCAGTCGCATTTAGATCCGAGTGACGGAGTTCAAATAGATATATCTCCAAATACTACAGGAAATTTAGATATTGCCACGTTTCCAAATAGCTATGCTGATTATCCTAATTTCTATAATTTTATGGAAGGAGGATTTGTTAGTAATGGTCATACTTTAAATCCTGTTACTGGAAATCCATATGAAACTAACATGGTATTAAGAGCAGATTATGGTCGCGTACTTGCAGAGTTTTGGGCAGATGGTCCAGATTCTGAAACTCCACCAGGTCATTGGTTTACACTTTTGAATTATGTGAGTGACCATCCTCAATTTGAAAAACGTTTTGAAGGTGAGGGCGAAATTTTGGATCCATTAGAATGGGACGTAAAATCGTATTTTATTTTAGGTGGAGGTATGCACGATTCTGCAATCTCAGCTTGGAGTGTAAAAGGGTGGTACGATTATATAAGACCAATTTCTGCAATTCGATCTATGGCCGAGCGTGGGCAAAGTACAGATATGTCATTAGATAATTATAATGTATCTGGTATTCCACTAATTGAGAATTATATAGAAGTAGTTGAAGCAGATGATCCTTTATCAGGATTTGCAAATCAACATGTGGGTAAGATAAAACTGTATACATGGAAAGGACACGATTTTATAGGAGATACTGAAATTGATGTTGCTGGAGTAGGTTGGATTTTAGCAGAAAATTGGTATCCTTACCAAAGACCGACATTTGTAACTCCTCCATTTGCAGGCTATGTGTCTGGACATTCTACATTCTCTCGAGCAGCAGCAGAATTAATGACTATGATGACAGGAAGTGCCTTTTTTCCAGGAGGGATTGGAGAGTTTGTAGCCAAAAAGAATGAATTTTTAGTATTTGAAGATGGTCCTTCTGAAGATGTGGTGCTACAATGGGCAACGTATAGAGACGCATCAGACCAAACAAGTTTGAGTAGAATTTGGGGTGGAATTCATCCTCCAGCAGATGATATTCCTGGACGCTTTATTGGTCAGGCTGTAGCAGAAAGCACCTTTAGTTTTGCTGTACCTTATTTTGAAGGTTCACTTGGCGAGGGAGAAATAGATAATCAAATTCAAAAAATTTATCCAAACCCAACAATAAATAGAGAGCTTTTTATTACTAATACTTACATTTCAGATGTTATTGAAGTATTTGATATCAGAGGGCGTAAAATTGAAATAGATAGGGAATTTAACGAATTAAATAATACAACTACGATTCAACTCAACTCAACTTCCACAGGGTTATATATGTTGAAAATAAATAATAATTCTGAAATGATTGTGGTTAAGGATTAAAAGTATAGAAAGATAACAACTATTTTTGTCGCAATGCAAACAACACTTTTAGATTTTATACCCGAAAGCGCTCATTCAATGATTAACGAGTTATTAATCAATGATAATTTAGTTGTTAAAGTTAAAAATGAACGTAAAACAAAGCATGGTGACTATAGGCAGTTGCCAAACGGAAGGCATCAGATTACTATAAACTCTAATCTAAATCCGTATCGATTTCTAATTACCTTAATTCACGAAATTGCTCATTTTGAAGCCTATAAAAAATACGATCGGTTTATAAAACCTCATGGAAAAGAGTGGAAACAAACTTTTCAGCATTTAATGTTACCATTTTTGCATCCAGAAATTTTCCCACTAGAATTACTTCCTCTTTTAGCAAAACACTTTAAAAATCCAAAAGCGTCTAGCGATACAGACGCGCAACTCGCCTACGCCTTAAAGCAATTCGACGAAAGTAATGATAAGACGTATGTATTTGAAGTACCTTTGGGGCAAGCCTTTAAGCTTTATAATAATAGAGTTTTTAAAAAGGGAAACAAACGAAGAAAACGCTTTGAATGTGTTGAAGTTAATACAGGTAAATTATATTTGTTTAATCCTAATGCAGAAGTAGAATTATTAGAAGAATGAAAAATAAAAATTATTACGCCATATTAATGGCAGGTGGAGTAGGTTCAAGATTTTGGCCAGTTAGCACACAAGATTTTCCTAAACAATTTCACGATATGTTAGGAACTGGAGATACTTTAATTCAAAAAACATTTAATCGTTTAGCGCAATTAATTCCTGAAGAAAATATTTTTATTCTAACTAATGAGCGTTATAATGATTTAGTTTTTGAACAGTTACCAAGTGTTACGAAACGCCAAGTAGTTTTAGAGCCAGCTATGCGTAATACTGCGCCTTGTATTTTATATGCGTCATTAAAAATTCAGAAAGAGAATGAGGATGCTTTAATGATTGTAGCTCCAAGTGATCATTGGATTGAAGATGAGGAGGCTTTTTCCAATAATGTAAGAACTGCTTTTGAGTATTGTGAATCTAATGATGCTTTGATGACATTAGGTATAACACCTACATTTGCCAATACGGGTTATGGTTATATAGAATATGATAAATCTGTGACAGCCGAAATTAAGCCAGTTAATCAATTTAGAGAAAAACCAGATTATGAGACTGCAAAGTCATTTATTGAACAGGGTAATTTTCTGTGGAATGCTGGTATTTTTATGTGGAGTGCTAAATCAGTAATTTCTGCGTTCAAACGTAACCAGCCTGAATTATTCCAATTGTTTGATGGCGGTTACAACGTCTATAATACAGAGTTTGAAGATGATTTTATTAGAGATAACTATGGAAAGGCAGAAAATATCTCTGTGGATTATGCACTAATGGAAAAGAGTGAAAATGTCTATGTAATTCCTGCTACATTTGATTGGAATGACTTAGGAACTTGGGGAAGTTTGTATGATAAACTTCCAAAAGATGGTCATAATAATGCTATTTTAAATGCAAAAACTTTGGCTGAAAATGCAAACGGCAATATCATTAGAGCTAATAAAGGAAAGCTTGTGGTTATTGATGGACTTAATGATTATATAATCGTAGATAAAGACGATACATTACTTATTTACCCTAAAGGAAAAGAACAGAATATAAAGCAAGTATTACAACGTGTTAAAAATAAGTTTGGTGACAATTAATATTTTTTTCGTTATAGTAACTTAAGCAATATTTTTTTGTCATATCTTGTTAGAATCAAGTTAATCAGAATTATATGGAAGAAAATAAGTTTAATTTTTCTGAAGAAGAACAACAAAAGCATATAGATAAAGATAAAGTTGTAGAAGAAAAAAAAGAAGCTGTAAAACAAGATGCTAAAGGTCTTTTTGCAAGTATAAAAACTTTTTTAACTGAACTTTTTGATTTTAAGCACGATACAGATCGTGATGCTACAATTGATGCTATTAAAGGCGATATATCTTTTAAAGGTGCAACAGCTTGGATTTTAATTTGTTCAATTTTTGTAGCGTCAGTAGGTTTAAACGCTGATTCTACCGCAGTTGTAATAGGTGCCATGTTAATTTCTCCATTAATGGGACCAATTTTGGGAGTTGGTATGTCCATTGCAATAAATGATATTGATACACTTAAGAAATCGCTGATTAATTTAGCAACAATGATTGTGTTGAGTTTATTGACGGCCTTTTTGTTTTTTAAATTCTTCCCCTTAAGTGAAGATACTTCTGAATTATTAGGCAGAGTGAAACCAGATATTAGAGATGTTCTTATTGCGTTCTTTGGTGGATTGGCATTGATTATTGCCAGAACAAAAAAAGGAACGATCGCTTCGGTAATTTTTGGAGTAGCTATTGCGACGGCATTAATGCCACCTTTGTGCACAGCAGGTTATGGGTTGGCAAAGGCTAATTGGGCTTATTTTTTAGGCGCAATGAATTTATTTACTATCAACACAATTTTTATTGCTTTAGCAACATTCATAGTGTTAAAAGTCTTGAGATTTCCGATGCTCAAATACGCCAATTCTTCAAAAAGAAAACGTATTGCCAGGTTTGCAGCATTAGTTGCTATATTAGTTATGATATATCCTACCATAACATTTATAAAAGTGTTGGAGCAAACTGGGTTTGAAAATGACTATAATAGTTTTGTCAAAAATGAAATAGAACAGAACCGAGAGCTTTGGTTTCAGGATGGAATTGCGAATTTTGAAGAGAAAAAGATTACCCTTTATTTTAATGATGAAATAACAGGTGCAACCGAAGCCGATCTGCGAAATGAACTTAAAGGTTATGAAAAAATTAAAGATTTTGAACTCATAATAAGTGGCAATAAAAATAGAAGCATAGATAAAATTTCTGAAGCCTACGATAGAGCCATTGCTGATCTTGATAGAAAAGACAATATCATCTCAGGTTTGCAAAAAGAGATTGACGAATTAAAAGAAAATATTACGGGTTTAAATCAACAGATTGAAGCGGAAAATACGTCAAAAAAGAACAGTGTTGCTTTTTCGGCTATAGCTAAAGATGCCAAAATAAGATTTAAGGAACTCGAATATTTTGGTTATGCTAAAATGTTAGAATCTAAGGATTTTATAAAGGTAGATACAGTCACTGTGGCTAGTGTAAAATGGAATAGCGCTGTTAATGATAGTATAATACGTATAAAGGAAGGTGAATTACGGACGTGGTTAAAACAAGAGTTGAAAACAGATAAGCTTATACTTAAGCGAAACTAATTACTCGTTCTCTTCAAGATACATTTTACGAACCTTTTTAAATAATTCTGAAGAGTAGACAAAGTCGGTAACGACTTCATTATCGGTTTTAAATATCGTTTCTTTAGAACCTTCCCATGCTTTTAATCCATCTTTAAGAAAGACTATTTTTTCGCCAATTTCCATTACAGAATTCATGTCATGAGAATTAATTACGGTAGTTATTTGGTATTCGTCCGTAATTTCTTGGATAAGGTTATCAATAACAATTGCTGTTTTTGGATCTAGCCCAGAGTTTGGTTCATCACAGAATAAGTACTTAGGATTATTTACAATAGCACGAGCAATAGCAACACGTTTTTGCATACCACCAGACGCTTCGCTTGGCATTTTTTTATGAGCTTCAGGCAAGTTAACGCGCTTTAAAACAATATCTGCTCTGTCTTCCATCTCGCTTTTACTCATTTTGGTAAACATACGCAATGGAAACATCACATTTTCGGCAATAGTCATAGAATCAAATAGCGCGCTACCTTGAAATACCATACCAATTTTAGATCTTAATTCTCGCTTTTCATCACCGCTCAACTTACTAAAGAATTTTCCATCATATGAAATAGAGCCTTGTTCAAATTCAAATAAGCCCAACAAACATTTTAAAAATACAGTTTTACCAGAGCCACTTTGCCCAATAATAAGATTGGTTTTACCTTTTTCAAAAGAAGTCGAAATTCCTTTTAGGATATGTGCATCACCAAACGATTTATGTAAATCCTTTACCTCTATCATTAGCCTAATAATAAACTGGTTAGTAAAAAGTTTAACAAAATAATCACAACACTTGTCCAAACAAAGGAAGTCGTGCTGGCTTTACCCACTTCTAATGCTCCACCTTTCATAAAGTAGCCATAAAAGGAGGGTACAGTTGCTAAAATAAATGCGAACACCATAGTTTTTATAAAGGCATAGGCCATATGAAATGGTATAAAATCGTTTTGCACACCAGAAATGTAATCTTCTAATGTACCATATCCACCATATACACAGGCTGCCAAGCCTCCTAGTATGCCCAGAAACATAGCTATAGAAATGACAAAAGGATAGAGTGTAAGTGCGACAAACTTTGGAAATACAAGATAGTTAATGGCGTTTATTCCCATAACTTCGAGTGCATCAATTTGTTCTGTAACTCTCATGGTACCTATACTAGAGGTGATGAAAGAGCCAACTTTACCAGCCATAATAATGGAAATAAACGTAGGAGCAAACTCTAAGATAATGGATTGACGAGTTGCGAATCCAACGAGATATTTAGGGATTAGTGGATTGCTAATATTTAGTGAGGTCTGTATCGCTACAACTCCACCAACAAAAAATGCTATAAATGCAACAATACCTAAAGAACCAATGATGAGGTCATCAATATCTTTAAGGATCAAAGTTTTTAACACAGACCATTTGGTTGGTTTGCGAAACATATCTTTAATCATTATAAAGTAAGCACCTATATTATGGAGGTATATCATTCTAGAATTTGATAATGCTAAAGTATAAAAAATGATTAGTTATTAACGTTAATTTAAATTAAGATGTTCTAAAAATTGTATTTTTGAAATTGAATTATAAGACTTATTTAAGCATGAAAAAATTCCTTTCGCTAATCGTAATTGTATTTATGTTTTCTTCTTGTGGATCACAGGATAAAACATTGGCATCGATAGAAAATACAGTGAATATAACTGATAACGCTAAGCCAAAATTAATTGTTGGTATTGTCGTAGATCAAATGCGCTATGATTACTTAACACGTTTCGATTCTAAGTTTGGTGAAGGTGGTTTTAAGCGCATGATTAATGAGGGTTTTAACTGTAAGAACAACCACTTTAATTACGTGCCAACATACACAGGTCCAGGACATGCTTCAGTTTACACGGGCACAACACCAAAGTACCATGGCATAATATCTAATAATTGGTATGACAAAGAAATCAAAGAAACAGTTTACTGTGCGAGTGATGATAGTGTTGAATCTGTTGGAACAACTGGTTATGCAGGAAAAATGTCGCCTCAAAGAATGTTGACTACTAGTTTTGCCGATGAAAATAGACTATTCACCCAAATGCGTGGTAAAACCATTGGTATAGCCATTAAAGATAGAGGAGCAATATTACCAGCAGGCCATACTGCAAATGCTGCCTATTGGTTTCATGGTAAAGAAGAAGGTGCTTGGATAACAAGTACGTTTTATAGAAATGAATTACCGCAATGGGTTAAGGACTTTAATACTTCTGATGCTGCTGGGTCTTATTTCAAAATTTGGGATACCTATCAGCCTATAGAAACTTATACGGAAAGTGGTAACGACTTAAATGATTTTGAAGGTGGTTTTAAAGGACAGGAAACAGCAACATTTCCTTATGATTTAGCAGCTTTAAAATCTGAAAATAATGGATTTGATATTTTAAAAGCTACTGCATATGGTAATAGTCTTACAGTAGATTTTGCTATGGCTGCAATAAAAGGTGAAGCTTTGGGACAAGACGATGATACTGATGTTTTGGCTGTAAGTTTTTCTAGTACCGATTATGTAGGTCATAATTTTGGTGTGAATTCAAAAGAAATTGAGGATACCTATATACGATTAGATAGAGATTTAGAACGCTTTTTTAATTATTTAGACACCACTATTGGTGAAGGTGAATATACTGTTTTTTTAACCGCAGATCATGGAGCCGTTGATGTGCCAGCGTACTTGCAATCTATTAAAATTCCAGCAGGTTATTTAGATTACAATGATAGGAAAGAACGATTTACAACGTTTTTAGAATCTAGCTATGGTACTAAGGATATTGTAGAAAACGTAAGTAACAATCAAATATTTTTCAATAAGGAAAAACTGAAAGAATTAAATTTAAATATTCATGAGGTTGAGCAAGCACTAGTTGATGAACAAATTAGTTACCCTAATATTGCTAAAGTATATACAGCCACAACAATGAATAGTACTAATTATACAACTGGTATTGAAGCTTTATTACAAAATGGTTTTAATCAAAAACGCTCAGGTGATGTGATTGTAGTAGATGATATTGCACATATTGCTTATAGTAGAACAGGTTCTACGCATGGTAGTGGTTTAAACTATGATACGCATGTACCTTTATTGTTTTTTGGAAAAGGTATTAATCATGGAGAAACTTATACCAAGACCGTGATACCAGATATTGCGCCCACTATTTCTGCACTATTGGGAGTTAGTTTTCCTAATGGATCTACAGGTGATGTTTTGGGGTTTGTTATTGATTAAGTTAATTTATTCAAAATCCCTTTCCAACGTAAATCTCTAATAAATTTACCCTCTTCTTTAGAAACAAGGAATTGAGTCTTGTTAGATTTAGCTTTAAAATAACCAGACATATAATCTCTAAATAATCTAAATTTTCCTTTTTTATAGGCCAATTTATAGGAAGAAATTAAAGTAATCCAAAAACCATAACGCATTTTGTACATCGCTTCTCCTTGTAAATATTTTGAAGCTTTGTTATAAGATTTACCAGTAGGTTTTAGATGTTTTACATGAAGTGTTTCATCTGTTAGGATTTCCCAGCCATGATATTTTGCTAATAACTCATCTACTGTGTCCCAGCCCATAGAACCCTTTAATTGCCCTATTTGTTCAAAGCAATTTTTTCTGTAAGCTTTCAATGCACCTCTAATATGGTCTTTATTGGTTAAACTTTCTATAATCCAATTATTATCTTTTTCGATATAACAGAAACCAGAAGCCATGCCTAGTTTTGGATTAGTTATAAAATGACTTGTTATTTGTTCTAAATAGTTATTAGGAAAAATAAGATCTGCATCAAATTTACAGATGATATCATAGTTGTCATCAAGACTTTCAAAACCTTTATTGAAAGCATTAATAATTTTTGAACCTGGTAAATGGATATCAGAAGATTCTGAGTTTACAAGAGAAATCCAAGAGTATTTTAAAGTGAATTCCTCTACAACACTTTGCGTCTTATCGCTAGAATTATCATTAACTACAACAACGCGTTTTGGTAATAACGTTTGCTCAACTAAAGACTGCAGAGTTTTGCCAATGTAATGGTCTTCGTTGTGCGCAGGAATGACAATGTAAATGTTCAAAATTGAAAACTATTTTTTCAAAGTTAAACTCTTTCTGCGTAAACAATATAATATCTTGGTGTAAACTGTCTTAGTAAAGGTCTAATTCCAATTTTATTAACTGGGTTGGTCCATTTTTGCCTGTCCTTTATTACCCAACCTGTTTTTTCTAATAGCCAATCGAGTTGCCAATCTTCAAACTCATGATAGTGTCTATCCCACTTATCTGTTTTACTTTGGTAAGCTGAAGAAAACCAGAGTTTAAGAGGGATGCTGAGAACTAATTTTTCTGACTTGATAGACTTTAAAACCTCATATGGTGACAATAAATGCTCAAAAATTTCAAACGCAGTAACGACGTCTGCTGAAGAATTTTCTATGTTAGAACGGTCTTCATCTAAATCTTCACCTGTTGTGTTTGTAACAGAATAGCCTTCAGAAATCATAATTTCTGAAAATGGATTTGAAACACCTAAATCTAATATTGATTCTGAGGTGTTGATATGCTTTTTTAAAAAATGAAGTGTGTGCTTAAATCGCTTATTTGGAAAAGTCTTTTCGTACATATTTATTTCCCGAAATGTCAGGATGTATTCTATTAATATTGATAAACTATAGCATTAATATTCATCCCAGCTCCAACGCTTGCGAATATAATGATATCGCCTTTGTTAATTTCCTGTCCTTCAAGCTGACCCTTTAAAATCATATCATATAATGTAGGTACTGTGGCTACACTAGAGTTTCCTAAGGTGTTTATAGTCATAGGCATAACACCTTCCGGCATTTGCATACCATGTAGCTTATAAAAGCGTTTTACAATAGCTTCATCCATTTTTTCATTAGCCTGATGAATCAATATTTTCTTAACATCGTTTATTGAAACTCCCCCTTTTTCTAAACAAGATTTCAAAGCCAATGGTACATTGGTCAACGCGAATTCATAAATTTTACGACCATACATTTTAATATAGCGTCGCTGATCTGTAATTTCAGGATTATTTGTTTCTCCAAAATAGATAAAATGCGCTTCGTCTAAAGTAAAAGTTGCAGTCTCATGCGCAATGATTCCGCCTTCTTCATTACTTTCTTCAATAATTACAGCACCTGCACCATCACTATAAATCATAGAATCTCTGTCATGCTTATCAATTACTCGAGATAAGGTTTCCGTACCTATTACTAAACAACGTTTTGCTAAACCAGAATCAATAAAAGCTTTGGCTTGTATAACTCCTTCTATCCAACCAGGACAACCAAAAAGTAAGTCATAACCAACACATTTTGGGTTTTTAATTTTCAATAAGTGCTTAACACGAGAGGCAATACTTGGTACGGTATCGCTTTGTTCAGTATTGTGTTTTACATCGCCATAATTGTGTGCGACAATGATATAATCAATACTTTCTTTATCAGTTTTTGCATCTTCAATCGCTTTTTGAGAAGCAAAAAATGCAATATCAGAATTTAATAATTCGTCTTTTATATAGCGTCGTTCTTGTATGCCAGTTATGGCTTTAAATTTTTCGACAATAACTTCATTTGGGCTATTTATTGAAGAGCCGTCCGCATTTAAAAATTCGTGATTATAAAAATTTTCATTCTTTTCTATAATGCTTGGTATATAACTTCCCGTTCCTGTGATTCTAATGCTCATAGTTATTTTTATCTCAAATTCAATATTGCGAAACTACTGAATAATAAAGAATATTTGTCACTTTCTTGTTTTGAACGATTCATTTTTACTGAATTCGTAAAAAAGTAGCATACTTAATCTAAATTACAAAAAAAAGCACTCAATTTGAGTGCTTTTTTGAAATATTATTGAATCAATTAGGCCTCCATATATTCTTCAATTGGAGCGCAACTACAAATTAAATTTCGGTCTCCGTAAGCATCATCAACACGTCTTACACTTGGCCAAAATTTATTGTCTCTAACATAGTCCAAAGGAAAAGCTGCTGCCTCTCTAGTGTATGGTAGTAACCATTCATCAGATGTAAGCATATCTAGTGTATGTGGAGCATTCTTTAATACGTTGTTCTCGTCATCTTTTGAAACTGTGTCAATTTCTTTTCTTATAGAAATCATAGCATCACAAAAACGATCCATTTCGGCTTTACTTTCACTTTCTGTTGGTTCTATCATCATGGTTCCGGCAACTGGAAATGAAACCGTTGGAGCATGAAAACCATAATCCATTAAGCGTTTGGCAATATCTGTTACCTCAACACCATTTGCCTTAAAATCTCTACAATCTATTATCATTTCGTGAGCTGCTCTTCCGTTTTCACCAGAATATAAAGTTGGGTAAAAGTCTTCTAAACGTTCTTTGATATAATTAGCATTGAGTATAGCAACTTCTGTTGCTTGTTTTAAACCCTTTGCACCTAACATTTTAATATAACCATAAGAAATAATGCATGCTAGTGACGAACCAAATGGAGCTGCTGAAATTGCAGAAATAGCTTGATGACCTCCTGTTTTTATGATTGGATTTCCAGGTAAAAAAGGGACTAATTGTTCTGCAACACAAATTGGACCAACACCTGGACCACCTCCTCCATGTGGAATGGCAAAGGTTTTATGTAAATTTAAGTGACATACATCCGCTCCAATATTTCCTGGATTTGTTAAACCAACTTGAGCATTCATGTTAGCGCCATCCATATATACTTGCCCACCATTATCATGAATAATCTGCGTAATTTCTTTTATTGCAGATTCATATACTCCATGAGTTGAAGGGTAAGTCACCATTAATGCTGCAAGATTATCTTTATGTAATTCTGCTTTTTCCCTTAAATCATCAACATCAATATTTCCATCTTCAGATGCTTTAGTTACTACGACTTTCATACCTGCCATTACTGCACTTGCAGGATTTGTACCGTGTGCAGAAGATGGTATTAAGCAGATAGTTCTGTGATGATCACCACGATATTCATGATACGCTTTTATTACCATAAGACCTGCAAATTCTCCTTGAGCACCAGAATTTGGTTGTAACGAAGTCGCTGCAAAACCAGTTATCTCTGTTAGCTGATTTTCTAATGCATTTAGCATTAATTTGTAACCTATAGGTTGATCTTCTGGGACAAAAGGGTGCATATTACCCCAGTTACTCCAGCTTAAAGGTAGCATTTCTGAAGCTGCATTCAATTTCATTGTACAAGAACCTAATGAAATCATAGAATGGTTCAAGGCTAAATCTTTACGCTCTAAGCGTTTAATATAGCGCATTAATTCCGTTTCAGAATGGTACGAATTAAATACATCAAATTTTAGAAAATCGGACTGACGTTTTAAATGACTTGGAATAGTTTCGTCAGCTATTATAGATTCAATTCTATCCGTAGAATTTCCTGTAACACGTTCAAAAATTGAAATAATTTCGTTTAAGTCCGAAATTGTGGACGTTTCATTTATTGAAATCGTTACGGCATGTGTATCTGGATAATGAAAATTGACTTCGCTCTTTTCTGCTTCATATTTTACTTTAACAGCATCTGCTTTAATTTGAAGCGTGTCAAAATAATGTGAATTCACTTGTTCTAAACCTAATTTCTCTAGGGCATTGGCTAGAGTAGAGGTTGAATTTTTTACTTTATTAGCAATAAATTCTAAACCTTTTGGTCCATGATAAACAGCGTACATTCCTGCCATAACAGCCAATAATACTTGTGCTGTACAGATATTTGATGTTGCTTTATCACGTTTTATATGTTGCTCTCGTGTTTGTAATGCCATACGCAAGGCTCTATTGCCATTAGCATCTTTTGTGACACCGATTATTCTTCCAGGTACATCACGTTTGTAAGCTTCTTTAGTAGCAAAATATGCTGCATGTGGTCCGCCATAGCCCATCGGAATTCCAAAACGTTGTGTGGTACCAACAACAACGTCAGCACCAAATTTACCTGGCGCTTCTAGTTTTAAGAGACTTAAAATATCTGCTGCAACTGCAACCTTAATGTTTTCCGCATTTGCTTTTTCTATAAAAGATTTAATGTCTGTTATCTGTCCATTTTTACCGGGATATTGTAATAAGGCACCAAAATACTCATCAGAAAGGTTGTATTGCGCTTCATTACCAATGACTAATTCTATTCCTATTGGATTTGCTCTGGTTTCGAGCAAATCAATCGTTTGTGGTAAAACTAAATCTGAAACAAAAAATTTATTGACATTAGCTTTCTTTTGGCTACGATCTCTCACCGCAAATAACAATCCCATGGCTTCGGCAGCAGCTGTACTTTCATCTAAAAGTGAAGCATTAGCAATTTCCATACCTGTTAAATCTATAACCATAGTTTGGAAATTTAACAAAGCTTCTAAACGACCTTGAGCAATTTCCGCTTGGTAAGGAGTATATGCCGTGTACCAACCAGGATTTTCTAAAATATTACGCTGAATAACTGCAGGTAAATTAGTAGGGTGATAGCCTAAACCTATGTAAGATTTGTATACCTTATTGAGTTGCGATAATTTGTAAATATGAGTCAAATACTCTTGCTCGCTCATGGCATCATCTAGGTCTAAGTCATTTTCTAAACGAATACCAGCTGGTATAGTTTCAGAAACTAATTGTTCTATATTGGTAACACCGATAGAGTCTAACATGGCTTTTTGTTCGTCTGAATTTGGGCCAATATGCCTGAGTGCAAAAGAGGTTGTATCCATTAAAAATCTAATTTTATTTTTGCAAAAATACGGATTTAGCCTAGGTTTTTTGTTAATGAAAACTAAAGTTTTTAACCGAAACAAAGGGTTATTAACACAATGCCTATTTTTGTGATGTGGATGTCTTTAAACGAATTCTTAATTTTTATATTAACAGTAGTATTCATGTAGCGTTGGCAGTATATGCTTTAACATGGCTTACCCTGATTCAGTTTGGGTTAGATTATGATAAAAATGTATTGTATTTTGTGTTTTTTGCAACAGTAACTGGCTATAATTTTGTAAAGTATTTTGGTGTTGCCAAGTTTCATCATCGTAGTTTGGCAAGTTGGCTAAAAGTGATTCAGGTATTTTCTTTCATAGCATTTATAGCGATGTGTAATTATGCCTATAAACTTCAATTTAATACACTTTTAATATTATCCATATTTGGACTTATAACTTTCTTATATGCTATTCCTTTAATGCCAATGAGATATTTTAGGGATAGTCAGAAAAATCTAAGACAAATAGGTGGATTAAAAATTTATGTCATCGCTATTGTATGGACTTATACTACCGTTTTTTTACCTCTAATGGATAATGATATTGACATAAATACTGATGTGGTAGTTACAAGTTTGCAGCGCTTTATTTTTGTAATAGTACTGATGTTACCGTTTGAGATACGAGATTTGAATTACGATAGTTTAAAACTCGCCACAATTCCCCAAAAAATTGGCATAAAAAAAACCAAAATTATTGGTGTTTTGCTATTAATGGTATTTTTTATGCTAGATTATTTTAAAGATAAATTGGATGGATATACGATACTTTCAACATTAATTATCACATTTATAACATTGCTGTTTATTATTTTTTCAAATAAAAATCAATCGAAATATTACAGTGCTTTTTGGGTAGAAAGTCTGCCAATAGTTTGGCTTGTTATTTTATTGATGATTAGCTAATTCTTTTTCAAAAGCTGCTTTCATTTTGTCTTTTGAAATAGTGTCTAGAACTTCAACTTTAGAAGAGGCCATAGCCTTTGTCAGTTTACCATTTCTCATGGAATATTTTCTACAAGCTCTACAGTAAATTAAATGTATATTTAGCTTTACTTTTTCCCAAAAGTTTGCTTCTTTATACTGATTCTTGTCACAAACGTGATTCGCTTCTTGACAACTTAATTTTATATTACTCATAATTATTTAAAACCAATTTTTTTCCATGCAACCAGCCAAAGCGGTTCTTGCTCTATGTATGATTACCCAAAGGTTAGACGCAGTTATATTTAATTCATTACAAATTGTTTCGGTATCGTAACCAAGAATCGTTTTCATTTTAAAAACTTCAGCTTGTTTTTCGGGTAGTTTTCCAAGACAGTCATAGATGGCATCTCCTAATTCAGAGTTTACCAATGTGTCTTCAGCTGTCTTATCGAAAGGATCTGCAACACGTTCTTCTAGCCAATCTCCTTCAGCTTCTGTGTCACTATTGTAACTCATTCTAACTTCGGCTTTGCCCTTGTTAGAATTTATTTTTCTGTAATGGTCAATAATTTTTCGTTTAAGAATAGATATCAACCAAGTGCGCTCACTGGCTTCACCTTTAAAATTGGCCATAGATTTTAAACCTGCCAAAAAGGTTTCCGAAACTAAATCTTGAGCTATTTCTCTACTACTAACCCGTGTTATGGTGTAATTAAATAGATAATCAGAATATAGTTTGATCCAGTTATTAGGTTCTATTTGATGATTAGTCATTTTTGTTTTTCATTGCTGATTCAAAAATAGGATAAAAAAATGAGAAATTAATAGCCAATTCAATTGCTGAGAATATGATCTTTTAGACCCATGTAAAATCAAAATAGATCTAATTTATTATATTTATCTAAATAAAGGTTTTACATTATACTTACTAAATATTTAACGTTTGCGCATCGCTGTAATTATATTTTTATTATCCATGCTAAACCATACTGGTTTTGCGCAGATTGACAAAGACGAAACTCAATTATACCAATGGACGGATTCAATAATCGGGCAAAAAAATACTGGTATCTACAATGGTTTCGTTTACACAGAAAAACATAGAATGATTAACGAAAAGCATAAATTCTTTAAGGATTTGAATTTTGTTTTTGGTGAAGTTGTTTATGATGATAAACCTTATACAAAGGTTTGGATGAAGTATGATATTTTTGAGGACCAGTTGATATTAAAACATTCCTTTTCTCCAACAGATCCTAGTATAATATTGGATAAAAGTAGGATAGAGAGCTTTAGTTTATTTGGGCATCAATTTAATAATCTAAGTTTTACAACTCAGAAAGGAATATCAATTGAAGGTTTTTTTGAAACTTTATTAAAAACAGATTCATTACAACTTTTGAAGAAGTATAAAAAGAGGATTAGGTCTAAGACAAATGAAAATAATAGATATTATGAGTTTAATGATAATAACATGTATGTTCTCATTAAAGACAATCAGCACATCATAATTAAAAACCCAAAAAAACTTACGAAGCAATTTTCTGAATATAGGAGATTAATAGACGAAATAGAATTAGACTCTGAAAAAGAAAAGAACAAAGACTACGATGACTATTTAGTGGCAATTTTTTCTTCTATAGCAAAAGAGACGATAATACCACTGGATTCAGGACGATGAGATATAAATGGGTTCTCTTATTTGTTTTTTACAACATGATAAACTTGGCTTTTAGCCAAGAAAACACAAAGGATATTTCTATAGAGTTTAATGAGATTACATTAAAAGATGCCTTTTCAAAATTAGAGGTGCAGACAAATTATAAGTTTTACTATGCGGAAGATTGGCTTAACGAAGTGATTGTAAATAAGGCTTACACTAATGAGTCTTTGGCTATTATAATTAAAGATCTTTTAAAGGATACGTCTTTAAATTTTTATATAACTACTGATAATCAAATTATTCTGACTCGTAACACTATAATTTACGATCAGCTACCATCAAATTATTTCCCTACTCAAAGTACAGATATAGAAGAACAACGAATCGATACCTTACAAAATAATACACCTGTTCTGATCAATAAAAATGATCAAAGTAATCTTATAATTAATACCGTAAGGGTAGGAAAAGAACAAAGAGGGAATTTGAAAAACAGGTATGATTTATCTGGTTATGTTTATGATGCTGATACGGATAAAACAATATCGAATCTAGCAATTGTTTCTAAATTAAAAAACGTAGGAGCTGTTACTCAGAATAATGGTTACTACGAGCTAAAACTTACACCGGGAATACATATTATTGAAATCAATGGATTAGGTTATGAGCGTATGCAAACGCGTGTCATAATTTATGATGATGGTAAATTGAATTTTAATGTAAAAAGTAAGGCAGAGGAATTAAGTGAGGTAGTTTTAAACTCTCAAGGAATTAAAAATATTGAGGATGCAAGTACAGGTAATACAAGAATAAATTCTGAAGAGTCAAAGAATATTCCTTTGGTTCTTGGAGAGCGTGATGTACTAAAAGTAGCAACACTTCAGCCTGGCGTAACATCAGCAGGAGAGGGAGCAGCAGGTTTTAATGTAAGAGGTGGGAAAACGGATCAAAACCTAATACTATTAGAGAATGCCGTATTGTACAACCCATCACATTTCTTTGGTATTTTTCCGGCTTTGAATCCATTAGTGGTAAGTGACATTGATATTTACAAGGGGAGTATTCCTGCAGAATTTGGAGGAAGAATATCTTCCGTTTTTGATATAAAAACTAAAAATGCTGACTATACTAAATTTGGAGTAGATGTTTCGGTGGGCCCTGTCACAGGTAATGTTGTTGTAAATACTCCTATCGTGAAAGAGAAATCGGGTCTTATAATTGGCGCAAGAGGAACGTACTCCGATTGGGTTTTAAGATCACTAAACGAGGCAGACCTAAATAATAGCGAAGCATCATTTTACGATTTTATTGCTAAGTATAATCATAAAATCAATGAAAAGAATAGTGTCCAAGCACTAGGTTATTACAGCAGAGATACGTTTAGTATTACTTCAGATTCGTTGTTCGGTTATAGCAATAGATTAGCTTCTTTAAAATGGCAACATCAGATAAATGATAGACATAATGCTACTGTAACTTTGGCCAATAGTCAGTATAGATTTAATATTGATTATGAGGATACTATGAGTGACGATTTTATACAAAGTTTTCAGATTGATGAAACAGCTTTAAAATTAAAATTAGATTATTCGCTTAGCGATACTCATAATATTACCTATGGCCTCACTAGTAAACTTTATGGCATATTACCAGGTAAAGTTGAGCCTCAAGGAGAAGGTAATCTTATTACGCCTGTTAATATTCCTAAAGAACGAGGAATTGAAGGCGCATTTTTTGTTTCAGATAGCTACAAGATCAATGAGCGTTTTCTATTAGATTTAGGGTTTAGATTTTCTTTCTTTTCATCTTTAGGTGAGGCCAATAAGCGTGTGTATTCTGATGGAACACCGAGATCAGAAAGTTCTGTAATCGATACGGTAAGCTATAGCAAAAATGAAGTTATAAAAACTTATGTTGGCCCTGAATTTAGGTTGGCTGCCAGATATTTTTTATCAGACGATTTTTCTGTAAAAGCTAGCCTCAACAATACATTTCAATATATACATACCTTGTCTAATAATACGACTGTTTCACCTATTGATATTTGGAAATTATCAGATAATTTTATTAAGCCTCAGCAAGCAACACAATTGGCTTTAGGCTTATATAAAAATCTTAATGTAAATGCTTATGAGTTAAGTTTAGAAGGCTTTTATAAAAAGCAACATAATATTTTAGATTTTAAAACTGGTGCGGATATTCAGTTAAATGAAGCTGTAGAAACAGAAATATTACAAGGAGAAGGTAAGGCTTATGGTGTTGAGTTTTTATTCAAAAAAAATCTTGGAGATTTAAGAGGATGGATAGGTTATACATACTCTAGATCATTTTTTAAATTAGACAGTCAATTTGCTGAAGAACAGGTTAACGATGCTAATTATTTTCCATCTAACTTTGATAAACCACATGATTTTACTTTGGTGTTAAACTATAAATTATCACAACGTATAAGTCTATCGAGTAACTTTTTATATCAAACAGGAAGACCAGTGACGTTCCCAACCGGAAACTATCAATTTAACGGAGGAGAGTTTGTATTGTATAGTGATAGAAATCAATTTAGAATTCCTGATTATTATAGATTGGATTTAGGATTAAATTTTGAAGGCAATCATAAAAAAAATAAATTGGCGCATAGCTTTTGGAGTTTGTCAGTATATAACGTTTTAGGGAGAAATAATCCTTATTCTGTATTTTTTATAAATAATGATGGTGAGATACAGGCTTTGCAAAGCTCTATATTTAATATACCTGTACCTTCTTTAACCTATAACATTAGTTTTTAATACCATGAGAAAGTATTATAATTATCTAATATCAATCAGCAAAAAGCAACCGCGTTTTGTTATAGCGTTATCCGTTTTAGTTTTTAACTTTTCTTGTGTGGAGCCATATGAAGGTGATTTTGGTAGTTTTGAAGATGTTTTAGTAGTTAATGCTATAATTACTAACGAACTCAAAAGACAAGAAGTAACACTTACAAGATCATACAGATTTGAAGAGGAAGAGCCACCATTTGAGACAGATGCTGAAGTTTCAATAACTACAAGTAACGGTAATCAATACAATTTTGAAGAAACTCAGCAAGGCGTTTATGAGTCTATAGAACCGTTCGCTGCAGAGCTACAAAACAACTACACTTTAAATATTACAACGTCTTCCGGTAGAACATATCGTTCTACTCCTATGGAACTGCCTGTCGCCAGTACAACTATTGATGATGTGTTTGCTGAAAGAATTATTAACGATAATGGCGAAGAAGGCATAACAATCAATATTGATAGTTATGATTCCTCTGGGTCTTCTAAATTTTTCAGACACGATTTTATTGAAACCTTTAAAATTATAGCACCTTTTTGGAGTCCTTTTGATGCAGTATTTGTAATTGAGGGTTTTGAAACTTTTGAGATTCCTGTAATACTTAGAGAACAAGAGGAGCAAATTTGTTATGGTACAAATAATTCATCAACTATAAATGTTGCAAGTACGCAAGCATTGGTTGAGGATAGATTAGATGACTATAGCGTTAGGTTTGTAAATAGAGATAATTATATGCTTTCTCACAGGTATAGTATATTAGTTAAGCAATATGTTTTAACACCAGAAACCTTTGCATATTATGATACTTTGAAAGGATTATCACAATCATCTACTACTGTTTTTTCTGAAGATCAGCCAGGATTTCTTGCAGGAAATATTGTTTCATTAACAGATCCTGATGAAAACGTTGCTGGCTATTTTGAAGTATCTACAGTAGCAGAACAAAGATTGTTTTTTAGTTACGAAGATTTTTTTCCAGGAGAAGAATTACCTCCTTATGTTATAAGTTGCGTGCTTCAAAAACCATCAACAGCAGGTAATTTTGGAGAGCGTGATTTAGTGAATATTATAAGAGAGGAAAGTATGCGTTTCTACGATTATAATACTAATCCACAACCTGGTGAAGGCCCTTATATTATGGTTATACCACAATGTGGTGACTGTACAACACTAGGAAGCAATATTGTACCCGATTTTTGGGTTGAATAAAATAGTTAATGAAATTAAATTACGTTTATATTATTATCCTATTCCTTTTAACTAAAATCTCTTTTAGTCAGCAAGATTATACTCAAAATAGTGATGCTATTAATGATGTTTCTGCACCAATGGAATCCATTTATATAGATATTAATGGTGGACTTTTATTCTCAGGAGAATATCTTTATTACTCATTGTTTTGTTTTGATTCTACTACAAAGAATATGAGTCAACTAAGCAAAATTGCCTATGTTGAACTCATTGCGAGTAATGGTGATCGCATCTTTAAACATAAAATTAAATTAGATAGCGGCAGAGGATATGCCGATTTCTTCTTACCTGTAACACTTAATACAGGTCATTATAAGTTAGTGGCATATACCAATTGGATGAAAAATGTCGATTTCAATAATTTTGGTATTGCTAATTTAACCATTATTAATCCTTATAGATCAATTGTAGAAGCTGATAATACTGTTTCTCTAAATGACTTGCCGATAGTGAATAAGTACAGTCAGTCGATTGTTTTAAAATTGAACAAAAAAAGTTATGGAAAAAGGCAAAAAGTTATAGCAGAATTACAAGATTCATTAAATAATATTTCAGGAAGTTACTCTGTAAGTGTAAAGCGTAAAATTGATATACCTTCTTCAAGGCTTTCTAACGCATTAGATTACTATCATCAACTAAAGCCACAAAAAATCAGCTTTTCAAAATTAGATTCTAATGTGTTCTTGCCAGAGTTTAGAGGTGAATTATTTAAAGGGAACATAAAGCATAAAATTGAAGATACACAAGACAACTTAAAGGTTGCTATTTCAATTGAACATGATTTTAATATACTCAACATAGCACATACAGATACTGCAGGTAATTTCTATTTTAATGTGGATGAAAATTATAGTACCAACAATGCTTATTTTCAGGTGCTTGAAGAAAATTCACAAGATTATGATATGGTATTAGAACCAAAACCTGAGCTCGATATTTCTGAATTTAAATTTGAAGAGTTTCAATTAAATCCAGAATGGAAAGACTTCATTATAGAGCAGAGTATATATAACCAGGTTGAGAATGCTTATTTTGAATTTAGGTCAGATTCACTCTCAATTTTAACTCATGATAATTTATTTAAAGGACGAATTTATGAGTCTTATAGCTTAGATGACTATAACCGATTTCCAACTTTGAAGGAAACAGTCCAAGAAATAATTAAAAATACATCTATTAGAAAAGATAATAAAAGACAAGATGTTTTTGAAATACAGGGCTTTAATTTTGGTACAAATACAAGCATAGAACCCATGTTGCTCTTAGATGGTGTAATTGTAGATGATCATAGTAAGATGATGGATTTCAATGCCACTACTATTAAAACTATTAAAATCTATAGGGATCAGTTTGTGATAGATTTAGAAGTGTTTCAAGGTATTATTAATATTGAGACGATAGGTGGCTTAACTACTAATGAGTTTTTAAATAATGGCAATATACCTAGCATACAAATTAATAAACCTGAAGTCAGAAAAACATATTACAAGCAAACTTATACAAATGAAGATAGACGGTCTAGATTACCAGATTTTAGACAACAATTATTATGGATTCCTATTTTTAATATTTCAGAGGATAACAAAACTATAAGCTTTTTTACTTCTGATATAAAAGGGATTTATGAAGTAAAGCTAGAGGGATTTACCTCAAATGGTAAGCCAGTTTCTATTCTCAAAGAATTTAAAGTCGATTAAAAACCTATTGTCCAATTTTCTGTCCATATTGGTGGTAAGTTCCTATTTCCTGCACCATTTGTTGAGCCTTCCGTATAAAAATTTGTAGTTCCATTGTAATTAGAGCTATTAAAATTTGTTAATGGATTATCAAATTCTATGGTATTGATGAATAAATTACCAGCATCTATCATTTCAGATTCAGTAATACTATTAACGTTTATACCAAATTGAATTTGCGATGTATATACGTTAGTTAGATTAAAGAGACCACCACCATAAGTATAATGTATTGCACTGTTAGATAAAGGACCATTGATAGTAATATCATCTATTATTGCTGATGTTGTAGGTTCAGCACTAAAATCTGATTTATTATTTCCTAGTTCTATACCAGACTTATTTTGATTGGATAAATACCATGAATTGCCTGTGCCATTCCATCCACCTGATACCTTAATACCGGATAGACTCGTGTTTAATGAAACTAGATTTGTAGCATCAATTCGTCCACCAAAAATTTCAAATCCATTACCTAAACTTTCATAGGCTTGTATATTTTGAACCGTGGTAAAAGAACCGACACCATAAAATGTTAAGGCATTAAATCGTTTTTCATCTCTAAAAAGTGCTCCAGTATATTCAAGCCTTAAATGCCTGATAACACCAGAGCTGGTCTCGTTATCTGTACCACCATAAAAAATATCACCTAGTTCTGATCGTGAGTTTATAGCGTTGTTTGTTGGAGCTTGACCACATATTATTAATCCTCCCCAATCACCTGCTTCAGGATTTTCACTATCTGATGTAATTACAACCGGATTGTCCGCGTTTCCCCAAATAAAAATTTGCCCACCTTGAGCCACTGCTATATATGCATTGCTGTCGGTTAAAGCCTTGATTTTTGTACCTGGGAAAATCTCTAGTGCACCTCCATCTCTAATAATATAAGGACCAGTCAATTTATAATCAACATTAGAAACTAAAATACGTCGAGTTACTAAGGTACCTTCCAACGCATTTTCTGGAACACAACTGTCATAACAACTACCACCGCAATCAATACCTGTTTCGTTACCATTTTGTACTCCATCCTCACAAGAGGTGACAATAGTTGCAGTTCTATCGTCATCAGAACACGAAAAAAATACCAAAGCCAAATTAAGAACAATTAAGTATCTCATTATAATCCGAAAAGTCATTTTTGTTTTTAATACTTCTATTGACAATTTTAAAGATTCTATTGGATTGTGTTCTATTTTCATTTCAGAATAAAAGTAGCATAAAATTTCGAGAAATAAATTATGATTACAAAAGAGCGATTAGAGCCTCTTCTATTTTTCTGTATTTAAATTTAAAACCAGAAGCTTTGAGGTTTTCTGGAATTACATTTCTACTTTTTAAAACCAACTCTGATTCTGTTCCAATTAGTTGAGCTCCCAATTTCAATAACCATTTCGGGTGCGATAATCCAATAGGAATTTTCATTACTTTTCTCAAGGTTTTCATTAATATCTTGTTTGTGATGGGCTTTAATGATGCAATGTTAAATGTTCCTTCTAAGTTTTGTTCAATTAAAAAATCAATCGCTCTGGCAAAATCAGTTTCGTGAATCCAACTGACTTTTTGCTTGCCATGTCCTTGTTTTCCACCTAGACCAAATTGTGTAAGTTTTTTCAGTGGTAATAGCGCACCACCATTTTTACCCAAAACTATAGATGTTCTTAAAATGATTTTTCTAGTTTTTGGTGTAATGATACTATTAAAAGCAGCTTCCCATGACTTTGCAATATTCATAGAGAAATCATCACCAATATCACCATTAGTTTCGGTCATTTCCTTATAATAAGAGTCTTCATAGATTGTAGATGTAGACATATTTAACCAAACTTTTGGGTGATTACAGCAAAGATTTATTGCAAGGCCTAGCGCGTGTGTAGAATTGATACGAGAATCATAAATCAGTTTTTTATTTGTTTCGGTATATCTACAATCTACCGATTTACCGGTAAGATTTATGATAACATCAGTTTGTTCTAAGATCTTTGTCCAGTCATTTAAATCTTTTGCATTCCAATAAATATGATTGTATTTAGTTGGTTTTCGGGTTAAGATGTATACCCTGTTTCCTTTTTCTAGAAAATAGGTTTCTAAGACTTTACCCAAAAAACCTGTTCCACCTGCTATAGTTATGGTTTTCATAATATTAAATGTATAGAATGATTAATAAAACGAGTGCACGATAGAGTACCCATGTTATTGATAATAATGATGGTAATTCTAAGAGCTTAACGCGTCTTATGTGTTCGTAAAGCATGAAACTTACTGTTAAACCAAACAAAGTAATTAGGACTATTTCTGGTAAATTCACTATTGAATTGATAAACAAAACAGGAATTATTATTAAACTTCCGATAAGAGAAACGGTCATCAAATTTCCCATATAGTTCAGTTGTTTTTCAGTCTTTAGTTTTGATATAAATACGGTTTGAAATCCAATCTGACCTAAAGCTATGAGGCATTCTCTTAAAAAATTTGATTCTGGAATTACACTAATTGTTTTACTGAACTTGAAAAGCACAACACTCGTTATTAATGTAGCAAACAGAATATAAATAGTTCTGTATTTGTAACTAAAATCGGGCACACACTGTAAAGTTTGACTATTGTCTTCCTTACTTGGAATAATAACTTTTCTGTTGTAGGATATAAATGAGTACAGTTTTTTAAGTCCAAAGTTAATAGGATTGAGATTGCCGATTCTTTCTACCCAAGGTATTGAGTTGCCTATCACCTTTAGTAAGCTATCTATTCCATAAATAACAGTATTATTTTCGGTGTCAATAAGTGCAATTTCGTTTGATGCTCTTTTAAGATCTACAAAATCTTCTTCAACTCTGCTTAAATCACAGTAAGGCTTCCGTCCATTTTTATCTAACATTTTGGCTTTTATAAAACCGCTTGTGTAAACGTTACATAAAGGACAGTCTTTGTCGTAGAGTAGGGTTTGGTTTTGTAGAGTCTTCATGATTTTTATTGTTTTAAAACTTTCAGGAAATATTGAAAGTTTAATTTAAAAAATATATGCTTACTTCATTAGTTTTAAAACTGACTTTGTTAACCAATTTTGTTTTTGGTTCACGAGCTTGTTCATTAATGTGTCTAAATCGTCAGTTATATCTTTTAAAGCTTTAGTTTGTTTTATCAGTTCTTTTGTTTTCTCAGTACCATCATCTTTAATGGAAGAAACGTCTTCTAATACTTTAATTACTGGTTTTATCTCTCTTCTGCTTCGTTCTTTTGCAATAATTCTAGCCAATTCTTGTACATCTTTCTCTGTCGTAAAAAACTCTTTGCGCTCACCAGAAATCAATATTTTAGTAACAATTCCCCAATCTATAAGTTGTCTTAAATTCATACTAGTATTACCGCGAGAGATTTTAAGATCTTCCATAATGTCTTCCATAGACAACGGTTTGGTAGAAACAAAAAGTAATGCTTGTATTTGTGCCATAGCTTTATTTATACCCCAAAGTGTACCTAAACTTCCCCACGTGCTAATAAATTTATCTTTTGCTTCTTGGTATTCCATACAGCAAATATACAATAATTTTTAAACTTTCAATAATTATTGAAAGTTTATTTTAAATGAAAAGAGAATTAGTTTTTAATTCCCTTTTATTAATCTATTTTATCAATCCAGCGCGTCGTAACAAAGCCTCAGGTTTTGGTTCTTGTCCTCTAAACTTTTTATATAAGGTCATTGGGTTTTCGGTACCACCTTGAGATAGTACATAGGCTTTAAACTTTTCTGCAACCGTTTTATTAAAAATTCCCTCTTCTTTAAAGTATTCAAAAGCATCGGCATCTAAAACTTCGGCCCATTTATAGCTGTAATAACCAGAAGAATAACCACCTTGAAATATATGTGCAAAAGATGTGCTCATACAATTTTCAGCTACTTCAGGATATAGACTAGTGTCTCCAAATGCTGCAACTTCATGAGCCTTTACATCTTTAATATTTGAAGGATCAACACCGTGCCAACTCATATCTAATAATCCGAAGCTAATTTGACGTAAGGTCTGCATACCTTCATGAAATGTTGATGATGCTTTTATTTTGTCGATGAGTTCCATCGGAATGACTTCGTCCGTTTCGTAATGTGTAGCAAATAATTTTAAAGATTCTTCCTCGTAACACCAGTTTTCTAAAATCTGACTTGGTAATTCTACGAAATCCCAATAAACACTTGTACCAGAGAGACTTGGATATGTTGTGTTCGCTAACATACCATGTAAGGCGTGTCCAAATTCATGAAACAAAGTAGTGACTTCATTAAAGGTTAACAACGAAGGTTTACTTTTGGTAGGCTTTGTAAAATTACAAACTATTGAAACATGAGGTCTTTCATTAACTCTGTTTTTAATCATTTGCGGTTTGTAAGATGTCATCCAAGCTCCATTTCGTTTTCCCGCTCTTGGGAAAAAGTCAGCATAAAATATAGAAACTAATTCACCTTCACTATCAGTAACTTTATAGGTTAAAACATCCTCGTGATATTTGTCTATAGTATCTATTTCTTCAAACTGTAAACCAAATAATTTTTCTGCAACCGTAAACGCTCCATTGATGACATTTTCTAATTTGAAATACGGCTTCAATTGTTCATCATCTAAGTCAAATAACTTTTGCTTTAACTTTTCGGAATAATAGCCTGAATCCCATTTTTGTATTTCATCAATACTATCAAGTTCTTTTGCAAAACTTTCTAATTTTTTAAATTCTTTGTCAGCCGCAGGCTTTGCTTTTTCTAATAATTCGTTTAAAAATGTATTGACCTTTTCCGGTGTTTCCGCCATGCGTTCTTCTAATACAAAATGCGCATGGGTTTTATAACCTAATAGTTGAGCGCGCTCAAATCTTAAATTGGCAATCTTTAGAACAATATTCTGGTTGTCTAAGTCATCATCTTGAAACCCCTTTCTTCCAAAAGCTTTAGATAGTTTTTCTCTTAGCTTTCTGTTATCAGCATAAGTCATAAAGGGAATGTAACTTGGATAATCTAAGGTAATTAGCCAACCGTCTTTGCCTTTGCTTTCGGCTAATTGCTTAGCTGCTTCTTTGGCACCATCTGGTAAACCTGATAAATCAGACTCATCAGAAATATGCATTTCAAACTTGTTGGTTTCTGCCAAAACATGTTCACCAAATTTTAATTTAAGTTGACTCAATTCTTTATCAATGGCTCTTAATTTTTCTTTTTTATCATCAGATAAATTAGCACCATTTCTTGAAAAACTTTTGTACTTCTTGTCGAGAAGTGTTTCTTGCTCTGTTGTTAAGTCTAAACCAGATTTTGAATCATAAATCGCTTTTACACGTTTAAATAAATCCTCATTTAATGTGATATCGTTACTAAATTCAGACAACAATGGCGAAACCTCTTGAGCTATTTTCTGAATCTCGTCATTGGTCTCAGCTGAATTTAAATTGAAGAAAATACTAGAAATACGATCTAATTCTTCACCAGAATAATCTAAGGCTTCAATAGTATTTTTAAAAGTTGGAGCTTCAGAGTTCTTTACAATGGCATTAATTTCTGCTTTGGCTTTTTCAATTCCTGTTTTAAAAGCTGATAGAAAATCTTCAGTCTTTATTTTAGAAAATGGAGCTGTATTGTATGCCGTGTTGAAGGGTTTATTTAGTATTGTCATGCTAATATTTTTTATATTCTATAAGGATTTCTCCTTTATCATTTTTTAAGCTTAATTCACCTGTATTAGTTAATTCATAATGCCAATTAAACGGTTCTTGGTCTATTTTGTATTTAACTAATTTTAATGTTTCATCTTCAGTTTTTAATAATTGTAGTCTATTATCTCTTTTGATATAGGTTCTATTGTCAGACATAGTTAAAATTTGAAAATTACCTAAAGACTTATCTATATTATTTTTAAAATTTTGTCTCTGCCAAGTGCCAATTACTTCCTTAGTATTTAGCTTCATAAAACTTCTATGTTGCGAATATGCATTTTGTAGACTAGTGCTAACTTTCGAATACTTTATACCATTTAATTTGTTAACCAATATTTCATGAATATTATTTTGATTAAAAAGTGAATAGTCATAAAAAGTCAATGAAATGCCTTCTAAATAATAGCTTGGGTAATTTTGATTAATCGAGTTTTTGCCTTTGTTTGTTGATATTAATTGGTTAATAATAGGCCAATAAGCTAAGCTAGTTTTACTAATATAATTATGAGCATGAACCACCCAAGGAGCATTAATATTTGGCTTATAACTTTCCTTGCCATGAGTTTCAATTATTAAGGCAACTCTTATCATGTTTGCTACTGATATTGAATCTCCTTCTTTTTGGGTTTTAGTTTCTTTTAGGTAAGTTACCTGGTCTAAATCATAGAGCTTTTTCCAATAACTAGAAATCTGTTCATCTGTTTTTAAATTTGAAATCTCATTTTGATAGGATTCAATAGGAAAGAAATGTTGTGTGTCATTTTTGCATGAGAATACAACTAGAAATAATGTTAGTAAAAGAATTCTCATTAGTATTATAATTTACTTCAAACCCTTAGCAGAATCAATAACTTTGGCCTTAAGTCCTTCCTTATAAACCATTATTTTATCTAATATGCATTGGTCTGAGCAACCTAAAATTTGAGCTGCTAAAATGCCTGCATTTTTAGCTCCATTTAAGGCTACGGTCGCTACAGGAACTCCGCCTGGCATTTGTAAAATAGATAAAACAGAATCCCAACCGTCTATAGAATTACTACTCTTTACTGGTACTCCAATAACCGGAAGAGGTGACAAAGAGGCAACCATTCCTGGTAAATGGGCAGCTCCACCAGCACCAGCAATGATAACTTTTATATTTCTTTTATGAGCATTTTTACTATAATCGAATAGTTTTTCAGGAGTTCTATGTGCAGAAACAATATCAACTTCAATTTCTATATCAAATCCTCTTAGAATATCAATAGCGTCTTGCATTACTGGCAAATCGCTCTTACTTCCCATTATTACGCCTACTTTGCTCATAATTTATTCACTTATAACTTCAATTGTACGTTTTACTTTCTCAGCAACTTCGCGAGCTACTGCAATATCTTTATTTACTATGGTCACGTGGCCCATTTTTCGGAATGGTCTGGTTTGTTTTTTTCCATAAATATGTGGAGTCACACCATCCATTGCCATAATTTTCTCAATATTCTTATATAGAACATTACCTGTATAATCCTCAGATCCAACTAAATTCACCATAACTCCAGCAACTTTACTTTCAGTATTACCTAGTGGCAATCCTAGTATACATCTTAAGTGCTGTTCAAATTGCGATGTGTAACTTCCTTCAATACTGTAATGACCAGAATTATGTGGTCTTGGCGCTACTTCATTGACTAAAATTTCATCATCTTCAGTCTGAAACATTTCAACAGCTAACAAACCAACATGTTTAAAGGCAGCTGCAGTTTTAAGCGCAACCAATTCTGCTTTTTTGGCAATTGCGTCAGGAATTCTCGCAGGACAAATTACATATTCGACTTGGTTTGCTTCAGGATGAAATTCCATCTCAACCACAGGATACGTTTTTAAATCGCCTTTTTCATTTCTGGCAACAATAACAGCTAATTCGTTTTTAAATGGAATTAAGTTTTCTGCAATACATTCAACATTTGGTAAATCAATAGTGTCTGTATAGCGTTTTACAATTTGTACTCCATTTCCGTCATAACCGAATCGAGCACTTTTCCATACAAATGGATAACTCAATCCTCCATGTTCAACAGCATCTTGAATCTCTGAAGGATGGGCAAATCGCGAGAAATCTGCTGTTGGTATATTATGATCGCGATAAAATAGCTTTTGTACCGCCTTATTTTGTATCGTACGGAGTGTTTTAGATGACGGGAATACTTTGATACCTTCACCTTCGAGCGTTTCAAGAGCATCGACATTGACGTTTTCAATCTCAATAGTTAAGACATCAACGTTCTTTCCGAAGTTTACAACCGTATCATAATCTAATAAATCGCCAGTGGTAAATTCATCGCATGCAAGTCTAGATGGAGCATCTGCACTCGGATCCATAACGCAAGTGTAAATGTCAAATTTGCGCGTGTCATATAACATCATTTTGCCCAGTTGGCCTCCGCCAAGTATGCCAAGTTTGAAATTTGAAGAAAAATAGTTCATATTCATTTCCCTCAAAAGAGGTAATCTGTTAAAAGATTCAACTTTAATTATCACAAAAATACACTAAATATGGTATATACTTTTAAATTCGTAAATCAAAAAATCGTCAATCGTCAATCAATTGATTATCTTTGCATTTCTAAAATAATGAGACTTTGATTAAGCTTCACGATTTATACTTTAAACCCTTCATTTCAGAACAAGAAATTGACGCTGCTGTGCAAAAGATGGTAGATAATATTGCTGCTGACTTAGGTGACGAGATGCCAGTGTTTATAGGTATTTTAAATGGCTCATTTATGTTCGTTAGTGATTTTGTAAAGAAATATCCTAAACCTTGTGAAGTCACGTTCATTAAGCTTGCCTCTTACGAAGGTGTAAAATCAACTGACGATATTCAACGTTTAATTGGATTAACTCAAGATTTGACGGGACGTACAGTTGTTATTTTAGAAGACATTATAGATTCAGGAAAAACACTAGAGGAAGTACACCGTATTTTTAAGAATGAGAACGTTAAAGAGCTCATTATTGCTACCTTGTTTTACAAACCTGAAGCTTATGACAAAGATTTTAAACTACACTATGTTGGTATAGAAATTCCTGACAAATTCATTGTAGGCTATGGCTTAGATTATGATGGGCTAGGAAGAGATTTACCAGATGTATATCAATTAAAAACAACACAACACATGACTAATTTAGTGCTATTTGGACCTCCAGGTGCAGGTAAAGGAACGCAAGCTAACTTTTTAAAAGAAAAATATGATTTAGTACATATCTCAACAGGAGATGTGTTTAGATACAATATTAAAAATGAAACGGCTCTAGGAATGTTGGCTAAGTCATACATGGATAAAGGCGAATTGGTGCCTGACCAAGTTACTATAGACATGTTAAACAAAGAAGTTGAAAAAAATGCAGGTGCTAATGGCTTTATTTTTGACGGTTTCCCAAGAACAAATGCACAAGCTAAAGCACTAGATGAATTAATGGATAGCAAAGATTCTCAGATTAATGCTATGGTTGCTTTAGAAGTTGATGATGAAGTATTGGTAAAACGTTTACTTGAAAGGGGAAAGACTAGCGGAAGAGCAGATGATGCAGATGAAAGCATTATTAGAAATAGAATAAAAGAATACTACGATAAAACGGCCATTCTAAAAGACTACTACACCGCTCAAAAGAAATACTTTGGTGTTGATGGCGTCGGCAGTATTGAGGATATTACAGTGCGTTTGAGTACTGTTATTGATAAGCTATAAACGGTTAATTGTTTAACTGTTGAATTGTTTAATTGTGAATTAAGTAGTTATGTATCAACATTCATTTGAAAAATTAAACGTTTGGCAAGATTCAATTGATTTAGTGGAATTGATATATAAGACTGTCAAGAAATTTCCTTCTGATGAGAAGTTTGGATTATCAAGTCAGATGAAAAGGTGTTCGGTTTCAATTTCTTCAAATTTGGCTGAAGGAACTTCTAGAATAACAAAGAAAGACAAAGCTCATTTTTCTACGATTGCTTTTAGTTCTGCAATGGAACTGCTTTGTCAGGTTGAAATATGTAAACGTTTGAGGTTTATAGATGAAAAAGAGCATTCTAACCTTAGAGTTGATATATTAAAAGTTTCAAATAAGATTAATTCATTGCGAAAATCTCAATTAAACGCTTAAACAAATAAACAGTTAAACAAATTAGATGACTGAAGGAAATTTTGTTGATTACGTAAAAATGCATGTATCCTCTGGAAATGGAGGGAAAGGATCTTCTCATTTACATCGCGAAAAATATATACAAAAAGGTGGACCAGATGGTGGAGATGGTGGTCGTGGAGGTCATGTTATTCTTCGTGGAAATTCTAACCTTTGGACATTAATTCATTTAAAATTTAAGCGTCACATTAGAGCTGGTCATGGTGCACATGGAAGCTCTGGTCGAAGTACAGGTGCGGATGGAGAAGATGCTTATTTAGAAGTACCATTGGGAACAGTTGTGAGAGATACAGAAACCAACGCTGTTTTATTTGAAATCACAGAAGATGGAGAAGAAAAGATAGTTGCAGAAGGCGGAATGGGAGGTCGAGGTAACTGGCATTTTAAAAGTTCGGTAAATCAAACTCCACGCTATGCCCAACCAGGTATTCCTTTAGAAGAACGACATATTACCTTAGAGTTAAAAATCTTAGCAGATGTAGGTTTAGTAGGTTTTCCAAATGCAGGAAAATCAACACTTCTTTCCGTCCTAACATCAGCAAAACCTAAGATTGCAGATTATGAATTTACCACACTGAAGCCTAATTTGGGTATTGTAGAATATCGTGATTACAAATCTTTCGTCATGGCAGATATTCCTGGTATAATTGAAGGTGCAGCCGAAGGCAAAGGTTTGGGATACTACTTTTTAAGACACATAGAGCGAAACTCTATTCTTCTGTTTTTAATTCCGGCTGATGCCAAAGATATTGTTGAGCAATATGAAATTTTGTTAGACGAATTAAGACGCTATAATCCAGAAATGTTAGATAAGGAACGTTTTGTGGTAATTTCAAAATCCGATATGCTCGATGACGAATTAAAATCTGAAATATCTTCTATTTTAGACAAAGATTTAAAATCTGAGTACATGTTTATTTCTTCCGTTGCACAACAAGGACTAACTGAGCTAAAAGATAAACTTTGGAAGATGTTGAATGATTAACAGAATCTTAAATTAATATCTTTCCTAGATTTCGTACCTTTAAAATAAAAAGTCATGAAATTCCTCAAATACTTAGGTATTGTAATTTTGTTCACCTCCTGCGGAACAATAGTTAATTACGATTACGAAAAATCAACAGATTTTACGCAATATAAAAGCTATAACTATTTTGATGATATGCTAACAGGTTTAAGCAAGTTTGACAGTATTCGCATAATACGCACTATTGATGCTAAATTGTTAACGATGGGTCTCAAACGAACCGATAATCCAGATTTTTACATTGATATTCAAAGTAGCGAACTGATGAACCGAAACAATCCTAATATTGGAGTAGGTGCTGGAGGTGGAGGTGGCGGAGGCTTTGGTGGTGTCTCTGTTGGTATACCACTAGGTGGAAATCAATATACTAGAGAAATAGTTATAGACTTTGTAGACAAATCTCAAAATGAAAAATTGTTTTGGCAAGCCGTAAGTGAGAGTACTTACAAAGCAAACGCTTCAGTTGAAAAACGCGAAGCTACCTTAGCTAACCTGGTTGAAAAAATATTTGAGGGCTATCCACCTAAAAAGTAGTACTGTCATTCCTGCCTTTCGACTACCCTCAAGATAGACTACTGAAGGAATCTATATTGTATAATGGATTCCGTATCAAGTGCGGAATGACAAAACCTGATAGTTAATCTCCTGTTAATCACATAGTATTTGAATGATTTGGTTTTTATATTTAGAAAACTAAAATATTCAATCAATGAAAAATCAAATTAAAACTTTACTGTTAGTAGCCTTTTTATCGACCTCATTTGCATTTGCTCAGAACGAGATAAAACCACCAAAAGGCTTTACTAAAGACATAGGAAACATGATTTCTATGCTCGATAATTTAAAACAACGCGTAGAACGTAATGTTAGAAATTTAGATCAAGAAGGAACGGACTTTCTATTAGACGAAAATGCTAATAGTCCTGGAGCTATAATTTATCACTTAGCAGCGACAGAAGTCTATTATCAAGTTTACACATTTGAAGGTAGAGGATTTAATGCTGAAGAAAAGAAAAAATGGGAAACTGCCTTAAGCCTTGGTGACAAAGCACGCAAGGAATTCAAGGATAAACCTATTCAATACTACATGGATATTTATGACAACGTTCGTAAAAAGACTAAAGAACTTCTGAAAACTAAAGATGACGAATGGTTTAAGAAGAAAATTGGAAATATGAGTAATCATTGGGCATGGTTTCATGTTATGGAACATCAGGCAAATCATATGGGACAGTTGGCTATGATTACTAAAAGGATTCCATAATTTTATCTTTTTCATAACAGTTTAAACTTCCGCTTTGTTTCCTCGTTTTGTAATTTTGATTTCAATAGAAAAATAAGATTATGGAAAGATTAAAAGGAAAAGTAGCACTGATTACAGGAGGTACAAAAGGTATAGGATATGGTGTAGCCGAAGCACTTCTCAATCAAGGATTAAAAGTGGTCGTTACAAGTCGTGATGAAAAGACAGCCAACGAAGCTGCAGAATCTTTAGCCAGAAAAACAAATACAACAGGTTCTGTTATTGGAGTTCAAGCCGATGTAAGACGACTCGAAAGTCAAAAAGAAGCTGTTAAACAAGCACTAAGCACTTTTGGGCAACTAGATGTTGTTGTTGCAAATGCAGGTCTTGGTCATTTTGGTAGTATTGAAGATCTAAGTTCAGAACAGTGGAATGATGTTATAGATACTAATCTTACAGGTGTTTTTAACTCTATTAAGGCTAGTGTTGATGCATTAAAAAATTCTAAAGGGTACTATATCACGATTTCGAGTTTAGCTGGTACAAATTTCTTTGCAGGAGGTTCAGCCTATAATGCTAGTAAGTTTGGTGTTACTGGTTTTACCCAAGCTGTAATGTTAGATTTACGTAAGTATGGAGTAAAGGTTAGTACTATTATGCCAGGTTCGGTTTCTACACATTTTAATGGTAACGAACCAAGCGATAAAGGCGCATGGAAAATTCAGATTGAAGATATCGGAGAATTGGTTGTCGATTTGTTAAAAATGAATCCGAGAACTTTACCAAGTAAAATTGAAGTGAGGCCAACGACACCACCAAGTAAATAATATAAATTGAACCGTCATTGCGAGGAATGAGGGACGAATGACGCGGCAATCTGTTTCAAATTAGGAGATTGCCGCGCTCTAATCGCAATGACGCATACATATTGGGCTTTTCCATTAGTGTTTCGTGCTTCTTTTGGAGAAAGATTATTCAACAATAACCCGAACTCCTTCACTATGACTACTAAATTCTGGTGCATACATAGATTGAATAGTACTAATACCATTACTCATATCACCAGCGTTATTCACTCGTAAGTCATATTCAAAAACATAAACACCTTTTGGTAAGTAATCTATAAAGAAATTGGTTGCAGCATCTTTTGTACTTTCATAATAGCCTAAACCATCTTGCCATTTGTACTGTGATAATACATTTATAGGTTCAAAACCTGCAGCACGCATATCTTTAAGGTGCACAAACTCCATTGAACGATCCGTTCTAAGTTCTATTCTCACTCTTACTAAATCTCCAACGATTAGTTTAGTGTCTGGTGTGATTTCAGAGATTTCCTCACCTTTATCAGTATTAGTTTTTAAGAAGAGCTTCTTACTCAGCTTCAATGGTGTTTTAGCTGAGGTAATTTTATCTAAATCCTCAAAGTATTGCCAATACATCGCTCCCCAGGCAATACCATCTCCTTTTTTAGTAATGGTAACATCGGCTTGTTCTGACTTGATTTCTGAACCCGTCCACGATGTTTTGTAGTAACCAGTACCAGCTTCTAGTTTTACATTTTCTAATGTTGCGGGTGAAATGGATTCGCTACCAACTTTAACATCCACCATTTCTGTAACATCTAGCCAATCACTGCCTTGTAACAACAAAGCATATACAGCTTCCGTTGTTGCTTTAGTTGTTTTCCACTGATTGGTTTGCTTATTTTTAAGTAACCATATTTTTAAATTGTCAATGTCTTCTAGGTTCTTCGCTTCGCTCTGAATGACAGTTCCTACTTCAGAAAAAGCCTCAATTAATAAAGCCTGTGTTTCGATTGGTGCTTGATACCAATACCAAGAATTGGTGTTGGCTTTCCAGTACATACCTAGTTCATCCGAAGTGATACTATTTTCTTTTAATGATTTTAGAATTTTCCCAGCAGTTTTTACATCAGCCATTCTATGCATAGTTAAAGCCATCAACCCTTTGGCATATAAAGAACGTTTCAGCCAATACTTCTTAATCTGACTTTGGTAATAATCCATAATCTTTTCAACGTCTTTAGATGCTTTTATTTCAGGATAAAAACTGCGTACATATAAATAATGTAATTGCATGTAAGACAAATGGTCTTTGGTTAAATCGACATCTTTATTGTATTTTTTAAGGTCTTTATACTCTTGGACAAACTTTGAGTCTAAGTATTTTATCGCATTTTGAATCATAGACATCTCGACTGCGCTCGATGTGACAGAAAGGTGTTTTAAATGACCAAAACCTGCAATGATATGTTGTGTGATATATCTGTTATCGCGTCCTCCATTAAACCAAGGCCAAGCTCCAGAAGGTAATTGGTTTTGCTGTAGCTTTCGTTTAGCCGACTTTAGTTCATTGGTCATTTTATTCATATCGAATAATAAACCAATGCGTTTTTTCTGTTCGGTTTCAGATTGCGCATCGCGCAACCAAGGTGTTTCTTGAATCAATAAAGATTTTAATTCTTGATTCTTCTCTAAGTTACTCAACAAAGCATCAGTAGATTTCCACTGGTTAAAAACGGCTTCAATTTTAGGATTTGACTTTACGATATGTTGTGCCAGAGCATTAGCATAATATCTTGAAAACGTTTGCTCATTACAATCGTATGGATATTCCATTAAGTATGGCAATGCTTGTACAGCATACCAAGCAGGATTAGAGGTCATCTCTAAAGTCAACTTATGATTGCTAAGCGTAGTTGAAGTATGATTCTTTAGCTTATCTAAAGTAAAAGTCTTTGTTTCGTTTGAGCGTATCCACATTGGTAAGGTTTCCGTTACTAACATTCTATTGGATAGAACTGGTAAGGCGTTTTGCTCACCATCACTAAAATCGCCAGCTTTCGCAATGACTTTATATTGTACAGCTTGTATACCTTCTGGAATTTCTAAATTCCATGTGACTTGTGTATTACCTTTTGCGTCTACTGTAAAAGAAGCCCCTTCTAACTTCCCCAGAGGGGAAGAATTGAGCAAGTTTGCGGATATATCTTCACCTGTAATAGGATTCGTCAATATGAGTTGCGCTAAACCTGACAGCCGTTTCTCGGTAAGATTAGCAATCTTGGTACTGATATTTATTTGATCTCCTTCTCTTAAAAAACGTGGTGCATTTGGTATCACCATTAACTCTTTTTGAGTTACAGTCTCTAATTGCGTTACTGCACTTTCTAAGGTTTTAGTATGTGCTAATAATTGCAATTTCCATTTTGTTAAGGCTTCTGGTGCTTTAAAATTGAAACTTACGTTACCATTTGCATCAGTCTGTAATTGTGGAAAGAAGAAGGCAGTTTCGTTGAGGTTTTTTCGTATTTGGATGTCACCTGAATCTACTTTTTCTTCATTTTCATTTGTTGATTTATCACCATCTCTCAATTCTGCTGGGTTTAGTTGACCTCCTTCGAACTTTGTTTCATTTAGATTACCTTCAATAGAAACTGCATCATATAGAACTTCTGATTCAACTGAATCGTCAACCATCATAGCAGCCTGCGGAGCAGCTTGCTTTCTGTAAACATTTCCTCTGTAATATGTTCCTCTATTCCCAAAACTAAACCCAAACCAATTCAATTGGTCGTAAGCTTGATGCGGATAGCTGCTTGAAGAACTAAAACGATTAAAGAGTCTAAAATTAGTAGTTCCAAAACTTTGTCTAGAATTTTTATTCAAGCCTCCATAGTATGTAGGACGATTTACAGGACTGAAACTCCACTGATGTCCTCTGAATTCATCTAAAGAAGCATCGTACATACTTGCCAATAACTCAGCAGAGACCTTATCACCTTTTGGACCTTTAATTTTGAAGCTCCAAGTTTCATCTTGTCCTGGCTGTAACTTGTCTCTAAACGTTGTGGTTTCTATTTCTAAATCCGTTTTAGGATATGGTACATTAACTCTAAATGTTCTTGAAGTATAATCGTTAAACGCAGCAAAACTGCAATGCACTTCAAAACCACCTAAATCACTTTCTAAAACTGGTATAGTTATCGTTTGCTTTGAATTATTGAGTTGCACTAATTGTGTCATTATCACTTTTTTGTCTTTTTCAATTTCAACAGTAAGGGTAATATCTTTTGCAGCAGAACCAATAGTCAGTTTTGCCATTGCGCCAGCATTATAACTCGCTTTATCTAATTGCGCTTCGAATAATTGAGAATCTGCAACGGTTTTATCATTTGCGCTAAATAATGATGTGTAAGCTTCGTCTTTTACGGCTTGCCCAAATTTATCTTCACTTTGTAAAACAATAATATACTTACCAGAATCCCACTTCTTTAGCTTTTTTACAGTAATGGTTTTATCTTTTTCAGTATCAAAATTTGTCTTAAAAAATTCATCTCCTCTTTCCCAATTGGTGATGAGACCTTCGTCATTATAAGCTTCGTGAGGAAATAAAGCTTTAAACTCTTCATTAGATATAACTTGATAATCTGGAGCACGCCAAGACCTGTTTTTTAAGACAACTTCTGGTGCGTTGAGCTTATAGATTTTTAATGTGCCTTTAGCTGGTACATCTTGTCCATTAAGGTTTTTAGATATGAGTGATAATTCAATTTCCTTTTTGCTTTTATCAATCATGTCTGGTGCGACGATACGCACAGTCATTGCATGATAACCAACATTTACTGTGGTTGTAGCTGTTCTGGTTTCACCATTAATATCTGTAATATCTGCGGTAACTTCATATCTAAAGACAGGAAGATTTTCTTTTGAAACACTTTCGTCTGGAATCGCTTTAAACGTAACCTCAAACTCACCTTTATCATTTGTTTTGCTCTCACCAAAGGTGATTTCTTGTGGTTCAGAATTAAAATATGGTCGTCTCCAATAATACCAACTCGGATATTGTACTTGGCGTTTTACGCGATACACAACTTTGGCATCTGTGATGTTGCTTCCAGCAAAAGCAATTGCAGTTCCGTTAACCGTAATACTGTCATTGACTTTGTAAGTATCTGTGATTGGCTGAAACTCTGGCTTAAATTTCGGTCGCTTGTATTCCTCTACAGAAATGTACGCATAGCCATAATTTCCGCAAAACATATCAATAGTGTAAATACCAGTTAAACCATCATTTGGTAAAATGAATTCACCATGCACAGAACCGAATGCATTGGTTTTTAGAGGTAGTTCATTAACCACTTCACCATTCACATTTTTGAGTCTTATTTTCGCTTCACTATCAGCATTAACGTTTGTTTTTCCATCTTTAGATTTTGTAGCAATACCTTTAAAGTAAACTGTTTGTCCTGGTCTGTAAATACTTCTATCTGTAAATAAGAATGATGTGTATTGCGTATCAGTATTAGTATTTTGTTTGTATTTCTTATTAATATAATAGTCACCAAAGTAGCCAATATCGTCTTTGAAAGTTGTTTTTATTTCAACATTTCTATAGCGATTATTGTCTTTTTTGAATTGAAATTTACCATAGCTATCAGTAACAAATTTTTTTGTCGAACGTTGATTGTAATTGTTCTGAGCGTATGATAATTCAACTTTAGCATCAACAATTGGTTTCCCGTTATCTCGGTTAATCAATTGATAATTATGTGTATCGTTATTAGTACTTTCAATTAAGGCCAAATCGGTCACCTGAAAATGTGCGACTGCAAATACATTTTCTTCAGAATTTGTGTCAGCTTTTATCAGATACAAGCCATTAGGTAATTTAGGCAAAACAATTTCTGTACTGTGATTTTGGTAATCACCTTCAGTTTTTAATTGGCTTGAGAATGATTCTGCTGCATTTAATTTTTTGAAAAATTTAATCTTTTCATCAGCTCTATAGGATGCGTTATATTGTTCTAATTGCTTTTTAGAGATTTTAAATATTTTGAAATCAAGTGCATTAAGATTCTTGTAAGTTACCAGCACTCTCGATGGTGAGTTCACAGAAGCGAACTCTAAAGATTCTAGTGTGAGACGAGACTGTAAAATTTCTTGTTTTAAAGCTTCACATTTTTTTGCGCCAATACTTTCAGGATAACTGACTATTACAGAATTGCAGAGTTCTATGGCTTCTTTAAGTTTCCAACGATGTGTGTCGTCAACTTCTCCTTGGTCATAAACAGTACTACTGTAGCCATAACCTTGTTGTTTGTAAAGAGAAGCAATTTCAAAATTATAAAGCCCAGAAAGTGGTGATGCTTTTAACGTTTCAGCTTTAGTTTTTAAAGTGTTAAGAAATAGCTCTTGTTTATTATCAAAAGTAGCTTGTTGAAATACAAATCTTAACCGCTCAATATCTGCATCAACAAAAGCTTTCGATGTTTGATTTTTGCGATGGAATTTTAATAGATTTTGATAAATTTTTAAGGCATTGAGTTGTAAAGAAGTTGAATCTTTTGATGCAATCTTAATATTAATGAACTGTTCGCTATCTGCGATAAAATCTTTATTGTCAATGGTGAATTTATAAGCAGGTTGCGTGATGCTATTTTCATCAGTTTTATAAAATTCTAAAGCATTGTGATTTAGTAAATCATATAAGGTCGGGCGAAAATCTTTTGAGTTTTCAGCTTCTACAATAAGTGTTTTATAATTATCTAAAGGTTCTAGTTGTAATAAAATACCATTCTCTAAAGAACGCTGATAGTACACATGAATTTCATTAAACAAGGTTTCTAAATCCCAAGTTCTAAAGTCAACGTCATCAACTTTACTTTCGGTTTGTGTCCGGTTGTAAAACTTATATCTGTTTTGCTGAAAATACTGCCAATACATTGTTGCTAACATATTTTCTAATACATGTTTAGTGACAATATCACTGGTTTCAATTTCTGCTTTAAAAAGATTGATAATATTTAATTGTGCATCCTCTTCAAGGGTTAGCATATATTTACTCTTATACAACAAGGCTTTAATCTGTTGTTGCTTATCTTTTTTGCTAATTGCGGATTTATAGATTTCTTCTACCAAATCAGAAGCGCTTTTAGTGAGACCTTCATTTTCAAATTTGGTAACAGCTTTCCAATGACTATCAAAATCATTTTGAGCATGAGTAAAAGAAGCGAAGCAAATTAGCATGAGTATGGTTATATAATTTTTCATGTTTACGTTTTTATAATTTTTGAAGGTCACATGCTGTTCGCGCAATGGGTATATGTATACATACTAAACATTTTCATTTGCGCTCTAGTCATCCGTATTTATTTTCTACAAATTACCTTCAAAAGGTATTCCAAAAACAGGATTAACGAGTAAGCGTGTTATTTGGATGAGTGAAGTTAAACAATTTGTGAGTGAAACGGAACAGCATACCACATTTACATTAAATTTTCACACTAAAAATTGTTCTTTTTCGTTTATACTTCAAAAAAAAATTAGCTATAACTTAGGCTATGACATATTTTTCTTTTTCGCCTAAACAAAAAACTCCTGCTTTTTATTTGTTTAATTCAATCCATAAGTGGTATTATTAAATTGTATTTTTACAAAAAAAAGCTTTGTTGTATGATAAGATTTTTATGTATTTTTTTTACGACTTCAATGTGCTTGGCGCAAGGATCTAAAGAGAAAGCAGAAGGTTTTATTGCTGAAAAAGAGTTTAAAAGTGCCCAAAGAGAAATGGTTACTTTTTTGGAGTCAAATCCCGAAGATAAAGAGGCTATTGAACTTTTAGGTGATGCTTATGGTCACCAAAAAAAGTGGGATGCCGCTATTGAGCAATATAAAACCTTAACAGAAAAAGAACCTAATAATGCCAATTATCAATATAAATATGGTGGCGCTTTAGGTATGAAAGCTTTAAGTAGCAGTAAAATTAAGGCATTAGGAATTATTGGAGATGTAAAAGAAGCATTCTTAAAAGCGGCTGAATTAGATCCAAATCATATTGATGCACGTTGGGCTTTGGTAGAATTGTATGTATCACTTCCTGGAATTATAGGTGGTAGTAATTCTAAAGCTTTAAAGTATGCTAACGAATTACAAAATTTGTCTAAAGTAGATGGTTACTTAGCAAAAGGATATGTCTACGAATATGATGACGAACCAGAATTAGCTGAAAAATATTATAAATTAGCTATTAAAGTTGGTGGATCAGTGACCTGTTATGAAAAACTAACCCAATTCTACGAAGAACAAAACGAGCCAGAAAAGGCCATTAGTAATCTTGAAGAAGGACAAATAAAATTACAACGCAATGCAATGCATTATCAAATAGGTAAAGTTTGTGCTGATTATAACGTGCAATTAGATAAAGGAGAAAAATGTCTTAAAGTTTATTTATCTAATCATTCTTCAAAAGATGGCGTGCCTAAAGAGTGGGCTTATTATCGGCTAGCTCAAATCTACAAACACAAAAAAAACAAGACTGCAGCGCTAAAATGGATCGATAAAGCCATTTCTGGTTTGCCAAAAATCAAAGTTTTTAAAGAAGAAAAAGCCAATATTTCTCAACTTTAATCTAGTTTCATTAATAATATTTATCTAAACTATTAGTAATATTAATAATTTAAATATTTGTTAAATACGCATAATTGATAGTAATACTATTATATTTGCAATCAAATATTTTATAAATGATTAATTTACTATCAAACATAAAGATATCTGTACCTGATAAAATATTTATTAAGGATCCAGAATCATCAGATCTAGGAAGGCGAATCATAGAACATAGTATCTTACTTATTGATGATATAGGCTTTGATAGCTTTACGTTTAAGAAATTAGGATCTAAAATAGGTTCTAATGAAAGTTCTATTTACCGTTATTTTGAGAGTAAGCATAAACTACTTTTGTATCTAACATCTTGGTATTGGGCATGGATAGAATATCAATTGGTGTTTGCCACGCACAATGTACAAGATAATAATGCTCAATTGCGCAAAGCAATAGAAGTGGTTACAAGAACTATTAAAGAGGATTTGAACTTTACACATATCAATGAGGTGATTCTTAATAGAATTATCATCAATGAATATTCAAAGTCTTACTTAACAAAGGAAGTCGATAGCGAAAATAAGGAAGGCTATTTTGTGGTTTATAAGAGGCTTATTAAGCGTTTAAGCGAATTTATTAATAAGGTAAATCCAAACTATGAATTCCCTTCTAGCTTATCAAGCACTATTGTAGAGGGTGCATTACATCAGCACTTTTTAAAAGCACATTTTAGTTCAATAACAGATTGTGGCCAAGATGTGACACCGACAGAATTCTTTATCAACCTAACCCAAAAAGTTTTAAAGACAACAACAGATGAATCAAAATAAACCTCTTCTAACACCTTGGCAACGTTTTGTAGGTATACTAAGATTAGAAAAAAAGGATTTATTGCAAGTGATCTATTATGCAGTATTTTCTGGATTAATTAGTCTAACATTACCACTTGGAATACAAGCAATTATTAACTTAATTCAAGGTGCCCAAGTAAGCACATCATGGGTTGTTCTTGTAATATTAGTAACATTGGGCGTGGCTTTTGTGGGTATATTGCAATTGATGCAAATGCGTATTATAGAAACCGTTCAACAACGTATTTTCATGAGAGCCTCTTTTGAGTTTACGTATCGTTTTCCAAAAATTAAAATGAACGAATTACGTAACTATTACCCACCAGAGTTAGCAAATCGTTTTTTTGATGTATTAACTGTTCAAAAAGGTCTAGCTAAATTGCTTTTAGATGTTCCAGCTGCAGTGTTACAAATTGTATTTGCATTGATATTGTTATCGTTTTATCATCCCTTTTTCATTGCATTTGGTGTGCTATTAATCGCTTTGATATATGTGGTTTTTAAGTTTACTATTCAAAAGGGCATGGAAACGAGCTTAACAGAATCCAAGAAAAAATATATGGTAGCGCATTGGATTCAAGAAGTAGCAAGAGCAATCACAAGCTTTAAAATTTCTGGTAGAACGTCTTTAGCGTTAGAAAAAAATGACAAATTGGTTGATGGTTATTTAGAAGCAAGAGAAAACCATTTCAGAATTTTGGTTATTCAATTTATACAGATGATAGGGTTTAAGGTCATTGTAACCGCAGGTCTTTTGCTCATTGGTGGACTTTTAGTACTAAGTCAAGAAATGAATATTGGTCAGTTTGTTGCGGCAGAAATCATCATTTTATTGGTTATTGCTTCTGTCGAAAAACTCATACTTGGATTAGAATCTTTTTATGATGTGTTAACCTCTTTAGAAAAAATGGGACAAGTCGTTGATAAAAAACTAGAAGCTCAAGATGGTGTTGATGTTGATACTGCAGAGCATTTAAAAATTGAATTAGATAAAGTGACTTATGAAGTACCAAATAGACCAATACCTATATTAAATAATGTATCAATCACTATCAATCCATCTAGTCGTGTATTGGTACAAGGGCCTAGCGGTTCTGGTAAATCGAGTTTACTCAGAATGATCTCAGGTATTATAGAACCTTCAAAAGGACGGATATTTGTCAATGATGAGTCGCTTCAAAATATCCATTTAAATAATTATAGATCTTGTCTAGGACTCTCATTAGCAGAAGAAACACCATTTGAAGGTAGTATTAAGGATAACCTCACATTACTTAATGAGAATATTACTGAAGATGAAATAAATAAGACTATTGAGATTGTTGGTTTAAGAGAATACCTGAAACAAACGGATAGTGGATTAAATACTATTATATACCCAGAAGGGAAGCAAATGTCTTTTACTGTGGCTAAGAAAATTATTTTAGCCAGAGCAATTCTGAAGAAACCAAAGGTGTTGGTATTAGAAGAGCCTTTAGAGCATTTTGAAGTCTCTGAAGCTAAGCGAATTATTAAGGCATTAACGTTGCCAGAAAACCCTTGGGCATTAATTGTTGCCAGTTTCAATAAAGATTGGACAAACGAATGTACAGATGTTATTAATTTAACTAATGGTGAAATTATCTAAAAAAGAACTGCTATGCTGAATATTTCAAATAACCCACTGAATAAAAAAGTTGATCTTTCAACGTTTAAGTCAAGTAACCGTGTCTTTCATGGCAGATATTATAAGTATTTTAATCGTTTTTTAGGAGCTTTCGCCATAATGGGATTAATAATCCTGTTCTTACCTTGGACGCAGAATATAACTGGTAGAGGTAATGTAACGACCTTAACTCCAGATCAGAGACCTCAGAACATCCAATCACCGATTCCTGGTAGAATAGAGCAATGGTTTGTGCGCGAAGGAGACTTTGTAGCCAAAGGTGATACTATTATGAAAATCTCTGAAGTAAAGAGTGAATACTTTGACCCTAATTTAGTAGAGCGAACAGCACAACAACGTAATGCAAAAGCCTTATCGGTTGGTTCCTATGGAGAAAAAGTAAAAGCTTTAGATCGTCAAATTACCGCTTTAATTAATGATCGTGGTTTAAAATTAAAACAGGCTAGAAATAAATTAATGCAATCTAAATTAAAAGTACAAAGTGATAGTATTGATTTAGAAGCAGCAAACACTAATAAGCAGATTGCTCAAAGTCAGTTTGACCGAACAGTAGCTTTATTAAAAGATGGACTTAAAGCAACACGAGATGTTGAGGATAAACGCTTAAAGTTGCAAGAAACCGAAGCTAAATTAATTTCTCAAGAAAATAAATTGTTAACTAGTAAAAATGAAGTAATTAACGCACAAGTAGAAATATCTCGTGTTACAGCTTCTTATGCAGATAAAATTTCAAAAGCACAGAGTGATAAGTTTACAGCACAGTCGAGCCAGTTCGATACTGAGGCCCAAGTGACAAAGCTAGATAACCAGTACTCTAATTATAAAATGCGAAACGCGCTACAGTTTGTAACAGCACCTTACGATGGCTACATCAATAAAGCCTTAAGAGGCGGAGTTGGGCAAACCTTCAAAGAAGGGGAATCTCTGGTAGGTATTATGCCAGCTCAAGTAGATTTGGCCGTAGAAACTTTTGTAGAGCCTATTGATTTACCATTATTAAATCTAGGTGAAAAGGTAAGAGTACAGTTTGATGGTTGGCCGGCAATTGTATTTAGTGGTTGGCCTAATATTTCTTATGGAACTTATGGGGCAAAAGTAGTTGCTATAGAGAATTTTATTAGTGAAAATGGAAAATTTAGAGTGCTTTTAGCACCAGATGAGGAAGACCATGAGTGGCCAAAAGATATCAGAGCAGGTTCGGGTGCGTTTACCATGGCACTGTTAAACGATGTGGCAATCGGTTACGAACTTTGGAGACAATTAAATGGTTTTCCTCCAGATTATTATCAACCAGAAGGAGCAGCAAAAACGAAACCTAAAAAAGGACATTAAATGAGACTAAAGTTTATAGTGTTACTTACCGGTTTTAGTTTTATAGGATTTTCCCAAACCAAAAGTTTAGATAATGTACTTCGTTTTGATGAGTACTTAGGCTTTGTTAAAAAGTTTCATCCTATTGTAAAACAAGCTGAATTGGTTATTGATGAGAGTCAGGCAAAGCTCATGAAATCTCGTGGTGCATTTGATCCTAAGATTGAGGTAGATTACGATAGAAAAAAGTTTAAGAATACAGAATATTTTGACCAACTCAACGGAACATTTAAAATACCGACATGGTTTGGTATAGAATTAAAAGGTACGTTTGAAGAAAACACCGGAGACTTTCTAAATCCTGAAGCTTTTTTGCCAGAAGATGGCTTATATAGTGCTGGTGTTGCCGTACCATTAGCACGAGGTTTGTTAATTAATAATAGAATGGCATCTTTAAAACAGGCCAGATTATTTAGAGAGCAAGCTAAAGCAGATCGTGATATATATGTCAATAATATTTTATTTGAAGCTTCTCTGGTTTATTTTGAGTGGCTAAAGGCTTATAATGAATTAAAGCTGTTTGAAAACTTTTTAGTCAATGCCGAGTTTCGTTATATAGGTGTGCAGAAAGGAGTAGAGGTTGGAGAAAATGCAGAAATTGATGCTACAGAAGCTCGTATTGCAGTAAATAATAGAAAATTAGGATTGGAACAATCTAAAGTTAAATTAATGAAAGCTGCTTTAGAATTATCAAACTTTTTATGGTTAGAAAATAATATCCCAGTAGAGTTACAGCCAGATGTAATTCCTGATGTAGATACAGAGCCAATTGTAGATGCTACTTTTAATATCAATCGACTACGTACTGATGAGACCACCATAGAAATGCATCCGAAAATGATATCTCTAGATTATAAGTTGCAAAGTCTAGAAGTAGATTCGCGCTTAAAGGCTAACAGACTTTTACCAAGAGTTGATGTAGAATATAACTTCTTAACCGAAGTGCCAGAAATTGCCAGAAGTTTTAATACTGCAGAATATAAAGGTGGACTAAATATAAGTTTTCCTTTGTTTTTGAGGAAAGAACGCGGTGATTTAAAACTAGCCAAAATTAAGCTGCAAGATACTGAATTTGAAATAGATGCCACACGAGTGAATCTTCTGAACAAGATTAATGCCTTAAAACGAGAATTAGAATCTTACGTTTCTCAGAATGAAATAACCACAGAAATGGTGTCGGATTATGAACGAATGCTACAAGCAGAAGAACGTAAATTTCAACTTGGTGAAAGCTCTTTGTTCTTGGTTAATTCTCGCGAATCTAAACTTATTGATGGTCAGTTAAAGGCTATAGAAATACAGAACAAGTTCTTTAGTACTAAAGCGAAGCTTTTTAATAGTTTGGCTGTAAATCCTGAATTGTAGTAATTAGTCGATGTCATTGCGAGGAAGCATGACGAAGCAATCTTTTAAATTGAAACTAAAATTCAACAGATTGCTGCACTGCGTTCGCAATGACGGAATGCTATAAAATATATCTTCGTATTGTAAAAAACTTACATTATTTTTACATTATAAATCATTCTATGAACGTACATTTTATAGCTATTGGTGGCGCAGCAATGCACAATTTAGCCATAGCACTTCACAATAAAGGTTATAAAGTCACAGGAAGCGATGATACTATTTTCGACCCTTCAAAATCGAGATTAGAGACTAAAGGCTTATTGCCAGAAACTTTTGGTTGGTATCCTAAAAAAATCACTTCAGATTTAGATGCCATAGTTTTGGGCATGCATGCAAAAGCTGATAATCCTGAGTTGTTAAAAGCCCAAGAACTCGGTTTAAAAATCTATAGCTACCCAGAATTTTTATACGAACAAGCCAAAAATAAAACGCGTGTTGTCATTGGCGGAAGTCACGGTAAAACGACAATTACGTCTATGATTTTGCACGTGATGCATTATCACGATAGAGATGTAGATTATATGGTTGGTGCACAATTAGAAGGTTTCGATGTAATGGTAAAACTCACCAAAGACAATGATTTTATGGTTTTAGAAGGTGACGAGTATTTGAGTTCACCAATAGATATGCGACCAAAATTTCATTTGTACAAACCTAATATTGCGCTGTTGAGCGGTATTGCTTGGGATCATATTAATGTGTTTCCGACTTATGAGAATTACGTTGAGCAGTTTAGCATTTTTATAGATTCCATTGTTACAGGAGGAAGCATTAATTACAATGAAGAAGATTTAGAAGTAAAGCGCGTAGTTGAAGCTTCAGAAAACCAAATTAGAAAAATAGCTTACCAAACTCCAGAATACACGGTTGAAAATGGGGAAACTCTTTTAGAAACTCCTGAAGGACCTATGCCTATTGAAGTTTTTGGCGCACACAACTTAAATAATTTAGCTGGTGCTAAATGGATTTGCCAGCATATGGGAATCGATGAAGACGATTTCTACGAAGCCATTTCTACCTTTAAAGGAGCAAGTAAACGCTTGGAAAAAATTGCCGAAAACTCTAAAAGCGTTGCGTATAAAGATTTTGCACACTCACCAAGCAAAGTAGAAGCCACTACCAAAGCTGTGAAAGAACAATACAGCGACAGAACTTTAGTTGCGTGTTTAGAGTTACATACTTATAGTAGCTTGAATGCTGAATTTCTAAAAGAATATAAAGGTGCTTTAGATGCTGCAGATATAGCTGTGGTTTTTTACTCTCCACATGCTGTAGAAATTAAAAAACTAGAAGAAGTCACCCAAGAACAAATAGCAAGTGCCTTTGAACGCGACGATTTAATCATCTACACGAATCCAGAAGATTTTAAAAACTTCTTATTTTCTCAGAATTTTGATAATAAGTCATTGTTATTAATGAGTTCTGGTAATTATGGAGGTTTAGATTTTGATGAGGTAAAGGGCTTTTTTTAGAGGGTTTAGCTATCTTTAATGATATGAGTCCGTTTTAATGACTTATATCAGACGATAACTAATTTCGCTGAAATTTTTGAGAAAGTCAAGTCTTTTAAACCTTATTCATAACTATCAAACCAATCAAAGTGTGTTTTTATAATATCATCTTTATTTTCATCGATGTTCTCAATAAAACTTTTAGCTATTGAAGATAGATTTTTAGATTTTAACCAGATCAAATTCCAATTGGTAGTTATAGGTAATTTTTTAACAGGAATGACTTGTAAATCACCATTTTTAAGTTCGTTTTTAATACCAATTAAAGGCATTATAGAGAAGCCTAATCCAGCGACAATGGCTTGTTTTAATGCTTCGTTAGATTTTAGTTCCATTTTTTTATAGGTTGAGATATTGTTAGAGGCTATAAAATATTCCATTTTATTCCGAGTAGCTGAACCTTGTTCTCTATAGATTAATGGTAATTGTTCAAATTCTTTTGTAGTAATTGATTTTCCGGTAGATTTATACTGTTTACCTCCAACAAGGTAAAGTTTGTTATCCATAAGTTGGATACGATTTATTTTTAAGTGCTTCGGTATAGTAGATACCATAGCAAAATCGATTTCATTATTTTCTAAAGATCTAACCACTTCTGATTTATTCGTAACGTCCATAGAAAGGTCTACACCTTTATTTTGGTTAATGAAATCCGTTAAAAAATAAGGCATTACATATTTTGCTGTAGAGACAATCGCAATTTTTAGTTTACCTGCCAATTCTCCTTGAAATGACAGCGCTTTATAGTTGATAGATTTAACTTCGTTTAGAATATTTTCAGCAGTCCGAGCAATTTCTTCTCCAAACTCAGTGATGTATATTTTTCTTCCAACAATTTCAAATAATGGGATTTGAAATTGATCTTGAAAATTTTTTAGTTGTATAGAGACTGCTGGTTGCGTTAAAAATAATTCCTCTGAAGCCTTTGTAACACTCTGAAGTTCACTGACCTTATGGAAAATTTCTAGTTGATGTAATGTGTATTTCATAAATATAACTTATATATTATATAATAAAAATAAATAAAAATTTATGAATTACACCAATGATATTTGCACAAATAATTAAAAGCATAAAAAATGAGTGATTTTGTAATTCGTAAAAAAGAAGAAAGAATGTCTGAAGCTAAGACAGTCTCACTTGTAAAATCAACAAGAAAGGAGTTAAGTGTTTTTTTTAAAATTGTGCTAGTTATAGCTGGTTTTTCAGGACTTGTTCTTATGTCGTTGAGTAATGACAATTTAATGCTTGAAGAGATACTGCTTTCTGGAGGAATCTTGTCAATAGTTTTTTTAATTCATATTATATCAAACCGCTAGTTTAAACATAATAGACAATCACTAAATCAAATGGATTTACATTTATTAATTGATAATTTAACCAATCCGGCATTGCTGTTTTTCTTTTTAGGAATTATTGCAGTTCGACTAAAGAGTGATCTTTGTATCCCAGAAAATTCTTCAAAATTTATTTCACTTTATCTATTGTTGGCAATAGGTTTTAAAGGTGGTCAAGAGCTTTCACATAGTGAGTTTTCTATGGAAATACTTTGGTCATTGCTCTTTGGGCTTGCTTTAGCTGCGATTGTGCCTCTGTATACTTATTTCATCCTTCGACGAAAATTCAATGTAGAAAATGCAGGTGCTATTGCCGCAGCTTATGGGTCGGTAAGTGCCGTTACCTTTGTGACAACCATATCGTTTTTAGAGTTGGAGCAAATCGAATTTAGTGGTCATATGGTTGCTGTAATGGCGCTAATGGAAGCGCCATCTATTATGGTCGGTTTACTGCTAATGACTTTTTATAAGAAGAGTAAAAAAGGAGAAGAAGCCGTGCCTATGAAAAAGGTGATTCACCATGCACTTACAAATGGGAGCGTGCTCATAATTATTGGTAGCCTATTTATTGGATTTATGGCAAGCGAGGCCCAAGCTGAAGGAATTAAGCCTTTTACGACAGATATTTTTAAAGGCTTTCTTGCTGTTTTCTTATTAGATATGGGAATAACAAGTGGTAGAAAACTATCTGATTTTATTAAAAAAGGAAAGTTTGCATTACTCTTCGCTATTATAGTCCCTATCATAAATGGCTGCTTAGTAGCTGTTATGACTAGTATTATAACTGAAAATGTGGGTAATAGATTGCTATTTGCTATACTAGCAGCAAGTGCATCTTACATAGCGGTTCCAGCAGCGATGAAGATTGCAGCGCCTAAGGCTAATCCGAGTCTGTATATACCAATGGCGTTAGCAATTACTTTTCCTTTTAATATTACCTTAGGAATGCCACTGTATTTAGGTATCATAAATATAACATAAAATAAATTAATGATTTATATAAGATATATAAATAAAAATATATAAAAATAATTATGCAATTTTGCACAGAATAAATGATAAGTTTATAAAAATTATGGAAACATTAGTACAACAAAAAACAACTCAAAAAATAGATTTGATTAATGGTGCATTTACTGCTTCAGAAGCTTCAGATATCATTAATTCGGTATTGAAAGTGAAAATTAATTTTCACAAATTTCAACGTCTATCTATTACAGAAGGTAATGATAAAGACGAATGTGTTTATGATAACGGAAGAATAGCTGAGCTAATGAATGAGCAACAAATCGCTAAGGATTTCTTCTCACAAGCACGAGTGCAGGGGAAAAAATTAAAAATGCGAAGCGTTATTCAAATTGAAATAGAAGATTAGTTTTTCATTTATAGGTTAGTTGATTTTTAATTCAATCCTAATTATCTTTATGTAAACAAATAAAGATAATTAGGATTTTTTATTTATAAATACTAGTGTAATACTTTGCTTAATCTATGTCTTCAACAAATTCCATAAACACTTCTTTATGACGTGCCAAATCAATATCAGAAGACAAGGCTACACGTGCAATATAATCCTTATCTCCTTCTTTGGTAGTACCTTGTGTTGAAGTCGCAGGTATGGTCCAATAACAACCTCGTAATTGTCCATAGCTTACACAGTATTTACTCTCATTAGGAATTTCTGTAATCATTAAATTAATCAACTTATGATTCAACGCTCTTTTATAAGTTTCTTTTTCTTCAGCTGAATTGCCTTTTGTAGGTAGATCTAATGAAAATACAGAGGGTGTAAAACCTTGAGTTGCTAATTCTTCAGAAACAAAATTTATTTTAGCTTGAGGTAACGTTTCTTGAATAAAGCTTACAAATGCTCTTGTATTAGTATAAGCATCGGTTATTCTTTGATTCATTGATGGCAATTGTTTTGCCAATATTTTATACTGAAGTGCTGTAGCTTCGTTATCACATAGTAGAAGATGTTGTTCTATTTTATTTATTAAAGTATTTGCTTTGTCATTTCCTACAACATAACCTGCTGTGCATTTTCCTCCACTAGGAAACTTAGAACCACTTGCATAGGAAATAGCTCTAACGGTTGATAGTATTTCTCCTTCAGCTAGAAATTGAATATTAGGACAAAAGGTCTGGTCTAAAATAAAAACTGGATCTACAGCAGTTTCTCCATTTGCAGTTTTACGAACTTTGCTTAAAGTAGCTTTTAATTGCTGTAAATCTGGAACTTCAACTCTTGGGTTTGTTGGAATCTCCGCTATAATGTAAGGTATAGCATCTTCGTTGGCAACTTTTGATAAAATGGTTTCTAAACTACTCACCATATCATTATCACCATCCACTTCTAAATCCACAATATCAACATTATCAATACAAGCGGCGACACGTCTTGCTTGGTCATTGGTGCCTCCATAGCAATTGGTTGGTACAATAAATTTAATGGGTTTTTGATTATGCTTTTCTAATGCATCGTCAATAAGGCCCATCATAATGGCATACTGAATAGATAAACCACTAGAGCCAACTATAGGTTTGGATCTTGTATCAGTAACTTTTAAAATTGAATCTAAAACACTGACTTTATCAGCTTCAACATTACTTTTTTTAATATCTAAAGTTGTTTGTTCTGTTAAAGACTTTAAAACAACAATACAATTGGCTGGTGTCATAGCAATAGTTTCACGTCGTCTCACATGCTGAATTTCTGAAATAAAATCGTCATTTTGTTCACCATTGATTAAAATAACACTTCCTAAATGCCCGTATAAATTGATATAGAAATCAACATTTGCATTGAGGTCTATGGTTTCAATAGTGTTGTGATCTGAAATAAAAATTGTACTGCCATCAAATTTAGAAATTGAATCTGCGTTTTTAGCTTTCTTTAATTCAAAATTATAACCGTAAACTGTTTTCAATAATTTAGTATTAAAAGTATCTGGCAATGAATCCTCATAAACAATTTGCGTTTTTTTATGAGCTAATAGATTTTTTCGTAGCACTGCTAGAATAGGCATAGTCTGAGATGAAAAACTAATAACGTTTTCTGATTTTAGATGATGCATCTTTGAAATAGTCCATTCTAGTACACAAGATAAGGGATGACCTAAACGTATGTAATCGTAAGCTGTAGGTAATATGTTAAGAGAAGAGGTGTTAGAATTATTGTTTTTATATAAGATCTCAAAATGCTCTAAAAACTGAGATTTGGCTAATGGCTCGTTATAAATATCTAGTCTGTGGGTTGTAAGTTCATACCAGTCAGAAGGTATGTTCTCTAAAACATTTTTTATGTATTTGAAGATTTTTTGTTCTAGCATATTTGTTCTTTATTGTGGACTGTAAAGATAGGTTAGTTGGTATTTTATAGAAAATCTTACAAGACGTTTATTATAGCGAATAAGAGTTATTGAAACAAAACATACCTTGGCGGAACAAAGCCATTTAACCTTAGGTAAACTAGCATTTGTCCTCTATGGTGAGTTATATGGTCTGCAAGTAATAAGAAAATTTGTCGTTTGGTTCTTTCTAATCCGAAATAGTCTAACTTATCATCTAATTGATTTGTGTCGAATTGTTTAATGAGATTAATGGCTTCATTAAATGTTTTATCGATTAGAGTAATCATCTCTTCTTTAGATTTATTTGCGACCTTAAAAACTGTATCAGTTTTCCAATCTCTAGATTCACGATTTCCTAATAATGATTGACTATGCCAATCCATTGCATATCCTATATGCAACAAGTTTTCTGCGAAACTCAAGGATTCGGGAGTGGCTCTAAAGTCATATTTATCTTCTGGCATTGTCTTAGCAACAAGAATTAAATATTTTTTAGAGTTTTCTAATCGTTCTAAATAATCTTTGATAAAACTATCTTGTTGCCCATAAATTGGCGATTCAACATTGCTAAGCAGAATAATAGTTAGAATAAGTATCTTTTTCATAAATGTAAATAAAACTTTAGAATTTTAAATGGGTCTTAAAAAATGCAATAGTACGTTCCCAAGATAGATTAGCAGCTTCCTTATCATATCTTGGTGTTGTGTTATTATGAAAACCGTGATTAACTCCAGAATAAATATAGGCTTGGTGTTCTATGTTATTAGCCTTTAATACTTTTTCAAAGGCCGGCCAACCTGCATTAACTCTGGTATCTAATTCTCCATATTGTAGTAGAAGTGGAGCTTTTATTTTTGCTGCATCTTCATCAGAAGGTTGTCTGCCATAATATGGTACTGCGGCACCTAAATCTGGTAAGCGAACTGCCATCATGTTAGAGATATAACCTCCAAAACAAAAGCCGACTACACCAACATTGCCATCGCAATTTTCATGATTTTTTAAATGGTTGTATGCAGCTATAAAATCTTCGAGCATTTCATTTCGATCGCGCTTTTTTTGCATAGCTCTTCCATCATCGTCATTACCTGGATAGCCTCCAAGCGGAGATAAGGCATCTGGAGCTAGTGAGATAAAGCCTTCTTTTGCGGTTCGTCTTCCCACATCTTCAATGTATGGATTTAAACCTCTATTTTCATGGACTACGATAACTCCAGGTAACTTCGTAGTATTGTCTTTTGGTTGGGATAATAAACCTTTTATAGTACCACCACCTTTAGGAGATTCATATGTAATATAGGCTGAATCTAAAGTTGGGTCGTCTGGTTGTACTAATAAACTATTTACATAATCTGGTGACATAAAACTTAATAATGAAGATACTGTTAAACCACCTACAGCATATATTCCTAGTTTTTCAACAAATTGTCTTCGATTAAGTTTATTGTGAGCGTAATCATCATAAAGATCAAACACCTCTTGTTTGATATCTTCTTTTTTTAGGTCTTTCATAGAGATAATGATTGAATTTTAGATAATGACCTAATTTACAAATAATTACATTATTTAGGATTTAAATGATGTTAAAACAACTTATTTATTGTGGCTCTATTTATTAAAATTTCTTCCCGTTATTAGCGATTAGTTTTTCAACGGCTTTGATGTTTGCTTTATAAATAGCCATATTAGAGCTTCCAATAAGTTCTCCAATTTCAATAGCTTTTTTGTAAGCTTGTAAAGCTTCTTCTAATTTACCATTAGCTTTTAAGCCATCACCATAACTATCAAATACATTTGATGATTGAGGATAAAGTTTTGTGTTAAGTTCAAATATTGATTCGGCAATAGACGGATTATTCTCTAAGAATTTATAACCTAATCTATTAATGTCTGTTCTACTTATTAGGTTTTCTTTTTGACATTCTTTAATGATATGTATTATTTGATAGGAATTTAAATTTTCATTTATCCTATAATACTTCTCAATTAAGGTTTGTAATTTTTTATGCTTTTCTACTTTATATGTACTAGCTGCTTTTTTGGCTAAAGATATTGCAGTAGAAAAAGCATCTTGTCTTTCTACTTTAATATTAGGAATAACTCCAACTCCTTCAAAATTTGTTTTAGTAATGGGATTAATATCCTCTTCGCTAGAAATGTTGATAACAAAACGATTACTTAATCTATGAGACATAACTCCATAGCCAGCTCCCATTGTCGCTTCACCTATAACAACGGCTCTTTTCTGATGCTTTAAAAAATAAGCGAATTCCTCTGCTGCCGAAGCAGATTTGTTATTCACTAATATAAAAACAGGAATTTTGGTCAGTCGTTTACCTGAAATGTATTTATAAGTATATAAGCCATAACCATCATTTCTATAACGATGATAATATTGTGCTAAGTGAACAGGTTTTTCTTCAAATAAATAACTACATAGAAAAGCAACCAGAGTAGGAACGCCTCCACTATTATTTCTAACATCAAAAATAATAGCATCAGTATTCTCTATAAACTTCAGAGATGAGGTCATTACAGATTTTGTCTGTTCGAGAAAGTTCCAATTAGAGAAACTGGTAATATTCATATAGCCAATATTTCCATCAAGAATTTTAACTTCTTGTACTCCGAAATTGGAGCTAAGTCCTTTTGAGTAATCGTCTAACGTATTTTCGGCAATTTTAGTTATTTCATTCTTTGGTTTATGTCCTAACCAAAGGTGTAAATCTTTACTAAAATATCGAAGATCTGCAGTTAGTTTTTTAGCAAGTGTATCTGGGTCTTTAATCGTGTTGTAGCTCCCTTGTTTTTCATTAGCTTTTAATAATGTGTTAATTTGTTTTGCTTTGTAAAGATCCACATAATAGAATTCTAACGAATCTGCTATTTTTTCTATGATTAATTTTATTTCATTTGGTGTAACGTCTTTATTCTTTTGAGCATAACAAGAAGTAAGATTAATAAGTATTAATACAAGAACAGTGGAAAACCTTTTCATTAGAGCTATAAATTATTATTAAAACGTAAAGTAAATATCTTTTTATGTCTAAAAATAGAATGAGGTTAGCCTGTATGTTAAAGTTTTTGAAATTGTTTAGGTAGAAAACCTGTCATACTTTTAAAATTTCTGATAAAATGACTTTGGTCCGTAAAACCGCAGTAGAATGCAATTTCAGATAACGACATGGAAGAATTTTTTATGAGTTCTATACTTTTTTCTATTTTAAGCTTTCTTTGATATTCGCCCAAAGTATATTTGAAATATTTTCTAAAGTTTTTAGAAATAGTAATAGGGTGTACACCAACAATTTTACTCATTTGATTTAGTGTTATTTGTTTGTTCCATTGATCGTGTAATAACTCATTGAGAATGACTACCCATTTAGGGGTTCCAAATGTTGAAATATCTGTCGTTTTTGTAATTAAATCCAATAGTAGACTACGAACAGCTATAGAATTTTGCTTATTCACTAATAACATTTCATTTTGAATTTTCAGTATTAATGCTTTCGAATCTACGTTTTTGAGTAGTGCTTCTTTAATTGAATCTTCATTGAGATGGGATGCTTTTATAAAATCATGACCTATTTCAATATTTGCACTTTTAGAAATAACCTCAGAAGAAATCCAACGATGCTGCTCACCAGAATAGTATGAAAATATACTACCTTCTTTTTGCACAAATGAAGTTTGTTTTTTAGTATCAGCCTTTCCTCCTTGAAATACGAAACTGATATGAAAGTTTTCATGATAGTGCCATTCAGGATTATTTTTACTCCTAGAATAAAGCGTATTCGTTATTATAACATCGTCAATATTGAGTCGCTTGATAACATCACCTGTATATTCTCCTTTTAGTAAGACTTCCATATTAAAATGCTTTATCCAAAAACAATCGAATACTTTCTTGGTTAGCTCTAACCAATTCTTCACGAGCTGCTTTTATATCTCTTGGCTTCTTGTCTTGAGATAATTTAAATTTTCCTTCCCAGTTGGTAATTTCAATTTCAAACATTTCTATATAGCCTAAGTTTCTATCTAAACGAGGGTTATCTGGTTCTAAAACATATTTATGGTCTGGTGCTTCTAAAAACTCAGTCATTGTAATTAGTGATTGTTTAAGAGCAGCTTTGCTTTCAATAGCTTTTACCTTTCCTTGTAAGTGCACTTTTATATAGTTCCAAGTAGGTAATTGTGTGGTTGAATAAATACTAGGTGAAATGTAGCATTCTGGACCAGCAAAGATTATTGCTATATCGTTGTCATTTTTTAGCAACTTAGCTTGGGGATTGTATATGTCTATATGACCAATAAGCTTACCATCTTCATAAACCAATGGTAAATGTGTAATTAATGGTTTGTTGTCTTTTACAGAAATTAAAGTAGCTAAAGGATAGGTTTTAATGACTTCAACCATGTGATTAATGTCATCGTCTTGATGATGTTTTGGAGGATAATTCATTACACACCAAATTGTCTAAAGTGATGATCTAAATGCTTGTATTGCATTTGTCCCCATTGTTGTGCAGTAAAATAGCCAAATCCTGGGTGAGGTTTCCATTCTTCTTTTTCTTTATGGGAATAAGTTTCGTCGATTAAAGCTTTTAGTTTTATTATTTCTGTATTAAAATCTTTTTTGTCTTTTGTTTTTAAGAATTTAGCAGTAGGCAACCCTTTGCTCCATGTTTTGTCATTATACAGAGATTTTTTAAAAAATACTTTAGCCAGCCAATTAGGTTTGAGACCATAATCATTTTTTTGGAGCATAATATTAAAAGGTCCTTGGCAGTGCCATACCATTTTGCCAACATCCATTTTCCCCCAATTAGCTTTTGAATTTTCATCTAATTTATCTATTCGAGATTTTATTTCGTTGTAAGCTGATTCATTAAAAATAGATTGCATAATAATTTCATTTATTTTGAAGCTTAAATTTACAATTTTTTATCTTTAACGCATGTCAGAAAAACCGACTTCATTTTCTATTAAAAACTGGTCGCAAGACGATCAGCCAAGAGAAAAGTTGCGAGATAAAGGTAGAACCGCTTTGAGCGATGCTGAACTTATTGCAATTTTGATAGGCTCTGGTAATAGAGAAGAGAGTGCAGTTGCCTTATGTAAGCGTATTTTTGCTAGTGTAGATAATAATCTAAATGCCTTAGGCAAATTGTCTATTCAGCAATTAATGACCTTTAAAGGTATCGGTGAAGCAAAGGCAATCACTATTGCTGCAGCTTTAGAATTAGGACGTCGAAGACGAATTGAAGATGCACTTCAGTTAGAAAAAATAACATCGAGCCGTTCAGTTTTTGATGTTATGCAACCTATCTTAGGAGATTTACCTCATGAAGAATTTTGGATTTTATATTTAAATAATTCCAATAAAGTAATTCATAAAAGCCAATTGAGTAAAGGCGGAATTACAGGTACTTTGGTTGATGTGCGTTTGGTACTTAAGAATGCCTTAGAAGTTGGAGCTACAGCTTTGATTCTGTGTCATAATCATCCTTCGGGTACGTTAAAACCCAGTCAAGCTGATAAGGATATAACTCAAAAACTAAAATCTGCAGCAGAAAGTTTAGATATTAAGGTTCTAGACCATCTCATTGTTACTCAGAAAGCGTATTTTAGTTTCGCAGACGAAGAAATATTATAATGCTACTAGTTTACACGCATAAAATCACACCACGTTTAACCTATACGTTTAAACATATTTGCAAACGTATCCTTGGCTTAGACGTTAGTTTTACGTCTAAAATTGAAGATTTTATTGCACACAATAGTCTTAAAATGTCTTATACCAAGCAACCATTAAGTAATGAATTGTACGTTAGAAGCAGCGAGTTATTGTTTGAAAATGGATTATCTGATTTAGATATTAATGTACAACCTTGGGATAATACTAAAGGCTTTTTTGCAACTGGCGAACGTAGTCATTTGCCGTTCGATATTTTTGCAGCATCTTTTTATCTATTAAGTCGATATGAAGAGTATTTACCACATGTAAATGATGGTTTTGGGAGGTTTATGGCAACAGAAAGTTTAGCTTATAAGCATCGTTTTTTAAATCAACCAGTCATAGATATTTGGGCTTATAAACTCCGTGATGTTCTAAAAGAACGTTTCCCTAAGTTTCAATTTACAAAGCGGCAGTATCAGATTCAACCAGTAATAGATGTACCTACGGCTTTCTATTTTAGAAAAAAAGGACTCTTAAGAACCGTTGGAGGTACCCTTAATGATTTAGTTCGTTTTAGATTAAAGCAACTCTACCAACGCTATTCAGTACTGATGGGTTTTAAACGCGATCCTTACGACACATTCAAGTGGATTATAACCAAACAAAAACAATGCGACTTTAAGTTTATAGTATTGTTCTTAATTGGTGATTATTCTACTTATGATAAAAACGTAAACACTAATAAAAAAGAATTTGTATCACTTATAAAATCTATTGCTGATTACTGTAGCGTTGGGATAAAGGCTTCTTATTTTGCTTTAGATGATATTTCAATTTTAAAGAAAGAAAAACTCAAAATGGAAGCCATTATCAATACAGATTTAATGGCAGTAAGGCATTCATTCTCTAAGTTGAATTTACCGACGTCGTATCGAAATTTGGTGGAGTTAGAAATCAATCAAGATTTTACTATGGGTTACATCGATACACTTGGTTTTAGAGCAGGTACTTGTACTCCTTTTCAGTTTTATGATCTCGATTATGAAGTACAAACACCACTGCAGGTTAATCCTTACCACTGTTTAGATTTTGCACTTTTGAAATACCAATCGGAATTGGATAAAACAGAACATTTGCAAAAGCTTATTAATGAAGTTAAAGCAGTTAATGGCACTTTTACACCAGTATTTCATAACTATACCTTTAGCGATTTACCTAAATGGAATGGTTTTAGATCTCTTTTCAATTTAATTTTAGAATCAGCAGAATGAGTTACAGTATAAAACATGTATTTTTTGATTTAGATCATACCCTTTGGGATTTTGATAAAAATTCAGGATTAACTTTCGATAAAATTTTTAAGCTCAATAATATAAGCACGAATCTTGAAGATTTTTTAGCAGTTTATGAGCCTATAAATCTTAAATATTGGAAATTATATCGAGAAGAAAAAGTGACAAAATCAGCTTTAAGATATGGAAGATTAAAGGAAGCATTTGATGCTATAAATATTGACGTTGAATATGATATGATAAATCATTTATCTGTTGAGTATATAGAGTATTTATCTAGCTTCAATTATTTGTTTGAAGGAACTTTCGAAATTTTAGATTATCTTAAAAACAAATACCATTTGCATATTATTACTAATGGATTTGAGGAAGCACAAGAACGGAAAATGAAGTCTTCAAATATTAGAAAATATTTTAAAACCATTACGAATTCTGAAATGGTTGGAGTAAAAAAACCGAACCCAAAAATTTTTAATCATGCTTTGCATCTTGCAAATGCAAGAACTAACGAAAGTGTAATGATTGGTGATAGTGTAGAAGCGGATATTGAAGGCGCACACAAAGTAGGAATGGACACGATTCATTTTGACTATAAAGACGCACATAATAATCATAGTTACAAAAGAATTACCAGTTTAAACGCTATTGTAAATTATCTTTAAATAAAAGTCATGTTGAAAAAAATAATATTTGCAGTTTTATTTCTTCTTGTAAGTTTTTTCGGAACTGCCCAAAAAGATATTAATAATTACAAGTACATTATTGTTCCTAAGAAATTCGATTTTACAAAAGGCGAGGATCAATACCAATTGAACTCATTGACTAAATTTTTATTCAACAAATATGGTTTTGAGGCCTATTTTGTTGATGATAATTTACCCGAAGATTTACAAAAAGATAGATGTTTAGCATTGACATCTGAAATTTTGAAAGAAAAATCAGGTATGTTTAAAACGAAGCTAAAGTTTCAACTCAAAGATTGTTTTGGTGCAGTAATTGTGACCTCGAAAATTGGTGAGTCTCGATTAAAAGAATATGATAAAGCCTATAAAGAAGCTTTGAGAAATGCTTTTGAGACCTTTCAAAATATAGATTATAAATATTCACAAATTGAAGATTCTGCAGAAACCTCTAAACCAAAAGAAGAAATAGAAGAACCTAGAGTTGAAGAGACAGAAAAACCAAAAGTTGACTCCAAGGTTATTGTAAAAGAGCAGGAGGTAATAGAAGCAGCTACCGCAAAAGGTAATAAAGAGCTCTACTATGCTCAGGTAATATCGGATGGATTTCAATTGGTGGATTCTGAGCCTAAATTAGTCATGATTTTATTGAATACCACTGCTAAAGATGTCTTTATAGTAAAAGATAAGGATGCAATTGTGTATAAGGAAGATGATTTGTGGATTTACTATGAGCATAATGATAATAAGAAAATTAGAAAAGAACTTCATATAAAGTTTTAAGTCAAAATGAAAATATTACATGATGAGAAAGTTATTAATACTTAGTATTTTATTATGCTTTGCTTTTAAAGCAGAGTCTCAAACAGAATTAAATAACTATAAATATATAGTTGTACCCTTACAGTATGATTTTTTGAAAGGCCAGGATGTTTACAGATTAAACACACTGACTAAATTTTTATTTAAGAAAAGTGAATTTGATGTTTATTTTGAAAAACAACAACTTCCAGAAGATTTATTCAAAGATAGATGTTTAGCTTTATATGCAGATGTTAAAAATGTAAATGGAGGATTTAGAAAAATGGGACTTGAAATTACATTAAGGGATTGTAAAGGTGAGTTAATTTTTAAATCTGATGTAGGCAAGTCTGGTGATAATAATCATGAAAAGAGACATCAAAGCGCTTTAAGGAATGCTTTTGAATCTATCGAAGCACTAAATTATAAGTTCGAGCCAATATTAAAGAATGAGCTTAAATCGACAGAGAAAATCGAAGAGTTGAAAGGAATAGAAGAAGTTGTTGAGTCAAAACCAGAAGCCATTATCGAGTCAGAAAACAAAATTGAAATTCCTAGTATTAAATCAGAAAAAGAACCAATAATTGAGGAAAAAGAAAACCTATTAATGGCTTCAACTATAGATAATGGTTTTCAAATTGTAGATCAAAATAATAACGATGTCATGGTATTACTTAGTACTGCAGCTGTGGGTGTCTTTATTGTAAAAGGGGAGGACGCCATAGTGTTTAAAGAAAATGGTAAATGGGTGTATTCTGCGAATGATGGTGATGTTGTTCTAAGAAAAATTTTAAGTATTAAATTCTAATACCCATATTTTTCTTTCCAGAGTGATTTTAAGTAATTACGCTGTGCTTGTTCTCTAGTATTGTTTCCAGGTTCATAAAGTTTAGTGTTCTTTATATCTTCAGGAAGAAACTCTTGTTCAGCAAAGTTGTTTTCATAGCTATGCGAGTATTTATATTGGTCGCCATATCCTAATTCTTTCATCAATTTTGTTGGAGCATTTCTAATGGATAAAGGCACAGATAAATCACCTGTTTCTCTAACTAGTTGCTGAGCCTTGTTTATAGCTTCGTAAGCGGCATTACTTTTAGGAGAACTCGCTAAATAGGTTGCACATTGGCTTAAAATAATTCTGGACTCAGGATTACCAATTACAGAAACCGCCTGAAACGTATTATTTGCAATCACTAAAGCTGTTGGATTGGCATTACCAACATCTTCACTTGCTAAAATTAAAAGTCGTCTGGCAATAAATTTCACATCTTCACCACCTTCTATCATTCTTGCTAAATAGTAAACTGCCGCGTTTGGATCACTTCCACGAATCGATTTTATAAAAGCCGAAATAATATCGTAATGTTGCTCCCCAGTTTTATCGTATCGTGCCGCTTTATTTTGTACCTGTTTCATTACTAAATCGTTAGTAATAATGATAGGTTCTTCTTCGAAAGCGGTAACAAGTAATTCAAAAATATTAAGTAGTTTTCTGGCATCTCCACCAGATAATCTAAGTAAAGCTTCAGTTTCTTTTAGTTCAATATTTAGTTTTGAAATCGTTTCATCTTCCGATAAAGCACGTTCTAATAATGCTTCTAAATCAGCTTTACTAAAAGCATTTAAAGTATAAACTTGGCATCTAGATAGTAATGCAGAAATCACTTCAAAACTTGGGTTTTCAGTTGTTGCACCAATCAAAGTTACCCAACCCTTCTCAACAGCTTCTAAAAGTGAATCTTGCTGTGATTTGCTAAAACGATGAATTTCATCAATAAATAAGATTGGGTTTTTTGCCGTAAACAAACCACCACTTTTTTTGGCTTTATCAATCACCTCTCTAATATCTTTTACACCAGAGTTAATAGCACTGAGTTTAAAAAACGGACGTTCAGATTCGTTCGCAATTACATTAGCCAATGTTGTTTTACCAATACCTGGTGGTCCCCAAAGTATAAGAGAAGGAATAATTCCGCTTTTAATTTGTTGATAGAGCATACCATCTTTTTCCACCAAATGTTGTTGACTTAAGTAGTCATTTAGTGTTTTTGGACGTAGTCTTTCAGCTAACGGAGTATTCATAATTCAAAATTACAAAATGTGGTTGAGAGTTTTGGAGATAAAAGGAAGACTTCTGACAATATTTCATATAATTAGTCTTTGGCTATAAATTTGAATAAAGGTTATAAATTTACAATATGTCTTCAGAGCAATTCAAATATTCTAATAGTGTCATCTTATATCCTTTGATGATTCTATTCTCCATTTGGCTGGTGTTTTGGTATCAAGTTAGAATAGATCAAGGTATTAAAGCTTATGGAATAAGACCGCAAGAACTCGATGGCCTATTGGGTGTTTTTTCAAGTCCATTATTACATGGTGATATAGACCATATTTACAATAATTCCATCCCTCTTTTTGTATTGTCTTTAGCCTTATTCTATTTCTATAGAAAAATAGCTTGGAAGGTCATTCTATACGGTATTCTTATATCAGGAATTTTAACTTGGTTTATAGCAAGTCGAGGGAATCATATCGGAGCTAGTGGATTGATTTATGTGTTGGTTAGTTTTATTTTTTTTAAAGGTATTTTTGCGAAACATTATCGACTTATTGCGCTTTCCTTAATGGTTATTTTTCTATATGGAAGTATGATCTGGTATGTTTTTCCTATAAAAAGTGGTATGTCTTGGGAAGGCCATTTAAGTGGTTTAATTACTGGATTTATATTTGCTCTGATATTTAGAAAACAAGTGGCTAAGCCAGAACGCTACAAATGGGAACAATCAGATTATAATGAAGAGGATGACCCATTTATGCGCCATTTTGATGAAGACGGAAACTTTATAGAGCTCGAACCAGAACCTGAATTCGAACTGGAAGGTGAATCTGAACTTGATAAAATCTCAAAAATCAATTACATATTTAAGAAAAGAGAAGATTAGCTGCGTTGTCTCACAGCTTCATACAAAAAAGCACCGCAAGCTACAGATACATTCAAAGATTCTATTTCTCCTAAAATAGGAAGCTTAGCTTTGTCGTCTACCACTTTTAAAACTGAAGGATTAATACCTCTTCCCTCTGAGCCCATAATAATGGCACATGGTTCTTTAAACGATACATCATATAAAAAATCATCAGCTTTTTCTGTAGCTGCTATTACTTTTATTCCAGAGGACTGCATATGGAAAACAGCATCTTTTATATGGTCTACCTTGCAAATCGGTATTTTAAAAATAGCTCCAGCACTTGTTTTTATTGTATCACCGTTTATTGGAGCTCCACCCTTTTTCTGAATGATAATGCCATTGACTCCTGTGCATTCTGCGGTACGGACAATGGCTCCAAAATTTCTAACATCACTTAGTTGGTCGAGAAGTAAAAATAAAGGTGTTTTGCCAGACTCAATAACTTGCATCACTAAATCATCTATATTATGAAATTCAATAGGCGAAATTTGAGCTACAGCACCTTGATGATTGCCTCGCGTTAATCGGTTTAGTTTCTCAATTGGCACATAAGATGAGTTAATACCTTCAGTACGCAATAAATGCTCAAGTTCTTGAAATAGTTCCCCTCGTAGCCCTTTTTGAACAAAAACTTTATCAATAGTTTCACCAGATTTGATGGCTTCTATAATAGCTCTTATTCCAAAAATTGTAGTTTCATTTTTCATCCAGCAAAGGTATACATAAAGAATTCTCTAATAAAATACAATTGATAAAGAAAAGAGGGCTTCTTAAAAATAAGTAATCTCCAACAGTTGTTTACCGTTGGAGATTACATTAGAATAGTTATAGACTAACTACAAATAATTCAATAATTAATTTTGATCACCTGAACCAAGATTTGGATTGGCATTAATCTCCGCTTGAGGGATTTTAAAGATCCAATCATCATTAGTTGAAGGTCTTTCTATTTGATATGCTTGTTGATAAAGAACTTCAGAAGCTCCAGAGCCGCCATCTGCAGCATGATCAATACCTTCGTCCCAACGAATCTTATCGGTATAGCCGAAGCCTTCTCCCCAAAGTTCAAGACGTCTTTGAAATTTAATGTGTTCCATTAAACTCTCTTGAGTATTATAAATTGTAACATCATAGGCACTATCACGTTCTTCGCCTAATGGTCTTAAAGCATCTTGAGCACCAGTGACATCATTCATCATAGCTTTTGCTTCTGCTTCAATTAAATACATTTCTGAAGAACGCATGTAAACAACATCATCAGGGTCAATAGTACCAGGGTTGGCTTGCTTCAGCTTAAAATGCATGTAAGGGTGCGTGTTATGTCCTGAGACTAAACCATACTCAGCTTTAATAGCGGCCTCGGCAGCATCAAATTCTTCTTCAGTTGTATATAAAGGATTTGTATTGTTGTCCCAGCCACCTTCTCCATTGGCAGCTGAGGAATTTGTGTTTGGTGCATCTTTTAAAAAGACTTTTGCTCTATAATCTGTCGCAGGAATCGCGTCAACCAATCTTCGGTCACCAATTTTTGGATTATTTCTTATTTGGCTTCCATTAAATGTGTTGCTTGCGAGATAAAAATAAGAACGAAAGAATGTTGTTTCAGCTTCAATGACATGACTTCCCCATATAACTTCAGGTAGCGTATTGGTGTTTAAACCAGATAACCAATCGGTCTCATCCATAATAGGAAATCCATCTCTTGCTGCTACAGCTGATGTTGCAGCGGTCGTCCAATCTCCTTTAGATAGTGCCCAGCGTGCTTTTAGACCATGCGCTACATTGATATTTAATTGTGATTTTGCTGCAGCTCCACTACCAGTTCTTCCAGTTCCATTTTCAAATGCGGCAATAGCATCATTTAAATCCAATTCAATTTGGTCATAGATTTCCTGTACAGTAGATCTTCCCTCACTTGTAAAAGGAGACTCAGAAGAAAACAATAACGGTACTCCTGGATCTGTAGCAGGATTACCAATTAAATAACCTCTTCCGTAATGCTGTACTAAAGATAAATAGGCATAAGCTCTATACGTATAGGCTTGTCCTAATATCTCATTTAAATCAGCAGTCTCAGTAAAACCACTATCTGCGATACCGTTAATTAATAGGTTGGCATGTAAGATGATGTTATATCTATGATACCATAACAACTCGTTGGTGGTAGAAGTCGGAATGGTGTGGTCGTTCCATTGCATGGTATTTCTCCATCCTAAATTATTTGCATTTGCAGAGTGAATGAGATACCCTGCTAAATTATCTCCCATTGGCACCCAAAAGTGATTATTGGCTCTAATCGTACTTCCACCGGGAAATACATTTTGAGATTGAGTGTATAGCCCTCTGTGCACACCATTGAGCACAAGTTGCATGTTTTCTACACTAGCTAAGGCATCTGCAGCCGATATAGCGTCGGTAGGCGTTCTTTCAAGATACTCTTCTTGACATGAATTGACAGATATTAGTAAAAATATCAGTGTTAAAAATTTTAATTTATATGACATAACTAATTTTTTTAAAATGAAACATTTAATCCTAATGATATAATTCTCGTTATGGCGAAATTATTACCTTGACTTAATCCAAACCGACTTCCTTGAGGGTTTAAACCGTCTCTTTTACTTTTAAAGAATAGATTTTCCCCAGTTAAATTGATGGTCAAGTTATCTAATCCTAGATTATCAATAAGTGTTTTATCAAATCTATAGCTTAAACTCGCATTCCTTAAATTGAAAAATGAAGCGTCGGTTATAAATCTGTCGGATTGAGTCTGTACTTGTGTAACATTTCCGTTTTCTAATCTAGGGACATCGGTAATATCTCCAGGTTCTCTCCAAGCATTTAAGGCGTCTACGTGAAATGCTCTTCCGTAATTACCGCTGTGCATCATCCCTGCATAATCATTATCCAAGAAACTACCTCCAATACCATAAGTGATTAAGAAATCAAAAGTAAAGTTTTTATAGCTGACTGTGTTGGCAACAGACCCTAAGAAGTCTGGTACAGCAGTATCTCCTGTATAGGCTCTTTCCGTTTCTGTCCAATCATTTGTTGTCTCATGATTACCATTCACATCCAAAACAGGCACACTTTCGTTGTTTTCATCAAACTCGTACATAAAATATAATTGATCTCCAGTTTCTGGATCTACACCAGCGGTTCTAAATAAAAAGAAATCGAATGCAGAGCGACCTTCTGCCCAACGCTTACTTCCACTAATAAAGGGATCTGGTAGGCTAGTAATTTCATTCTTTTGAAGCGTTCCGAGTAATGTAAGATCCCAAGTAAAATCGTTTTTATTCAAAAGATGCGCGGTTAATCCGAATTCCCACCCCGTATTTTTTAAGTCTCCAGCGTTAACGGGTACAACGTTTAATCCATTACTTGGTGCAATAGGTAAATTGTATAAAAGATCTGTTGAGTTTCTCTCGTAGTATTCTATAGATCCATCTATAAAATTATCAAATAATCCAAACTCTAAGGCCACATCAAAACTTTCTGAAGTTTCCCATAAAAGATCGGCATTTCCAATATCTGTAAATAAAATCGCAGGACTAGCAGCATTAGATGTAATGTTGAATCTTGCTTGAGATAAATAACTATCGTTTAATTGGTCATTACCTATTTCTCCATAAGAAGCTCTAATTTTTAATTGGTCTAGCCAAGAAATGTTCTGCATAAATTCTTCTTGGTCTATACGCCATGACGCTCCAACTGCATAAAATGTTCCCCATCTTACATCAGTTTGGAAGACCGAAGACCCATCTGTTCTAACCGATCCGTTTAAATAATATTTATTATCAAAATTGTATAATGCTCTAAAAAAGTAACTTTCTAAAGCTCTATCGAAGGTAGCACCATCGAGATCTACAATATTAGAAAAATTTGCAAATTCGTAAATACCACTGGCGGCTTGTATAGTAGCTAGACCATCTAAATCGCTAATTGCGGTTTCATAGCTTTCATGGCCTCCAGTAAGATCGATATTATGACTACCAAAATTCTTTATGTAACTCAAGGTTTGTGTAAAGGTTTCCGTATCTCTTCTCGCACGTCTTTGGTCCAATCTACCTACCGGTTGTGCGTCACCAATTATTGGATTCTCATATTCACTTGAAAAGAAATCAGTCATATCTCGACCATAATTTAGTCTAAAAGTTAAACCGTCTATAATACTTAGTTCACCAAACATTCTAAATCCGTATGTGTTATTTTGGGTAAGTTCTCTATTCAAAACTAATTCTTGTATGGCATGACGTCCTTGATTTACAGGTCGAGACCCGATATTAAAATCAGAAAATCCTTCACCATTGTCCCATACACGGTTTCCTAACTCATCCCTAACAATATTTCCTTGTAGGTCGTTAACAAATACCGGATATATAGAGCCTATATTTTGAGCGAAGGTAAATGGATTAACAATACTGCCAGAACCTGCTGAGCTCGGTGCATTGGCATTAGTTAACGCCATATTTACACTACCACCAATTTTAATGCGATTACTAACTTGAAATTCTCCATTTAATCTAGCGGTTATACGATCAAAATCAGAAGTGATAATATAACTTTCATCATCTAAATAAGATACTGAGAAAAATACAGAGTGATCTTCACCACCAGCCGAAACATTCACATTGTAATTATTTCTTGTTGCATTACGCTCTAATTCGTCAAACCAATCTAAACTTTGATAAATGACTTGGGCATTAGGATTAAGTCTACCATCCGTACCCACAATTTGGTCATTAGGCACATTAAATGGATTGTATCCCAATTGGTTATAAATGTTATCACTAGCAAACTGTGGATCTCCATTTCCAGCGCTAGAATTCTTGAGTGCCTCCCACATCAACTCATAATACTGACCTGGTCCGACTGTATCGTATAGTGGAGTTCCACGTGACACAAAACCTGATGAAGCACTTGCACTAACTTTTAATTCATTTTTCTTACCTGTTTTTGTGGTAATAATAACGACACCATTTGCAGCTCTTGAACCATATAATGATGTTGAAGCGGCATCCTTAAGAACAGTAAAAGAAGCAATATCTTCCTGATTAAGCGTATTGATCGGCGCATTATATTGTACTCCATCAACAATATATAGCGGATCAGTAGAACCATTTAAAGTTCCAACACCTCTAATAATAACTCCTGGAGAATCTCCAGGTCCTTGAGGTGAAGTAAATTGTATACCAGTTGCTCTACCTTCTATACCTTCAATAGGTGAAGTAACATTTCTAGTTTCCAATTGTTTTGCACCGATGACACTAGCAGAACCAGTAAATGCCTCTTTAGTGGTCGTACCATAGGCAACTACGACTACCTCGTCTAAACTAGAGGTGTCTTCTTCCATTGTTGCGTTTATGGTATTAGAACTACCAACTGTTATTTCTTGCGTCTTTAAACCCAAATAACTGATAACAATTACATCACCAACGCTGGCTTGTAATGAGTATTTACCATCAAAGTCGGTTTGTGTGCCTGTATTTGTGCCTTTAATTATTACATTCACACCTGGCAAGGGAAGTCCTGAATTATCAGATACAACACCTGAAATTGTTTTTTGTTGTGCAAAGGTAAGCTGCACAATGAACACTAATAAAAGTGTTAAAATTCCTTTAAATTTTGTTTTCATATTTCTAGTGATTAGTTGAGATTTCCTCAAAATTGCTAATAAAAAGTTAATTTTCCAATAATAAAATCATAAATAATAATAATTCATTACGAATTATTTATTGACCTGTATCAGATGAGCTCATAAAGATTAATAAGTATACCTCAGGAAAAGCCAACTAAAAAAGCTATGATCTAAAATAATTTAAGATGAACAATTGTAAAAGTTAATTTTTACTAATTATTCCATATTCTGATTGAATCTTAAAGAAGTATTTCCGTTTGCTCTTTCTGATAAATCGATGATATTTGTGTTGGTTTCATCAACCTTACTTCCTCAAACCTTGTCATCTTCAACTTTATGTATTGTAGTATCTGAGTTGATACGAATTTTATCTTTTTTAGCAATAGCTTCTTATGCTAAGACTATCTGATCAAAACCTGAAATACTTAAATTATTACAACGTGTTAAATCCGATTCAATTTTATTAGATTACCCGGTGTTAAATCACGTCCTGAAAATGCAGCATAATCGGGTTCATATTTAGTATCTCTAAATTTAGCGTTAGCAAAATTAGAGGAATCATCTTCTTGAGTTAATATTGGGCAATTGTAAAATCTTACAGGACTAACATATTGCGAAACAATATCTTCTGTTTTTTTGTATGATTTCAAAAAACCTTGAGAAATTTCTGTTGTGCTAAAAGTATTTTTGTGAATATTTAAATTTGAATACTAAGTAATAGAGTAAAAAGTAATTTCTAAACATAGAAGTCATTCTTCTTTATAACATCGCAAATTTCTCATGTTAATTTACGTTTCTTAGAAAGTAGCTGTTAAACTCACATGAACTTTAGAATCCGATAATTTAAATTGTCTGTTTTCTGTCTTTCCACTAGAATAATTTAAGCGAAATAAACCAGCATTAGTTAGCAAACCTAATCCAAATCCAAAACCAAAGAGCTTTTCCTTACTATCAGTTAATTGGTTTTCAAAATAAGCAGCATCGATTACTGAGTGCACATATATTGTATTACTTAAACGATAACGATATTCAGTGTTAATTACACCAAATAGGTTGGCTACTAAACTATTCTCTTCAAATCCACGAATAGAATTGATACCACCAAAACGAAATAACTCATTATCTAGGTAATCATCCGAAGTTAATACTGCACCATTTAGCCTAGTATATATACTATTCTTATTATTGAGGTTAAATATTTTATATGTGTCTAAATTAAATACACTTTGGTTTTGTTTTCCAAAGTTATTATCTCTACTGCCAAAACCAGAAGATATATCAAACCAAAAATTAATTGGGAATAAGGGGTCGTAAAATTGAGGTTTGTTAAAATTGTAATTTAAAGTATAGTAATTAGACTTGTAATCATTTAAAACGGCAGTATCGTTTTCAAGTAGATTTGTTGAATTTGTTGAAGTTATTCCTACGCCAATTCTATGTTGTGCATTAATCTGATAATTCAACTTTGCAGACTGATTTGCATTTAAAAACGTAGAATCTTTCCTAAAAATTTTGAGACCAACTTGAAGCCCAATAGGTGAACTAAATAAATATGGTAAATCTGCATCCACTCTAAAGGTCTGCTGATCTATTTCATCGCTTTTATAAAATAGATTTAAAGTTTCACCATAATTGAGGTTATTAATTAGTCTTAAGTCTAAGTAACCATCAAATTCAATCTTATTGGTATTTTCATTAGTTCCAAAACCTAAAAACCCATCAAAGTTATTAGTTCTAGTTTTTTCTACATATATATAGAGTGCAGTAGAATCTTTAGTAAATAGAACCTCTGGATCTTTAATTTTACTGGCAAAACGTAAATCTTCTAATAACTCAACTTTTTCTTTAATGTCATTTAAGTTGAAAGATTTTTCGGTTCTTAATTTTAGAAATCTTTTTATAAAAGATTGCGGAAATTTTTCGTAGCCTTTAACTATTATTTTATCGATACGTCGTTTTTGGTTTTTTACGATTTTTAATTCTGCTGAAATTAAATCAAAACTCAATTTCGAAATATTTATCAGTTGTAAGGTAGAAAACGGATCACCTTCTTCTGCTATTATAGCGTTTAATTTGTTTAAAGAATTTTCAAGCTGATTTATTTCAAGTTCAAAAAAAAGATTACCAGCTTTATGGTCAATTAGATTTAAAAATTCAGTATTAAAATTTGAGTCATAATAAACCCTTATAGAATTTACTCTTTGACCAAGGAAAATTTGAGCTGTAAAAACAGTATCATTTTTTTTGCTAATACTTTCAATTAGTGCATCAATATAGCCACGTCTTGTTAGTTTCTTTTTTAGTGATTTTAATTCAACTTCAAGATTTTTGTAATTATCAAAACTATTTTTATAACCTAAAGAGTCTATAGTTTTTGTTTTTGATTTAGTTTCAGCTTTAAGTTCTAATTTAATTGATTGCGCTATTAATTGATTAGAATAGACTAATAGTAAAAGAGATAAAGAAAAAAAACGCAATGTGGTCATTAATGAAAAATGGAACTATAGATATAATGTAACGTAAAAATAGACCTTATTATATATGTGTAAAATGAAACTGTAAATTTCTTTAAAAAATAAATTCTCAACTATTTGAATAATTGATATTAATTCCTACCTTTGCAGCCCTCAAAAGTGAGGGTTAATAAAATTTTATATAGAAATATATGCCAACAATTTCACAATTAGTACGAAAAGGAAGAGCCAAAATAACCAAGAAGAGTAAATCGGCTGCTTTAGATTCGTGTCCTCAGAGACGTGGTGTATGTACTCGTGTTTATACAACGACACCTAAAAAACCTAACTCAGCAATGCGTAAGGTGGCAAGGGTTCGTTTAACAAACGGAAACGAGGTTAATGCATACATTGGTGGAGAGGGTCACAATTTACAAGAGCACTCGATAGTATTGGTTAGAGGTGGAAGGGTAAAAGATTTGCCGGGAGTTAGATATCACATCGTTCGTGGTGCATTAGATACAGCAGGTGTTGCTGGTCGCACACAACGTAGATCTAAGTATGGTGCAAAACGCCCTAAAAAGTAATTTAAAACTTTAAGAAGAAGACATGAGAAAAAGAGCAGCAAAAAAGAGACCGCTTTTACCAGATCCAAAATTTAACGATCAGTTAGTAACACGTTTTGTTAACATGATGATGTGGGATGGTAAGAAGTCTGTAGCTTTTAAAGTATTCTATGATGCAATTGATATTGTTGAAGAGAAAAAGAACGACGAAGAAAAAACAGCTTTAGAGGTTTGGAAAGACGCTTTATCTAATGTGATGCCTCACGTAGAAGTACGCAGTCGTCGTGTTGGTGGTGCAACATTCCAAATTCCAATGCAAATTCGTCCAGATCGTAAAGTTTCTACTGCGATGAAATGGTTAATTAGCTATTCTCGTAAAAGAAATGAAAAATCTATGGCACAACGATTAGCTGCAGAAGTATTAGCTGCTGCTAAAGAAGAAGGTGCAGCCGTTAAGAAAAGAGTTGATACTCACAAAATGGCAGAAGCAAACAAAGCATTCTCTCACTTTAGATTTTAATAAGAAATGGCAAGAGATTTAAAATTCACAAGAAATATAGGTATTGCTGCTCACATTGATGCAGGAAAAACTACTACTACAGAACGTATTCTTTATTATACAGGTGTTTCTCACAAAATTGGTGAAGTACATGATGGTGCTGCAACAATGGACTGGATGGAGCAAGAGCAAGAAAGAGGTATTACAATTACTTCTGCTGCTACAACTTGTACATGGGAGTTTCCAATTGAAAATGGAAAGCCAACTCCAGATACTAAAGGATACCATTTTAACATTATTGACACACCAGGTCACGTTGATTTTACGGTTGAGGTAAATCGTTCGTTACGTGTTCTTGATGGTTTAGTATTCTTATTTAGTGCAGTTGATGGTGTAGAGCCACAATCTGAAACTAACTGGAGACTAGCGGATAACTATAAAGTGCCACGTATCGGTTTCGTTAATAAAATGGACCGTCAAGGATCTAACTTTTTAGGTGTTTGTCAGCAAGTAAAAGACATGTTAAAGTCTAATGCAGTGCCAATCGTATTAAACATTGGTGACGAAATAGATTTTAAAGGTATTATAGATTTAGTTAAGAATAGAGCTATTGTATGGCATGATGAAACTCAAGGGGCAACTTTTGATGTTATTGAAATTCCAGAAGAACTTAAAGAAGAAGCTAGAAAATATAGAGCTTTATTAATTGAGGAAGTAGCAAGTTACGATGAGAACTTATTAGAAAAGTTCATGGAAGATGAAGATTCAATTACAGAAGACGAAGTGCATGCTGCGCTTAGAGCTGCTGTAATGGATATGGCAATCATTCCTATGATTTGTGGTTCTGCTTTTAAAAATAAAGGTGTACAATTCTTATTAGATGCTGTATGTCGTTACTTACCTTCTCCAGTAGATAAGGAAGGTATCGTTGGTATGAATCCAGATACTGAGCAAGAAGAAATTCGTAAGCCAGATGTAAAGGAGCCATTCGCTGCTTTAGCATTTAAAATTGCTACTGATCCTTTTGTAGGTCGTTTAGCATTTTTCCGCGCCTATTCTGGTCGTTTAGATGCAGGTTCTTATGTATTGAATAACCGTTCAGGTAAAAAAGAACGTATATCTCGTATCTACCAAATGCATGCTAACAAGCAAAATGCAATTGATTTTATCGAAGCTGGTGATATTGGAGCTGCTGTTGGATTTAAATCTATCAAAACAGGAGATACATTAACAGCCGAAAAACATCCTATCGTTTTAGAATCTATGGATTTCCCTGACCCAGTAATTGGTATCGCTGTTGAGCCTAAGACTAAAGCTGATGTTGATAAATTAGGAATGGGCTTAGCTAAATTAGCTGAGGAAGATCCTACGTTTACAGTACGTTCAGACGAAGCTTCAGGACAGACGATTATTTCTGGAATGGGTGAGTTACACTTAGATGTAATTGTAGATCGTCTTAAAAGAGAATTTAAAGTTGAGGTTAACCAAGGTCAACCACAAGTTGAGTATAAAGAAGCTATCACACAAGCTGCTGATCATAGAGAAGTTTACAAAAAACAATCTGGTGGTCGTGGTAAATTTGCTGATATTGTATTTACAATTGAGCCAGCTGACGAAGGTCAGGTAGGATTACAATTTGAGTCTACCATTAAAGGTGGTAATGTTCCTAAAGAATTTATCCCTTCAATTGAAAAAGGATTTAAAATGGCTATGCAAAACGGTCCTCTTGCAGGATACGAAGTAGATTCTATGAAAGTCACTTTAAAGGATGGATCTTATCACGATGTGGATTCTGATCAATTATCATTCGAATTAGCTGCCAAGTTAGGATTCAAAAATTCTGCTAAAGCTGCTAAAGCAGTAATTATGGAGCCAATTATGAAATTGGAAGTAATTACACCAGAAGAAAATATGGGTGATATTGTTGGTGATTTAAATAGAAGAAGAGGTCAAGTAAGTGACATGGGAGATAGAGCTGGTGCAAAAACTGTAAAAGCTACTGTGCCATTATCTGAAATGTTTGGTTATGTAACAACATTGAGAACATTATCTTCAGGTAGAGCAACATCAACAATGGAATTTTCACATTATGCTGAGACTCCTAAGAATATTTCAGAGGAAGTAATTGCAGCAGCAAAAGGCGTAGAAGCTTAAAACTAAAAGAAAATGAGTCAGAAAATTAGAATAAAATTAAAGTCTTACGATCATAATTTAGTTGACAAGTCTGCTGATAAGATTGTAAAAACAGTAAAAAGTACAGGTGCTGTAGTAACGGGTCCAATTCCATTACCAACACACAAGAAAATTTTCACTGTATTACGTTCACCACACGTTAACAAGAAGTCGAGAGAACAATTTCAATTAAGCTCTTACAAGAGATTATTAGATATTTACTCTTCATCTTCTAAGACAATTGATGCTTTAATGAAACTTGAATTACCAAGTGGAGTAGAAGTTGAGATTAAGGTGTAATTGAACACTAACATGTCCTAAGCTGCGAGCGAAGGAAAGACGGTAAAAAATACAATTCAAGGCTGAAACGTATTTTTCAGCCTTGAGTTTTAAATAACAAATAGTAATAATTAATAAATAATAAATATGTCTGGGTTAATTGGAAAAAAAATCGGTATGACCAGCATCTTCGATGAAAATGGAAAGAATATTCCATGTACAGTAATCGAAGCTGGACCATGTATCGTTACCCAAGTCAGAACTGAAGAAGTGGATGGTTATAATGCACTTCAATTAGGTTTCGATGACGCGACAGAAAAAAACGCTACTAAGGCTGACATTGGTCATGCTAAAAAAGCGGGTACTTCTGTAAAACGCAAAGTCGTTGAATTCAAAGGTTTTGATGCGGAGTACAAATTAGGTGATTCAATCACCGTTGAGCAATTTACAGAAGGAGAATTTGTGGATATCGCAGGTACTTCTAAAGGTAAAGGTTTTCAAGGTGTAGTAAAACGTCACGGTTTCGGTGGTGTAGGCCAAGCAACACATGGTCAACACAACCGTTTAAGAGCACCAGGTTCTATTGGTGCAGCTTCTTATCCTGCGAGAGTATTCAAAGGAATGAAGATGGCCGGAAGAATGGGCGGTGAAACAGTAAAAGTTCAAAATTTAAGAGTTTATAAAGTAGTTCCAGAAAAGAACTTACTTGTTGTAAAAGGATGTGTTCCTGGTCACAAGAATTCTTATGTAACTATTGAGAAGTAATGAAAGTAGCAGTTTTAGATATAAACGGAAAAGATACGGGTAGAAAAGCTGAGCTTTCTAAAGACGTATTCGCTATTGAGCCTAATAATCATGCTGTCTATTTAGATGTTAAGCAATACTTAGCAAACCAAAGACAAGGAACGCATAAGGCTAAAGAAAGAGCAGAGATTGCTGGTAGTACACGAAAGATTAAAAAACAAAAAGGAACTGGTACAGCACGTGCAGGTTCAATTAAGTCTGGTGTATTTAAAGGTGGTGGTCGTATGTTTGGTCCTAGACCAAGAAATTACGGTTTTAAATTAAACAAGAACGTAAAGCGATTAGCACGTAAATCTGCATTAAGTATTAAGGCAAATGATAAGTCAATAATGGTATTGGAAGACTTCAATTTTGAAGCTCCAAAAACTAAAAACTTTGTCAATGTTTTAAAGGCTTTAGAGGTTGAAAACAAAAAATCTCTTATTGTGTTGGGTGGCTTAAATAATAATGTATATTTGTCATCACGCAATTTTAAAGGGTCTGAGGTTGTAACAGCTTCAGAATTAAGTACTTATAAAATAATGAATGCTAACAAAGTTATTCTGTTAGAAGGTGCTTTAGAAGGAATTGAATCGAATTTAAGTAAATAGAAACAGATGAGTATCTTAATAAAACCTATAATCACAGAAAAAGCAACCATGCAGAGTGAGTTGTTAAATGCTTATGCATTTGAAGTGAATACAAAGGCGAACAAGGTAGAAATCAAAAAAGCGGTTGAAGCTGCTTATGGAGTTTCTGTTGAAAAAGTTCGTACGATAAATGTCCGTCCAGAAAGAAGAACTCGTTTTACAAAAACGGGTGTTCAACATGGTAAAACAAATGCTGTTAAAAAGGCAATTGTACAACTGGCGGAAGGTGAAACAATAGATTTATACGCTAACATGTAATTAGACTTATGTCAGTAAGAAAATTAAAACCAATCACATCGGCTCAGCGATTTAGAGTAGTAAATGGATTTGACGCCATAACTACTGATAAGCCGGAGAAAAGCTTGCTTGCTCCGAAAAAAAGATCTGGTGGTAGAAACAGTCAAGGAAAAATGACCATGCGCCAATTAGGTGGAGGTCATAAGAAAAGGTATCGTATTATCGATTTTAAACGTAACAAAGCAGGTATTCCAGCTGAAGTTAAGTCAATCGAATACGATCCAAACAGAACAGCATTTATTGCTTTACTTAATTACCAAGATGGTGAGAAACGTTACGTTATCGCTCAGAATGGTTTGCAAGTTGGGCAAAAAATAGTGTCTGGTGAAACAGGTATTGCTCCAGAAATTGGTAATGCAATGCCACTTAGTGAAATCCCTTTAGGTACAATTATTTCTTGTATTGAGTTACGTCCAGGTCAAGGAGCTGTTATGGCTCGTAGTGCTGGTGCATTTGCTCAGTTAATGGCAAGAGATGGTAAGTTTGCTACAGTTAAACTTCCTTCAGGTGAAACTAGAATGATTTTGTCGACTTGCTTGGCAACAATTGGAGTTGTATCAAATTCAGATCATCAATTGCTAGTATCTGGTAAAGCAGGTAGAAGCAGATGGTTAGGAAGACGTCCAAGAGTAAGACCAGTAGTAATGAATCCAGTCGATCATCCAATGGGTGGTGGTGAAGGAAAATCTGCAGGTGGTCATCCTAGATCTAGAAACGGTATTCCTGCTAAAGGTTATAGAACGCGTTCTAAGACGAAAGCGAGTAATAAATATATTGTAGAACGTAGAAAGAAATAATTAAGATAGTATGGCACGTTCATTAAAAAAAGGACCTTATATCCATTATAAATTAGAAAAGAAAGTTGCTGAAAATGTAGCTTCAAACAAAAAGACGGTTATCAAAACTTGGTCTAGAGCATCAATGATTTCTCCAGATTTCGTTGGTCAGACTATAGCAGTTCACAATGGTCGTCAATTTGTTCCGGTTTACGTAACTGAAAACATGGTAGGTCACAAATTAGGAGAATTTTCACCAACGCGATCTTTTAGAGGTCATGCAGGTGCAAAGAATAAAGGTAAAAAATAAGAATCATGGGAAGTCGTAAAAAACAAATGGCGGAAGCTATTAAGGCTGAGAAGAAGCAGGTTGCTTTTGCTAAGCTAAATAACTGTCCTACATCGCCAAGAAAAATGCGTTTAGTAGCGGATTTAGTTAGAGGTGAAAAGGCTGAGAAAGCGTTGATGATTCTTAGATTTAGCCAAAAGGAAGCGTCGCGTCGTTTAGAGAAGTTAGTTATGTCAGCAATTGCGAACTGGCAAGCTAAAAATGAAGATGCTGATGTAGAGGAAGCTAATCTATTTATTAAAGAGATTAGAGTAGATGGCGGAACAATGTTAAAGCGTTTAAGACCAGCACCTCAAGGTAGAGCACATAGAATTAGAAAGCGTTCTAATCACGTAACAGTGGTCGTGGATGCATTAAATAAAACACAAAGCTAAGATAGAGATATGGGACAAAAAACAAATCCAATCGGAAATCGCTTAGGAATTATCAGAGGATGGGAATCTAACTGGTACGGAGGAAACGATTATGGTGATAAACTTGCCGAAGACGATAAGATTAGAAAGTATATTCATGCTCGTCTATCTAAAGCTAGTGTAAGTAGAGTAATTATTGAGCGTACGCTTAAACTTGTAACCGTTACTATCACTACTGCTAGACCTGGTATTATTATCGGTAAAGGTGGTCAAGAGGTAGATAAGTTAAAAGAAGAGCTTAAAAAGATTACTGGTAAAGAGGTTCAATTGAACATCTTTGAGATTAAAAGACCTGAACTAGATGCACATTTAGTAGCAGCAAGTGTTGCTCGTCAAATTGAAAGCCGAATTTCATACAGACGTGCAATTAAAATGGCAATCGCTGCAGCTATGCGTATGAATGCTGAAGGAATTAAAATTCAAATTAGTGGTCGTTTGAATGGTGCTGAAATGGCACGTTCTGAACACTATAAAGAAGGACGTATTCCTTTATCTACTTTTAGAGCTGATATTGATTACGCTCTAGTTGAAGCGCATACTACTTATGGTAGATTGGGTATCAAAGTTTGGATTATGAAAGGCGAAGTATATGGAAAAAGAGAGCTTTCTCCATTAGTTGGTCTATCTAAGCAAAAAGGAAAAGGTGGACGTGGTGGAAATAAGAACCAATCTCGTCGTAGAAAGTAATTTTTTAAAGAAAAGAAAAAATGTTACAGCCTAAAAGAACAAAATTTCGTAAGCAGCAGAAAGGTCGTATGAAAGGAAATGCTGGAAGAGGTCATTTGTTATCAAATGGTACCTTCGGTATTAAATCATTAGACTCGTCTTTTATAACTGCACGTCAAATAGAAGCAGCACGTATTGCCGCTACACGTTACATGAAAAGAGAAGGATCGTTATGGATTAAAATATTTCCAGACAAGCCTATTACAAAGAAACCTCTTGAAGTACGTATGGGTAAAGGTAAAGGTGCCGTTGAATATTGGGCAGCTGTTGTAAAGCCAGGACGTATGTTATTTGAAATCGGTGGAGTGCCATTAGACGTAGCTCAAGAAGCCTTGCGTTTAGCAGCACAGAAACTTCCAGTGAAGACTAAGTTTATCATAGCTAGAGATTACGAAGCTTAATAAAAAGATATTATGAAGCAATCAGAAATTAAACAGCTTTCAACAGCTGAGTTACAAGAGAAACTTAGTGAGACTAAAAAGAGTTATACAGACCTGAAAATGGCTCACGCTATATCTCCTTTAGAAAATCCAATACAGTTACGAGTTGCACGTCGCACAGTAGCTAGAGTGGCAACAGAATTAACTAATAGAGAAGTACAATAATTGTATTCTGCTGAAAGATGGAAAAAAGAAACTTAAGAAAAGAACGTATAGGGATAGTAACGAGTAACAAAATGGAGAAATCTATTGTGGTTGCTGAAGTTAAAAAAGTAAAACATCCTATGTATGGAAAATTCGTGTTAAAGACTAAGAAATATGTCGCACACGATGAGACAAATGACTGCAACGAAGGGGATACTGTAAAGATCATGGAAACACGACCTTTAAGTAAATCTAAATGTTGGAGATTAGTAGAAATAATTGAAAGAGCGAAGTAATTATGGTACAACAAGAATCAAGATTAAAAGTAGCTGACAACACTGGTGCAAAGGAAGTTTTAACTATCCGTGTACTAGGTGGAACTAAAAGAAGGTACGCTTCTGTAGGAGATAAAATTGTTGTGTCTGTTAAAGACGCTACTCCAAATGGAAGTATCAAAAAAGGTGCTGTTTCTACAGCAGTTGTTGTACGTACAGCTAAAGAAGTAAGACGCCCAGATGGCTCTTATATTAGATTTGACGACAACGCATGTGTACTTTTAAACCCAACTGGGGAAATGAGAGGAACACGTGTTTTTGGTCCTGTAGCTAGAGAACTTCGTGATAAACAATTCATGAAAATTGTATCATTAGCACCAGAAGTGCTTTAATTGATAAATAAGATGACAAAGCTTAAAATAAAATCAGGAGATACAGTGAAAGTAATTGCTGGAGATCATAAAGGATCTGAAGGTAAAGTACTTAAGGTATTAATAGATAAGAACAAAGCCATCGTAGAAGGCGTGAACATGGTTAAGAAACATACAAAACCAAGTGCACAGAGCCCACAAGGTGGAATTGTAGAGAAAGAAGCATCAATTCATATTTCAAACTTATCATTGCTAACTTCAAAAGGAGAAGCGACAAGAGTAGGTTATAGAATGGATGGCGATAATAAAGTAAGATTTTCTAAAAAATCTAATGAAGTAATTTAATTATGGCTTACGTTGCAAGATTAAAACAAGAGTACAAGGACAAAGTAATTCCTGCTCTTACAGAAGAATTTGGATATAAAAATGTAATGCAAGTGCCTAAACTCAAAAAGATAGTAATATCTAAAGGTGTTGGTGCAGCTGTTGCGGATAAGAAATTAATCGATCACGCAATAGAAGAGCTTACAAAAATATCTGGACAGAAAGCTATACACACAATGTCTAAGAAAGATGTTGCTTCATTTAAGTTACGTAAGGGTATGCCAATTGGTGCCAAAGTAACTTTAAGAGGTGAGCAAATGTATGAGTTCTTAGATCGTTTAGTGACTTCAGCTTTACCACGAGTTAGAGATTTTAACGGTATCAAAGCTACTGGTTTTGATGGTCGTGGAAATTATAACTTAGGTGTTACGGAACAAATCATTTTTCCAGAAATAGATATTGATAAAATCAATAAAATATCTGGTATGGATATCACATTTGTGACTTCTGCGGATACGGATAAAGAAGCAAAGTCATTATTAACAGAATTAGGATTACCATTTAAAAAGAATTAATTATGGCTAAAGAATCAATGAAAGCTCGTGAGGTGAAGCGTGCTAAAACGGTAGCTAAATATGCTGAAAAAAGAAAGGCTTTAAAAGAAGCTGGAGATTATGAAGCATTACAAAAGTTACCTAAAAATGCATCACCAATACGTATGCACAACCGTTGTAAACTTACAGGTCGACCTAAAGGTTATATGAGACAATTTGGAATTTCTCGTGTAATGTTTAGAGAGATGGCTAACAAAGGGTTAATTCCTGGCGTTAAGAAAGCAAGTTGGTAAACCTCGATTATCGAGTAAAATTATAAATTGGTTTCAGGTTTGATAATAAGGTCAAAAACCGTTACCGCAAATTAATAACTATGTATACAGATCCAATAGCGGATTATTTAACGCGAGTTAGAAATGCAGTTAAGGCAAATCACAAAGTGGTTGAGATTCCTGCGTCTAACTTAAAAAAAGAGATAACTAAAATCTTGTTCGATCAGGGCTTTATTTTAAGTTATAAGTTTGATGACTCTTCAGTTCAAGGTACGATTAAAATCGCTTTGAAATACAATAAAGACACAAAAGAGTCTGTCATCAAAAAAATTCAAAGAATCAGTAAACCAGGTTTACGTAAGTATGCTGGCTCTAACGAAATGCCAAGAATCTTAAATGGTTTAGGTGTTGCAATTGTTTCTACGTCTCACGGTGTGATGACAGGTAAACAAGCGCAAAGAGAAAACGTTGGTGGCGAAGTATTATGTTACGTATACTAAAAACAGGAAATTATGTCAAGAATAGGTAAAAACCCAATAACAGTTCCTGAAGGTGTAACACTTGAGATTAAAGATAACACTATTACTGCAAAAGGTAAATTAGGTGAATTAACTCAAGAGTATTCAGATATTACTATAAAGCAAGAAGACGGTACTATTACATTAGAGCGTGCTTCTGATAAGAAAGATTTAAGAGCAAAACATGGTCTTTATAGAGCGTTAATTGCTAATATGATAGAAGGTGTCTCTAAAGGCTGGACTAAAGAACTAGAATTAGTTGGTGTAGGTTACAGAGCATCTAATCAAGGACAAAAATTAGATTTGGCTGTAGGATTTTCTCATAATATTGTTTTGGATATTGCGCCAGAAGTAAAAGTTGAGACAATTTCAGAAAAAGGTAAAAATCCGATAGTTAAATTAACGTCTTTTGACAAACAATTGGTAGGACAAGTAGCTGCAAAAATACGTGGCTTCAGAAAGCCTGAGCCTTACAAAGGAAAAGGTATCAAGTTTGTCGGTGAAGAAATTAGAAGAAAAGCAGGTAAATCAGCTTAATAATTAAGTTATGGCATTGACAAAGAACGAAAGAAGAACAAGAATTAAAAGCAGAATCCGTAAGGTAGTATCTGGTACTGAAACAAGACCAAGATTAGCTGTTTTTAGAAGTAATAAAGAGATTTATGCTCAAGTCGTAGATGATGTATCTGGTAAAACCTTAGCTGCTGCATCTTCTAGAGATAAAGACATTGCAAAATCTAAAGGAAACAAGACAGAAACTGCCGCTTTGGTTGGTAAATCTGTTGCAGAAAAAGCTATGAAAGCTGGTGTTGAAACTATTTCTTTTGATAGAGGTGGTTACTTATATCATGGAAGAGTAAAATCATTAGCAGAGGGTGCTAGAGAAGCAGGACTTAAATTTTAAGACATTATGTATCAAAAATATAAAAACGCAGAGCTTGTTAAACCAGGCGGATTAGAATTAAAGGATCGCTTAGTAGGCGTGCAGCGTGTAACTAAAGTAACAAAAGGTGGTAGAGCGTTTGGTTTTTCTGCAATTGTTGTTGTAGGTGATGAAGAAGGAGTTGTAGGACATGGTTTAGGAAAATCTAAAGATGTTGCAACTGCTATTGCTAAAGCTGTAGAAGATGCTAAGAAGAACTTAGTAAGAATTCCGATCATCAAAGGGACCTTACCTCATGAACAAAAAGGTAAGTTTGGTGGTGCTAGAGTTAACATAATTCCGGCTGCACCTGGTACAGGAGTTATTGCTGGTGGTGCTGTTAGAACTGTTCTTGAAGCAGTAGGTGTACACGATGTATTATCTAAATCTCAAGGATCATCTAACCCACACAACGTAGTTAAAGCAACTTTTGATGCTTTATTACAGTTAAGAGATGCTAAGTCTGTAGCTAAAGAGCGTGGAATTTCACTCGAAAAAGTATTTAACGGATAATCGATAGGATAAGATGGCAAAGATTAAAGTAAAGAAAGTAAAAAGTGCAATCAATCGTACTAAAAATCAGAAGCTAATATTAGAAGCTTTAGGTTTAAAAAAGATTGGACAAGTTGTTGAGCACAATGACACGCCAAACATCCTTGGTATGGTTAAAAAAGTAGAACATTTAGTTTCTGTAGAAGAAGCTTAAAAATATAACTTAAATGGATTTAAGTAATTTAAAACCTGCAGAAGGTTCAGTAAAAAATCAAGGTAAACGTGTTGGTCGTGGTCAAGGATCAGGAAAAGGTGGTACTGCGACACGTGGACATAAAGGTGCGAAGTCACGTTCTGGTTATTCTAAGAAATTAGGATTTGAAGGTGGACAGATGCCATTACAAAGACGTGTTCCTAAGTTTGGATTTACAAATATTAACCGTGTAGAATATCAAGGAATTAATCTTGATACATTACAGCAGTTAGTAGATGAGAAAAAAATAAAAGGGAGTGTTGATTTTGAAACATTAATATCATTAGGAAAAGCTGGAAAAAATGATCTAGTAAAAATCTTAGGTAGAGGTGAATTAAAAGCGAAATTAACGGTAACTGCTCATAAATTTACTGCAACAGCAAAGGCCGCTATTGAAGCTGCTGGTGGTGAAGCTGTAACTTTATAAGATATAAGGATGAAGATAATAGAAACATTAAAAAACGTTTGGAAGATCACAGAACTTAAAGATAGAATTATTCTTACCTTAGGTTTGTTATTGGTTTATCGTTTTGGTGCGCAGGTAACTTTACCTGGTATTAATATTGATGCTTTAGGTGGTTTACAAGATGGTATGGATGGTGGTATTTTAGGTCTACTAAATGCTTTTACAGGTGGTGCATTTGCTAATGCTTCTGTATTTGCATTAGGTATTATGCCTTATATTTCTGCTTCCATTGTGGTTCAGCTAATGGGTATTGCGATTCCTTATTTGCAAAAACTGCAAAAAGAAGGGGCTAGTGGTCAAAAGAAGATTACACAAATAACGCGATGGTTAACAATTGGTATTTGTTTAGTACAAGCACCTGGTTATTTAGCGAGTGTTCCTGGATTATCAGGAGCAACTTCGATGAGCGCATTATTGATGCCTGGTTTTAGTGAGAATATTTTCTATTTTTCTTCAGTAATCATTTTAGTAACAGGTTGTGTATTCGCCATGTGGTTAGGTGAAAAGATTACAGATAAAGGTATTGGTAATGGTATTTCATTATTAATTATGGTCGGTATTATTGCGACAATGCCTCAGTCATTTGTTCAAAATGCTGCTTCAAGATTAGAAGGTGGTAATGGCGGATTTATGATGATATTAATAGAATTAGTTATCTGGTTCTTAATCATCTTAGCATCTGTATTCTTGGTGATGGCAGTTCGTAAAATTGCAGTTCAATATGCAAGACGTACAGCCTCTGGTGGATATGAGAAGAATGTATTTGGATCTCGTCAGTTTTTACCATTAAAGCTTAACGCATCTGGTGTAATGCCAATTATCTTTGCACAGGCAATTATGTTTGTACCAGGGCTAATAGGTAGCTCATCTTGGTTAAAAGATACGACTGCCGGAATTTGGATGCAAGCCGAATTTGGAAATAATATGTTCGGATTTTGGTACAATTTAGTATTCGCTCTGTTGATTATCGTCTTTACATATTTCTATACGGCAATTACAGTACCAACAAATAAGATGGCAGATGATTTAAAGCGAAGTGGTGGATTTATTCCGGGTATACGTCCAGGATCTGAGACTTCTGAATATTTAGATAAAATAATGTCACAAATTACCTTACCAGGATCAATTTTCTTGGCCTTAGTTGCTATTTTCCCAGCATTTATTGTTCAATTAATGAAGGTTCAGGCAGGTTGGGCATTATTCTTTGGTGGTACATCGTTATTAATTATGGTTGGTGTAGCAATTGATACAATGCAGCAGATTAATTCTTATTTATTGAATAAGCATTATGATGGCTTGATGAAAACGGGTAAGAACAGAAAATCTGTATCCTGATACAAAACATGATTAGATGTTAGTCTCAAAATTAAGGCAAGGTATTTGCTAATTGAAGATTGAACATTAAAAATTATTTATGGCAAAACAAGCAGCAATAGAACAAGACGGAACAATTATAGAAGCATTATCAAATGCTATGTTTCGTGTAGAATTAGAAAATGGTCACATTGTGACAGCACATATCTCTGGTAAAATGCGTATGCATTACATTAAATTATTACCAGGTGATAAAGTAAAATTAGAAATGAGTCCTTACGATTTAACTAAGGCTCGTATAACTTATAGATACTAATACGATGAAACCGTAGGGTTCCATCTTACTATAGTAGTAATAAACAAAACAAGATGAAAGTTAGAGCATCAGTAAAGAAAAGAAGCGCAGACTGTAAATTAGTGCGCAGAAAAGGTAGACTTTACGTCATTAACAAAAAGAATCCTAGATTCAAACAAAGACAAGGGTAATTATGGCAAGAATTGCAGGTGTAGACATACCAAAACAAAAAAGAGGAGTAATCTCTTTAACTTATATCTACGGAGTAGGTAGAAGTAGAGCAAAAGAAATTTTAGCCACTGCTAAAGTTGACGAAAGCACTAAAGTAGATGATTGGACTGACGACGAAATCGGAGCGATTCGTGAGGCTGTTGGTACATTCAAAATTGAAGGTGAGTTACGTTCTGAAACACAAATGAACATTAAGCGATTAATGGATATTGGATGTTACAGAGGTATTCGTCATAGAGCAGGTCTTCCATTAAGAGGACAACGTACTAAAAACAACTCTCGTACAAGAAAAGGTAGAAGAAAAACGGTTGCTAACAAGAAAAAAGTAACTAAATAATAAATAGTCTTTAGTCTTTAGACGTTGGAAAGAATCTGTTTGAAATTTAACGGTTTAGGATTCTAGCGACTATTACTAATACTAAAAACTAAAAATAATATGGCAAAGTCAAGTACTAAAAAACGTAAAGTAATTGTTGATGCAATTGGAGAAGCTCATATCACAGCATCTTTTAATAACATCATCATTTCTTTAACAAATAAAAAAGGTGACGTTATTTCTTGGTCATCAGCAGGTAAAATGGGTTTTAGAGGTTCTAAGAAGAATACACCTTACGCTGCACAATTAGCTGCAGAAGATGCTGCAGGTGTAGCAAAGGAAGCTGGATTAAAGAAAGTCAAAGCATATGTAAAAGGTCCTGGTAATGGTAGAGAATCTGCTATAAGATCTATACATAATGCAGGTATTGAGGTATCAGAAATTATTGATGTTACTCCATTACCACATAATGGTTGTCGCCCACCAAAAAGACGTCGTGTATAATTTTATGCATGAATAGATTAATATCAATTGTTTAGACAGTTGATATTAGTTTTTTTATACGTAAATTTGCAAACTGAAAAAATTAAATAACAAGTATCATAAAGAGATCAACGATTTTTGAAGGATAAGATTAAGACCTTAATTCATTAATCACTCTTAAAAACAATTAAAAATGGCAAGATATACTGGTCCTAAAACTAAAATAGCTCGAAAATTTGGTCAAGCTATCTTCGGAGACGATAAAGCCTTCGAAAAAAGAAATTACCCTCCTGGTCAGCACGGAAATAACCGTCGTCGAGGAAAAAAATCTGAATACGCTATCCAGTTAATGGAGAAGCAAAAAGCGAAATATACTTACGGTATATTAGAAAAGCAATTCAGAAATATGTTTAAAAGAGCAACTGCTGCTCAAGGTATTACTGGTGAGGTATTACTTCAATTGTGTGAATCACGTTTAGATAACGTAGTGTTCAGAATGGGGATTTCTCCAACTAGAAGTGGTGCTAGACAATTAGTTTCTCATAGACACATCACAGTAAACGGTCAAAAGGTAAACATACCTTCATACCAATTAAAAGCTGGTGATGTTGTTGGTGTTAGAGAAAAATCTAAATCATTAGAAGCTATTCAAAATTCATTAGCTAATACTAGCAATGTTTACGAATGGATTACTTGGAATACTTCTACTATGGAAGGAACTTATGTTTCTGTTCCTGCTAGAATTCAGATTCCAGAACAAATCAACGAACAATTTATCGTTGAACTTTACTCTAAATAATAATTAATCATATTGGAATTTAGCCAAAGGGTTTATTGGACGTCTTCAAACTTATAAACCGCGCAACTAAATAACAATTAAAACGAAGAAAAATGGCAATATTAAATTTTCAGAAACCAGATAAAGTAATCATGATTGATTCGACTGATTTCGAAGGCAAATTCGAATTCAGACCTTTAGAACCAGGATACGGATTAACAGTAGGTAATGCTTTACGTAGAGTATTATTATCTTCTTTAGAAGGTTTCGCAATCACTTCAGTTAGAATAGAAGGTGTAGATCATGAATTTTCTACAATTTCTGGTGTTGTTGAAGATGTTACTGAAATGATTTTGAACTTAAAGCAAGTTAATTTTAAGCGTCAGATTGACGAAGTAGATAACGAAACTGTAACTATTTCAATTTCAGGACAAAATCAAATAACTGCTGGTGATTTTCAGAAGTTCATTTCTGGTTTCCAAGTATTAAATACAGATTTAGTAATCTGTAATTTAGATCCAAAAGTAAACATCAACATGGAATTGACTATCGAAAAAGGTAGAGGTTATGTTCCTGCTGAAGAAAATAAAAAAGCATCTGCACCAATCGGAACGATTTTCACAGATTCTATATACACTCCAATAAAGAATGTAAAATATAGTATTGAAAACTTTCGTGTAGAGCAAAAAACGGATTACGAAAAATTAGTTTTCGAAATTCAAACTGATGGATCTATAAATCCTAAGGATGCTCTAACTGAAGCTGCTAAAATATTAATTCACCACTTCATGTTATTCTTCTGATGAGCGTATCACTCTTGAAGCTGATGAAATTGCACAAACTGAAACTTATGATGAAGAATCACTTCACATGAGACAATTATTGAAAACTAAATTAGTTGATATGGATCTTTCTGTACGTGCGCTTAATTGTTTAAAAGCTGCAGAAGTTGATACTTTAGGTGATTTAGTGTCATTCAATAAAAATGATTTAATGAAATTCAGAAACTTCGGTAAGAAGTCTTTAACTGAGCTAGAAGAACTAGTAAATGTTAAAGGGTTAAACTTCGGAATGGATTTAAGTAAATATAAATTAGATAAAGACTAATTAGTTTGTCATTCCTGCGAAGGCAGGAATCTTATTCAAGCTAGCACAATTATTAATAATCATATTTTGCTCCTCGGAAAAAAGAGTTTGGTAGCAAGATGATAAAACAAATGTCATGAGACACGGAAAAAAATTCAACCACTTAGGAAGACAAACAGCGCATAGAAAAGCGATGTTGGCTAATATGGCTTGTTCTTTAATAGAGCATAAGCGTATTAATACTACAGTTGCAAAAGCAAAAGCTTTAAAGCAGTTTGTTGAGCCGATGATTACTAAGTCTAAAACAGATACAACTCACAACAGACGTATCGTTATGGCTAAACTTAGACAAAAAGATGCAGTAGCAGAATTGTTTAGAGATGTAGCACCGAAGATTGGTGATCGTCCAGGTGGATATACTCGTATCATCAAATTAGGAAATAGATTAGGTGATAATGCTGATATGGCAATGATAGAGTTAGTTGATTACAATGAGCTTTATAACGCTGGTAAGCCAGAGAAGAAAACGACACGTAGAAGTAGAAGAGGTGGTAAAAAAGCCACTACAACTCCACCAGTGGATACTAACGCTTCTAACGAAGAAGAATAAATGTTAATAAGCATTAATAAATATCAAGGATAAACTGTTTCAGTTTATCCTTTTTTTTTGGAATTTTGTAAAACCTTTTTAATTACGACAGATGAAATACAAACAAAGAAAAAAAGCACTTATTTTATTGGCTGATGGTACAATTTTTCATGGTAAATCCATAGGGAAAGAAGGCTCAGCATTTGGTGAAGTATGTTTTAATACCGGTACAACTGGTTATCAAGAAATTTTTACTGACCCTTCGTATTATGGTCAGTTAATGGTAACGACAAATGCACACATCGGAAACTACGGAACTAAAGAGGACGAAGATGAATCCAATAACGTAAAGATAGCCGGTTTAATTTGTAAAAATTTCAGTTTTGAATATTCAAGACCAGGAGCAGATTCTTCATTAGAAGAATATTTTGAAAAACATAATACACTTGCCATTGCGGATGTGGATACAAGAGCTTTAGTTAGCTATATAAGAGACAATGGCGCAATGAATGCTGTAATTTCAACTGAAGTCGATAATATTGAAAACTTAAAGAAGCAACTAGCAGAAGTGCCTTCCATGAAAGGTTTAGAATTAGTATCTCAAGTATCTACGAAAGAGCCATATTATTTTGGTGACGAAAATGCTACACACAAAATAGCAGCTTTAGATATTGGCATTAAAAAGAACATTTTACGAAACCTTGCAAAGCGAGATGCTTATATTAAAGTATTTCCTTATAATTCTAAATTCGAAGATTTAGAAGCCTTCAATCCAGATGGTTATTTTCTTTCGAATGGTCCTGGTGATCCAGAACCATTAGTTGAAGCACAAGCAGTCGCCAAAGAAATTATCGCAAAGAATAAGCCTTTATTTGGTATTTGTTTAGGACATCAGGTTATTGCTTTAGCGAATGGTATTTCAACTTACAAAATGCACAACGGACACAGAGGTATAAATCATCCTGTAAAGAATTTAATAACAGGTAAAGGTGAAATAACATCACAGAATCATGGTTTTGCCATTAGTAGAGAAGAAACTGAAGCTAATGCTAATGTAGAAATTACCCATGTGCATCTCAATGATGATACGGTTGCCGGAATTAAAATTAAAGATAAAAACTGTTTCTCGGTTCAGTATCACCCGGAGGCAAGTCCAGGCCCAAATGATTCGATCTATTTGTTTGATCAATTTATAGAGAATATTAAAAATAACTAATATCAAAAACGCAATAAAACAAACCTTTTATTGCGTTTTTTTAGTTACAAAAACGATATCGTAAATATTAATCAGAAATATGATTTTTGTTCTGTTTTAAGCTATAGATTTTCGTAATTTTGACTAACCTGGAAGGCTTCAAAGCCTTGTCAGTTTTAATTTAAAGTTAACTAAAACCAAAAATAATGAGCATTATAATTAATGTACACGCAAGACAAATTTTAGACTCAAGAGGAAATCCAACTGTAGAAGTCGATGTAGTAACTGAAAGTGGAATAATGGGAAGAGCTGCTGTGCCTTCTGGTGCCTCTACTGGAGAGCATGAAGCTGTAGAGTTAAGAGATGGTGGTGATACATACATGGGAAAAGGAGTATTGAAAGCGGTAGAAAATGTAAACTCTAAAATTGCTCAAGAGTTATTAGGTGTTTCGGTTTTTGAGCAAAACGCCATAGACCAAATGATGATAGAATTAGATGGTACAAAAAATAAATCTAAATTAGGTGCTAATGCTATTTTAGGTGTGTCCTTGGCAGTTGCTAAAGCAGCGGCTAATGAATTAGGTATGCCATTATATAGATATGTTGGAGGTGTTTCTGCAAACACGTTACCATTACCAATGATGAATATCATTAATGGTGGTTCTCATAGTGATGCACCTATCGCATTCCAAGAATTTATGGTAATGCCGGTAAAAGCGAAAAACTTTACCCATGCTATGCAAATGGGAACTGAGATTTTCCATAACCTTAAAAAAGTATTGCACGACAGAAATTTAAGTACTGCTGTTGGTGACGAAGGTGGTTTTGCACCAAATTTACCTGGTGGGACGGAAGATGCTTTAGATACCATTAAAAAGGCGGTTGAGAAAGCAGGTTATAAATTCGGAGAGGATGTAAAGATTGCTTTAGACTGTGCGGCTGCAGAATTCTATAAAGATGGAAAGTATGATTATACACTTTTTGAAGGTGATAAAGGTGTGGTAAGAACCAGTAAAGAACAAGCTAAATATCTTGCTGAACTAGCTTCTAAATATCCTATCATTTCTATTGAAGATGGAATGGATGAAAACGACTGGGATGGTTGGAAAGACCTTACGGAACAAATAGGAGATACAGTACAACTAGTTGGTGACGATTTATATGTTACTAACGTAGAGCGTTTATCTAGAGGTATAGAGAATGGTATTGCCAATTCAATTTTAATTAAAGTAAACCAAATAGGGACATTAACCGAAACTATTGCAGCCGTGAATATGGCTCACAACGCTGGTTATACATCTGTAATGTCTCACAGATCTGGTGAAACAGAAGATAATACTATTGCAGATTTAGCTGTGGCTTTAAACTGTGGACAAATTAAAACAGGTTCTGCTTCTCGTAGTGATCGTATGGCTAAGTACAATCAATTATTACGTATAGAGGAAGAATTAGGAGACGTAGCTTATTTTCCACAGGAGAATGCTTTTAAGGTTAAATAAGGCTCAGAATACTTGATATTCAATTTAAGCGATTACTTTCGAGTAATCGCTTTTTTTATGTTGAGAATAACAATTTCCCTAAATGTTAAAACGGTTGTAAATAGGCTTCCGAAATCGTTTGATATTTTGTAAATTTACAATCCTTAAAAAGTCAAAAAAACAATATATAAATATGTCTGATAAAGCTACCTTAGAAATTAATGGTGAAAAGTATGAATTTCCTGTTGTTGTAGGAACTGAAAATGAAGTTGCAATCGATGTAAAGAGCCTAAGAGGTGCAACAGGTGGTGTTATAACTCTAGATCCTGGATACAAAAATACAGGAAGTTGTGAAAGTGCCATAACATTTCTTGATGGTGAAAAGGGCATACTACGATATAGAGGTTATTCTATAGAAGAGCTCGCTGAAAAGGCCGACTTTTTAGAAGTAGCTTATTTATTAATATTTGGAGAGTTACCAACGCAAGAGCAACATGATAAGTTTCATGAGGATATAAAATCGCATTCAGTTGTAGATGACGATATAAAAAAGATTTTAGATGCTTTTCCGAAATCGGCCCATCCTATGGGAGTGTTATCGTCTCTCACTAGCGCGCTTACAGCATTTTATCCGACTTCTGTAGATGTTAATTCGGAAGAAGCGATGTACAACTCAATAGTTAGGATATTAGGTAAATTTCCAGTCCTAGTAGCTTGGACTATGCGAAAAAAGCATGGTTTACCATTAGATTATGGTGATAATAAATTAGGCTATGTTGAGAATGTTTTAAAGATGATGTTTAAAAGCCCTAATAGTGACTACGAGCAAAATCCGATACTAATAGACGCTTTAGATAAATTGTTAATTCTTCATGCAGACCATGAGCAAAATTGCTCTACATCAACAGTAAGAATTACTGGTTCATCACATGCAGGTTTATTTGTGTCACTTGCTTCTGGTATTTCTGCACTTTGGGGACCGTTGCACGGTGGTGCTAACCAAGCAGTCCTAGAAATGCTCGAAGCTATAAAAGAAGATGGTGGTGATACTAAAAAATATATGGCGAAAGCCAAGGACAAAAGTGATCCATTCCGTTTAATGGGCTTTGGACATAGAGTTTACAAGAATTTTGACCCTAGAGCAAAGATTATTAAAGTTGCTGCTGATGAAGTTCTAGGAGATTTGGGTGTAGAAGATCCAATTTTAGATATAGCTAAAGGATTAGAAAAAGAAGCTTTGGAGGATCAGTATTTTGTAGACAGAAAACTATATCCAAACGTGGACTTCTATTCTGGTATAATTTACAGAGCAATGGGTATTCCTGTAGAAATGTTTACAGTGATGTTTGCTTTAGGTCGCTTGCCAGGTTGGATAGCACAATGGCGCGAAATGCGTTTACGTAAAGAGCCAATTGGTAGACCAAGACAGTTATATACTGGTGAAACTTATAGAGCATTTAAGACTATCGATAAAAGATAAAATTTACAGATAAGAATAAAAAAGCTTCATAAATATTATGAAGCTTTTTTTGTATTTTCGAAATCAATGAAATTAAACATTCAAAACGAAACATCTCGGCTAAGAGCAGTTATTTTAGGAACCGCTGAAAGCAATGGTCCAACACCAAAGTTAGAGGATTGCTATGACCCTAAAAGCCGTGAGCATGTTTTAGCCGGGACTTATCCTTTGGAAGAGGACATGATTGTTGAAATGGAAGCTGTTGCCAGAGTTTTGGAAAAATATGATGTTAAGGTATACAGACCTGAAGTTATTGAAAACTATAATCAGATTTTTGCGAGAGACATATCCTTTGTCATTGAAGATAAAATTATTATTGCTAATATTTTGCCAGATCGAAAACGGGAAGTTGAAGCCACAGAGTATGTTTGGGAAAACGTAGATAAAAAAAACAGAATCATTCTTCCAGACGAATGTCATGTAGAAGGTGGAGATGTAATGCCATGGAATGATTATATTTTTATTGGTACTTATTCTGGTGAAGATTATCCAGATTATATAACGGCAAGGACTAACATGGATGCTGTGATAGCGATTCAGGAATTATTTCCACATAAAACGGTAAAGTCCTTTGAATTACGTAAGTCCAATACCAATGCTAAAGAGAACGCCTTGCATTTAGATTGTTGTTTTCAACCTATTGGAAGAGATAAAGCCATAATTCATAAAAACGGATTTTTAATTGAAAAGGAATATGAATGGTTGGTGGATTTCTTCGGGAAAGACAATATATTCGAAATCACAAAAGAGGAAATGTATAATATGAATAGTAATGTATTCTCTATCTCTGAAGAAGTTATTATTTCGGAACAAAACTTTACGCGACTTAATGCCTGGTTAAGAGAAAATGGCTTCACTGTTGAAGAAGTACCTTATGCTGAGATTGCAAAACAGGAAGGATTATTGCGATGTTCTACGATGCCTTTGATCAGAGACTAATTACTTTCGATACAAAAAGTAATTATTTACAAGATTTATGTATTCTTGTTTGGCTTCATCTTCAGTAATATCTTGGACTTGAAAAAGTGCATTGGTTTTAAATGCATTTATAATTTGTTTTTTACTACTCGGTCTGCCATAATCATTTGTTGCTTTTTTATAGTAAGCATAAAGACGTAATAAAAAATCAGCAGGAAATGGTTCTGTATAATCGTTTACACGATCTACAGCTTCCTTAAACTCTATATCTAATTCTTTAGATGTCATTTCATTTCTGCTATGATACTTTCCCCACCACGAACTTTTTGATTCAGTGTTACTTTTATATCTGCATCTAAAGGTAAAAACAAATCGACCCTAGACCCAAATTTTATAAATCCTGAATCCGCACCTTGAGTAGCTAAAGTATTTGGTTTAGCATAATTAACAATGCGCTTTGCAAGTGCTCCTGCAATTTGACGATACAACACTTTACCAAAATGGTCGTTTTCTACAACAACTGTAGTACGTTCATTTTCTTCACTGGCTTTTGGATGCCAAGCTACTAAATACTTGCCAGGATGGTATTTACTATAATTTATATTTCCACTAATCGGATAACGTGTTACATGTACATTTAAAGGCGACATAAATACAGAAATCTGAATACGTTTGTCTTTAAAAACTTCATTTTCTATGACTTCTTCAATAACCACAACCTTTCCGTCTACTGGTGATAGAGCTTGTTTTTCGTTAGGATGTGTGTTTCGTTTAGGATTTCTAAAAAACTGTAGAATTAATAAAAAGAATATTAAAACCGTAATCAGTAAACCTTTTCTTAACCATTCGTTCGCGACAAATTCATCAATTAAAAAGAATGAACCAACAACAATTACTAATGTTATAAATATGATTTTATGACCTTCTTTATGAAACATGGAGTTATGATTAAAAGTGTATAATTCTTAAAAACAAGTATATAAATGGTGAAGCAAAGATAATACTATCTAGTCTATCTAATAATCCTCCGTGTCCTGGCATAATTACTCCACTATCCTTAACACCAGCTTGGCGTTTAAATTTTGATTCAATTAAATCACCAAAAGTGCCTAGTACACTTACTATGATAGCAAGAATTAACCAAGATGTAAATTCAAGTGTTTCTGTATATTTTGCAATAAAAAAGCTAGAAATACATGCAAAAAACAAACCTCCTAAGAAGCCTTCAACAGTTTTTTTTGGTGATACACTTGGAAAGAGCTTTTGTCTACCAAAATTTTTGCCAACTAAATACGCAGCACTATCGTTAATCCAAATAAGTATAAATACTCCTAAAAGTAATAGCGGAGTAAATTTGTTTTGAAAGTTAGAAATGAGCAACATAAACAAAAATCCAGTAGATAAATAGAAAGTAGTAGCTATATAACGCTTAGATGCAAAAAGTGGAATTTTTTTTGCTGTAAATAAATCTTTTATTAAAATAATATTTACAAATATGGTAATTACCAAGATAATTTGAATAACCTTATCTATATCAGTTAAATTAATATGTTGTAAACATATGTAACCAAATGCTCCATAGAGTAAAGCAAAAATGATATACGGAACAAAGGATTTAAGCTTTATGAGGCTGCAAAATTCTATTAGGCTTATGATACCAAACAACGCAAGTATTGCAATTGTGGCTTCTTGTATAAAAAGAGAACCTATTAGCAATAAAACATAAATAACGCCAGAAATGGCTCTTATGGTTAACTCTTTCACTATAGATCTTCTAATAAAAGTAAGTATAGGTTTTTAGAACTACTACCATAGGTTAGGAAGTCCTTATCATCATCCGTTTTAAAATGCTTAATCGTAGTAATATTTGTAGGTATTTTAGCCTTACTTTTTTCTTTAATTCCTTTAAGTCCTTCTCCAATATTTTCCACAAACTGACTCGTTGTAGCATAGATTATAAAATGATCTGGTAATTCTATTAACTTTTTTTCAGCAATTTGATTTGATGAGATCAATAACGAGCCATCATCAGATATTAAATACTCACAAGTAGATAAAAAATAGGAGCTTTCTGAGACTTTTTTTGTGCTATTAAGGTTAAAATCGGTAAATAATTCTGATAGACGTTGATCAATTAGAAAAACTTTATCATCATGCCACTTATTTTCAGAGAGAATAGAATTAAAACTGTCCTTAACCTCTTCCATATTTTCGCAATACAAAAATTTTCCACCATTAGCTTTAAAATTTATTGTAAAACGCTCATCAGCAGGTAACTTCACTTCGGGCATGTATTTGCCTCGCTCTTGATTTGGTATGTGTTCCTCAGGCTGGTCAGATTTTTTCCCGAAGAATTTACGAAATAAGCTCATTCAATAGTTGCTGTTAATCTTAACTTAGGCGATTTTCTCAAATATAAAAAAACTTAAATTAACATAAGGTCAATTTAAGTTTTTTATAGGTTTTTCAAAAGGTTTACTCTTCTTCTTCAGTTATAATTTCTGATATAGATTCTGGCTTATCGTAAGGGCGTTTTCCGAAAATCTTTTCAAGATTATCTTTAAAAATCACTTCTTTGTCTAATAATACTTCCGCCAATTCAGTAAGCTTATCTTTATTATTCTCTAAGAGATCGATTGCACGCTGATATTGCTTTTCAATAATATTAGATATTTCTTTATCAATAAGTTCTGCTGTTTGTTCACTATAAGGTTTTGTGAAGCCGTATTCAGACTGTCCAGAAGAATCATAATAAGTTAAGTTTCCAACTTTATCACTAAGACCATAAATGGTGACCATAGCTCTAGCTTGTTTTGTCACTTTTTCCAAATCACTTAACGCACCCGTAGATATCTTATCGAAAATTACTTTTTCAGCAGCTCTACCACCTAATGCAGCACACATTTCGTCTAACATTTGTTCTGGTCTTACAATTAAGCGTTCTTCTGGTAAATACCATGCGGCACCTAAAGACCTTCCTCTTGGTACAATAGTTACTTTTACCAATGGTGCGGCATGTTCGAGCATCCAACTCACAGTTGCATGACCAGCCTCATGGAAAGCAACAGCGCGCTTCTCCTCGGGAGTAATAATTTTATTTTTCTTTTCTAATCCGCCAATAATTCTATCAACCGCATCTAAAAAGTCTTGTTTATTTACTGCCTTTTTACCTTTTCTAGCTGCAATTAAAGCAGCTTCATTACAAACGTTTGCTATATCTGCACCAGAGAAACCAGGTGTTTGTTTCGCTAAGAAATCAATGTCTAAGGTTTCTTCTTTTTTTAGTGGGCGTAAGTGTACTTCAAAAATTTCCTTACGTTCTCTTACATCTGGTAAATCTACATAAATTTGTCTATCAAAACGACCAGCTCTCATTAGGGCACTATCTAGGACATCTGCTCTGTTTGTTGCTGCTAAAACAATAACATTGGTATTAGTACCAAAACCATCCATTTCTGTTAACAATTGGTTTAAGGTATTTTCGCGCTCATCATTAGAACCTGAGAAATTATTCTTACCTCTAGCTCTACCGATTGCATCTATCTCATCAATAAAAATAATTGAAGGAGATTTTTCTTTAGCTTGTTTAAATAAATCTCTTACACGAGAAGCACCAACACCTACAAACATCTCAACAAAATCGGAACCAGATAGAGAGAAGAAAGGTACTTTAGCTTCACCTGCAACGGCTTTTGCTAATAAGGTTTTACCTGTTCCTGGAGGTCCTACTAATAAAGCTCCTTTAGGAATTTTACCACCTAATGCTGTATATTTTTCTGGAAACTTTAAGAAATCTACAATTTCTTGAACTTCTTCTTTTGCACCTTCTAAACCTGCAACGTCTTTAAAGGATGTCTTAGTGTCTGATTTCTCATCAAAAAGTTTAGCTTTAGATTTACCGATGTTAAATATTTGTCCACCAGCACCTCCGCCACCACCAGATGACATACGACGCATTATAAATATCCATACACCAATAATCAATACAAAAGGAAGTAAAGTTATTAGAAAGTCTCCCCAAACATTTTGTTCTGTATCAAAACCGACTTGAGTATCAAGGTTATTCTCTAATTTAATTTTTGCGATTTCCTCTTGAAATAGTTTTAAATCACCAAACTCAAATGTATAGTTTGGCACAGGTGAAACCGATGGAAGAATAGATTTTGGTTTTGATTTTTTATGAATTTCTTGTTCTTGAGCTTCTTTTGTTAAGTAAACTTTTGCAATCCGGTTGTTAATTATCTCTACTTCTTTAACATCACCATTTTCCAAAAAGTTAAAAAATTCAGTAGGTGTTGTTTTACTCCCAGAAGGAATCTCCAAAGCCTCCAGAAAATAACTGTATTGATAAGAATACAGCAATAATAACTCCGTAGATCCAATACGGATTTACTTTAGGTTTTTTATTTAAATTTTTATTGTCTTTTGCCATTAGTAGCTTTTCTCTTTTTTAGTAACTTGTTTCTATTACGGTTGTTTTAGCGTCTCCCCAAAGACTTTCAATATCGTAGTATTCTCTTATATGTTTTTGAAAAACGTGCACTACAACATTGACATAATCTAGTAAAATCCATTCAGCATTTTCTGTGCCTTCAATATGCCAAGGTTTATCTTTAAGGGTTTTACTAACTTGTTTTTGTATGGAATTGACGATTGCGTTAACCTGAGTATTTGAAGTTCCCTCACAAACTATAAAATAATCACAAACTGTATTTTCTATATCTCTTAAATCTAAAATTGTAATCTCTTTTCCCTTAACTTCCTCTATACCTCCTATAATAGTCGTTATGAGTTGGTCTGCATTGGTTTTTTCTTTCGTCATTAAATTGAATTAATTTTATGCAAAGTTATTATTTTTTTAGTTCTTGTAAGTCCTAATTGTCATAAGAAAACTATAAAATAAAAATCCCTTTTCAATGTACATAATCAAACTTGATGCCATTGACTCTACAAATACCTATTTAAAGGAGGTGTGTGCCACTAAATTACCTAAGGATTTCACAGTAGTTATTGCAGAATCACAGACTAAAGGACGTGGGCAAATGGGAACAAATTGGCAAGCAGAACATGGTAAAAACTTGACCGTCAGTGTGTTTAAAGAACTTTCAGGTTTTGAGTTAAATAACCAATTTTATATAAGCATGGTAGTTTCTTTAGCTATCAGTAAAGCACTAAAAGCCTTTAAAATTCCTAAGCTAAGCATTAAATGGCCTAACGACATTTTGTCAGAAAAACTAAAGATTTGTGGAATTCTAATAGAGAATATCGTCAAAAGTAGCACATTACAAGGATCTGTAGTTGGTTTTGGACTTAATGTAAATCAAAAGTATTTTGAAGATTTACCACAAGCATCATCCATGAGTTCACTTACAGGTATTATATATAACAAAGATGAAGTTCTTTCTGAAATTTTAAAACAGCTCGGAACTTACTTTGAATTGTTAGAAGCTGAAAAGTTTTCAGAAATTAAGTTAGAATATGAGCATCTTCTATTTAGAAAAGATAGACCTTCCACATTTCAAACTAACGACTTCATTACTTTTTCTGGTATTATACAAGGAGTTACCAAAAAAGGAAAATTAAAAGTTTGGACAGAAGATGAGATTATAAAAACCTTCGATCTTAAGGAAGTCACTTTGCTATATTAAACAGCAGTTTTCATATTATTAGCTAGAGTCTCGATAAATTTACCAATTGGACCTTTTATCATCATTGCCATCATAGCATTAAATTCGCCATCAAAAGTTAATTTCACTTCACTTTTGTTAGTTTCTACTTCAGTAATATTTGCTGTTAAAGAAAAATCTAATTTTCCACCAGCTGCTCCTAATACAATTTTAGTATTTGGTAGGGCTTCTTTCTTTTTTAAAACAATTTCTGGCATCCCTTTAAGGGCAAAAAGAAATTTGTCATTTTCTAAAACTTCAAACTTGCTAATGTTTTCGGGCATTAAGCTTTCAAAATTTTTTACATCAGATAAAAAGTTAAATGTTTCTTCTGATGATTTATCTAGAGTAACTTTCGGTGATTCTAAATTCATGTTTTTGTTGTTAAGTTGTTCTTACTGAAACAAGTTCAGCATAAATTGTTTAGTCGTTAAGTTGTTATGTTCAAATTTCATGATAAGAAATCAATTAAACAATTCCACAACTAAACGAATCACATATTACATATCAATTAGCGTTCCATTCACTAGGATTAGCGTTCCAATGTGCTAAAATGTCTTGCTGTTTTTCAGTGATATAGTTAGTGTCTAAGGCTTGTTCTAATAGATTTTCGTAATTACCAAGCGTATGTAGTTCTACATTAGCCTCTTCAAAATTCCTTTTTGCAACATCAAATCCATAAGAAAAAATGGCAACCATACCTTTTACGTTGACTTCGGCTTGGTTTAGAGCTTTTACAGCATTAAGACTACTTTTACCAGTGCTAATGAGGTCTTCAACAACGACTACAGTCTGTCCTTTTTCTATATAACCCTCAACCTGATTTTGTCGTCCATGCTTTTTTGCTTCTGGTCTAACATATACAAAAGGTAAGTTGAGGTAGTCAGCAACTAAAGCTCCTATCCCAATTGCTCCTGTAGCAACTCCTGCAATAACGTCTGGTTTGCTGTAAAGTTCTTCAATTTCTCTTGCCATAGTTTCTCTTATATAGTTTCTAATCAATGGATAAGAGAGTACAATACGATTATCGCAATAAATTGGTGATTTCCAGCCAGAGGCCCAAGTAAATGGTTCATTTGGCTGTAATTTTATAGCATTAATTTGCAATAAAACTTCTGCGGTTTTTTTAGCGGTTTCTTTGTTGAAAATCATGCTGCAAAATTAATGAATTTTGATAGTTGATAAATTTTAATTCTAATTAAATTTTCAACTTTTACTAGTTGTCATAAAAAATAATACTTTTACATATGTAAAGTTGAAACATATCTTATCTATGTACACCATATATGTAGGGGACAAACCTATTATTTTAACGACCAAAGTTGAAAGAGAAACTGATTTTAAATCTTTTCTTTTAAAATCTGTAAACATCGGTAAAGTTATTAAAACACTTAATAAGACGGATTTACAAGGTGTACATCTAATTGATAAAAATCCTGAAAAATTACTCAACAAGTTTTTGAAACTCCTACCAAATGTAATCGCTGGTGGCGGAAAAGCCTATAACTCTAATAATGAAATTCTTTTTATCTACAGAAATGATAAATGGGATTTGCCAAAAGGAAAGGCAGAACGTAAAGAATCGATTGAAGAAACTGCTACACGAGAAGTAGAGGAGGAGACAGGAGTCAAAGGACTAAAAATCACAAAGCCTTTATCAACGACGTACCACATTTTTAAGCGTAATGGTAAGCATAAAATTAAAGTAACCTATTGGTTTGAAATGAAAACCGATTTTGAAGGCAAATTATTTCCTGAAGAAAGTGAAGGTATTACTAAGGTAAAATGGTTAGACGCTAAAGCGTCTCAAAAGGCTTTAGAAAATAGTTATGCTAATATTCGGATTTTGATTTAATTTTGAACTGTTTTCTATAGTCTTTGGAAAAATCTTTTAGGAATTTAAATCTCTTCTTTTTCACCATTGGTTAAAACACGATAGTATTTATTACTTACGATAAGTAAACCTTCAGATTTTTTATTTGGCCAGTTTTTATGGTAATCTTTTGGGTGTTGAACATCAATACCTATTACTTTTCCATTAAAGTACCTTTTTACTTTTTCTTGAATAGTATGTCCTACTATAATGGTTTTTGCATCAAATATATTTAAACTTAAATCAATTTGTTCTTGAGTTAAGTCGTCATCTTTAAAGTAGCCGCGATACCAACTAATTCCTGTTTTAGATGATAGTAATAGATCTGTTTCGCTTTTATCTGCTTTTGGATATGGTGCTAGATAATAGTTTACTCTTAATAATTTGTTTATGTCTTCTAAAGAAATGCTAATATTTGCAATATCTGGATGTAAGCCACCATGAGCAAATAGATTTCCATTAATGGATTCTATGGTATTTTTACTCGATAACCATTTGCCTAAAAATGAATTTGAGTCGTATAAATTAGATTGGGTTTTGCCCAATATAGAGGATACAAACGTGTATTTTAAAGAGGAAGCTTCATAATCACCATACATGTTTTTTAATTCATGGTTTCCTATTATAAAGTGCACATTTCCACCATATTTTTTTGCTTCTTGCTCTAATTTGTAAATGAACCATAAAACTTGTGTTGTAGAAAAACCTCTGTCTACAAAATCGCCAACTAAAACTAAATGACCCTTGCCAAATGTCCAGTTTAACTTTTTATTAATAACACTATTATTAATTAGGAAATCCCTGAACGTTTTAAATCCACTTTCAATATCAGATATTGCTAGAACCTCTTCATTGTCATTATAAACGGATTTAGGTGTTTTAAAATTTGAATTTAGTTTAAAACTAAAACTTGTTGAGTCTAATGCGAAAAAACAGCTCAATGATTTAGATTCGCTTGTAGGCACCTCTTTTTTATTCACATAAAAACCATCTTTTTTATTCCCTCTAATGTAGTTCACATTTAGAGTACTATCATTTTTATAAAAGACATAAGGTCCTTCATTATCCCAATTCATTTTTTGCGGATTGTCACCATAATGAATACTTCCATTTTCATGTAATAATATTGAAGTGGCAATTAGTAAAAGAACTATAATAGTCCCGAAGATGTGCTTTAAATAGCGTAAGATTCTTTTTTTCATTTTAATAGCTTCTTAATGATTACTGTTAGTTTTTTGATTGGAACAAATATTAGTCTTATGTGAACCTTAAAGAAATTTATGTGATGAACACTTTCTTTAAATGTTTGTAATTGCATAATTGACGTTCATCCCTAAAATCAAAAGTTTGATGGCTCTAGATTTTGTGGTTGTCACTTTTCTCTAGAATGACATGAGTATTCTTTTTACTTTGCAGTATGATTTCTACTCTAAAAAAGAACAATTGGTTATTAGCGAAGTTTATAATTCTAGTGACAATTTTAGTTCCTTTGGGAATTACAGCTTATGAGCTTATTGTACTTAAAAAAGATTCTGTATTGTTTCTTGGCGATTTTCATCCAGCTGTAGCAATCGTCGTATTGATATATTATGCTATTCTTTTGGTTATTGGTATACTTTGGATAATCACACAGCTTAAGTCTGTATTGCAACTAAAGAATGAAAAAACTAAAAATGAACTCTTGCATTTACAAAGTCAGGTAAATCCTCACTTTTTCTTTAATATGTTGAATAACTTGTATGGTTTGGTAGATGTAGATTCTGAAAAAGCAAAAGCACTTATTTTAAAATTGTCTGAATTAATGCGTTATAGCATTTATGAAGGTGAAAGAGGCACTGTATATTTAGAAGAAGAAGTAGAGTACCTAAAAAATTATATTGAAATACATCGTATGCGTTATCATAAGGATATCGATGTAAAATGCAACATAGATATTGAAAATAATAAGCCTCAAATAATGCCTTTACTGTTTATTATTCTTTTAGAAAATGCTTTTAAACACGGTGTAGAAAATTTACGAGATAAAGCTTATATACATCTAAATTTAAGAACTGATAAGAATACTATTTATTTTAGTATTGAGAATAATTTTGATGAGTCTCAATTATCTGAAGTTTCTGGTATAGGTATTAAAAATTTAAAGCGACGATTAGAATTAGCATATCCTAATATGCATAGGCTTACTTTTACAAATACTGAAGATATTTATAAAGCAAATTTAGAGCTTCAATTATGATAACATACCTAATTATTGACGATGAGTATATTGCTCACGATATCATAAAAGGCTATTGTGATATGTTACCAAATATGCAATTAGCGAAGCAATGCTATGATGCATTAGAAGCTTTAGACTATTTGCGAGAACACCGAGTAGATTTGATTTTTTTAGACTTAAATATGCCTAAACTAAAAGGTTTTGAGTTGCTAAAAACCTTATCCTCACCACCAAAAATTGTTGTAACCACTGCCTATCAAGAATATGCACTTGAGGGTTATGAATTAAACATTGTAGACTATTTGTTAAAGCCTTTTAGCTTTGAGCGTTTTTTAAAAGCAGTACAAAAAGCTTTAGAAATAAAGCCAATGGAAACTGCACCTTTTACCGAGGAATTTAAAAAAGCCCTGGACTACATATTTATCTATGCCGATAAGAAGTACATACAAGTACAGACTAAAAATATTCTTTATCTTGAGGCTGCTGGCAATTATGTAAAAGTGATTACTAAAGACCAACAAGTCTTAACCAGAGAAAAGATTTCTGATATAGCAAAACGTTTATCAAATGATAGCTTCATACAGGTACATAAATCTTACGTAGTGTCAAAACCGCATATTGAGTTTATTGAAGGCAACCGAATAAAGATTAAGGATGTTTTTGTACCGATAGGTAAATTATATAAATCTAATGTTAGTGATATTCTTGATTGATCTTTAAATTGCCTATAGATTGACTGAAAATTTCATAATATCAGAATCTATTTTAGACGATAAACAGGATACTGTAAATGAGCCTTCTCATAATTTTTACTCTGCTTATGCAGCCAATCTAATTGCGCATACCAATTGTTTGCAAAGTCTTCATCATAGCTGACTTTGATGTCATATTCAATTTTCAATTTAGGGTTACTCTTTAAAAGAAGTTGTGCTCTGTCTTCCCAAACATAAGGTGAGAAGCCTTCTTTTTGTTGTAAAATGGTATCGAAGAAATTCCAGTTAAAGAATGAGTCTGGAGCTGTTGGCTCTAATGTTTCCAATAAATAACGTATGGCTTTTTGGTCTGTGGAAACCATATAGTCCCCTTTTCTAAACTTCAGTTTTTCTTTAGATGATTTTACTTTAGTGTTGTAATGTTGATAATGACCTTCGTAAGCCGATTTTCGCGTTTCGTAGACATCTATTTTATAGGATTCTACAGTTAGTGTCGTGTCTTTTTCTAGCTGTGTCATTTCTACTTTATTTAGCTTTAATACATCAATCACATTGTGCCAACCTTTAGGAATAACATAAGCTTTCGGAATTGTTATAGAGTCCTTGGTTTTAAAATAGTTTTGATATTTCACTTCTTTAGTAAAAGGTTTTGATCTATCATATTTCAAACGTTTTGCACCAGTCAATTCACTAGGAATCATTTCTCCTTCGTAACCTTTAAAGTTTAGGGTTGTTGTTTTTGTTGTATCTACTGTCCAAGCTAAGGGGTAGCTTTTTCCTGCTGTCCATAAATTAGACTGGTCTTTTCTAAGTTTTGAGATTTTATCTCCTTCCTCTTCGGTAATTTCAATCATGCTTTTCATTAACTCATAAGTCCCTTCAACACGTTGTTTGTATGGTTTTAACATGTGTGTTTCTACCATCATTCCTAGAGTATTAAACAGTGTGGTGTAGCCTGTGGAATATCTAGGTGAATCCATAAACTGTCTAAACCCAGAATCTGGTGTACGGTTAAAAACATTGACATAAGGTGTGATATCCCAAGACTTAACTTTTAATTTTTGTTCTAAAGCTGGCATCATTTCTGTGTGAATATAATCCCCCAATTCACCTCCTAATTTATTATGTTGGGTAAACAAATGCGTCAATGTATACTGATAATCTGCACCATTGCTTACATGATTGTCTATAAATACATCTGGTTGTACTAAATGAAATATTTGAGCAAAGGTTTTGGCATTTTTGGTATCAGCTTTTATAAAATCACGATTGAGATCGAAGTTTCTCGCATTGCCTCTAAAGCCATACTCTTTTGGACCATTTTGGTTAGTGCGTGTCCCTGTATTTCTATTTAGGCTTCCGCCAACGTTATAAATAGGAATAGTAACTACAATCGTGCTTTTTAGAGCATCAATTTTACCTTGAGCTAAATCTCTAAATAACATCATAGTTGCATCAATACCATCGGATTCGCCTGGATGAATGCCATTATTTATCAATAGTATTCTAGTGTTCTTTCTATTGCTTTCAAAATTATCGCCAGAATCATTCATATTTAAAGTAACTATATGTAAAGGTTTTCCAGAATCGGTTTCTCCAATGGCTTGGATTGAAATTTCGGAATAGGTATCTGCTAAATTTTGATAATAATCTATTGTTTCTTGGTAGGTAGCTGTTTCTAAACCTTCACTTTTTTCGAAAACCGTTGTAAAATCTATATTGGGTTTTTCGTTTTTTGAATTTGAGTTTTCTGTTTTATCTGCACAAGAACAAATAATTAAGAACACGAAAAAGATTTTTTTCATTTTAAGATATTGATTGATAATTAATTGGGTATTGCATTTCAAACTTAATGATTTTATATATTAAAGATGCATATCAACTGTTTTTTAAGCCATAAAAAACATTAATTTTGCAATACTTTGAAACCCTAATAAATGCAACAAACGACAAATACCATTTTAATGATTCGTCCGATAAATTTCAGGATGAATGAGCAAACTGCTGTTAATAATTATTTTCAGGAAGATTTAGATTTAAAGAATGCTGAAATTAATGCTAAAGCACAGAAAGAATTTGATGCTTTTGTAGATAAGTTGAAAGCGGCAGGTATTAATGTTATTGTAGAAAACGATGATACGCTATTGGATAGTCCAGATTCAATTTTTCCAAACAACTGGGTGAGTTTCCATGGTAATGGAGATGTTGCAAAATATCCAATGTTTGCAGAGAATAGAAGGCGTGAGCGTAGAGATGAAGTCTTTATTAGACTGGAGGAAGAAGGTTTTAAAATTGAAAATATTATCGATTATACATCTGCAGAACTCGAAGGTGTTTTTTTAGAAGGCACAGGAAGTGTTGCATTAGATCGCGTCAATAGAAAAGCCTATTGTGCATTATCACCTAGAGCAGATGAAGATTTATTTATTGAGTTTTGCGAAGATTTTGAATATACTCCAGTAATATTTACGGCAAATCAAACTGTTAATGGAAAACGTCTAGCTATTTACCACACTAATGTAATGATGTGTATTGCTGAAAACTTTGCTGTCATTTGTTTAGATTCCATTGACGACAAAAAGGAACGTAAAAATGTGGTGAAGCATTTAAAGCAAGATGGTAAAGAAATCATTTCTATTTCTGAAGCCCAAATGCATCAGTTTGCCGGAAACATGTTACAATTGAGAGGTACTGACAATCAACGTTATTTAGTGATGAGTGAGGCTGCGTATAAAAGCTTAGCGCCTAATCAAATTAAAGCGATAGAAAAACATTGTCCGATACTATCGAGTTCTTTAGAAACTATTGAAACTTGTGGAGGCGGAAGTGCACGCTGCATGATGGCTGAAGTGTTTTTACCAAAAGTCTAATTGTTGATGCGTTTATTTGACTAAAACAACAATAAGTCTTGATTCTCTATTCTAGAAGCGAAGCGGTCTTGATTCTTTTTGTCAATCTAGTTTATTAAAAATATAGCCACTTTTTTCGGCTCCCCAAACGTATTCACCATTGGCATCAAAACCACGATCCCAAGAAATTATTTTATCTTCTAAGATTTCAACTTCACTTCTAGCATAAGCAGCTCCGCGCATAGTACTGACGCAGGTTGTATCACCAGTTTTACCTATAAATTGATTTGGAGCTGTACGTTTTAAAATAACTTCACAACCATCTTTTAGAGCAATATCTTTTAATGAAATTGAATCGAATGATTTTGGGTTTTTCCACATACCAATCCAGAGCGAATCTACATCTAGCATATAAATAGCTGAGCTAAATGTACTATCTGAAGCTCTAGTAACTTCGTAAATACGCTGACGATACGGCTTGTTTTGCGCACTGTTTAAGGCTTGTTCCACATATAGAAAGTTCCCTTTATCTTCCCAAATAGGATACATGTGTAATGAAATGTTGTAATATGAAGAATCGACTTGGGCTTGTATCTCTGAGTTAAATGAGCCTTGCATTAAAGTGAATAATTCCTTGAGTTCGGTATCTTCTTTAACTTCTGATTTTGTTTCCTTTTTACAACTGTAAACTAAAAAAAGTAAAATTAAAAAGGGAAGAAAGTATTTCATGATTCTATGATTTAGAATCTAAATATAGACAAAAAATACTAAGCTTTTGAAGTCGCTTTAGGAAGTTCGACAAAGAATTTACTGCCAACATTTTGGGTGCTTTCTACCCAAATTCTACCATTATTCAGTTCAACTAAATCTTTGGCAATAGTTAAGCCCAATCCTGTACCTTTTTCATTTTTTGTACCAACAGTAGTGAAGTTTTTATTGGCATTAAAAAGCTTGTCTATATTCTCTTTCGAAATACCTACACCTGTGTCCTCAACACATATGAGGGCTTTACCATTTACATCCTGATTAGATACAGTAATTACATCACCAGTTCTACTGAACTTAACAGCATTAGTGATTAAATTCTGAATTACAATCTCTACCATACTTTTATCAGCGTAGATAAAATCTTGCTGAGACTCGTCAATAAGAACTATGCGTTTGTCCTCCACTTTTTGCTCTACTAAAGCAATTTTATTGTGAAATACATCCTGAATATTAAACGATTCTGGCTTTGGCTCTAAATTTTGCATTTGCGATTTAGACCAATTCAATAAATTGAATAAAAGTGCAGATGCATTGTTGGCATTATCACTTAATTCCGGAATCAGTTCATAAAATTCATCTTTAGAAATACTGTCTTCTCTCAGCAAATCTAAAAATGCTTTTATAGAGGAAATAGAATCTTTTAGATCATGAGAAACAATAGAGAATAGCTTATCTTTTACTTGATTCACTTCTTCTAGATGATGAGTTTGTTCTAAAATTGTTTCGTTTCTAATTTTCTCTTGTGCTAATTTTTCTTTTTGCTTATTTAATTCTTTCTTGTGAGATTTAGCTTTTAATAGACTAAATATTAAAAATGATAATAAAACTGCTATGGCTGCTAAAGCTCCGAATAATATCCAAGGCTTATTGAACCAAGTAGTTTTTTCGGTTTTATCTTCAAATTTATTGATATTCTCTTCAATAGGGTTATTAATACTTATATCTAAAGGATCTACATCTATTGGGAAAACGGGTTGATCAATCTGGGCGAGTGAGTCTTTTAAATTATGATATTTGTTTTTCCAAAAGAATGCATTTTCAAAATAACCACGTGTAGAATCTAAAGCTATGTGGAGCTTATAATTTTCTAGAAGCTCAGTTTTATTATCTATTTTTTGAGCAATTTTATAGGCTTCATCTAATTGTTTGGCGGCAAGTTTTACTTTCTCTTTTTGAAGATTTAAATTTCCGATAGCATTCAAGGCTCTTAAAATACCTTCACTATTTCCTTGCTTTCTATTGTATTTTAAGCCTTCTACCAAATATTCTGATGCTTTATCATATTCTTTAAAGCGTAAATATTCACTACCTAATTTAGGAAGTATTTCACCTCGTAAATCTTTATCAGTTTTAGGATTTAAAATTTCTAATACCTTTTCGTAATACTCAATAGCTTTGCGATGTTCTTTGAGTATAGAATACAATTCTGCAATATTTTTTGTAGACGTTATAATGCCTACTCTATCATTAATTCTCTCACGAACTTCGAGTGCTTTTAGATTAAACTCTATTGCTTTATCAAATTGATTGGTTTTGTAATAAGCTTCAGCAAGATTATTATAAGCTGTACTTAATTCTTCTTTTAGATCCTGTTTTTCAAAAATGTCAATTGCAGATAATGAATTCTGAAGACCTACGGCATAATTTCCTCGTTTAATCTCTAAGAGACCAATGCTATTACTCACTTTAGCAACGCCAAGTGTATCTCTAATCTGAGAATAATACGTTTTGGATTTGTTATAATTATCTATTGAATTAAAATAATCATTACGATTTGTGTAAATTAAAGCTCTGTAATAACTGCTTTCGGCCAGTCCTTTGGTGTAATTTATTTCTTCAGAAAGTTTTGAGGTTTCATTGACATAGAGTAGCGCTATATTATAATCTTCTATTGCGTAGAGTTCGCTAATGAGCATTAACGACATATCCACCTTAGTAGAATCTTGTTTTTGATACGCTAATTGCACCTTAAGCTCATCTATCTTTTCATTTTGAGAAAAAACAAACAACGATATAAGACAAGCAGCTAATGTCAGTAACTGCTTCATCCTTTTATAGCGTTAAAACGAATTGCGATGTTTTGGTGTGTAAAACTTTTATAGAGGGATGCCAAAAGTAAGTCAACACTAAACAATAACAACTGGGTTAATGTGTGATAATTAAGCCTCATTAATGTTTTGGGACATTGATTAATAGCATTCCAAAAATGACATTAAGTGCTGGGATATACTAATATTTAGGATTTACTACCAATAAATTAGATGAAGTGTTAGCTTGAATTTTTGAAATAATCGACGAATAGATTAACGGCAAAAATCATGGTAGAACTACCTGTTTATCGATGAAATGCATGTTTTGGTTAGTATGTTGGTTATTAGCTATTTAGGATGATTTTAAGATTGTCTTATCTAAAATTTTCAGCCTGAACATATCTAAAATTGTGGTTGGAAATAGGAATAAGTTTTATAAAAAAAACGGGAACACGAGCTTTACTATAAATCACTATATTAAATCTTAATAAAACTGCTATCTTTGCCAACGTTTTAAAATACCCTGTCTGCCGATAGGCAGGCAAAACAAAGCAAAATATGAATCTTCAAGAGACTTTAGAATTACATGTAAAAGCAGCGATAAAAGCCTTGTTTCAATCGGAATTGGAATCGGTAGAATTTCAAGCCACTCGAAAAGAGTTTGCTGGAGATATTACGGTTGTGGTATTTCCAATGTTGCGTGTAGTAAAAGGAAATCCTGCAGTCATTGGTGAGCAAATAGGACAGTATTTACAAGATAATATTGATCTGGTAAAAGGATTTAATGTTGTTAAAGGTTTTTTGAATATCGAAATTAGTGATAATTATTACCTAGATTTCTTTCAATCCATACAGGCCAAAGCCAATTACGGTTTCGTTGAGCAAAAGGAGGATAAAGCCGTTATGGTAGAGTATTCCTCACCAAATACCAACAAACCTTTGCATTTAGGACACGTTAGAAATGTATTGTTAGGTTATAGCGTTGCTGAAATATTGAAAGCTTCTGGAAAGAAAGTTTATAAAACTCAAATCATTAATGATAGAGGAATTCATATTTGTAAGAGTATGTTGGCTTGGGAACGATTTGGAAATGGCGAAACACCAAAATCTACTGAATTAAAGGGCGATAAACTTGTTGGAAATTATTATGTAAAGTTTGACCAAGCTTACAAAGCTGAAATTTCAGAACTAGTGACTCAAGGTAAATCTGAAGAAGATGCTAAAAAGCATGCACCAATTTTACTTGCTGCTCAGGAAATGCTTATTAAATGGGAAGCAGGTGATGAAGACGTTGTAGAGCTTTGGAAAAAAATGAATGGTTGGGTTTATAAAGGGTTTGAAGAAACTTATAAAAATATTGGTGTTGATTTTGATAAATACTATTACGAAAGTGATACCTATTTGCTTGGAAAAGAGTTTGTATCCGAAGGATTAAAAACAGGAGTGTTTTTTAAAAAAGATGATGGTTCGGTGTGGTGCGATTTAACCGAAGATGGTTTAGACGAAAAAATAGTTTTGCGAAGTGATGGTACTGCGGTTTATATGACTCAAGATATCGGTACAGCTATACAACGTATAAAAGATTATCCTGATGTAGGAGGAATGGTTTACACAGTTGGTAACGAACAAGATTATCATTTTAAAGTGTTGTTCTTAATCTTAAAGAAACTAGGTTTCGATTGGGCTGAGAATCTATTTCATTTGAGTTATGGGATGGTGGATTTACCAAGTGGAAAAATGAAGAGTAGAGAAGGAACTGTTGTAGATGCTGATGATTTAATCCGTGAGATGTCAGATACTGCTGAAGAGATTTCTAAAGAATTAGGTAAACTAGAAGACTATTCTGAATCTGAAAAGAAAGCACTTTACAAAACTATTGGTTTAGGAGCTTTAAAATATTATATCTTAAAGGTAGATCCGAAAAAACGAATTTTATTCGATCCGAAAGAATCTATTGATTTTCAGGGTAATACAGGACCATTTATTCAATATACCTATGCCAGAATTCAATCGATTTTGAGAAAGACTGATTCTAATTTAGATGTCGCTTCGACTTCGCTCTGCGACCAAGTAGTCTTGCATGAGAAAGAAAAACAGCTCATTAAACAATTAGAGCTGTTTCCAGAAGTGATACAAAATGCAGCAGAGCAGCATAGTCCTGCGTTGATTGCTAATTACACTTACGATTTAGTAAAAGATTTTAATTCGTTCTATCAAAATGTATCTATTCTAGGTGCAGATACTGATGTGGAAAAAGGTTTTAGAGTCGCCTTGTCTAGATCCGTAAGCCAAACCATTAAAAATGCATTTAGTGTTTTAGGGATTGATGTTCCTGAACGCATGTAGATATCTTGCCAACCCAAAAAAATAATATTACATTGTGTCTAATCAAATAGCACACATTGGAGATCATCCGTTACATATTATTTACTCAAGTATTTATTGCATTTTTTGTAGCTGGAGGCGTGTTTTTTAAATCACGACATCTAAGAAGTACTACATTGTCTTTACTCATTGCATTAGTTGGTTTTCATATTTTATTGTTTTTGTATGGTTCTGGCTCACTTGCCTTTCTACATCCAGAGTTTAGAAGTTGGTTCTATTTTGAAGTTGCTTTTCTTTTTGGACCTTTGTTATTTATTCATTTGCAATGTGTTATTTACAATAAGAAAAAATTAAAGGTTATTGATATATTACACTTGATTCCAATACTTATTTTTTGGATTGGTTATGGTGATGTGTTACTAATGGACGGGAAGTTACGTGGAGAATATATAAACGAAAACTTTATCAATAGGACAATGCTATGGAATTACTTTTTGGCTTTTCAAATGGTAATATATGCTCTAGGATGCTCATTTTTTCTTTACCTCAAAAGGTTTGAACTCACAAAAAAGCAGAAAAATTATACATTATTTATGGTGTTAGCATATGTTTGTTCTGCATTATTAATTTCTTATTTAACACATTTTGCAAATAACTGGAGAGATTTTGCATCGTATTATCTGATTCTTACACTTTTCATTTTTGGTGTTGGTTATCTACTTTTTAAAAATCCAGATTTTTTAAAACAAATCCGAAAAAAATATTTTGGCTCTAATCTTTCTGAAAATGATATGCAACGTATTGCATCTAAAATTGACACTACGTTTACTAAAGATTTGTTGTTTTTAGATAGTGGCTTAAGCATTCAGAAATTAGGTAAGATTTTAGATGAAAAACCGCACCATGTGTCTCAAACGTTTTCAGAGCATATATCTGAAAGTTTTAACGATTATGTTAATAAACATCGTATTGAGATTGCTAAAAAGCGTTTACATGACTCAGCGTACAGAAATTATAAGATTGTGGCCATTGCATTAGAGAGTGGTTTTAATAATAAAGTAACCTTCTACAAGGCATTTACAAAGTTTTCAAATCAAACACCTTCGGCATTTAGAAAACTAAAAAAGAGTGAATAATAATTATTATTAACAGTTTAACATTTTGTAAATAAAGAACTTGATGCTTTTGTCGTATCTTAGTATGAGTTAATTTTGTTTAATAAATAATAACTGTTATGGAAAAATATCACTTTTTAAAATTGTTTGCTAGTACTTGCTTTGCTATGTTATTAGTGACATTTTCATTACATGCTCAGGCAGATTTTACCGAGTTTAGTGGAAAAGTAATTGACGGTAGTTCTAATAAGGCTTTAGAGGCAGTAAGCCTTAATGTTAATGAAACTAATATTAGTACTATTACCAACTCAGAAGGCGAGTTTACACTTAAGGTGCCAAATAAATACTTAGACTCAAAGGTAATGGTGACAACTTTGGGTTATAATACACGAGTTATGCCTTTATCTGAACTGAATAGAACAGATAACAAAATAAAACTCTACAAGGCTATAACCGAATTATCTACAGTGAGTGTTTCTGCTTATAAAAATGCGGAACATTTAGTAAGAAGAATATTTGAGGAAAAGAACAGAAGCTCGAAAGATGAGTCAGTGTATATGACTGCTTTTTACCGAGAAACCATTAAACGTCGTAATAGAAATGTCTCTTTAACTGAGGCCGTTGTAAATATTTTAAAGCAACCTAATGCTTCAGAACAACGTGATGCAATACAGCTTAGTAAAGCAAGAAAAAGCACTGATTATAGACGTTTAGATACAGTTTCTGTAAAACTACAAGGCGGTCCTTTTTCTACTATTTACTTAGATGTTATGAAATATCCTGAGTATATTTTCACAGAAGAAACGATTTCTAGTTATAACTTTTCTTTTGATGCACCTTCTACTATAAATAACAGAAATGTTTATGTTGTTAATTTCTCGTCTAAGAGTAATAGTTTAAGTGCTAATTATAATGGAAAATTGTTTGTTGATGTTCAAACTTTAGCATTAGTTAGTGCTAATTATGCATTAGATGTTAGCAATATGAAGAAATCCAAAAATTTATTGGTTAAAAAGAAACCTAGTAACGTTGTTGTATATCCTCTAGAAGCACTTTATAAAGTAGATTATAAAGCTAAAGGTAGTAAATGGTATTATAGCTATTCTAACTTAAGCCTAAGGTTTAAAGTGAATAAAAAAAGAGATATTTTTAATAAAGTTTATACGTTGTCTAGTGAGATGGCTGTAACGGATTGGGAAGTTAACTCTACTGATATAAAAATTAAAAATAAAGATAGACTAAGACCAACTGTTATTATAACAGATGCTATTTCTGGGTTTTCAGATCCAAATTTTTGGGGAGAGTATAATCTCATTGAACCAGATAAATCTATTGAATCTGCTATTGAGAAAATTAGAAAAAATATAAGGAAGCAAAAAGAAAAAGAAAAGTCTAAAACCGTAGATGGAAGACCTTAATTAATTAGCAATATATATTTTGGAAAAAGTCCTGAATTTATTTTCAGGGTTTTTTATTTGAACGTTTCTTTATATTCGAGTGCTTGGTTAATATGTGCTAGATGATGATTGCTATGCCATGCATATGTCCCAATCGTCTCTTCCAAAGAAAAATGTTTTCCGTGTTCTGGATGAACAAACGCCCGCTTCAATTCTTCTTTATTTAAATTTTTTAATAGAATACCTAATTTTTTATGAACTCCTGTAAGAATAGAAATTGAGCTATCTATTGAAATGTTATAATCAATTAATTTGGCAAAACGGTCTTCAAAATAAGGTCTAATGGTTGGTGTATCTTCCGTCAGTGCTAGTTTAAACCGTAATATACTATTGATATGACTGTCGGCACAATGATGAACCACTTGTTTAATTGTCCATCCATCAGGTCTATATTTATAATTCAATTCCTCTTCGCTGAGGTCTTTTGTAATAGAGATAATAGATTGGGGTAAAGTTTCAATGGATGTTATCCACTCATTAATATGGTGCTCAGTTATTACATCTGGTTTTTTAAACTCACCAATAGGAAACCTTAGTTTATACAAGCTTTGTTCTGTCATAATTTTTGAATCTTTTAAATTAAAGCGATTAACCTAACCAATAGTTAATTCGGTGAAATCTACCTGACCAAGATTGGTGTTTACATGCGGTCCAACAAAGATATTATGTTTTGCGGTTTTATTGGTTGTCAGCAAATAATATTTTAGTCCCGTTATTGGCAGATATAATTCTCTTTATTTCGTAATACTGATCTAATTCGCCTAAGTCTTCAATGGTTTTACCATTTGTGTATAGCTGATGTTTCATTAATCATTTGTACTAAAGTTGAAATCGATAATCAAATTGAATGGAATTTCAATTTATTAGAGATATAATTATGTATATCGAATTCGTTTATCTCTTCTAAATTCTTAAATTTGCAACTTGTAAAAAGAGATAAAGATTATGTTTAATAATTTAAGCGATAAGTTAGATAAAGCGTTACATGTATTAAAAGGTCATGGTAGTATTACAGAAGTAAATGTTGCCGAAACTTTAAAGGAAGTAAGACGTGCGCTTTTAGATGCCGATGTTAACTTCAAAATTGCTAAAGAATTTACCAATAGAGTCAAGGAAAAAGCTCTAGGTCAAAATGTATTAACAACACTTCAGCCTGGTCAATTAATGGTTAAAATCGTCAAAGACGAACTAACCGAATTGATGGGAGGAGATGCAGAAGGTATTAATCTTTCGGGTACACCAAGTGTTATTTTAATGTCTGGTTTACAAGGTTCTGGTAAAACAACCTTTTCTGGTAAACTTGCCAATTATTTAAAAAATAAAAAAACAAAAAAACCATTATTGGTAGCATGTGATGTATATCGTCCAGCAGCGATCGATCAGTTACATGTTGTTGGTGATCAAATAGGTGTAGAGGTCTTTAGTGATAGAGGTAATAATGATCCTGTAGCAATTTCGCAGGCTGGTATTGCTCATGCAAAAGCTAATGGACATAATGTTGTTATTATAGATACCGCTGGTCGTTTAGCAGTTGATGAAGCTATGATGACTGAAATTTCTAACATTCATAAAGCTATTCAACCACAAGAAACTTTATTTGTGGTAGATTCTATGACAGGTCAGGATGCCGTAAATACAGCAAAAGCCTTCAATGATATATTAAATTTTGATGGAGTTATTCTTACTAAGTTAGATGGTGATACAAGAGGTGGTGCAGCCATTTCTATCAAGTCTGTCGTTAATAAACCAATTAAATTTATTGGTACAGGTGAGAAGATGGAAGCAATTGATGTATTCTATCCATCTCGTATGGCAGATCGTATTCTGGGAATGGGAGATGTTGTTTCACTTGTTGAACGTGCTCAAGAGCAGTTTGATGAAGAGGAAGCACGAAAACTTCAGAAGAAAATTGCTAAAAACCAATTTGGGTTTGATGATTTCTTGAAGCAGATTCAGCAAATAAAGAAAATGGGTAACATGAAGGATTTAATCGGAATGATACCTGGAGCAGGAAAAATGATGAAAGACGTAGATATTGATGATGATGCTTTTAAAGGTATTGAAGCGATTATTCATTCCATGACTCCTGCCGAACGTTCTAATCCCTCACTAATTAACGCAAGTCGTAAAAAGAGAATTGGTAAAGGCTCTGGGACTTCAGTACAAGAGGTAAATCAGTTATTAAAACAATTTACTCAGATGAGTAAAATGATGAAGATGATGCAAGGTGGAGGTGGAAAGCGTATGATGCAAGCGATGAAAAATATGCCGAGATAGTTTAGTTTACAGTCACAGTCTCAGCTTTCAGAAGTTTACTAATTAAAAATGTTGAAAAAATAGTATTTATGGATTTCAAAAAATTATTGGCCTATCAAAAAGCGTTCGATTTAGCTATGTCAATTTATGAAATCTCAAAATCCTTTCCAAAGGAAGAAACATATTCCTTAACGGATCAAATTAGAAGAAGTTCTCGTTCAGTAAATGCTAATTTGTCTGAATCATATAGAAAAAGAAGATATCCTAAACATTTTATTAGTAAACTAACAGATGCGGATGGGGAAAATTCTGAAACTAGTACATGGTTAGATTTTGCGTTTGCATGTGAGTACATTTCGATAGAACAACATAAAGATTTATCACATCAAGGAATTGAAGTTGGTAAATTAATAAATTATATGATTAACAATCCAGTAAAATTCGGAGTAAAAGAAGAGTAATTTGTTTTAACATAGTTTGTGTCGCATGATTAAGTCACTGAAAACTGAGACTACAACTATAAATTATATAAGAGAAAGCAACTGAAAACTGAGACTGCGACTGAAAACTTATAGAGCATGACAATTTTAGACGGTAAAAAAGTAAGCAACGAAATTAAAAATGAAATAGCGGAAGAAGTAAAGCTAATGAAGGCAAATGGTGAGAAAGTACCTCATTTAGCTGCTGTCATTGTTGGAAATGATGGTGCAAGTTTAACTTATGTTGGCAGTAAAGTAAGAGCTTGTGAGCGTATTGGTTTTGAATCTACAATGGTACGTTTATCGAATACAACTAGCGAAATCGAATTGTTGGATACGATTGAAGAGTTAAACAATAATGACGATATTGACGGCTTTATTATACAGTTACCTTTACCACCTCAGATTAATACTCAGAAAGTATTGATGGCTGTAAATCCAGATAAGGATGTAGATGGATTTCATCCTATGAACTTTGGGAAAATGGCTTTGGATATGTCTACGTTTATTCCTGCAACACCTTTCGGAATTCTTGAGCTTTTAGATCGTTATGGTGTTGAAACCAAAGGGAAACATACGGTTGTTATTGGTCGTTCTCATATTGTTGGTCGTCCTATGAGTATTTTAATGGGACGCAAAGGTTTTCCGGGAAACTCAACAGTAACTCTAACACATAGCCACACCAAAAATATTACACAGATTACATCTCAAGCGGATATTATTATTTCTGCTTTGGGAATTCCAAAATTCTTAAAGGCAGAAATGGTAAAGGACGATGCTGTTATTATTGATGTCGGAATTACACGTGTGCCAGATGATTCTGAAAAAGGATATTACATTACAGGTGATGTTGATTTTGAAAATGTGAGTAAAAAATCAAGTTACATTACGCCAGTTCCTGGTGGAGTAGGCCCAATGACTATTGCCATGTTGTTGAAGAATACATTATTAGCAAGAGAACAACACAGAAAGCATAACAGATAATCCTGATGAGTTTAATGCAATCTCTTATCGTTATAAATTCAATGGTGATAGGAAGTTTGCAACATATTTTGCCAATAGTTTTAGCTATTACACTTGCTATTTGGTTAATAAAATATGCACAGCATAATTTAAGTGAAACTCAGAAGCAAAATGCAATTCACTATTTTGCCTGCTTTATCTCTTTAACTGTTATTAGTTTTCATCTCTATCGAATACTTTTTGATAACTATAATTTCAAAACTGATTTACCACTATACCTATGTAGTTTAATGGCATTGCTGATACCATTATTTACTTATTACCGTAAATATTGGATGTTCGAAATATTGGTGTTTTGGATTATTGGAGGAACACTTCAAGCCATAATTACTCCAGATATTACAGATGGTTTTCCTAGTTTCGATTATTTTAGATATTGGATAGCACATTTAGGATTACTTGTGGTAATTTTTTATTTCATTTTTGTGTTTAATATGAAACCAAAACTGAAGAGTGTCTTTAAATCATTCTTGGCACTTCAAGTTTATGTGGTAATTATGGTACTATTGAATTATCTTTTAGATGCTAATTATTTCTATCTAAATGAAAAACCCAAATCAGCTTCATTATTGGATTATTTTGGTGAATGGCCTTTTTATATCTTGGTTGGACAATTGATAATTATTCCACTATTCTTGATAATTTACTTACCATTTTATTTTTCTAAAAGGCGTAAAAAGTTACTTGGCGAATAGCTGACTCATATCCTTAAATGCTTTAAATTCTAGAGCATTACCCGATGGATCTTTAAAAAACATGGTCGCTTGTTCTCCAACTTGCCCTTCAAAACGCACATAAGGTTCTATAATAAATTTAATGCCTTTAGACTTTAAAAGTTTTGCAAATTCTTCAAAAGGATCCCAAGGTAAAACTACACCAAAATGTGGAACAGGTACGTCTTTACCGTCAACTGAATTGGTATGAGTATCATCTTCTGTTTTAGGCTTATAATGAATAACTAATTGATGTCCAAAGAAATTATAATCTACCCAATGGTTGCTGCTTCGTCCTTCTTCAAGATTTAAGATGTTTGTGTAAAAATTTCTACATTCAGATAAATTATGAACGGGAATTGCTAAATGGAATGGTGATATTTGCATAATTAACGTCTATTTCTTCGTTGATTTTGTTGGTTGACTTCGTACGTCTTTTTAGATTCACTAATTAAATCACTCAATGTCTTAAACTCTGCTTTGGTAAGTTCTCTATATTTTCCGACTGGAGTGTCTAATTTAATATTCATTATTCTAACCCGTTTTAATGTCTGAACTTCATAATTCAAATACTCACACATTCTTCGGATTTGACGATTCAATCCCTGTGTTAGAATTATACTAAAAGTGAATTTATCAATCTTTTTTACATCACATTTTTTTGTGCGCTTTCCTAAATCTTCGAGATAAATTCCACCAGCCATACGCTCAACAAAGGTTTGCGAAATTGGTTGGTCTACAGTAACAATATATTCTTTTTCGTGATTGTTACTAGCTCTTAGAATTTTATTTACAATGTCTCCATCATCTGTCAATAAGATTAAACCTTCACTGGGTTTATCTAAACGACCTATAGGAAAAATACGTTTTGGATAGTTAATGTAGTCTATGATGTTATCTTTTTCAACTCGTGTATCTGTTGTACAAACAATGCCGACAGGTTTGTTAAATGCTAGATAAACAAAGTTTTCTTTTCGTGCTCCAATAATTTCACCATCAACTTTTACTATATCATCTGATGCTACTTTTGTGCCCATTTCAGGTACTACATTGTTAATTGTTACTCTGCCAGCATCGATTAAACGATCGGCTTCTCTGCGAGAGCAATAACCAGCTTCGCTGAGGTATTTATTAAGGCGTGTTAGGTTATCTGACATGGTGCAAAAGTACGATACTTAATCTAGTTTATAAACTGAATAATCTTTGGTATCAGAGATTTATCTTTTAGACTGTGACCAAAGCCAGTTGTACTAATCAACTCAGAATTTTTATAACGATTAGCAAAAAGCAAAGCATCTTCGTAGGGGATGATTCTATCTTTTTTATCATGAATAATTAAGCCTTTAGCCGAGATAGTTTCCGAAAAATTTGCAGCAGAGAAATAATCTACAGGCTTATTAAAACGCTCTAAAACTAAACGATCTAAGCCATCAGAGATTCTACAATTAAAACCCATCATAGTTTTATAACGTGAAAAAACTCCGGTAAAATGCGCAGGTGCACCAAGTGAAATAATCTTTTTTACAAAAGGCAAATTATAGTTATGCATACTAAATATTGTTGCCATACCACCCACTGAATGACCGATGATAACTTCAGGTTTAAATTTTTTAGCCACTATAGCTAAACATTCTGAATATAAAACAGCATTAAATTGGCGTCCACTAGATTTTCCATGTGCTGGCGCATCTAAAGCCACAATGTTATAATCTTCGGCTTTTAGTGCACTTAGTATATAACTCCAGCGAGAGGAATTACTCTCCCAACCGTGTGCCAATAGAATAGTCTTATTTTTACCTACCCAACGATAGGTTGCTATAGAGCCACTATTAAAATCTAATTCTTCAAAAAATGCAGATTGCATGGTTGGGATTTGTGCGTCGGTATAACGTCCTTTGCGAGGTGAAGCAAATAAATTTAAAGCTTTTTTTGTAGCATATTTTGAAGATATTAAGCTCGTAGCATTGAGTACATTTCCTATGGATTTAATGACAAAGCTACTCATATTATTGGTCTTCTCGATTTACAGAATCTATAGAAAATGCAGGTAGGCAAATTGCTATATATTCACATGGTTCAGTAAATGGGTTGGAGTATTGAAGTCTTGTGTTTTTTTCTACTTTTATAGATTGTCCAGCTTCTAAAACTATGGTTTCACCATCTATTATGAACTGTTTTTTACCTTTAATTATAAAAGTATATTCATCAAACTCTGGAGTTTGAAAAGGTTCGCTCCAACCTGCAGGGGCAACCATATGTGCAATGCTGATTTCAGAATTACCATCAGAAGCATTCCCAAAGTGTTCCTTTATAACCTTACCATCATCTGTTGGAACTAAAAATGGTGAGTTCTGAATTTTATATTTTTTCATTCTTATTTTCGACTTACCAATGAATCATAAAATACTTAATCTTTGCTTTTCCAGGAACTTGAATCGGATCTATCGTCATATCCATATCAAAACGCATACTTGCTGGTAGTTCAGTTTTATCAATAGTAAATGAAGCATTAATTTCATTTACAGAAACTACGATGGCATTGATAAGATTATCAATTTTTGAAATTTTATAAGTTTCGCTAATATCTTTAAACGTACTCAGCATGGAAATATTCTTTTCTGTTTTATAACGTTCATCAATTATTCTAACACTAGAAATTACTGAAGTAGAATCTAGTGCTTCTTTTGGTGACAGGTCTAATAGTTTTTTACCAGTTTTTTCAAAAACTTCAATGGTGTTTACAGACCCTGTAAATTCATCTCCAGCAATATAACGTACCACAGAATCATTAATAAAAATGGTCTCTAAATCTTTAACTTGGGTAGAGTCGGTTAATAAACCAATGTGGTTCTTTTCTATTAAGAATGGATTTGGAGGAGTGTCTTTTGCACAACTAGCTAATAATAGTGCACATATTAAAATTGCACAAAGCGTATTTTTCATATCTAAGATTTAGGTTTTAATTATCTAAGCATTTTAGTTAAAATTCCTAAAACACTTCGTATTACTGTTGGGCTAGAGAGTACTTTAACGATTGGATTTTGCCTAGTGCTACGTCTTCTACTTGAGCTAGATTTGCGTTTGCTTTCTGCCTTTTTAAGTGCTTCTTTTTCTTCTTTTGCTTTTCGTTTAGCTTCTTCAGCTTCTGCTTGCTCAATCTTTCCATTAAGCATTTCGTATGCACTTTCTCTATCAACCTCTTTATTATACTTTTTCGCAAGTTTAGACTGAGCTAATAAGCTTCCTAATTCAGCTTCAGTTAAAATATCCATTCTACTCATTGGTGCGCGCATCATGGTTGCGGCCAAAGGAGTAGGTTTTCCTTTTTCATCTAGTGCAGACACTAAAGCTTCACCAATTCCTAATGAAGTTAAAACTTCTGCAGTATCATAATATTCAGTATCTGGATAATTCTGGGCTGTGAGTTTAATGGCTTTTCTATCTTTTGCTGTAAATGCTCTTAAAGCATGTTGAACTTTTAATCCTAACTGACCTAAAACTGCCTCAGGCACATCAGTTGGGTTTTGAGTGACAAAATATAAACCAACACCTTTACTACGTATCAATTTAACGATGCTTTCAATCTGATTAAGTAAAGCATCAGAAGCTTCATTAAAAATTAAATGCGCTTCGTCAATAAACATTATAAGCTCTGGTCTTCCACTATCTCCTTGTTCAGGAAATGTTGAATATATTTCAGCTAATAGGCTTAGCATAAACGTAGAAAACAACTTCGGCTTATCTTGAATATCAGTTAACCTAATAATATTAATATAACCTCGACCATTCTCATCTACACGCAATAGATCCTGAGTGTCAAAAGAAGTCTCACCAAAAAATAAATCTCCACCTTGTTGCTCTATTTCTATAAGTTTCCTTAGAATTGCTCCAGTCGATGCTGTGGAAATTCTACCATAAGATTCTTCAAATTCCTTTTTGCCTTCACTAGTAGCATATTGAAGTATTTTCTTAAAATCCTTTAGATCTAATAGCGGTAATTTATTATCATCACAATATTTAAATATCACGGAAATAATTCCAGCTTGCGTTTCAGTTACATTTAATATTCTTGAAATCAGTACGGGTCCAAATTCGCTAATGGTTGCTCTTAATCTTACACCATCTTGTTCCGATAAAGTCATGACCTCGACTGGAAAAGACTTTGGTTCAAAAGGTAAACCTATTTTTTCATGTCGTTCGTCAATTTTTGGATGTCCTGGACTTGGTTTTGCCAAACCGCTTAAATCACCTTTAATATCCATTAAAAGAACAGGAACACCTTTTTCAGAAAGGTTTTCGGCTAAAACTTGTAGTGTTTTTGTTTTACCAGTACCAGTAGCACCAGCAATTAGGCCATGTCTATTCATGGTTTTTAAAGGAACGTTAACGAAAGAATTTGTCATTGTTTCTCCTTCGAGCATTGCAGATCCTAAGGTGATATAGTCACCTTTAAACGTATTGCCATTAGCAATATCCTCTATGAATTTTTTAGAATTCGTCATCAGTCAGAAAATTTGCATAAAAATACTGTAATTTTAATCAAGTTTAAAACCAATTAGCATGAAGTCAGTATTTTCAATTTTAAGTTTATTTATTTTAATGAGTTTTCAGTCTTGTGAAAATTCTAATTCTGAAATTATTTTTCATAAGTCTCACGAACCTAGTCGAGCAGATGTACCTTTTAGTGATGCCGTAGAAACAGATGATTTATTATTCTTAACAGGTCAGATCGGTAAAAATCATAAGACAGGTAAATTGGTTACGGGTGGTATTAATGCAGAAACTAAACAGGTTATAAAGAATATTAAAGACGTTTTAGAGTATCATAATTTGTCATTAGACGATATTGTAAAGTGTACAGTTATACTAAAGGATATAGACGATTTCAAGGATTTTAATTGGGTTTATACAACATATTTTCCGAAGAAACCAGCACGTACTACATTTGCAGCTTCTGGTTTAGCAGGTGGAGCGAGTATTGAGATTGATGTTATTGCAGCGAAGTAGTGAAAAGTATCAAGTAAGAAGTATCAAGTATTGGATATTAAGTTTCAGTTTAAATCATTTTGAACTTCTGTTTTGCACCTATGAGTCTTCACGATATAACTTCTAGCTTCTAGCTTCGCACTTCAAACTTTTAAAACTATCTTTGCCTCCTATGACAAGACGAGAAAAACAAGCACTTATAGACAAAGGCCATTTATTGCCTTTAATGGAAGAATTTTACACCATCCAAGGGGAAGGCTTTCATAAGGGTACAGCCGCTTATTTTGTTAGAATTGGAGGTTGTGATGTCGGTTGCCATTGGTGTGACGTGAAGGAGAGTTGGTTGCCAGAATTGCATCCTGCTACAGATACAACTAGGATTGTTGATAATGCTGTAAAGTATAGTGACATTATTGTAGTAACAGGAGGTGAACCCTTAACTTGGGATATGGGACCATTAACAGAACAACTAAAAGCAAAAGGTGTTCAAACTCATATAGAAACTTCTGGCGCCTATAAATTAACAGGAGAATGGGATTGGATTTGTTTGTCACCTAAAAAAATAAAGCTACCCACAGAAGAAATATACAATAAAGCGCACGAGTTAAAGTGCATCATTTACAACAAAGACGATTTTAAGTTTGCAGAAGAGCAAGCGTCTAAAGTAAATAAAGATTGCATTTTATATTTACAACCAGAATGGAGTAAGCGTGATAAAATGATGCCGCAGATTGTAGATTATGTGATGGCTAATCCTAAATGGAAAGTGTCATTGCAAACTCATAAGTATTTGAATATTCCATAATAAGAAAACGCCTTGATTTCTCAAGGCGCTTTCTTATAAATAAATCTTTTATTTATTTAGTAAAAGGTACTGCAACTCTTACTGTTCCCCAGCCTAAGTGCATATGAATACCATCATTTGATTCTTCGAAAGCAATAGAAAATGCGTCTAATGAATCTTTTCCTTCTGTTACCGGAACATTTAAACGAGCTACATCGTTCTCTTCTTTATAAAAATAACTTCCCCATACATTTAAATCAGTACTGATTATTGCAGTCCATTCATCTTCACCAGGAATTACATAAAATGTGTAAGTACCAGCTTTTACTGAAGTGCCACCTAATGTCATGTCTTTGTACAATGTTAATTCTGCAGCTTCATTTGCTCCTGTTCTCCATACTTTTCCTTTAGGTGCTAACTCATCTACAGAACGTCCTTTTAATTGAGGTCGACTATACGTTATTTTAGCAAGTTTATCAGATTCTTTATAGGAACTTGGGAATGAAGCTGCGTCCATAGGACTTTTGTCTAATCCTTTAAATTCTTGAGCGTCGGAATTAAAAGATAAAAGCATTAAAAATGCAAATGCAATTGAGGTAATAAGATTCGATTTTTTCATAATAAATAGTGTGTATTGTTTTTTTAAAAGTAATTGTAATAAGGCAAAATGGTCGTAATTAAATATTAAAGTTTACAGATTAAAAGTTAAAGTGTCAATTTTAAAGCTTTGTTGTTTTTAATTCAAGTAAAAAACTATTTATTAGTTATTATTTGTAATCATTTTACTTGTTTATGTTTAAAATATGAAAGTTTAGTATCATATTTGCTTCATAATTAATAATTAAATAAATAGTTATGTGCGGAATAGTATGTGCGTTTGATATAAAACAAAAAACTGATGACTTAAGACCAAAAGTCCTAGAAATGGCAAAAACGATTCGTCATCGTGGACCAGATTGGAGTGGGATTTATAGCGATGACAAAGCTATTTTGGCTCACGAGCGTCTGGCAATTGTAGATCCGGCATCTGGTAAGCAACCCTTATTCAGTCCAGATAAAAAATTAATCTTAGCGGCCAATGGAGAAATCTATAACCATAGAGAATTACGAAAGCAATTTCCTCATTATGACTTTCAGACCGAAAGTGATTGTGAAGTAATTTTGGCGTTATACCAAGAAAAGGGTGCTGACTTTGTAGATGATATGAATGGTATTTTTGGTTTTGCCATCTATGACACAGAAAAAGATGAATATTTTATCGCAAGAGATCATATGGGAATTATTCCTTTATATATTGGTTGGGATAAAAACGGAACATTTTTCGTAGCATCTGAGTTGAAAGCTTTAGAAGGAGTTTGTACAAAAATTGAATTATTTCCTCCAGGACATTATATGTCTAGTAAAGATGGTGAATTTGTAAAGTGGTATAAACGCGATTGGACGGATTATGATGCTGTAAAAGAAAATGAAACAAGTATTGCTGAGGTAAAACAAGCCCTAGAGGATGCTGTGCACAGACAGTTAATGAGTGATGTGCCTTATGGTGTTTTATTGTCTGGCGGATTAGATTCTTCAGTTACGTCAGCAATCGCTAAAAAATATTCTGAAAGACGCGTTGAAGCCGATGATAAAGAACAAGCATGGTGGCCACAATTACACTCATTTTCTGTAGGTTTAGAAGGTTCACCAGATTTAGCTGCAGCAAAAAAAGTAGCAGATTTCATAGGTACTGTTCATCACGAGATTAAATTTACAATTCAAGAAGGGTTAGACGCCATTAAAGATGTAATTTATAACATCGAAACGTATGATATTACGACGATACGTTCGTCAACTCCAATGTACTTAATGGCAAGAGTTATTAAGTCTATGGGAATTAAAATGGTATTGTCTGGAGAAGGAGCGGATGAGATTTTTGGAGGGTATTTATATTTCCATAAAGCGCCAGACGCTAAAGAGTTTCATGATGAAACGGTTCGTAAATTAGATAAGTTACACATGTATGATTGCCTAAGAGCAAATAAAAGTTTAGCAGCTTGGGGAATTGAAGGTCGAGTGCCATTTTTAGATAAAGAATTTATGGATGTGGCAATGCGCATCAATCCAAAGGATAAAATGATTAACGGAGAGCGCATGGAAAAATGGGTTGTGCGTAAGGCATTTGAAGAGATGATTCCGGAAAGCGTCGCATGGAGACAAAAAGAACAGTTTAGTGATGGTGTAGGTTACAGCTGGATTGATACCTTAAAAGAATTAGTAGAGAAAGAAGTCACCGACGAACAAATAGCTAATGCTAAATTCCGTTACCCAATTAATACACCTCTAAACAAAGAAGAGTATTACTACAGAACTATTTTCGAAGGGCATTTTCCTAGCGATGCAGCAGCTTTAAGTGTACCGCAAGAAGCAAGTGTAGCATGTAGCACCGCAATTGCATTAGAATGGGATGAAGCATTTAAAAACATGAATGACCCATCTGGTAGAGCAATTGCTAATGTGCATGATGAAGCGTATTAATGTGGTATTGAATTTTTAAGGCATAGTGGAAGAAAATTCAGCAAACCGGATTCATCCTTAAATTCTCATCGGAATTGATAAAATATAATTGTAAAGTAAATTTGAAAGTCAGTTTTTTAAGCTGACTTTTTTTAAGTGGATCATTTCACTAAATTTATTAGCACAAAAATCTGAGTTCGATTATTCGATACCTACAAGGTCGAAAAAGATCTTACAGCATATAAAATATGATGAGTATTTGAAAAACAGCTTATTGCAGTTTTTATATGAATCGAATTCAGATTAAAAATACCATAAGAATTATGGTTTTTAATAGGCCTTAATCTATTCCAGCTAATTTAATTCTGTTATAGGCTTAAAGTAAGTTTTTTAAGCAAATACAGCTTCAGCCTTTGGAACATCTGGAGTTAGGTGTTCAATTCTATCAATAATTCTAAATAACTTAGACTTATCAAGTGGTTTAGTAACGCAATCTATAAATCCGGCTTCATAGACTTCGCTAATTATTTCTGCGGATGAATATGCAGTATGCGCAATTATAGGTAAAAATGGTTTAAATGTTTTAATGATTTTTCTTGCTTCAAGACCACCCATTTTTGGCATTTTCATGTCCATAAGCACCAATTGAATTTGATCATTCTCTTCACACGCTTTAACAGCTTCAACACCATTTTTAGCCCTAATAATATTGTAATTTCTTATTTTCATTACTCTTTTAATAAGCATGAAATTTATCTCATCATCTTCAGCAATCAATATTGTTAAAGGTTTAATTTTATCTGCAGTATTAAGAGCAACTTCCGTTATTGGTTCTGCTTGTAAGCTCGTTAATTTTAATGGTATTGTAAATGAAAAAGTAGTACCAATATTTTCAATAGAATTTAACCAAATTTTTCCTCCTAACATTTCAATATAGGCTTTAGATATTGCTAACCCTAAGCCTAATCCACTAAGATTTACTGTTTTATCGTTTTGAATTCTATTGAACCTGTTAAAAATATTTTGAGAATCTTCTTTAGACATACCAATACCTGTGTCTGTTACATAGAATTCTAAGGCATTATTTTCAGGACTAATCTTATAGCCAAAATTAACAGAACCTCTCTCACTATATTTTACAGCATTATTTAAAAGATTAACAATAACTTGTCTAAGCTTAGTTTCGTCGCTTAAAAGTTGAAAAACTACAGGTAATTTTGGTTGGTCAAAATTAAGTCTTAATGGTTTGTCTTTAGGAATTGTAATCTCAACCGTTTGTTTTATGTCATTTAGAGTTTCGTCTAAATTAAAAGCACCATAGTTTGGTTTTATTTGGTTGGTGTCAATTTTAGACATTTCTATTAAATCGTCTATAATAGATACTAAGTTCTTGCCACTACGAATGATAATTTTTATAAATTCTACTTTTTCAGATTCAGTTAATTTTTGATTACTCAATAAATCTGAGAATCCTAAAATGGCATTCATTGGAGTTCTGATTTCGTGAGAGAGATTTGTTAAAAATGAAGATTTTAAAAGTTCACTTTCTTCAGCTTTTTCCTTGGCTTTTTTCAATTCTTCTTTTTGAAAATGACACTTATATAAAAAGGAACCAATTTCATTTAAATCTTTCGACCTAATTTGGTGTCCATTAATAGATTCAAGATTGTTGGTTTTTACAGCACTGGTTATTAAGTCTAATGGTACTTTAATCTCTTTTTTAAAGAAATAGAGATAGGTTATAGGTAAAGCTGAAAAGCTAAGAATTAGAAGTGAAATAAAAATGGCGCTGTAGCTTCCTAATAAATAGAAGGAAATAACATTAAAAAGTAGAAAAAGCACACCAGAAGTTGCTATTACAAATGCGAACCTATTATAGGTTGAATTTAAAATATTTTTCATTAAGCGGTAGTTTTGGGATTACCAAAGTAGTATTTAAATTAAAAGCTGATTATTTGCGCTTGAAAATTTCGTTAAAATCCGAAAATCAACGTTATACCCGAATTATTGTCGAAAAAATCGGTTAAAATGAATTTGAAAATAGAGGTTCTTACAAATGTTGTGTTTTTTGTGTTTTTGAGAGAATAAAAAAATCACCAAAATCCATTTTAAGCCACTTTTTAGCCATTCTAAGGCATTTTTAAGTAATTAACAAATGTTGATAATTATCACTTTCAATTGATAAAAACCTTTTAAATGGCACTTTAAAATCGTATATTTGTTAGTATTCAAAAATGATACAATTGTGTCATTTTTTTATGCCATAAATCGAACTAAATCTTATTAAAAATATAATGAGCGAAAAAAGAGAAGAATTTAACAAAGACAACTATTCAGCAGATAGTATTCAGGCATTAGAAGGCATGGAGCACGTACGTATGCGTCCATCAATGTATATTGGTGATGTTGGTACACGTGGTTTGCACCATTTAGTATATGAAGTAGTTGATAATTCTATTGATGAGGCCTTAGCTGGTCATTGTGATAATATTACGGTAACAATCAATGAAGATAATTCTATTACTACAGAAGATGATGGTCGTGGTATTCCTGTTGATTTACACAAAAAAGAAGGTGTTTCGGCATTAGAGGTCGTTATGACTAAAATTGGTGCTGGTGGTAAATTCGATAAAGATTCTTACAAGGTATCTGGTGGATTACATGGTGTTGGTGTAAGTTGTGTTAACGCACTTTCCGAGCATCTTAAAGCAACCGTTTTTAGAAAGGGTAAAATTTACGAGCAAGAATATGAGCGTGGTAAAGCCATGTATCCTGTTAAGCAAACTGGTGATACAGATAAAAGAGGTACAACGGTAACTTTTAAACCGGATCCGACCATTTTTACGCAGACGCTAGAATATAATTACGATACTTTAGCAAGTCGTTTGCGTGAATTAGCATATTTAAATAAAGGTATTACGGTTCACTTAATAGATAGAAGGCATAAAAAAGAGGATGGTGAGTTTGAAGGTGAAACTTTTCATTCTGAAGAGGGTCTTAAAGAATTTATCAAATTCTTAGACGGTAATCGTGAACCTTTAATGAAAGATGTTATTGCTTTTGAAGGAGAAAAAAATGGTGTGCCAGTTGAGGTTGCTATGGTTTATAATACATCATATGCTGAGAATTTACACTCTTACGTCAACAATATTAATACACACGAAGGAGGTACACACCTTTCAGGCTTTCGTCGTGGATTAACCCATACGCTTAAGAAGTATGCAGATGGTTCTGGGATGTTAGATAAATTAAAATTTGATATCTCTGGTGATGATTTTCGTGAAGGTCTCACGGCTATTGTTTCTGTGAAAGTACAAGAACCACAATTTGAAGGACAAACTAAAACCAAATTAGGTAATAGAGAGGTTTCCGCATCTGTATCTCAAGCTGTTTCAGAAATGCTAACGGACTATTTAGAGGAAAATCCTGATGATGCTAAAACAATTGTTCAGAAAGTGATACTGGCTGCTCAAGCACGTCACGCAGCCCAGAAAGCACGTGAGATGGTACAGCGTAAAACTGTAATGAGTATTGGTGGTTTACCAGGGAAATTAAGTGATTGTTCTGAGCAAGACCCTGCAAAATGCGAAGTATTCCTTGTTGAGGGAGATTCGGCAGGTGGTACTGCTAAGCAAGGTAGAGATAGAGCTTTCCAAGCTATATTACCATTAAGAGGTAAGATTCTTAATGTTGAAAAAGCGATGCAGCACAAGGTATTTGAAAACGAAGAAATTAAGAATATCTTCACTGCACTTGGTGTTACTATTGGTACTGAAGAAGATCCTAGAGCTTTAAATCTTTCAAAATTAAGATATCATAAAGTTGTGATTATGTGTGATGCCGATATTGACGGTAGTCATATCGCCACATTAATCTTAACATTCTTCTTTAGATATATGAAAGAGTTAGTGGAGAATGGACATATTTATATTGCTACTCCACCATTATATTTAGTTAAAAAAGGAGCGAAAAAGCGATACGCTTGGTCTGATAAAGAACGTGATGAAATCATGACAGAATTTGGAGAGAATTCAAAAATTCAACGTTATAAAGGTCTTGGTGAAATGAATGCTGAACAACTTTGGGATACTACAATGAATCCTGAGTTTAGAACTTTACGTTTAGTTCAGATTGATAATGGAGTAGAAGCGGATCGTGTATTTTCTATGTTAATGGGTGATGAAGTACCACCACGTAGAGAATTTATTGAGAAGAATGCTATTTATGCAAATATTGACGCATAAACATTAATAATTTTGTTAAAAAGCACCTATTTGATAGGTGCTTTTTTTGTTTTCTATTTAGGAATGATAATAATAAAATATCGATTAAAAGCAAAAAATAACGATAAAATACGTTTTATTCAATTTTTTTTATAGTTTTGCGTTAATATTATTATTATTTCAATTATGAGAAAACTAATAGCATCAATTATCTTAATTGCTGGTATGCAATTTAGTAATGCGCAAGAATTAGAAACTATTTTACTTGCATCAGACGATGCAAGTTTATTGACGCAAAATTATTTAAGACCTGCATTGGAAGGCCTAATGTATAGTATGAATGGTGGTTGGGCAACAACAGCTAAAGTTCATAAAAAATTCGGATTTGATGTTACAATTGGATTTAATGGGTCTTTAGTACCTGATGAAGCTCAATCTTTCGCTTTTTTACCTAGTGACTATAGATTTTTAGAATTACCTAATGGCGAAAATGAGTTGCAAACTGTAATGAGTGAAAATGATGCTGAGACCTCGGTTGACATATCTATTCCTGTTGGCGATGGTACCTTTAAGGCTGCAAGTTTTAATATGCCAGGTGGTATAACTCAGGATTTGCCAGTTAATGCAGTTCCAGCTCCGACCGTTCAAGTAGGTTTTGGATTGCCCTCTAAAACTGATATAAAATTGCGATTTGTTCCAAATTTAAACTTTGATGACGATGTGGAAGCTAACTTAATAGGACTTGGTTTACAGCATGATTTAACCCAATATCTAGGACCTCTAGATAAGCTGCCATTCAGTCTTTCTATTCTTGGTGCTTTCACAAATATGAAAGTTGCCTATGCTATCAATGATGAATCTGCAACAGATAACGTCGCTATAAATAATGGTGAGGCTGAATTTAAAATGAATACATGGACGGTTCAGGCTCTAGCTTCTTTAGATTTTAAAATAATTACATTTTATGGCAGTCTAGGCTACAACAATGGAAAGACAACTGCTAGAATGAAAGGTGATTATACATTAACATATGATATAGAAGATAGCAATGGAAATCAGGTAGGTACTGTTAATGAATCTATATCAAACCCTATAAGTTTAGATTTTAATGCTAACGGAATGCGTGCTACCCTTGGAACTAGGTTAAACTTAGCCTTTTTTAAAATATTTGCTGATTATACCATTCAAGAGTATGATACAGCAACTCTGGGAATAGCATTCAGCTTTAGATAGACTATAACTAGAAATATAAATATAAAGAGCAACCTATTTAGGCTTGCTCTTTTTTTATTAACCAATTACTATGATTTATGTCATGGAGTTTCAAGCATAAAACCTTAAATTTGTATCTGAATTTTTAATAACGCTTAAAATATAAAAACATGAAAATAACAGTAGTTGGTGCAGGTGCAGTAGGTGCAAGTTGTGCAGAATATATTGCCATTAAAAACTTCGCTTCTGAAGTTGTAATTCTTGACATTAAAGAAGGTTATGCAGAAGGTAAAGCCATGGACTTAATGCAATGTGCATCGTTAAATGGATTTGATACAAAAATAACAGGAAGTACGAGCGATTATTCTAAAACAGCAAACAGTGATATTTGTGTAATTACTTCTGGTATTCCGCGTAAGCCAGGAATGACTCGTGAAGAATTAATTGGTATTAATGCTGGTATTGTAAAGTCTGTATCTTCAAGCTTAGTAGAACATTCGCCAAATACAATTATAATCGTAGTTAGTAATCCAATGGATACTATGACTTACTTAGTACACAAAACTATAAATCTTCCAAAAAACAGAATCATAGGAATGGGTGGTGCGTTAGATTCTGCACGTTTTAAATACAGATTGGCTGAAGCTTTAGAAGCTCCAATTAGTGATATAGACGGAATGGTAATTGGTGGACACAGTGATAAAGGAATGGTGCCTTTAACATCGCATGCGACTAGAAACAGTATTAATGTTTCAGAATTTATTTCAGAAGAACGTTTAAACCAAGTTGCAGCTGACACAAAGGTCGGTGGAGCTACATTAACTAAATTGTTAGGAACTTCTGCTTGGTATGCTCCTGGAGCAGCTGTAAGTGGATTGGTGCAAGCCATAGCATGTGATCAAAAGAAAATATTCCCTTGTTCTACCTTTTTAGAAGGTGAGTACGGTTTAAGTGACTTATGTATTGGTGTACCTGTAATTTTAGGTAGAAATGGAATAGAAAAAATTGTAGATGTACCATTAAGTGCTGCTGAAAAAGCACATATGGCAGAAAGCGCTGAAGGCGTTAAGAAAACTAATGGTTTGTTAGAATTATAAAATTATATACAAGTAACAAAGACTAGAGAAATAATCCCGATAGCTATCGGGATTATTTTTTTATATTTGCCGCATGAAAACTAAGTTGCATTTAGGAATATTAGTTATACTCTTAGCTTTTTTTGGAAGGTATGTAGAGGATTCTACTTTGCCTAATCAACAAGTGACTATTCAGTTTTCTGATAAGAATATTTCCAAAGAACGTGCTTTAAGCACAATTAAAGTCATCCAAGAACGTCTTCAGGATTTTGGTGCCGAACAGATTCAAATTGGCCAAAGTGAAAATGGTCTTCTAAAGATTACATATTTCAGTAAGGCAGATGTCTATAAAATTCAAGACATACTATCTAGTGCCGATGGTTTAGAATTGCCCAATGATTCGAAAAGCGGAAACACACAAGATTTTCCTTCAGAAAAAGAAGGAAAGGACTATGAACTCAATATTTCTAAAATTCAAAATTCCAATAATATTAAATGGGATTGTGAAATCATTGAAGTTGTACAACTTAATCAGAAAAGTGAATATTCCCTTAATCCAAAAGTTAAGACTTCGGGAGAACATATCAATACACAACAAAGTAATAGTAAAATTAATGCTGCCCTTAAGGTTAATACCACTATTGCAATTGCGATAGATCATATTTCTCATAACATTCCTGAAGTCCGAGCAGGACCAATCATCTAAGGAATTACCATCATTAATAATTCCCACTTCATTTCAAGTCTTTCTTTTCAATCAAAAGACTAAAATCTATTTAATTAAAAACATTGTCGATTAACAGTGTAAACTCTATATTTGCGCGTTTTATAATATTCGACATTAAACAATAATAACAATGCAAAACAAAGGAATAATTAAACTTTTTGCACTTTTATTTGGTTTAGTAAGTATATACCAATTATCATTTACTTTCAAAGCCAATCAGATAGAAGATAATGCAAAAGAAGTAGCAGTAGCTAAGTATGCTGATACAGAAGACGACTACCAATCTAAAAGAAATAATGAAGAAATACGTTATTTAGATTCTCTTAAGACTACAAAAATTCAGGTAGGTGATGAATTAGAACCTATAGAAGTTTACAACATGTTAGGTGTGTCACAATACACCTATTCTGAAGTTGAAAACAATGCCATGAAACTTGGTTTAGACCTTAAAGGAGGTATTAACGCCATTATTCAAATTTCGGTAAAGGACATTTTAAAAGGATTAGCTAATAATAGTAAAGATCCTATATTTAATAAAGCATTAGATGATGCGGAGGAATTACAAAAGGATGCACAAGAATCTTATTTAGAATCATTTTTTAGAGCTTTTGATGCTATTAAAGGAGATACAAAATTAGCATCACCAGATATTTTTGCCAATCGTGATTTGAGTGAAGACATTAAATTCGACATGTCTGATGATGAAGTAAAAGGGATTCTTCAAATAAAGATAGACGAATCTATAGTCTCAGCATTTGAGGTATTACGTAATCGTATTGATGGTTTTGGTGTATCGTCTCCTAACATTCAACGTTTAGGAAATTCTGGTCGTATTTTAATCGAATTACCAGGTGCAAAAGACAAAAAGCGAGTTGTAGATATTATAACAAAGACAGCACAATTACAGTTTTGGGAAACGTATAAGAATCAAGAAATTGTGCCTTATATTTTACAGGTAAATCAAGCTTTAGTTGAAGCAAATAAAGCAAAAGAAACTAAAGATGATATCGCTGAAGCAACGGAAGTACAAGATAGTACATCTAATGCTATTGATGAGTTAACAGGGCAAATTGAATCAGATTCTACAAGTGTTGCAGAGACCAACCCATTAGGTATTCAGGGTTATGGAGGCGGATCTGTTGTTGGTACTTTTTTGTCTAAGGATAGAGAAAAAGTATTGGCAGCTCTTAATGACCCAAAGCAAAGAACGCAATTGCCAGCAGAAATGCGTTATGTAAAATTTGCTTGGGGAATTCAGGAAAAAGACTCTGAGTTTTCAGATTTATACGCTATTAAAACAAATAGAGATAATATACCACCATTAAGTGGTTCTGTAATTACGGATGCAAGACAGGAATATGACCAGGTCAGTCGTCCTGCGGTAGGTATGAGTATGAATGCCAAAGGAGCTAAGATTTGGGAAGAAATGACTAAAAAAGCTTATGAAACACAAGGATATATAGCTATTGTTTTAGATAATATTGTGTATTCTGCACCAAGTGTTTCTACTGGTCCGATTGCAGGTGGTAACTCTCAAATATCTGGATCATTCTCTTTGACAGAAGCTGTTGATTTAGCTAACGTTTTAAGAGCTGGTAAATTACCAGCTTCGGCTGAGATTGTTCAAGCAGAAGAAATTGGACCTTCACTAGGTCAAGAAGCTATTGATAGTGGAATGAAGTCTTTTGCAATAGCATTAGCATTCGTATTGCTTTGGATGATATTTTACTATGGTAAGGCTGGTATTTTTGCCGATATCGCTTTATTATTCAATATACTTTTAATTTTTGGTGTATTATCGAGTTTAGGTGCCGTATTAACATTGCCTGGTATTGCAGGTATCGTTTTAACCATTGGTATTTCGGTAGATGCTAATGTACTTATATTTGAAAGGATTCGAGAAGAACTTGCCAAAGGGAAGTCGCAAAAAGAGTCGATTAAAGATGGTTTTTCTAATGCATTATCATCAATTTTAGATGCAAATATTACAACAGGTTTAACAGCTTTAATCTTATTTGTATTTGGTACAGGGCCAATTAAAGGTTTTGCAACAACATTAATCATTGGTATTTTAACATCTTTATTTACAGCAATATTTATTACTCGTTTATTAATTGACTGGTGGACAAATAGAGGAGGGTCTTTAGATTTCTCTACAGCTATGACTAAAGGTTTATTTAAGAATGTTAATATTAATTTCTTAAAGAAACGTAAGATTGCTTATATCATTTCAGGAGTATTCATTGTTGCTAGTTTAGGATCTTTGTTTACTAATAAATTAGATCAAGGAATTGATTTTGTTGGTGGTAGAACTTACCAAGTGCGTTTTGACCAAGCAGTAAGCGTTGAAGAAGTAAAAGGTGATCTTAATGATGCTTTTGGAAGTGCTGAAGTTAAAACAATTGGCTCGTATAACGAACTTAAAATTTCAACTAAGTATAAAGTTGAAGAAAATTCAACAGCAGCAGATGAAGAAGTGCAATCTAAATTATTTGAAGCTTTACAAAAGTATCTGCCTTCAGGAATGACTTATGAAGAATTCCTAGATGGTTCTGGTGAAGCTAAGATTGGTAAAATGTCTTCTAGTAAAGTGAGTCCTACAATTGCAGATGATATTAAGAAATCTTCATTTTGGGCCGTATTAGGTTCGTTGGTGGTTGTATTCTTATACATCTTATTTAGATTTAAGAAATGGCAATTTTCACTTGGTGCTGTAGCTGCCGTGTTCCATGATGTCTTAATCGTATTAGGAATCTTCTCATTAACATGGAAGTTTATGCCATTTAGTATGGAAATAGATCAAGCGTTTATTGCTGCTATATTAACGGTTATTGGTTACTCACTGAATGATACGGTTGTTGTGTTCGATAGAATTAGAGAATTCTTAAATGAACATACATCTTGGGAATTCGGAAAAACCATTAATGCATCATTAAATAGTACATTAAGTAGAACCTTGAATACCTCTGTAACTACGTTGGTGGTATTATTGGCAATGTTTACTTTTGGTGCAGATTCATTAAGAGGTTTATTATTTGCCTTAATTGTTGGTGTAGTTGTTGGTACATATTCATCTATGTTTATCGCAACACCATTAATGTATGATACCGCTAAAAAAGGTGATGCTGCGGAGTCTCTGAAAAAGAAGGTCAAAGAAGAAGATGAAGCATAGTCTTTCACTTTATTTAATTACAAAAAAATGCCTTTCAGATATGATAGGCATTTTTTTGTACCAATAACTTTTAATAATATATTTATATTTTAGTACACCTAATACAACTAAATGATTCTTTGAAAAATATAATTTTAAAATACGGTATTCCTATTCTTGCGATTGTTGTTATAATCATACACCTTTTTTTTGTGAATATTCATAACCTTAATAAATGGAAAGGTGGTGGTTATGGAATGTATTCCGAAATGCATTATTATTATAATCAAATATATATTCCTGATATGTCTGTTGATTCTTTAGTAACAGACAATGACATGAAAAACTCACTAGGCTTTTTAATGTTAATGCCTAATAAGAATAACCTTAAAAGGTCTGCTGAGCTTGTTTTAAAATCTACTAAAAAAGATAGTATCCATATGCAGATATGGAGGCCAATAGTAAATTCGAAAAATGGTGTCTATTCTAGAGAATTGGTGAATGAGATTTATTTAAAAAATCAAGAGGAATGACAAATTGGTTGAATATAAAAGATAAATTGAATGATTCTATTGGCTTCGCTAAGCAATTATTGCTATTACTACTTGGAGTCTATGTTTTTATTTTAGCAGAAGACCAAAGGCTATTGAAAGTCCCATTATTTTTTATTGGACTATTAAGTTGGTTCTTATGGCGTGATAGAATAAAACATCCTATAATTTGGATTGTCTTCTTGGTAACGCTATTGTTGGATCTATATCATTCATATTTCTGGGTGGCAAATCATCATTTTATGTTATTGTTTATGGTGTTGTCGATTATTTTCTTTTACTATCATAAAAGCCAAAATATTCTTTTAATAAACATTCAGATAATAGTAATTATAGTAGTATTAACATCAGCTTTGCAGAAGCTGTTGTCTAGTCAGTTTGTGAGTGGTGATTTCTATTATTATATGATGAATAGGGGTAAGCTATTTAACTTTTTTATTAATTTTTTCCCAGAAATCCATCAAGTGGCTGAAAGTAATGAAGAGAGTTTATTAGCGCTGTATGCTACTGACCCAAATTTAGAGCAGAGCATTGTATTAAAGGATGTTGTTCCCAATCTTAGACTGATTAGTCTAATTTTTTCGTGGGTAACTGTAGCGGTAGAATTCTTGGTAGCAGTCGCCTTAATATGGAAACCAAGAAGTATGTGGACTCATCTACTTTTTGCCGGAATGATTCTCGGTATTCTATGTGTGAGATTTGAAACTGGATTTATGGGCTTACTAGCAATTTGCGGATTATTTTTATGTAAAAACCTTAAATTGAGAGTATTGTATACTATAATTGTTATGGCCTGTATATCGCTTATCGTAACAAAAATTGGATTTCATTAGTGCCAGTTAGATCATTTTTTTTTGGAAATATTAAAAAAATAATATTAATTATAAGCGCTCATACTCAATCCTATCTCCAACTTCAACTTGCCATTCATCAAATAGACCTCCATTAATTTCTAGAACATATTGAGCAGGTGCATTAGAAGGAAGTGATGCTTCATCAAAAGGCCTAGCGTTTTTCTGTACACTGACAATGATTTTATCTTTGTTAAGATAAATGATGTCTAATGGAATCTTGGTGTTTTTCATATAGAAACTTCTAAAATCCACATCAGGAAATACAAAGAGCATTCCATGATTGGTTTCTAACTTGGTTCGATACATTAAACCCGTTTGAGTTTCATATTCGTTATCCGCAATTTCAATATCCAAAATTTGTATAATAGAATCCGATGCTGCTTTCTTTAGCGTTAATATTCCTTCTTTTTGAAAACTAACAATAACTTTTTCTTCAGGTGTTTTCGTCTTTTTTTCTTTACATGATGAAAAGCAAACAAATCCTACGAGAATGAGCGAAATTTTTAAAAGAAGTTGAAGTCGCATTAATTGTGTTTTGTTTTAGGCTTGTAAATAAACATAAAGTATAAACCAATTATTATAAAAGGAATACTTAACCATTGCCCAGTTTTTAAATTCAACCAATTAATATATTCATCTCCTTGAGCTTCTTTTACAAACTCAACGAAGAATCGTACAGTCCAGAGTAGAACTAAAAACAGTCCAAATAAGAATCCTTGTTGTTCCGATTTTTTAGTTTTCCAATAGAAATAAAACAGAATTAAAAACACAAAAACATAACAGAAAGCTTCATATAATTGTGCGGGATGACGTGCAAAGTTTTCTCCATTTTGGGTAAATATTACTCCCAACGCACTATCGGTTTTAATACCAACAATTTCAGAATTAATAAAATTTCCAATTCTAACAAAAACGGCACCTAGTGCCACAGGAATCACCACACGATCTAAAATCCAAAGAACTGTTTTGTGTAGTACTTTTTTATTGTAGAGATACATAGAAATAATCATAGCAATCGCCGCTCCATGACTAGCCAACCCTTGAAAACCTGTAAACTCAAAACCACCTTTAAATTTAAAAGGTAAAAAGATGCTAAAGAAATCTTCGGTAATCAGCTCTGGTTGATAAAATATAACATGGCCTAATCTGGCTCCTAGCATAATACCAAGCACAGAATATATGAATAATGAGTCTAAAGATTCATCAGATTGACCTTCCTTTCTATAAATACGTTTGGTGATGTAGAAACCTAAGATGAAGGCAATAATCCACATCATACTATAAAAATGAAGTTTAAAAAAGCCTAAATCAATATATTTTGTTGGATCCCAATCCATCTGTAATAAATACATATATACTCTATTTTATACCGTAAATATAATATTTTGATAACGATTGAAAACCAGATTAACTTAATATTAGTTTTCTTTTGGTGGAACAGGATCAAAACCTTTCCCTCCCCAAGGCGACAGAGCGTTAAGAAAATGTACGGAGTACATTTTTAGTGAATGGGCGAGCTGGCGCGCGAGGGAAAATTTTTAGTTGTCATCCTTCCTTGGAACAGGATCAAAACCTTTCCCTCCCCAAGGCGACATAGCGTTAAGAAAATGTACGGAGTACATTTTTAGTGAATGGGCGAGCTGGCGCGCGAGGGAAAATTTTTAGTTGTCATCCTCCCTTGGAACAGGATCAAAACCTTTCCCTCCCCAAGGATGACAACTAAAAATTCTCTTAATGGCTAACCAACCTCCTTTAAAAAAGCCATGAACTTCTAAAGCTTCTTTTGCATAATGAGAACACGTTGGTTGATATCTACAAGTTGCAGGAGTAATTGGAGAAATAAATGTTTGGTAAAGCTTTATGAGGAATAGAAAAGGATATGTTAAGATTTTTTTCACGATTAGTTTGTCGTAAAAGTAGTTCCATCTCTACTATCATTAAGTTGAATTCCGGCTTCAGCTAATTCATCTCTAATTTTATCAGACAGTGCAAAATCTTTATTTAATCGAGCTTCTTTCCTAAGATTTATTAAAATCTCAACTGCGCCAGAGAGTTTATCTGTCGAAGAATCATCCTTAGAAATACTAGTTAATCCTAATATGTCGAATGTAAAAATAGTCATAGTCTCCTTCAACAAATCTAAATCTTCAGAAGTAACACTCGCACTTCTATCCTTTATCTGATTAATGAATTTCGCAGCATCAAATAAATGAGCTATTAGAATAGGAGTATTAAAGTCATCATTCATGGCATCATAACATTTCTGTTTCCATGCAGCAACATCAAATGATGAGGAGTCACTAGTTTTTAAATTATCTATTAAATTAATGGCATCCATTAGTCTATGGAAACCTTTTTCCGCAGCAAGTAAACCATCATTAGTAAGATCTAATACGCTTTTGTAAGACGCTTGCATCATAAAAAATCGAATCACACTTGGACCATAGGCTTTAGACATGATGTCATTTTCACCAGAAAGTAATTCTGCAGGATTAATATAGTTTCCTGTAGACTTACTCATACGAGCACCATTAAGTTCAAGCATGTTAGCATGCATCCAGTATTTTACAGGGTCTTGTCCTTTTGCCGCCTTATTTTGGGCTATTTCACACTCGTGATGCGGAAATTTTAAATCCATCCCACCACCATGAATATCAAATTGTTCTCCTAGGTATTTAGTGCTCATTGCTGTACATTCTAGATGCCATCCAGGAAATCCATCACTCCAAGGAGAAGGCCAACGCATAATGTGCGCAGGTTCTGCTTTTTTCCAAAGTGCAAAATCTTGTGGATTTTTTTTATCACTTTGACCATCAAGCGTACGTGTATTATGAATTAAATCTTCAAGCTTACGTTTACTTAAAATACCATATTCGTTAGTTTCATTGTATTTATGGACATCAAAATATACTGAGCCATTTACAACATAAGCAAAACCATTATCTATTATGGTTTGAATTAATTCAATCTGTTCAATAATATGACCAGTAGCAGTAGGTTCTATGCTAGGTGGTAAGAAATTGAAAGTATTTAACACATTATGAAAATCTACAGTATATCGCTGTACAATTTCCATAGGTTCTATAGCCTCTAATCGTGCTTTCTTTGTGATTTTATCCTCGCCAAGATCGGCATCATTTTCTAAATGTCCTGCATCTGTAATGTTTCTTACATATCTTACTTTATAACCTAAATGTTTAAAGTAGCGAAAAATCATATCGAAAGACATGAAGGTACGGACATTACCTAAATGTACATTACTATATACGGTTGGACCACAAACATACATGCCCACATAACCTTTAGTTATAGGTTTAAAAATCTCTTTTTCACCCGAAAGTGAATTGTATATTTTAATAGTTTGTGTATCGTATAAAGGCATGATGCAAATTTGAAAAATGTAAAAACAAAACTAAAGAACTAGTTAACAGAAAACAAGTTAAAACGTTGTGTCTAATTGTATGTAGTCTAAAAACTCACGACGTGTTTCTTTTTCCTTGAATTTTCCACCAAACTCAGAGGTCACAGTGCTACTTTCTATATCTCTTATACCACGAGAATTAACACATAAATGTTTAGCATCAATAACACAAGCAACATCTTCTGTATTTAAGACATTTTGAAGTTCTTTTACAATTTGAATTGTTAAACGTTCTTGTACCTGAGGACGCTTTGCAAAATAATCAACAATCCTATTCATTTTAGATAAACCAACAACTGTACCGTTAGAAATATAGGCAACATGTGCACGACCAACAATAGGAAGCAGATGATGTTCGCAAGTAGAATAAACTGTAATGTTTTTTTCTACCAGCATTTCACCATATTTATATTTATTGTCAAATGTAGAAGCATTGGGTTTTTTATCAGGATTTAAGCCACCAAAAATTTCATTAACAAACATTTTTGCAACACGATTTGGCGTGCCCTTTAGACTGTCATCATTGAGATCTAAACCTAAGGTTTCTAAAATGTGTCTTACATCATCTTTAATAATATCTACTTTTTCACTATTTGAGAGTTCAAAAGCATCCGCTCTCATTGGTGTTTCGCTCGATGAACCTATATGGTCGTCACCTAGAGAATCAATATCATTAAAATCGCTTTCAATTTTCATTATAAAAAATATTAATCAAACTTAAAAAGAAGAGGCAAAGATAAGCAATAAAAACAGTTTGGTTAAGTAAGGAGATTTATTATTATAACTGTTATATAGTTAAAACCGTTAAAATGTCAATAACCTTGACGAATTAACAAATGTTTTATTAAAATTTTCTTAATTTTCGAAATTCAATAATTTTAGATTAATCCATGCAAGAATCACTAATTTTATTCATCTTAAAACCTATTCCATTCAGTGTTTCTTGTCAACAATCCAAACAAAAAAATATGCATCTTTTGGCGAAATATAATGAAAGTATAAAAATGTCAATTTTCAAATAGTCAAAATGAAAAACTATCTAATTTTAGCACTACTTTTTCTTTTTGGGTTGTCTTCTCTAAGTTATGCCCAAGGATCAATATGTGCCGAAATAGAGCCATTTTGTGCAGGAGGGAATGCGTTGGTTTTTCCAAATTCACATCCTGGTATTCCTGGTGCTTCAAATTCTGCAGAAGCTGGCATAAATTATAGCTGTACTACTGGTAATGGTCCAAATGACCCTTCATTATGGCCTTATCCATCGTGGTATTATTTAAAAATTGATTCTGACGGTGATCTTAATTTTTCAATTAGTCAGGCTGAAAATGCTGATGGCTCGGGAATGTCTTTTGATGTTGACTTTATTGCTTGGGGACCGTTTAGTGACACAAATATCAATTGCGGTGCAGATTTAACTAGCTTTACTAAAATTGACTGTAGTTGGCTTCCTTCGACTACCGAATCAATGAATATATCAGGGGCAAGCGAAGGTGATGTCTATGTCGTTATGATAACAAATTTTTCTCAACAACCAGGGTTTATAACTTTAGAGCAAACTAATGCTGGTAACTCCTCATCTGGCAGCACTGACTGTTCTATTGTTAATAGTATCGAACTATGCAGCAATGAAGTAACTAGTTTGGATGCAACAACATTAGATGCTGTAACTTATGAATGGTTTAGTAATGAAGATCTTTTGCCAGAAACAGGCCCTATATTAAACAATGTCGTTTCACCAAGCATGGGTTATACGGCGAATGCGTATAATGCTGCTGGTGCTATTATTTCTGTAATTGAGTTTAACGTTAATTTCTTTGAACAACCCATTGCAAATCTAGTAGATGATCAATTAATTTGTGATGATAATAATGATGGTTTTTGGAATTTTGACTTATCGGTTTTAGAGATGGACGTACTTGGTGGTCAATCTACCTCAGATTTTAATATTTCATTTCACAGAACATTAAACGATGCAGATATAGGAATATCATCATTGCCATTAATATATACGAATCAAGTTGCTTATCAACAAGAATCTATATTTGTTCGAATTGAGAATGCTGAAAAACGAACGTGTTACGCAACCACTGAGTTTTTAATTAATGTATTCAATCAGCCAACAGCGACACCGGTCATATATCAATTATGCGATAATGACTTAGATATGGATGATACCAACGGTTTTGTTGAATTTAATCTGTCTTCAGTCGATACTGAAGTTTTGAACGGACAAGATGCTTCACAATTTACTGTGACATATCATTTGGACCTAGCAAATGCAGAAGCTGATGAAAATCCTTTGGGAAATATACATACTAATACCTTTAAAAGTACTGATGATATATTTGCTAGGGTCGAAAGAAATGATTATCCAGATTGTTATGAAACTGCCATGGTTACTTTAATAGTGAAGGATCTGCCTGATGTTGAAAACGCTGTACAACTCATACAGTGCGATGACGATTCGGATGGTCTGTCAGATTTCAATTTGAATGAGGCTAAGGAATTAATATCTATGAACTTTTTAGCTGAAACAATGACCTTTCACAACAGCTTTGATGATGCAGATAATGCTTTGGGTGCTATTATTAATCCTACGTCTTATCGAAATACTGATTCCTCATCAAATCCGGACGTTCTATTCGTCAGAGTAGAAAATACGGAAGGCTGCCATAGAGTGACTCCTTTAGAATTATTGGTTGAAGCAACTCAAATACCAGTGACGGTAGAAATTCTTTATGAGGAATGTGATACGATAGATATCGTAGATTCAAATATCACTAATGGAATAACATCGTTTGATTTTAGCGATGCAGAATCTCAAATAAGAGCACAATCTGGTTTCCCTTCAGGTCAGAATTTAACCTTTAGCTACTACCAAACAGAAGTGGATGCGCTTGCGGAAATAAATGCAATTCAAGATATTTCTAATTATAGAAATGAAACTTCTCCGTTCGAACAAGATATTTATGTGAGAGTCGATGGTGATATAGATAACTCTTGTGTAGGGCTAGGAGTGCATGTAAAATTACGAACAATAAATCCAACACCAAATACAGATCCCGAAAATATTGAGCTTTGCGATAGAGTTAATACAGGAGACAGAGTTGAGGATTTTAATTTGAGGGAAAACGAAGCATTTATTGAAAATGGCGAAGCAGACTTGATCTCAACTTACCATACTGTACTAGAAGACGCGCATTCAGGATCCAACCCAATTGTCGATCCAACTCAATATAGGAATATAGAAAGCCCGCAACAAGAAATTTACGTAAGAGTGACCAATGCTATTACAGATTGTTACGCTGTTGTTAATTTTACAATAATTGTCCGTCCTTTGCCAGAGGTTGTTCCCTTAACTGACTTTATAGTTTGTGAACTGAACTCGGATGGTTTTGATACTTTTAATCTGACTAGCAAAGATACAGAAGTTCTAAATGGGCAGGACCCAGGGCAATTCATGGTAAGCTACCACCAAAACTTGATTGATGCAGAATCGGGTATGAACGGTTTGGTCAGTCCATACAACAACCTTGATAATCCACAACAGATTTTTGTAACAATTACAAACAATGTTACAGGCTGTTCGATCAGTACGCAAAGCTTTAATATTGAAGTTCAGGAAGCCGCAGCAGCTAATGCAGATACGGACCCGATACTCTATGAAGAATGCGATGACAATATGGAAATCGATGGTGATCCAAGTAATGATAGTGTACAGTTTGATTTAACCACCAGAGATGTGGACATATTAGATGGTCAAGATGAGACCAACTATATTGTGACTTATTTTGAATCGGAAGAAGATGCGAATCTAAATATCAACCCATTACCAACACTTTATGAGAATAAAGTTAACCCACAAGTCGTCTATGCAAGAGTAGATAACAACACCCCAAATATTATACCTGGTGCAGACACTTCAATATGTTATGCTCTAGCCCCATTCACCTTGCAAGTTAATCCTTTACCTGAGTTTGATTTAGAAGATAGTTATATTCTGTGTGTTGATACCAATGGCACAGAAGTATTGAACCCACTGGTGATAGAAACTGGCCTATCAACAACAACCTATAGTTTTGAGTGGAGTTACAATGGTGTTATACTGATAGGAGAGACCGATTCGAGTCTAATACCTACCCAAGGAGGCACCTATAGCGTTACTGTAACCGATTTGAGTACGTCAACGGTAACGAGTTGCACAAATACAGATAGTACTGAGGTTATAGAAAGTGAGCCACCTATATTAGAAGTTAACTTGGTGACGCAAGCTTTTGCAGACAATCACGTTATAGAAGCGTTGGCAACAGGCATAGGAGTGTATGAATATAGTTTAGATGATGGTCCATGGCAGGACGAGGGGACGTTTAGTAATGTATCGGCAGGGGAGCATGAGATCACTGCAAGAGATAAAAACGGTTGTGGTATTGTAACGGAATCCATCTTTGTGATTGATTACCCGAAGTACTTTACACCAAATGGAGATGGCAACCATGACACCTGGAACATACCAAATATCGGAAGTAACGCAAAAATTTATATATTCGATCGTTATGGAAAGTTACTGAAACAGCTTAGTCCGACAGGGCAGGGTTGGAACGGAACTTTCAATGGCGATATAATGCCGACAAGCGATTATTGGTTTATGGTGCAGTACGACGAACCACTGACCAATAAACGAAAAGAATTTAAAGCCCATTTTACCTTGAAACGATAATGGTAAATAATATAAACAGAAAGCCTGAGCAATTGCTCAGGCTTTCTGTTTATATTAAATATTAAACGCTAAGCTTAAAACAAAATCAGTAAACTTAGATTGTATTTGTGCAGCATCAGTTAGTCCAACATTATACAATTGATGATTGATATCCCGTTCTGATTGGCTAAACGCAAAATCCAAACTGAGATCACCAAAATTATAACCTAGCCCCAAAGAATAGCCATATAAATCACCATAAAAAGTGTCATCTATATATGGACTTCCTTCAAAACGATAGCCGCCTCTAAAACTAAATTGTTTGTAGCGATATTCTCCACCTAATCTATATGAAGTCGAAGAATCTAGGGTACTATTAATCTCATTATTTAAATCTGAAAAAAGTAAATCATCTGAATTAAGCCTAAATTTTGTACTACTATAATCCTTAACAGCATAATCAAAACTTATTAAACCTTTCTTGCCAAAAACATATGCCAAACTTCCTGTAACTTTTCCTGGTGTTTGTAATCTATATTCTTCATATATATTAATTACATTTGGATTTACAATTTGATTAACGTTCGATCCTCCTTCTATTCTTGTCGTAGCTAAATATTGAGATGTCTCATCAGAAATTCTGTACCAAGTTGGTGAACTATAGGAAACACCAACTCTTAATTCTTCCGTAACCTTAGCAATACCTCCTAATTGAAATGAAAAACCACTACCAGTAGTCAATAAATTATTTTCAAAATCAACATTTCTAATAGTTGAATTAACGTTTGAGTTTTGCTCATTTAAAAAAGTTGAACGCTCATAATTTATGAAATGTGAATTTAAGTTCAATCCAAAATAAAGTTTATCATCATAACTTGTTGCTAAATTAAATGCTAATTTTCCGTTATAACCTCGACTCGCGTATGTGTAACGTTGATTAAAATTGGTGCCATTAACATCTATGTTTGATATATAAGTTGTATTATCATCAGTATCATCGACAGGATCTATTATAAAACCTTCAAATCCTAAAAATGCTTGTTGATTTCTATATCCATAAAATGAACCAATTTGATTATAAGCCTCAGATAATGTTTCACCTGGAAGGGCAGAAATTTCTTGTAATCTCAGACCTTGAGCATTTTGCAAGAAGTAATTGCCAATTGTGTTATTTGGATTTATACCATTTGCTACCCAATCATCATTAAAATCAGCAGCACGGTCGTATGCAACGCTTAATGTGAATTTTCTCCAAGGAGAATTAATGTCTGTGTTTCTAAAAACAAACGCTGCTCCTAATTGATTTAAATCTATACCCGAATTAGAAGATAAATTTGTGCCATTAAAATAGTTTATTTCATTGTCTGAGTTGAGTAAACCTAGAGATATAGAAGCATGACTTTCGTTAAATATTGCTGAACCAGCAGGATTTATATTAACACTCGACATATCTCCACCAAGTGCTCCAAATGCACCACCCATAGCTCTAAAACGAGCTGTACCCTGAATTTCATCTAAAGAATATCTTACAGCATCTGTAATGTCTTGTGCTAAAATATAAGACGTGCTCATTAAGCCTATGCTTAGCATAAGTAATTTTTTCATAAGTAATTTTTTAAAATTAGGAATTAAGTTAAAGTTTATCCGCGACCACGTCTACCAGAAGAACTACTTCTACTTCCTGAAGACCTCGAAGAACCACGCGAAGACCTTACACTACCGGATGATCTAGAGCTACGCGATCCTGAAGATCTAACACTACCCGATGATCTAGAACTACGAGAGCCAGATGATCTAACACTTCCTGATGATCTTGTACTTCTAGAAGATCTCATAGTACCAGAGGATCTTGTACTTCTTGAAGGACGCGTTATTCTAGAATTGGTTCTTGTTCTAGTAGAATTTGAATTTCTAATTGTTCTAGAAGGTCTTGAGGTACGAGCCGTATTTCCTATGCTTCTAGTTGAAGAATTAGACCTTACTCTCGAATTGCCTCTTGTATTTCTTGTTGCGTTAGATAATCTACGTGTAGAATAATCGCTGCGTGATATTGCTGAATTACTTCTTCTAGAGGTACGACGATTTAAGTTATTATTGTATAATCCTCCTCTACGCCCGCTATTGTAGGCAAATCTGTTATTGTTTCTGTAAAAACCATTATTCCAGCCCCAATTATTCCATCCGCCCCAGCCATTATTCCAGCCCCAGTTATTCCAGCCTAAGCCCCAACCAGCGTTCCAGCCCCAGTTATTCCAACCTAAGCCCCAACCAGCGTTCCAACCCCAGTTGTTCCAGCCCCAACGATTCCATCCCCAAGGTCGTCCCCAACCCCAGTTATTCCATCCAAAACCGCCATTCCATAACCAAGGGTCATTCCATCCGATCCATCCATTATCAATAACATTTATTGTAACAGCACTGTTGTTCTGTCCCCAACCACCGTATGCAGGTCGTCTTTCTAAAGTGTCTTGAGCAGTTTCAATATAGTTTCCTTCGTAAGAATCTATATCTGTAAATATTTGGCTTTCTTCAGTTATTGCATCAACTTCAGCAGAATTCTCCGCAAAATAGTTTTTATAATAATTTGAGTTATTAGTAGAAGTAGAAACTACAGGTTGATCAACTTCAACTTCAACTTCAGCTTCAGTATTGTAACCATTAGAGTATATGCCATCATTATCATATCCTGCATATTGAAATGAGCCACATGATGTTAACACAGCCATTAGACCGATTGCAACAAAAAATGGCAATTTTTGTTTTGTAAAAGTTTTTAATTGCATATCTCTTTTATTTTATTGTTGAACATAGCAAAAATAGTTAGTTTTGCTGAACTATTTTTTACATTTAACATAAGCACAATATCTGTGCCAAAACACTGAAAATGAGCAAAAATCTTACAAGTAGAGCAGAAGATTATTCAAAATGGTACAACGAATTGGTTGTAAAGGCTGATTTAGCAGAAAATTCTGCAGTCAGAGGTTGTATGGTGATAAAACCATATGGCTACGCTATTTGGGAGAAAATGCAAGCAGAATTAGATATAATGTTTAAGGAAACGGGACATGTGAACGCTTATTTTCCATTATTTGTGCCTAAAAGTTTATTTGAAGCTGAAGAAAAGAATGCAGAAGGATTTGCAAAGGAATGTGCTGTTGTGACCCACTATAGATTACAAAATGATCCAGATAATGAAGGAAAATTAAGAGTTGACCCTGAAGCTAAACTTGAAGAAGAGCTAGTTGTTAGACCTACAAGTGAAGCTATTATTTGGAATACATATAAGGGTTGGATACAAAGTTATAGAGATTTACCAATTTTAATAAATCAATGGGCAAATGTTGTACGTTGGGAAATGCGTACGCGCCTATTTTTAAGAACTGCTGAATTTTTATGGCAAGAAGGTCATACAGCTCATGCAACTAAAGCAGAAGCATTAGTTGAAGCTGAGCAAATGAATGATGTATATGCAGAATTTGCGGAAAACTTTATGGCGATTCCTGTGATAAAGGGTATAAAAACAGAAAGTGAACGTTTTGCTGGTGCATTAGAAACCTATTGTATTGAAGCATTAATGCAAGATGGAAAAGCGCTACAGGCTGGTACATCTCACTTTTTAGGGCAGAATTTTGCTAAAGCATTCGATGTTAAGTTTACTAATAATGAAGGCAAGCTAGATTATGTATGGGCTACGTCGTGGGGAGTTTCTACCAGATTGATGGGCGCATTGATTATGACGCATAGTGACGATAAGGGATTGGTGTTGCCTCCGAATTTAGCGCCATATCAAGTCGTTATTGTTCCTATATATAAGAATGAGGATCAATTTGAGGCTGTAAAGAAAGTCGCCGATGAGATTATTAAGGATCTAAAGGAAAGAAATATCTCCGTAAAGTTTGATAAAAGAGATACCTTGAGACCTGGCGCAAAATTTGCGCAGCATGAGTTGCAAGGTGTACCTTTAAGAATTGCTATTGGGCCAAAAGACCTTGAAGATAATACTGTTGAAGTAGCTCGGAGAGATACTTTTACTAAGGAAACCGTGATATTAGATAGAATAAATGTAGTTGTGGAAGATCTACTAGAAGAGATTCAGGAGAGTTTGTATAAAAAAGCATTGGATTTTAGGAATGCGCACATCACAGAGGTTCAAGATTTTGATGAATTTAAAAAAGTATTAGAGAGCAAAACAGGATTTATTTCAGCACATTGGGATGGAACTACAGAAACGGAGCAAAAAATAAAAGATTTGACAAAAGCAACAATACGCTGTATTCCGATGAACAATAAACTAGAAGAAGGTAAATGTGTTTATAGTGGTGAGCCATCAACTCAACGCGTTCTCTTTGCGAAAGCATATTAAATATTTTTCAAAAAAAATATGCTAGTAGTTGCAACATTTAAAAATAGTTGTATTTTTGCATCCGCAATGGAAACATTGTAGGTTCATTTAATTAGTTTAATAACCAAATGGCCCGTTCGTCTATCGGCTAGGACGCCAGGTTTTCATCCTGGTAAGAGGGGTTCGATTCCCCTACGGGCTACAATTTTTAAAAAAAAATAAAATGGCAAATCATAAGTCAGCTTTAAAAAGAATAAGAAGTAACGAAAAAAGACGTGTACTTAACAGATATCAGCATAAAACAACACGTAATGCTATAAAGAAATTACGTGAAATTACTGATGCTAAAGAAGCACAAAAAATGTTGCCTTCGGTTTTAAGTATGATTGATAAGTTAGCTAAGAAGAATGTTATTCATTCTAACAAAGCAGGTAACTTAAAGTCTCAGTTAACGAAGCATGTTGCTGCAATCTAAATTGTAGTTCTTATCAAGATATTAAAGTCTTTCCAAATGGAAAGACTTTTTTTATCAATTTATTCTCTTAATTTTTAATTAGAATTATACTTCAGTCTATATGTAATGGTATTGCAAAGCAACCATTAAATTCTACACCAATATAAAAGCTGATAAACTTCATAAGACTTTATCATCTTGGCTATATTTATACATAACAAAATAAAAAAGGTCTTCATGGTTTTAAGTATTACCTTTGTATATTAAATTCAATAGAATGCACAAAGCAGGTTTTGTAAATATTATTGGTAATCCTAATGTTGGTAAGTCTACATTGATGAACGCATTTATAGGTGAAAAGCTATCTATAATTACATCTAAAGCACAAACGACTAGGCATAGAATATTAGGAATTGTAAATGGTGAAGATTTTCAGGTCATATTAAGTGATACACCTGGGATTATTAAACCGGCTTATGAGTTACAAGAATCAATGATGGATTTTGTGAAGTCCGCTTTTGAAGATGCTGATGTGTTAGTTTACATGGTGGAAATAGGAGAGAAGGAGTTAAAAGACGAAGCATTCTTTAATAAAATTAAAAATTCAAAGATTCCTGTTTTGTTATTGTTGAATAAGATTGACAATTCTAACCAAGAACAATTAGAAGAACAAGCCGAATTGTGGCAGCAAAAAGTGCCAAATGCAGAGTTTTTTCCAATTTCAGCTTTAAAAGGTTTCAATGTTCAGAATGTATTTGATAGAATTATAGAATTACTCCCAGAATCTCCAGCATTTTATCCTAAGGACCAATTAACGGACAAACCAGAACGTTTTTTTGTCAACGAAGCTATTAGAGAAAAAATTTTAATGCATTATAAAAAAGAAATTCCTTATGCAGTAGAGGTTGATACTGAAGAGTTTTTTGAAGAAGAAAATATTATTAGAATGCGTTCAGTAATTATGGTTGAACGCGAAACCCAAAAAGGAATAATTATTGGCCATAAAGGTTCTGCTTTAAAGCGCGTTGGAGTAGAGGCACGTAAGGATTTAGAAAAGTTTTTCGGAAAACAGGTGCACTTAGAGCTTTATGTAAAGGTTAATAAGAACTGGAGAAGCAACCAAAATCAATTAAGGCGTTTCGGTTACAATCAGCGATAAGCTCTTAATGTTTCTTTCATAAAGCCATGCAGTTTATACATTTCTGGTTTTCCTTTGGCTTTACCCATTCTTCCTGCAATGTATAACACAAACCAAATTATTACCATAATCAGTGTGAGAAATAGCTGTACAGCATAAGAATTTCCTAAGGTTACATTTGTATAAGCCCAAATTCCAAATCCAATAAAAAGACCTGCAACGATAAAATGCAAAAACATAAATAAAGTCCATACTGTCGGATTAGGTCCAAAAAGACCATGAACTTTGGCATTACTCTCATCGATCTCATTAATCTCTAAATGCAATTGAGGCGACCAAAAATGTTGTTCTTGTTTGGGGAATTTTATAAAAACATGGTCGTCAATTCGAGTTACTATAAATTCAGATTGACTAGTTTTAACCAGTTCAAATCCTTTTAGTAATTTTTCATTGTTAGTTTGCACGTCAAATTTAAAACGAGGCCTTAATACTATGTCATTAGAAAGATCCATAGTTATGTGAGGTAGTTTTTTATTTTAAAATAAGGAATTCACAACGTCGATTTATTGAAAATTCGGTTTCTGTACAGTTATCACCACATGGAACCAGAGGCTTAGTTTCACCATAACCTTTTGAGGTTAAACGCTCTCTAGATATACCATTTTCAACAAGATATTCTAATGTAGCCCGAGCTCTTTTTTGAGATAGGTCCATATTAAACTCAAATCCTGCTCTAGAGTCGGTATGTGCACCCAATTGAATTTCCATACGTGGATACTTTATAAGTAACGCAACTAGAACATCTAAGGTTCTTGCAGCTTGTGGTTTAATATCCCATTTTGCAAAATCAAAATAAATATTTTCTAATTCAATGAAGGTATTACCGTATTCATCATCTGTAACGATTTCTTCTGCATCTTTATAAGATTCTATTTCTAACTCAATGTTAAATTCTATATTACCACTATCATTAGTATCAAAAAATTCTATTTCTGGGATGTATTTTGGTTGAAACCCTTCTAAAGAGTAACTTCTGTTTGGTTGCGTTTCTAACTTATATCTGGCATCTTCACCTGTAAACGTCTCTGATATTATATTTCCTTCTTCATCAAATAAAGTCACCGTTGTATTTGGTAGTAATTCTCCTGTGACTTTATCTGTTACCAAACCTTCGATATAATATACTCTGTCAGTTGAAATACGATCAAATGTATATATATGATCGGTTCCACTTCTATTTGAAGATACGTATCCTGTTTCTAGAGAATCTACAACTATAAATGCAAAATCATCCTTTTCACTGTTTATGGACTCCCCTAAATTGAGAGCATCTAAAAATTTACCATTTTTTTTACTGCTAGAGAATAAATCGAGACCACCAAATCCACGTTTGCCATTCGAAGCAAAATAGAGTGTACTATCTTTTCCCATATATGGAAATTGTTCTCTGCGTACAGAATTAATAGATTTTCCTAAATTAATAGGCTCACCGAATGTATTGTCTTCCAATATATCTACATAAAAAATATCAAAAGATCCTATACTATTTGGCATATCGCTCGAAAAATACAACTTAGTTTCATCGCTATTTAAAGCGGGATGCATTGTAGAGTATGTATCACTAGAAAATGAGACAGGTTCCACGTTTGTCCACTTATTATCAATTAATTCTGCTTTAAAAATACTTACAACAGAAATTTTTGTAGAATCTAAATCAATACGTCTTTTAAGGTTTCTGGAAAAATACATGGTTTTACCATCTTTGGTGAAAACTGCATTACTTTCGTGTTGGTTCTTGGTATTTATTTTTTTGTTAAATGGTTTAATGCTATCTATTGAAATAGAATCACCTACTGTAATTTTAGCTTCGTATAAATCTAAATAGGGTTTACCATTCCAATTATAATTTGGGTTTTTGATGTTCAATGTTGAGGCAAAAACCACTTTGTCTTTATAAAGACCAATTCCAAAGCTAGAACCACCAATTTTATCTGTCAAACTTTTTAATTCATATTCGTAAGGTATAATGCGCTTAAGTAATGATTTAAAATTTTCAGTATTAAATGGGTCATTTAATTTTATTGCTGATACATTATCGGCTTCTTCGTATTTTTTTAGACCTTTTAAAACATCTACAAATTTAATGTAGAATGTCTCATTGAGATCCGATTCAATACTTAGATCTTTGATTTGACTATAAGCTTCATAAGCTTTTTCGTATTCAGAATTATAATAGTAACAATCTCCTAGTTTTTCTAGAACTAAATTATTTTTAGGAAGTTGAGCATAGATCTCTGCTGCTTCTACATAGGCTCTATTTTCATATAGTAAATCCGCTTTTTTCATGGATTGAGAAAAACACAGCTGTCCTGTAATTAAAACAGTAAGTAAAATATATAATTTAAATGTTTTCATTTGTTTTCAATTAGAAAAATCTTGGGGATTTATCATAACCTTTTCCTAGTTTGCCAATATTAAATAACATAAATATTTCGTGAGAACCTGAATTAAACCTTCCTAAATTAGAAAGTGTATGATCGTATGCATAGCCAATACGAAGACCTTCATATATTGAAAAATTAACAAGACCACTAACAGAATCCTCTATGCGATACCCTACACCAAACTCTACCACATCATTAATTAATACATTAGCAGTTAAATCTACAGATAAACGTGCACCGTTGACATGTTTAGTCATAAAAGCATATTTAATTTTATTATTACTACCGAAATTCATAACATAACCTCCAGTTAAGAAGTAATGCATATTTTCTGAGCCTTGGGTCACTATACCACTATCTTCACTAAGATGTTTGGTTTCTAATAGGTTTGGTACAGAAAGGCCTAAATAATAATTTTCTGAAAAGAAGAACAAACCTGTACCAATATTAGGAAAGGTTCTATTAATATTTTCTGCAAATGCAGGATCTGGTAACGGGTCAGAATACACAAAACCATCAAAATTAGTAGTGAATAACGTGGCTCCAGCCTTTATACCAAAGGACAATTTTGTGGTTTCACTAACAGGAAGTACATAAGCTATGTCTACAAAAGCACTGGTTTGTTTTACTACATCTCCAATTTGATCGTGAACAAATGATACTCCTCCTTCTAAACGGTCTGTAATCACAGAATGTGCAAAGAAATTTGATGTAGTTGGACCTCCAACAGATTGAGACCATTGTGAGCGATGAAGTAAGCCAAGATTTAAAGTTGTATTATCGTCAGTTGCATAAGCCGGATTTATCACACTCATATTATACATATATTGTGTGTATTGAGGATCTTGCTGAGCATGAGTTGATAATCCTATAATTAGGATTAAAACTGCTACACTATATTTTATTTTACTTCTCATCTCACTATATCCTAATTATCTACTAAGGTAAACTCTGCCCTGTAATGGTTCGCGTGCTCCATCGTTAAATTCTAATATATAAAAATACACACCAACCGGTAAAACAGTGTCACTATTTTTCCATGTGCCATCCCATTTTGGGGAATTAATGTTACCTTCATAAACAGTATTTCCATATCGATTGTAAATGCTTAGCTTAAATTTTGGATACAGGTCATCTAAAAAGAGAATATCGAAAACATCATTTATCGTATCTCCATTTGGTGAGAATCCATCAGGAATTAAAAGGTCACCAATACATTTAACTAAATTAACCGTTAGCGCTAGTCTTATTGTACTCTCACAACCGTTCTCTAATTGAATTGAAGCATAATAAGTCTGACCATCTTGGAGAATTTCTGAATCAGAATAGATGTTACCACCTATTGGCTGATCGTACCAAATAATAATTTCAGAATCAACGATGTTGGCTGTTAAATTTGCTATGGTCGGTATCTCTTCTTCACATAGTTCACTTCCGTTTTCTGTTAATTGAGGCGTACGTACGTCTTCCAAAAATATTTCAGCGGGTTCAATAGCTTCTGTAATTGCACTGCAAGTTTGTCCTAAGAAGAAGAATTGAGATATTGCTACTATTGTAATACCTGGATTTGGTAATAAGTTTTGCGAAATTGTAAAGGATGCATTGCCTCCAGAAACTGTTATACCAGCTGTATTTACAGAAATATTAGCTTCGCTAAGTTGGTACACAATAGAATAATCTCCATCTGGTAATTGATTAGCACCAGAAATATTAACAATTATATCCTCAGGACGATCATAACATATGGCAGGGTTAGCAACAGATATTATTAAACCTGTGACGTCTGGTAAATCATTAACGATAATATTCACACTTGCTTGGTCTGTCAAATTGCATTGCGTAGAGTTGACGGTGTATGTATAATCACCAGGCAAGTCCACTAGAGGGTCAAAAGTTCCATTGTTTGTAGTAAGGTCGGGAGCCGTCCATGTACCACCAGCATCAGGATTTCCGTTGAGGCTGTCAAAGAGATTGACGGCACTGGCGTTGCTACAAATTGTTATCTGGTTGTCCTGACCAGCATCTGGACTGGTTTCGATGGTCACTGTAACTTTGGCTGACACATCAGGGCAAACATTGGTTCCAGCTACGGTGTATGTATAATCACCAGGCAAGTCCACTAGAGGGTCAAAAGTTCCATTGTTTGTAGTAAGGTCAGGAGCCGTCCATGTACCACCAGCATCAGGATTTCCGTTGAGGCTGTCAAAGAGATTGACGGCACTGGCGTTGCTACAAATTGTTATCTGGTTGTCCTGACCAGCATCTGGACTGGTTTCGATGGTCACTGTAACTTTGGCTGACACATCAGGGCAAACATTGGTTCCAGCTACGGTGTATGTATAATCACCAGGCAAGTCCACTAGAGGGTCAAAAGTTCCATTGTTTGTAGTAAGGTCGGGAGCCGTCCATGTACCACCAGCATCAGGATTTCCGTTGAGGCTGTCAAAGAGATTGACGGCACTGGCGTTGCTACAAATTGTTATCTGGTTGTCCTGACCAGCATCTGGACTGGTTTCGATGGTCACTGTAACTTTGGCTGACACATCAGGGCAAACATTGGTTCCAGCTACGGTGTATGTATAATCACCAGGCAAGTCCACTAGAGGGTCAAAAGTTCCATTGTTTGTAGTAAGGTCGGGAGCCGTCCACGTACCGCCAGCATCAGGATTGCCGTTGAGGCTGTCAAAGAGATTGACGGCACTAGCGGTGCTACAAATTGTTATCTGGTTGTCCTGACCAGCATCTGGACTGGTTTCGATGGTCACTGTAACTTTGGCTGACACATCAGGGCAAACATTGGTTCCTGCTACGGTATATGTATAATCACCAGGCAGGTCTACCAGAGGGTCAAAAGTTCCATTGTTTGTAGTAAGGTCAGGAGCCGTCCATGTACCACCAGCATCAGGATTGCCATTGAGACTGTCAAAGAGATTGACGGTACTGGCGTTGCTACATATTGTTATTTGGTTGTTCTGACCAGCATCTGGACTGGTTTCGATGGTCACTGTAACTTTGGCTGACACATCAGGGCAAACATTGGTTCCTGCTACGGTATATGTATAATCACCAGGCAGGTCTACCAGAGGGTCAAAAGTTCCATTAGTTGGAGTAAGGTCGGGAGCCGTCCACGTACCGCCAGCATCTGGATTTCCGTTGAGGCTGTCAAAGAGATTGATGGCACTAGAGTTGCTACAAATTGTTATCTGATTGTCCTGACCAGCATCTGGACTGGGTTCAATGGTCACTGTAACTTTGGCTGACACATCAGGGCAAACATTGGTTCCAGCTACGGTATATGTATAATCACCAGGCAAGTCCACTAGAGGGTCAAAAGTGCCATTGTTTGGAGAAAGGTCTGGAGCCGTCCATGTACCGCTAGCATTAGGATTTCCGTTGAGGCTGTCAAAGAGATTGACTGAACTAGCGTTGCTACATATTGTTATCTGGTTGTCCTGACCAGCATCTGGACTGGGTTCAATGGTCACTGTGACTTTTGCAGACACATTAGGGCAAACATTGTTTCCGGCTACGGTGTATGTATAATCACCAGGCAGGTCTACCAGAGGGTCAAAAGTGCCATTGTTTGGAGTAAGGTCGGGAGCCGTCCATGTACCGCCAGCATCAGGATTGCCATTAAGGCTATCAAAGAGATTGACGGAACTGGTGTTGCTACAAATTGTTATTTGGTTGTCCTGACCAGCATCTGGACTGGTTTCGATGGTCACTGTAACTATGGCTGACACATCAGGGCAAACATTGTTTCCAGCTACGGTGTATGTATAATCACCAGGCAGGTCCACCAGAGGGTCAAAAGTGCCATTGTTTGGAGAAAGGTCTGGAGCTGTCCATGTACCACCAGCATCAGGATTGCCATTGAGACTATTAAAGAGATTGACTGAACTGGCGTTGCTACAAATTGTTATTTGGTTGTCCTGACCAGCATCTGGACTCGTTTCGATGGTGACTGTAACTATGGCTGACACATCAGGACAAGAGCTATTTCCAGCTACGGTGTATGTATAATCACCAGGCAAGTCTACCAGAGGGTCAAAAGTGCCATCATTTGGAGTAAGGTCTGGAGCCGTCCATGTACCGCCAGCATCAGGATTTCCGTTGAGGCTGTCAAAGAGATTGACGGAACTAGCGTTGCTACAAATATTCAATTCTCCTGATGTTCCTGCATCAGCCCCTTCTATTAATACTACCAAAACTGCTAATCTTCCAGAACTTTCACATGGCGGGTCTAATGTAGTACCATAATAAATTTGTCCATTAATTAAAGGGGTATTAATGGGTAATGCAAAGGCAGAAAATAAAGATATATACCAATTATTATTGCCACTTGCCACTAAATCCCCAACAGTCGGTGTAAATGTTGAGGTTGCGCAAAATTCTTGTAAAACATCTCCCGTAGGAATAGGAGTAAATCCTACATTTACTAAAACCTGCAGTCGAGATGTTCTACAACCAGTATCTGGATTTGCTTGATCAGCGTAGTATAACGTCTCGTCCACTAAAACCGTTGCGTCATTTAAAGGTAAACCACCGGATGGGGATAGATACCATTTTACATCATTACCAACAGCTACTAAATCTGAAACTGTTGCTACGTTTGGATCGTCAGAACAAAAGCCTTGAAAGTTTTGACCCGTAGGAGGACCGTATATAATGACATCAACACGTGGCCTTACACCACATGTTCCGGTGTTGTCATCGGCATAGTAATCCTCACCGCTTATAAGACTTGCTGAATTTGATAAAGGTATAGTTGAAGTTGCAGTTTCATACCAGACAACACCTCCACCATTGTCTATTGCCTGTAAATCTCCAACTAATACCGATTCAATATCACATAAAGACTGTAAACTGTTGGTAACTGTTGGGCATTGAGCATTAAGCGAAGATAATCCGTAGGTAAATAATAAAAGTAGAAGTACTAATAATTTATAATAAGTTATAAAACTTTGCGATCTGGCTCTCATTAAAAAAATTTAAAATAATTACTTCTTGTTGAAATCGATGCCATGGACTAGAACAGCAAGTTCAATTATTGATTTTGTTCTTGCTAAATCGCGTGATGAGGGGAAACAAATATATGTAAATCGCATTGACTTAGCAAAATAAAAATTTAACAGTTTTGTTGGATGTTATATCTAACCATTCAAGTTTGTTAATCAAGTTCAATTAAGCCTTTAATAGAATCATATTGCAATAAATAAAGGCCTGTGTTAGAATAATTTATATCGTTTGTTTTTTTGTATTCAAATTTTAAGTGAGGGTGCTCTGATGTTATTGTTTCTATAGTATTTTTAAATGATGAATTCTGAGAAAGTCTTAATAAGACATCTAAAGTGATATCGAAACCTAAGATAGCATGTTTTGAAGGCTTTTTGTTGAATAAAGCTTCATAATTATTTTTAAAATCAGACTTAACCTTACTGTTATTTTGATCCATATTGGTTGGAAAAATTAATTTTAAAACTTTATACCTTAAATCTGATACTTCACTTTGCTTGGGTATTAGTGAATCGTCAATCAAAACCAATTGAATACTATAATCTGATAGTTTACTCATTAATGTAGTAGTGGAGTTTAGAAAAACAATAGTTTTTTCGCTATCTAAAACAATATAATTAAGTCTATCTTTTTTTAGTGCTAATTCTAGCTCATTGTCTTTGAAGAATCCAGCATTATCAACTTGTAAAAATTTTGCCTCTGGAATAGTATTTACAATTAGATCTTTATTTCTAGCTTCTTCTAAATCACTAACTACAATAATTTGAGAATCTTGACTAGCTATGTAATTTAAGGTTTTAGTTTTTTGAAAGTTCTCCGAAGGGATTGCTTTGTAAATAATACTATTTTCAACAGAACTTATGTTAGAACTTATGTCAATAATAGAAATTACTTCATTAGATTCTAGCTCAGGGAAACGTGAGCGGTTTTCTAAAAAAGGAACAAGAATGGCGTTCTTTCTATATGTACTTTCAATCTTTAATTTTGATTCTACATCACTCTCCTTTATTAAGGTAATATCGAAATTTAAATTTAAAGCTAAGGCAGAATCTATTGCCATTTGAGAACCTTGAAAAAAGTCAAGATACTTTTCATAATTATCATTATTATTAAGCATCTTTTGCCTTAATTCTGGTGAGCTGAGTTCATTACCAGAGAAAGGGGTATAAAAGTATAAACCATTTGTGTTAGAAGTGTCTAAATTAGCAAACAAAGCAGCATTTCTATTGGTTTCAATTTCATCTACTTGATTTGAAGAATTTGTTGAAAAGGAATTAGAATCTATATTGTTTTGTGTTGGATCTATTGGCATTTTAATAACAGCACCAACATTTACAGCAGTCAATAGTTTTGGATTTAATGTGGTTAGTTGATCTATAGTCATACCAGCTTTTCTAGACAAGCTAAATAGAGTTTCTTTTGGCTGAATTACGTAGTCTACGTAACGTCCATCTGTTGTGTCTTCTGCAGTATTTGTAGGATCTATTTGTGTATCTGTAACTTCATTAGTATCTGTAATTTCGTTACTGATGCTCGTATCTACAGTTGCTACTGTGTTATCAACATTAAGCTTATGACCAGCCATTAGCATATCGATAATATGAGGGTTTTTAGCTTCAAGTTCAGCAATGCTCATATTAAAGCGTCTAGCTAATTCAAATTTTGTGTCACCACGTTTTACTAAATATTCTCCAGCAATTGGTAAATCTGAATTTTTATCTGGTATTACTAAAGTTTGTCCTATTTGAAGAAATTCAGATAACTGATTAGCATTTGCAGCTGTTAAAAGCTGTACACTAATGCCATTTCGTCTAGCAATTCCCCAAAGCGTTTCACCTTTTACCACGATATGCTCACCTTCTCTTGCTTGGCGTGGTTCTTCTTTAATCGTTTTGTCTAAATTAATAATATGACCAGCTTGCAGCATTCTTACTATGTGAGGATTTTGCTGCTCTAACATGGCAATACTAACACCGAATCGTCTTGAAAGTCCGGATTTGGTCTCTCCACGTTTTACCTCATAATTAGAGATTTGAGATTCACTAATTACGGTATTGTTTGATGCATTAGGCGGGTTAGATTGTGGAACTCTTAATGTTCTACCAGCATATATAATATCTTCAGAACCTGGATTTAATCTAAAAATAGCAGTCATACTTACTCCGTATGTTCTCGAGATTGAATAAACACTTTCACCTTTTTTAATGGAGTGCTCTATAATATTTTGTTGAGCTGTTGCAAGTTTTGAGCTTAAAACTAAAATTATAAAAAGTGTAAAAAATTTCCCCATTCCCTTTTAATGTTTTTAAATCATCAATCACTTAATAAACCTAATGAATTCAGTTTATTGTTTTTTTAACATGGTTATAACTTCTCTAGAAAGGGTCTTTATTCTTGTAGGAAGTGTACTTCTAACTGATTAGAAAACCACCAAAAACGTGATTGAATATATATGGATTAAAATTACTAAAAATATGGGCTATAGTTTCTAAATTCCTACTTCTTATCAACAGGATATTAACAATGATTACGTCGTATTTATTTGGGTTTAAAAGTAAGTTAATCGTTTTATTTGTCCACAATGAAAATTAATCGATTGTTCCTTATAACTAAAGAGTAAGTACTATCTTTGTAGCCTTAAATAAAAACAATGAGTAGCATAGTAGCCATAGTAGGTAGACCTAATGTTGGAAAATCGACATTTTTTAATCGTTTAATTAAAAGACGAGAGGCGATAGTTGATGCGGTGAGTGGTGTTACAAGAGATCGTCACTATGGGAAAACGGACTGGAACGGTAAAGAGTTTTCATTGATTGATACAGGTGGCTACGTTGTTGGTAGTGATGATGTTTTTGAAGCCGAAATTGATAAGCAGGTAGAACTTGCGATTGATGAAGCAGATGCCATTATTTTTATGGTTGATGTTGAAACCGGAGTTACTGGTATGGACGAAGAAGTAGCTAAACTGCTAAGAAAAATAGATAAGCCAGTTTTTTTAGTTGTAAATAAAGTCGATAACAATAAGCGAGCAGAAGATGCTGTAGAATTTTACGCTTTAGGACTTGGGGATTATTATACCGTAGCGAGCATCAATGGAAGTGGAACGGGTGATCTTTTAGATGCTGTAGTTGAAGCCTTACCAGAAAAGGAAGAAGTTGAAGAAGAAGAATTACCACGTTTTGCTGTAGTTGGAAGACCAAATGCTGGGAAATCATCTTTCATTAATGCGTTAATAGGTGAAGAGCGTTATATTGTTACTGATATTGCAGGTACAACGAGAGATTCTATTGATACAAAATACAACCGTTTTGGATTTGAATTTAATTTAGTTGATACAGCAGGTATTCGTCGTAAATCTAAAGTCAAAGAAGATTTAGAATTTTACTCTGTAATGCGAAGCGTCAGAGCGATTGAACATTGTGATGTTTGTATGCTTGTTTTGGATGCTACTCGTGGTTTCGATGGTCAGGTACAAAATATATTTTGGTTAGCGGAACGCAATAGAAAAGGAATTGTCATTCTTGTAAATAAGTGGGATTTAGTTGAGAAAGATACCAAAACAGCAAAAGCATTTGAAAAACATATTAGAGAACAAATTGCTCCCTTCACAGATGTGCCCATAGTGTTTATTTCGGTGTTAAATAAACAAAGAATTTTTAAAGCGATAGAAACCGCTGTTGAGGTATATAAGAACAGAGCTAAGCGCATCAAAACTAGTGTGCTAAATGACACTTTGTTACCTATTATTGAGCATCAACCACCTCCAGCTTACAAAGGTAAATTTGTAAAAATAAAGTACATTATGCAGTTGCCAACTCCACAACCACAATTTGCATTTTTCTGTAATTTACCACAATATGTAAAAGAACCTTATAAACGTTTTTTAGAAAATCAACTAAGAGATCATTTCGATTTCACAGGTGTACCTGTAAGTGTGTATATGCGAAAAAAATAGTATTTTTATTTGCTATGAAAAAAAACAAGTACACTTTGGTTGCACTATTGTTATTGGTGTGTCAATTTGAAACGTTTTCACAGAATCAGCCACCACAAATAAGTGTTGAGGGTCAACAGATGTATTGCTTCTGATTTTCCAATGTTGATAGTTACGTCTGCTACCATCTCAGATCCAAATCCAGAAGATACTTTATTATCTGAAATTTTTGTCCAAATTGCTGAAGGATATGTATTTGGGCAAGATATGCTGACCTTAGGAGGTGTTCATCCAAATATAACTTCCACTTGGAATGCTTCTGAAGCACTCTTAACGCTTTCAGGACCTGCAACATTTTCAGAGTTTGAGTATGCCGTTGAGAACGTGTTTTTTCAAACAACACAAATGGTTTTTACTCAAGATAGACAGTTTTCAATCAACTTGAGTGATGCTAATTATTTACCGAGTACAGGACATTACTATATCTACGAAGCTAGCGTTGGAATTACTTGGGTAGAAGCAAGAAATCTTGCTGCTTCACAGACTTATTTTGGCTTACAAGGTTATTTAGCAACTATAACTACAGAAGAGGAATCTCAGTTGGCTGGAGAACAAAGTGCGGGCACTGGTTGGATTGGTGGCTCTGATTCAGAAACGGAGGGAACTTGGAAATGGGTTACAGGACCAGAAGCAGGACAGGTTTTTTGGCAAGGAGCAGTTAATGGAAGTGCGCCAAATAATGCATATTCTTTTTGGAATACTAATGAACCCAATAATTTAGGTGAAGAAGATTATGCGCATATAACGGCACCTACTGTAGGTATTTTAGGGTCTTGGAACGATTTGTCAAATACAGGCAGTACAAATCCAAATAGCGACTATCATCCTCAAGGGTATATCGTAGAATTTGGTGGCATGCCAAATGAACCTGAAATTAATTTGTCTGCAAGTAGTACAATTTTGATGCCTCGACTTTTAAGTAACAATATATCACTTTGTGGACCTAGCGAAATAACACTTGCGATAGAGGCAACAACGAATGATATGTGGTGGTACGAGTCTTCAACTTCATTAGTACCAATACATACTGGGTTAAATTACAATGTAAATATAAGTGAGACAACAACATATTGGTTGCAACCCATTGTAAATGGTTGTATAAATAGCGCTATCAAATCTCCATTTACAGTAACTGTAAATCCAATTCCAAATGTCATTGATATTGTAATTAATCAATGTGAAGATGAGGTAATGGATGGTATTTCTAATTTCAACTTAAGCGCATACAACGATGTAATTGTGACAGACGGTTTGGATAATATAAGCGTCCAGTTTTTTGAAACTTCAGATTCTGTTATTCCATTAAATGATGAAAACTATTCAAATCAATATAATAGTCAGACTATTTTTGCATTAGTAACAAATACATTAACTGATTGTAGCATTACGGCTGAAGTCTTATTATCTGTAAATACTAATAATCCAAATAGTGCAAGTTTAACGGTATGTGACAATTTAGAGGAAACAGGTCTTGTCAACTTTGATTTAACATCAGCTAACGCACAGATTCTCAACGGTGAGTCAGCAGATATTTCAATACTTGGCTTTTATGAAACCTATAATAAGGCATTACTTCAAGAAGATCAGTTAGGTAATAGTTATACTAATATTGAACCTTATAATCAAACCATATTTGCTAGGTTAGAAAGAAATGGTGATTGTTATAGTATAGCGGAAGTTCACTTAATAGTAGAGTTACTGCCTAATCTTGCTGATAATGAAACAGTTTATTATTGTTTAAACGAATTCCCTGAGAAGATTACACTGTATGGTGGCATCATAGATGATACGCCAAATACCTATTATTACAATTGGTCTACTGGAGAAACAACAATGGAAATCGAAGTTAATGAACCAGGAATATATTCTGTAGTCGTTACAAAACCATTTGGATGCTCTAATCAGCGGACGATTACAGTTTTGCCATCTAGTACTGCAATTTTTGAAACGATAGAAGTAACAGATGTATCGGAGAATAACTCTATTACGGTTTTAGTTTCTGGTGAAGGTGATTACAGATATGCTTTAGATTATGAAAATGGAGTTTATCAAGAGTCAAACATATTCACAAATGTTAGCGCAGGCATTCGTACAGTTTTTGTCAAGGATATAAAAAATAATTGCGGTATAGTTTCAGAAGATATTTCCGTTTTGGGCTTTCCCAAATTCTTTACACCAAATGGAGATGGAGAAAATGACACGTGGCAAATTTCAGGATTTTATCCTCAGTTTCCTATAACTGCCTCAATAACTATTTTTGATCGTTATGGTAAGCTAATTACCATTCTTAATGAGAATAAGCCAAGTTGGGATGGACACTATAGTGGTAAATTATTACCAATGGATGACTACTGGTTTGTTGCTAGGCTAGCTGATGGTAGAACATTTAGAGGACACTTTACGTTGAAGCGTTAGAATTTATTAATAATAAATAATTCTATATATGTCAATTTAAATTTTAAAAGCAATTAAATATTACATTTAGTAAAGTAAACTTTACTTTTTGTAAATTTTTATTTACTTTTGATAATAAATTCAAATTGAGAAATTATGGAACCTAATTATTTATTGCCAAACAAATATAAAATTCCAGGCTGGCTATTATTAATTTCTGGAATAATAGGCGGAATGTTTTTAATTGCTTCAGATTTTGAATCGGATATATTACAGGTTAAAGTCTTGGCTCTCTATGATGACAACTCATTTCTTTCAAATCAAAATGGACAATTTTTTAAGATTATAGAAAACAGTATTTTGGATGAGATTATAGCCTTGTTTATTATTATTGGTGGCCTATTAGTCAGTTTTTCGAGAGAAAAAGTAGAGGATGAATTTATTTACAAACTTAGGAAAGATTCTTTTGTTTGGGCTATGATATTTAATTACTTGATTTTAATGCTTGCAATCGTGTTTGTTTATAATTTATCATTTTTTAATGTTCTAGTCTATAATATGTTTACGCCTTTACTCTTTTTTATTGCAAGGTTCAATTTTTTAAAGTCGAGGGTATAATTATAATGAAGAATAATATTAAAATAGAACGAGCAAGACACAATCTTACCCAAAGAGATTTAGCTGAAAAAATTGGTGTAAGCAGACAATCTATAAATGCTATCGAAAAAGGAAAGTATATACCTTCGACATTATTAGCGATTAAAATAGCTAAGCTATTTAAAATACCAGTAGAAGAGTTATTTATTTTAGAAGACTCAGATGAATAAAATAACTTAATAGACATTTCCTTAGACTCTAATCCTATTTCAGAATTAAATTTTAAATCATCAATCAAAATTAATGAAGAAACTGTTTTTTATTTTCATGCTTTCATCATGTTTTTCCTTATTCTCACAAGAAAAATCATTTGAAATTACAGGAACACTTGTCGAAGAAGGTAGTAATAGTCCTATTCAGTCTGCAACTATATACTTAGAACGCATAAAGGATAGTACTGTTGTTTCTTATACAATATCGGATAAAGAAGGAAAATTTAAACTTAAAAGTTCTACTTATGATAAAAACTTAAATTTATACATTTCGTATGTGGGTTACAAAACGTATTTGAAGCAATTAGCAATTGATAGAGAAAAAATTGATTTAAGCACTATCAAAATGAAATTAGATAATGAACTCGATGAAGTTTTAGTAAAATCTACTGCGCCAGTTACTATAAAGAAGGATACCTTAGAATTTAATGTAAAATCTTTTAAAACTAAAAAGGATGCTACTGTAGAAGATTTGCTAAAATTATTACCTGGAGTTGAAGTAGATGATGAAGGAAGTATTACAGTTAACGGCAAGAGTGTCAATAAGATTTTGGTAAACGGAAAACCGTTCTTTGGTAATGACACCAGTATTACAACTAAAAACTTAACTAAGGATATTATTGACAAAATTCAGGTGGTGGACACTAAAACAAAGGCTGAGGCTTTTACTGGAGAAGAAGGTGATAAGGAAAATAAAACCATTAATCTTACTATAAAAGAAGAAAATAATAAAGGTGTTTTTGGAAGAGTTGCTGCAGGTGCAGGTACTGATGATCGTTATGAATTTGCTGGAATGATAAATTTCTTTGATAACGATAGGCGGATTAGTGTACTTACGGGAGGGAATAATACCAATTCACCAGGATTTAGTTTTGGTGAGATTTCTAAAATGTTTGGAAGAGGAGGAGGTATTAGTTTTAGCGGTAATGGTTCTTTTGCAATTGGGGGCAGATCTTTTGGTGGTGGTCAAGGGATTACAACCTCCCAAAATGGAGGTGTAAATTATGCTGATGTTATTGGAGAGAACACAGAAATAAGTAGTGATTATTTTTATGCCTCAAGTAGTTCGGAAAACGAGTCTTCATCAGAACGAGAAACTATTTTAGCTGACTCTCGTTTCTTCAGTAATTCTAATTCACAATCAGAAAATGATACTGAAAGTCATAACTTTAACTTAGATTTTGAAATTGAAACAGACTCCACTTTTCAGATTAATATAGAGCCATCCTTTAGTTATTCTCAGAATAGGACTTTATTTACGAGCGAAGATGAAACCTTGGATGAAGCCCTTGTTTTAACCAACCAATCACTTGTAAACTCAAACGTAGAGAGTTTTGCAAGAGAATTTAATAACGAAATAACTGCTACTAAACGCTTTGGGAGTCGAGGTGCATTTGTAAGGTTACTATTAGAAAATAGTGTCAACCAACAAGAGAGTGATGATTTTATTAATTCTGATACCGAAATCTTTGGTAATAATCCTGAGACCATAATTAGAAACCAGTTTACTGATGGCGAAAATAACAGCTACGGAGTGTCAACAGAGCTAAGGTATCGCTACCCTATAATAGCAAAAAAGTTCTTTACAGACATTAGGTATAGCTATGATTTAGACAAATCTAAAAATAGGCAGAGCACATTCGATTTTAATGATTCAAATCAGGATTTTACTGATTTTAATACAGAGTTAAGTACAGATTTTGAATACGCAGATACACAGTCTATTCCTGAAGTTGGTTTAACGTACAGAGGTGATAAATGGTCAACTTGGCTAAGACTTGGGTACAATATCAGAACCTTAAATAACAAAGATTTACTAAGACCACAATTTAATGTAGAGCGTACTTTTAAAAACATTCAGGCAAGATATAATTTTAATTACCGATTCAGTCCAAAGGCAAATGTCTATTTGGGTTATAGATTAACTAATAGTCCACCAGGTATAAGACAATTACAAGCGTTTGAGGATGTGTCTAATCCACTTAATATTGTTGTTGGTAACCCTAACTTATCTCCAACTAATAGACATAGGTTTTATGGAGGTTATAGTGGATTTGATTGGCAAAAACGGACAGGGTTTTATGCTAATTTTAATGGTAATATTTCTAATGATCAGGTGATTGCAAAAACTGTTGTAGATCCGGAAACCTTAAAAAGAGTCACTACTTACGACAACGTAGATGGTAATTATTCTTATGGTGTGTCAACAAATTACAGTAAAGATTTTAAAATAGATACTTTACGCACTTTTAAATTTAGGATTGGAGCGCGATATAACTATAATAATAGAATCAACTTTAATAATGATGTACAATATTCTAGTCAAATTTCTACAATATCGCCAAATCTTGGATTGGAATTTCTATGGAATAAAGTCATTGATTTTAAACCATATTATCGTTTAAATTTTACTAATAATGCCTTTGATATTGGTGCTTTTGAGGATAGAAATTTTACTACGCATTCTGCCGGACTTAGAACTGCTACATTTTTACCTGAAAAGTTAGAATGGAGAAATGACATCAGTTTTAATTATAATCCTAATGTCGCAGATGGTTTTCAGAAGAGTGCATGGTTCTGGAATTCTACATTGGCATATTCTGTGCTAAAAGATAAAGGTTTACTAACATTAAAGGTCTATGATTTATTAAATCAAAATACAAATGCCAGACGTATTGCTACACAAGATTATATAGAAGATTCACAGAGCACAGTTTTAAGACAGTATTTTATGCTAAGCTTCAGTTATAAGTTTAACAGTTTAGGCTCTAAAGGGGAAACAAAAGAAGGTGATTTTTTCTTTTTTGATTAAGAGATGTTTACCTTAAAAGTATAGGGAACCTTAATATTACCAGCCACCAGAAGCACCTCCGCCACCAAAACTTCCCCCTCCAAAGCCACCACCAAATCCGCCTCCGCTAGAAGAGCTACCACCAAAACCTCCGCCAAAACCACCGCCAGAAGATGATCTTCTAGAATAGCTTCCACGACCCATATTACTTAGAATTATGGCTTCAAGAATACTTCTTGCATCGTCATTATTGCGATTACCTCTATTACCACCTCTTCCACCACCGCGACTTTTAGAAATAGCAATGATAAAAATGACAAATATTATGAATAGGAAAATAAAAATCTCAAACGGAAAGCGGACATCATTTTCTCTTGTGCCTTGGTATTCACCATTCATGACTTCGAAAATAGCGTCTGTGGCTCTATTGAGTCCTCCGTAATAATCATTTTGTTTAAAATAAGGAATAATGTCTCGCTCAATAATTCGTTTACTCATGGCATCAGTGAGCAAGTGTTCTACGCCTTTACCAGTATTGATGCCTATTTTACGATCATCTTTTGCAAGAAGAATAAAAATACCATTATCTTTCTCTGCATCTCCAATTCCCCATTTTTCTGCCCATTGTGTTCCTAAATAGTTAATGTATTCTCCTTTAGTAGAGCTAATAGTAGCAATAACAATTTGTGTTGAAGTGGTATCAGAATAACGAATTAATTTTTGTTCTAAACTATTTTTTTGAGAAGGGGTTAATAAACCAATTTCATCATAAATACTTGTCGGAAATTCTGGTATTGGCGGAATATTGTATTGTGCAAAAACAACAAATGTGCTTCCAAAACAAAGCAAGAAGATTAACTTAAAAATAAAATGCTTTATTTGTTGCATTAGCCCTTTGATATTGTATTATCTAGTTCATCTCTATCACCATGCTCCCAGGGGAAATATTTAGATAGTACTTTACCAGCTTCAGTTACGCCATCTATTATGCCTTGTTTAAAATTACTAGATTTAAATTGAATGGCAATTTTATCTCGTGTGGAATTCCAAAAATCAGTATTAACCGCATTGTTAATACCATGATCACCAATAATAACAAAGGATTTATTATCAACAGCCACATATAATAATACACCATTTAGTTGCTTGGTGTTATCCATTTTAAGAATATGAAAAACGTCTTGCGCACGCTCGAAAACATCTATATCACAACTTTGTTCAATATGTACACGGATTTCGCCAGAGGTATCGCACTCGGCAATACGAATTGCTTCAACGATTTCCTCTTCTTGCTTTGTAGTTAGGAAATCTTCAATATATGGCATGGTAAATTTTATTTAAAATCGAAATTTACATCTGGAGCATTTTCGCTTCCTGCATCCGCTTGGTAGTAAGCTTTGGTATCAAACCCTAAAATTCCTAGTATTAAATTTCTTGGAAATTGTCTGATGTTACTATTATAGATTTTCACGTTTTCATTGAAGCGGTCACGAGCAACGTTAATTCTATTTTCGGTACCTTCTAATTGGCTTTGTAGTTCTATAAAATTTTGATTGGCTTTTAATTCAGGGTAACGTTCTACCGAAACTAATAATTTTGATAGTGCACCAGAAAGTCCACTTTGAGCTTGCTGAAATTGAGCCATGTTTTCCGCAGTTAAATTACTCGCATCAATAGTTGTAGAGGTGGCTTTAGCTCTGGCTTCAATAACTTCAGTTAAAGTTGACTTTTCAAAATCAGCAGCACCTTGTACTGTTTTTACTAAATTGCCTATAAGGTCACTTCTTCGCTGATAGCTGCTTTCAACATTTGCCCATGATTCAGTAACTGTTTCTTCTAAGTTTACCACATTGTTGTTTACATTCATTCCCCAAATAACAAGTAATACAATAATTACTATTGGTATAATCCATTTTTTCATGACGCTGGTTTAAAGTTGAGTTTTTATTTTAACAAGTTGAGCTTTAATATCTTCAAGTTTTTCTATGATTTCAAATTTTTCTAAAGACTTTTTCTTTTCTTCCTTTAAATGTGTCTTTGCTCCTTCAAGCGTAAAGCCACGTTCTTTAACAAGGTGATAAATAAACTTTAGGTTTTTGATGTCTTCAGGAGTAAATTTACGATTGCCTTTGGCATTTTTTTTAGGCTTTATCACATCGAATTCCTTTTCCCAAAAACGAATTAAAGATGCATTTACGTTGAATGCTTTGGCTACTTCACCAATACCATAATAGCGTTTTTCCGGTAATTCTATATGCATCTTAATCGAGGGATTGGTTTTCTAATGACGCTTTTTTCAGTAGTTTATCATACTCTTCTGCTGATAAATTTCCGTAATAAAAATTAATAGGATTAATACGTTCACCATCTTTGAAAATCTCGTAATGCAAATGAGGTGCTTCAGAACGTCCTGTACTGCCAACAAAACCTATTAAATCTCCACGTTTTACACGTTGGTTAACTTTTACATTATACTTGTATAAATGTGCATAAAGTGAAATGTATCCATAGCCATGGTCTATACGAATGTGGTTTCCATAACCAGTAGAAGAGTTATCAGCACGTTTTATCACACCATCACCAGATGCATAAATTGGAGTTCCACGTGGTGCGGTAAAATCCATACCAAAATGAAACTTTCTAACTTTAGTAAATGGATCGGTTCTGTAGCCATATCCCGACGCCATTCGTGTTAAATTCATATTATTTATAGGCTGTATAGCTGGTATCGCCTCGAGAAATTTCTCTTTGTCTTCTGCTAGTTTTGCAATCTCATCTAAAGATCGAGATTGTACAACAATAGCTTTTTCTAAAATATCAATACGCTTATTAGTTTCTGCAATTAATTGAGAATTATCAAAACCTTCATATTTTTTATAACGATTAATGCCACCAAAACCAGCACGTCTTTGCTCTTCTGGGATTGGGTTAGCTTCAAAATAAAGTCTATAAATTGCATTGTCGCGCTCTTCAACATTTTCTAGCGCAGCTATAGCATCATCCATTCGTTTGTTTATGAGCTCATATTGCAATTCTATATTTTGTAACTCACGAGCCATTTGACGCTCTTTGGGAGATTCAATATATTGGCTTGCAATGAAAAAACACAAAAAACCAAACAATGCAGCAGCAGTTAAAAATATGATTGCATATTTAAATGTTGTTGATTTCTTACGCTTTATCTTACGGTAAGAAAGTGTTTCAGAATCATAATAATATTTTACCTTAGCCATGTTTTAATTTATACTATTTTTGCAGCTAATAAGCACTTGGCATGCTCAAATTAATTGTATAACTTTCAAATATAAAGATTGTTTTGCAATTGTGGTAATTAAAACGGAACAAGCTATAATTTCAGTATATGAAGTCTCAAGATATTCGCGCTAAATTTTTAAACTTCTTTGAAGATAAAAAACATCTTATTGTACCATCAGCTCCTATGGTTTTAAAAGACGATCCTACATTAATGTTTGTCAACTCTGGTATGGCGCCTTTTAAAGAGTACTTTTTAGGAAATGCTGAGCCTAAGAAAAATAGAATTGCAGACTCGCAGAAATGTTTACGTGTTTCAGGTAAGCATAATGATTTAGAGGAAGTGGGTTATGATACTTACCACCACACATTGTTTGAAATGTTGGGCAACTGGAGTTTTGGTGATTACTTTAAAAAGGAAGCCATTGCTTGGGCTTGGGAATTGTTAACCGATGTTTATGGAATAGATAAGGACATACTTTATGTAACTGTTTTTGAAGGTAGCGATGATGCAGATAATTTGAAAATGGATACAGAGGCATATGATATCTGGAAGCAATATATTTCTGAGGATAGAATTTTAAAAGGAAATAAAAAGGACAATTTTTGGGAAATGGGAGACCAAGGTCCTTGTGGACCATGTAGCGAAATCCATGTAGATATTCGTTCGGCTCAAGAAAAAGCTAAAGTCGATGGTAAATCTTTAGTTAATATGGATCATCCTCAGGTTGTAGAAATCTGGAATCTCGTATTCATGCAATATAATCGTAAAGCAAATAAATCACTAGAAACTTTACCTAATAAGCATATCGATACTGGAATGGGTTTTGAACGTCTTTGTATGGTATTACAAGACGTACAATCTAACTATGATACAGATGTATTTACACCAATTATACGCGAAATTGAAACCATAGCTAATAAGGATTATGGCAAGGATGAAAAAGTTGATGTTGCTATACGCGTAATTTCTGACCACGTTAGAGCAGTTGCGTTTTCTATTGCAGATGGTCAATTGCCAAGTAATAATGGAGCAGGCTATGTAATTCGCAGAATTCTACGTCGTGCTGTACGATACGGATTTACATTTTTAGACAAAAAAGAGCCATTTGTATATCGTTTAGTTGATGTTTTGAGTAAGAAAATGGGTAAGGCATTTCCTGAATTGAAGACTCAAAAACAATTAATTGAAAATGTTATAAAAGAAGAAGAAAGCTCATTTTTAAGAACCTTAGAGCAAGGCCTTGTACTTTTAGATGGAATTATGAAAAACTCTAAATCAAAAGAGATTTCAGGTGCTAAAGTATTTGAACTCAAAGATACATATGGTTTTCCTGAAGACTTAACAGACCTTATTCTTCGTGAAAACGGATTTACTTATAATGCCACAGAGTTTAATAATTCGCTTAAACAACAGCAGGATCGTGGTCGTGAGGCATCGGAATTAAAATCTGATGATTGGACAATTTTACATCATGATGAAGTCGAAGAATTTATTGGTTACGATACTTTAGAGGCTCATGTAAAGATTACACGATACAGAAAAGTGACTTCTAAGAAGGATGGAGAAATGTATCAGTTAGTTTTTAATGTTACGCCATTTTATCCAGAAGGTGGAGGACAAGTTGGTGATAAAGGTTACTTGCAAGATGAACATGGTGATACAGTTTATATCGTAGACACAAAGAAAGAGAACAACCTAATTATTCATTTTGCTAAAAATTTACCAAAGCATAAAGATGAGGTTTTAAAAGCCGTAGTTGATGCTAAACAGCGCTATAGAACTGAATGTAATCATACAGCAACGCATCTATTACATCAAGCTTTACGCGAAGTTTTAGGAACTCATGTAGAACAAAAAGGTTCAGCAGTACACTCAAAATATTTGCGTTTTGATTTTTCACATTTTTCTAAACTTACATTAGAAGAACTGCGAGATGTTGAAAATTTTGTCAACTCACGTATCGAAGGTAAATTGCCTTTAGAAGAAAATAGAAGTGTAGCAAAAGAAGAGGCTATTGCAGATGGAGCTATGTCCCTTTTTGGTGAAAAATATGGTGATAATGTTCGTACCATTCGATTTGGTCAGTCTATAGAGCTTTGTGGAGGGACCCATGTAAAAAATACCGGAGATATTTGGCATTTTAAAATTACTTCAGAGAGTGCTGTTGCTTCAGGTATTAGGAGAATTGAAGCCATTACTAATGATGCAGTAAAAGATTTTTATTTTGAAAATAACAGAGCGTATTTTGAAATGAAAGATTTACTTAACAATGCAAAAGAACCAGTAAAAGCTCTACAAAACCTTCAAGATGAGAATGCAGATTTGAAGAAGCAGATAGAGAACTTACTAAAAGATAAAGCTAAGAATATTAAAGGTGAACTTAAAAATGAGTTAACTGAAATTAATGGAATTCAATTCTTAGCTAAAAAAATAGATTTAGATGGGTCTGGTATTAAAGATGTATGTTTCGAATTAGGAAGTCAGTTTAGTAACCTGTTCTTGTTATTTGGTGCTGAAAATAACGGAAAAGCAATTCTCACATGTTATATCTCAAAAGAGTTGGTTGCAAGTAAAGACTTAAATGCTGGCACTATTGTAAGAGAACTTGGAAAGCATATCCAAGGTGGAGGTGGAGGTCAACCGTTCTTTGCTACTGCAGGTGGAAAAAAACCTTCAGGAATTGAAGAGGCTTTGAAGGCTGCAAAAAATTACATTTAAGTTTGTTATGACGCACTTGATGCGGAATCTAATATGAAACTTCAAACTCAAATACCACTAGGGAAACAACCACATAATCAAATAGATTATAACTCTAAAGTATTGTTGTTAGGCTCATGTTTTTCTGAAAACATAGGTAGTAAGTTTGATTACTATAAATTTCAATCTAAAGTAAATCCTTTTGGTATTTTATTTCACCCTCTAGCTATTGAAAATCTTATAACTAGAGCAATAAACAAAGACTATTATACGGAAAACGATGTGCATTTTGTTAATGAACAGTGGTGTTGCTTAGATGCACATTCAAAATTGAACAGTGCTTCCAAAGATAATTTGTTGAAGCGTTTGAATGAACAAATCGAATTAACAAATCAGCGAATCAACGAATCAACATATATCATCATTACCTTAGGTACTAGTTGGGTTTATAGAGATATTACTTCAGATAAAATTGTTGCTAATTGCCATAAATTACCTCAAAAACAGTTTTTAAAAGAGTTACTTTCAGTTGATCAGATTACAGAATCACTTGAAGCTATAATTAGTTTAGTAAGAAGTATTAATCCCAAAGTAAATTTCTTATTTACAGTATCTCCTGTGCGTCACATCAAAGATGGTTTTGTAGAAAACACGCTAAGTAAATCGCACCTAATCTCGGCAATTCATAATGTTATTGAGCCTAGATGGCACCACTATTATTTTCCGTCGTATGAGATTATGATGGATGAATTGCGTGATTATCGTTTCTACGATGAGGATATGATTCATCCCAATGCTGTTGCAATAGATTATATCTGGGAGAAATTTAAACACGTCTGGATTTCTGATGAAATTGAATCTACTATGCAAGACGTCGATACGGTTCAAAAAGGTTTAAAACACAAGCCTTTTAATACAAAATCAGAAGCACATCAAAAGTTTATAACCAAACTTCAATCTCGTATAAAAGACCTGTGTGAAAAATATCCACATTTTAATTTTGATTAGCGCATTGGCTTTTTAAGCTGTTCTTTAACACGATCAAAGGATTGTTTGCTAGCTCGTTTCCAACGATAAATGTTATGTTTTTTATCTTTCTTTATATTACGCTGCTCTTCTTTATCTCTTATTTCTTTAACCCAATTAAATCGCTTTCTGGTAATAGATATAACCAAATCATCATTACATCCTAATGCTTCCAATGCATTTAAAGCAGCAATAGATACATTCTGAATTTTATCATTCATTGCATGGAGTAGTGTTGGGATGGATGAAGGTCTGCCAACATGCTCTAAGGCTTCAGCTGCAAATTGACGTGTATTATAGTTACCATGCTTAAGTGCATATTCTAATTTATAAATAGCACCAGAATTCATCCAATCTAAAATCGTGTCTTTTGAAGGCTGAACTAACTTCAATTTAAAAAGCATATATGTAAATGGATGGTTCATAAGTTAACAGTAACGTGTAAAATATATGTAGTAAAATTCAACACTTTGTTACAATAAAAGCATGAAAAGACTTTCATTGAGGATAAAATAACAAGATAAAGAAAAGTAAAATGAAAGAATATTATTTAACAACAACGCTGTCTGGTACTAATACAGTATAATCACCATTGTTTCTTATAACATCGCGTACAATAGACGAAGATATAAAAGACGTTTTGGCAGCAGTTAATAAGAAAACGGTTTCAATTTTAGATAATCTTCTATTGGTGTGTGCAATGGCTTTTTCGAATTCAAAATCAGCAGGATTTCGTAGGCCTCTTAATATAAATTGGGCTTCTATTTCTTCGCAAAAATCTATGGTCAAACCTTCATAGGTTACAACTTTTACTTTTGGGTGATTTTTAAAAGCTTCTTCTATAAATGACTTCCTTTCTTCTAAGGAAAACATATATTTTTTTTCTGCATTAACACCGATGGCAACAACAACTTCATCAAAAAGTTTAATACCACGTTTTATAATATCGTAGTGTCCTAAAGTAATAGGATCAAATGAACCTGGAAATAGTGCTCTTCTCATATATATTTCCTGCGAAAGCAAGAATCTTTTTTATTAAACTCTATAACAAAGGTAAGAATTAATGAGTTGAGTGCGTAATTCAAAAATCGTCAATCTTAAATCGTTAATCTTTTAAGGCTTCTTCTATTGCATTACCAAACAAATCCACCAAACTAATACCAGCAGCAGCACACTGTTTTGGCAAAATACTCGCTTTTGTTAAGCCAGGGACAGTATTCACTTCTAATAAATAGGGCTCATCATTTTTAAAAATAAATTCACTCCGAGAAAATCCTTTCATTTTTAGAATATCGTAGATTTTCTTGGCTAGTTTTTCAGTTTTCAGTTTATAATCTTCGGAAATACGAGCAGGAGTAATTTCTTGCGCTTGTCCTTCATATTTCGCTTTGTAATCGAAAAAATCATTTTCTGATACTATTTCAGTAATTGGGAGTACTTTGGTTTCACCTTTATAAGAAAAGACACCAACAGAAACTTCAACACCATCTAAAAATTGCTCTATAATTATTTCATTATCTTCTTTAAATGACTTGTCAATAGCTTCTTGTAATTTTTCTTTTTTATACACTTTAGAGATGCCAAAACTACTACCAGCTTTATTTGCTTTTACAAAACACGGTAAACCCACTTTAGCTACGATAGCATTTTCATCAATAGCATCACCAAAATTCAGGTAATAGCTTTCTGCCGTTTTAATTCCATAAGGTTTTAAAGTTGCTAATAAATCGCGCTTATTAAACGTAAGTGCAGCTTGGTACATGCTGCAGCTTGTTTGTGGTATTCCTAATAATTCAAAATAGCCTTGCATAATGCCATCTTCACCAGGCGAACCATGTATGGCATTAAAGACACAATCAAAAGCGATTCTTGTCTCGTTAACTAATACCGAAAAATCATTTTTGTCTACATTGAATTCTTCATTTAGATCATTAACAAAAACCCATTTGTCTTTAAAAATATGAATACGATATGCGTTATATTTTTCTTTATTTAAAGTTTCATATACAACGTTACCGCTTTTGAGGGAAATTTTATACTCGCTAGAATAACCTCCCATAATAATTGCAATATTTTTTTTCATTTATGCTGAACTTATTTCAGTATCTATGCAATGTTTCAAGCAAAAGATATTTTAAACTATGTATTGTGATGTAAATGTATCATTTATTTTAATAATCTAAATCCATCATCCATACGTATTTTAGGTATTCAACGTTATTATAACGTTATAATTTCTTAGTTTTGTCAACAATTATTTAGCTTATGAGTATTGTAAAGTTTCTTACCAGTAAAGTCTTTTTTAAACAATTGGCTTTAGCAATTGTTGCCGTTGTAGTATTATGTTTTATTATGCTAAAATGGTTAAATATTACGACTAATCATGGTGAATTTGTGGTTGTTCCGGATCTTAAAGGAAAATCTATAGAAACTGTTAAGATAGAATTAAAGGATAATGATTTGACAATGAAAATTCAAGATTCTGCTAATTTCAATCCTAATTATCCAAAATATTCGGTCATAGAACAAAACCCAGTTGCAGGATCGCAAGTAAAAGAAAATAGAAAGATTTATTTAATCTTAAACCCTTCTGGTTACAGAAAAGTGGAGGTGCCAAACATTCTTAAGCGTACCTTTAGACAAGCCAAGCCGCAATTAGAGGCTTTGGAGTTTGAAATTGGAAAAATTACCTATAAGGATGCCATTGGAGAAGGGGTAATGGGCATGTCTCATAATGGCAAGTCAATCAAACCAGGTGTCTTACTACCCTTAACGTCTAAAATCGATTTAGTAATGGGTAATGGTAAATTATAAATAATTCATGCCCAATATTCCAGACATTTCCCAAGACGAAGATGAGCTTTACGAACATCATGCTTTTAGAGTAGATAAAGGTCAGCAACCACTTCGTATTGATAAATATTTAATGAATTTTATTGAAAACGCCACACGTAATAAGATTCAGGCAGCCGCAAAAGACGGCAGTATTTTCGTAAATGACGTGCCTGTAAAATCTAATTATAAGGTAAAACCTAATGATGTTATAACTGTAAAGTTCGAGCATCCTCCTCACGAACATTTATTGATTGCCGAAGATATTCCAATAAATATCGTTTATGAAGATAATGATTTATTGGTAGTGAATAAACCAGCAGGTATGGTGGTGCATCCTGGTCATGGTAATTATTCTGGAACCTTAATTAATGCACTTATTTTTCATTTTGAAAATCTGCCAAACAACTCAAGTGATAGGCCAGGTTTGGTACATCGTATTGATAAAGATACAAGTGGGTTACTAGTAGTTGCTAAAACGGAACAAGCTATGGCACATCTCTCTAATCAATTTGCTAAAAAAACGAGTGAGCGCGAATATGTTGCCTTGGTTTGGGGAAATATGGATGAAGATGAAGGTACCATTGAAGGTCATATAGGTCGCCATCCAAAAAATAGATTACAAAACACAGTGTATTTAGATGATGAAGCTGATAAAGGAAAGCCAGCCATAACGCATTATAAAGTTATTGAGCGATTGGGTTATGTGACTTTAGTGAGTTGTAAGCTCGAAACTGGACGTACGCATCAAATTCGCGTGCATATGAAACATATTGGTCATACTTTATTTAATGATGCACGTTATGGAGGAGAACGTATTTTAAAAGGTACTACATTTTCAAAATATAAACAGTTTGTAGAGAATTGCTTCAAAATTTTACCTAGACAAGCTTTGCATGCTAAAACTTTAGGTTTTCAGCATCCTACTACGGGAGAATTCTTAAAATTTGAATCTGAAATTCCAGAAGATATTGCACAATGTATTGAGAAGTGGAGAAGTTATTCTAAGCATCAAGATAATTTATAGTACTATTCATATTTTTTGTTAAACCACGTTTCAGATATTCTCTGTAGTTCGTAACTTTGAGTTTAAATAAAATTGAACTATGAAACTTGTATTATCACCAGCTAAATCTTTAGATTTTGAAACTAAGTTACCAACAACCAAAACTACAGAGGGTTGTTTCTTGGCAGAAGCTGAACGCTTAAATAAATTATTGAAGAAAAAATCAGCAAAGAGTTTATCTAAGTTGATGCATATTTCAGATAATTTAGGACAGTTAAATTATGAACGTAACCAAGATTGGGAGTTACCGTTTACAAAAGATAATGCTCGCCCAGCTATCTATGCGTTTAGTGGAGATGTATATCGTGGATTAGACGCCTATTCAATAGATATCAAGAAACTTGATAAGGTTGAAGATACAGTTCGTGTTATTTCGGGATTATATGGTTTATTAAAACCATTAGATTTAGTACAGCCATATCGTTTGGAAATGGGAACTAAAATGCCAGTTGGTAAGAATAAAAACCTTTATGAGTTCTGGAGAAAGAAAGTCACTCAGGCCTTAAACGATGAGTTAGAAGATGACGAACTCTTCTTAAACTTAGCTAGTAACGAATATTTTAAGGCCATAGATACAAAAGCTTTAAAAGTGCCTGCAGTTAATGTAGCATTTAAAGAGTTTAAAAACGGACAATATAAAATTGTTGCCATTTTTGCGAAGTTAGCACGTGGTTTAATGACACGTTATATTATAGATACAGATGCCAAGACAATCGATGACCTAAAAGGTTTTAATTACGAAAATTATGGGTTTAGCGACGAATTGTCTTCCGAGAATGAGTTGGTTTTTACAAGGTAGTTATTATCTTTAAAGATTTAACCAATCATACATGTTTCGATATTACTTAATTATCGCTATCCAAGGCTATTGTCTGTATCATATTTATAAAAATAAAAAGCCCTATTACTGGTATTTTGTGGTGTTTTTTATTCCTATTCTTGGTCCAATAATCTATTTTATTATCAATATTTATAATAAACGTAATGCTGAGAAAATTCAGAATGAAATAACACATATTATAAATCCTACTAAAAAGATAAGAGACTTAGAAAAGAAATTAGAATTCTCCGATTCATATTCAAACAGAATTGAATTAGCAGATGCCTATGTTGATAATGGTGATATGCCAAATGCTATAGTTAATTACAAGTGCACTTTAAAAGATATAGATCAGAATGACTTATATGCAAGGCAACGATTAGTCTTATGTTATTTTCAGATTCAAGATTATGTTGGTGTTATAGAACACGCTGAAAAAATTGAAAACAAGTCTGAATTTAAAGGCTCTAAACAACAATTTTGTTATGGTTTAGCGTTAAAAGAGTTGGGAAAAGTAGAACAGGCCGAAGAACAATTAAAGCAAATTGACAGACCTTATTCTAATTATGACGAACGCCTAGAACTAGCAAAATTCTACTTAGAAAATAATAGAGTTTCAGAAGGTAAAGAATTACTAATAGAAATTTCTGATGAGTCTCGGCATATGACGAAACCCAACAGACGTATCTATAGAAACACCATTATTGAAGTTGAGCGTTTGTTGAAATCATTGTAACATAGTTTTACACCCCTAAAGTCCCCTCAAGGGGACAATTGTTTTCAAGTTACTTCTTAGGATTGTCCCCTTGAGGGGACTTTAGGGGTGTTTTAATTGCAAAATTATATCAATTACTAAATGTTTTTTCACAGCCATCCTTATAAACCTTTCATTAGAAAAGACACAAAAAAACTAATTGTGGGTACTTTGCCACCACCCAGATTCTCAACAGGAGAATTATTAGAAAAAGATGTTGATTTCTGTTATGGCAGTTATTACAATTCACTGTGGTTATTTATAGATAAAATTCATAATTTCAATTTAAGATTTGATAATTCGCAAGAAGCTATAGATCAACGTAAACAATATTTGATAGAACATAAAATCGGTGTTTGTGATATTGTAGAAAGTGCTGAGCGTGAAAAAGTAGATGCTTCAGATTTAGGAATGCAAAATATTAAACTTAGAAATGTTGTTGGCTTTTTAAAAGAATATCCAAATATAGAAACGATTTTATTTACTGGTGGGAATAGTAAAAACGGACCAGAATACTTTTTTAGAAGACATTTAAAAGTCTACAACCTAAAACTGGAATTGGTTAATAATGAAGTACCACGAATACATCAATTTCAACTTCCTGTTGGGTCGAGCTTAGTCGAGAGCTCTTTTAGAACTATAAAAACCGTTTCCTTAACTTCATGTTCTGGAGCTGCCAATATTTCAATAAGCATATTACCACGCTATAGGCAATTAAAAGCTGAAAACCCAAATTTTAATACGTTTGATTTTAGAGTACTACAGTATTCTGAGTTTTTTTGAGATGATTCGATTAACGGTTTTGTGTATGGTTAGTTGCGTGTTTAAGCAACTAATTTAGTAAACAAAAACGAACGCGAGAAAATTCCGAAGGAATTTTCCAAGTAGGCACTTGCCAAAGCAATTAACTATGCATGTTGTTGGCATACGTTTTTCTATTTGTCAGACTTTTTCCCATCACAATGCTCATTGTATAATTTGACAAGCTCTATAATTTCCTTCTTAGAAATCTTTTTTTGTGATATAATTATTTTTTTTGCTTTAGGGCAGTTATCGAAATAGCTGATTTTTTTTGTTTTAATGAATTCCCCGAGATCATTACTGAAAAACTCTTTAGGACCACCTTTTAATAAAGTACTCTTGTACTCGCCTTCCCTTTGAACATAATAATTAATATCGATTCTAATTATATTTCCATTAAGATCAATTACAGGAAACGATTCGAAATATAAACAACAACTTCCTTCGACCAAAGGATATAAAAATTTGATTTTCCCATCAGGTAAAACTACTGTTTTTGTCTCCGAGCGCTCAAGAACCCATACTTTTCTTTTATGATTGTTTGTTTCTGAATTCCAAATAATGTCATTTTCATTCAGAAATTTACGCTTTTTTTGATACTTGTAGTTACTTATTAGCCTATCTATTTCATTTATAGGTATAGCTATTTTTTTTAATTCTTTTTCACTAACCTTCTCTATTCGTTCTGAACTTAACTCGTAAGTACTAGTTATTAAATGACCTTTGTAGACCGTTATTGTCTGAAAATTATCGATGATTTTAGTTCCGTCTTTTTTAATTATAGTATCATTTGGTATATTTTGGGCTAATGAGTTTAAGAATGTTATAAATAATAAGATGATAGAAATTGTGTATTTGTTATTCATAATTGTTTAATTCAATGGATGCCAACTTAGTGATATGAATCTGTTTCAATGACTTATATCAGTTGTTAAACGAAGCTACCTAAAAATTTTCACAAAGTCAAGGAAATACAATTTGTAGAATAAATAAACTGTACCTTCGCGCCCAATTAAAGGAGTAACCTAAATACATAGAGTTTGCTTCATAAACTTTATATATGTCATTCAAATCATTAGGCTTATCTGAGCCTTTACTGCGCGCAATTAGTAAAAAGGGATACGAAACACCTTCTCCAATACAAGCCAAAGCTATTCCACCAGTTTTAGACGGAAAAGATGTTTTGGCATCAGCGCAAACAGGTACAGGAAAAACTGCAGGTTTTACTTTGCCTTTATTACATTTATTATCAGAAAATCCCAAGCAGAAATATAGACCAATACGAGCACTAATATTAACACCGACTAGAGAGTTAGCAGCGCAGGTTTATGCCAATGTAAAAGAGTATAGTGAGTTCTTAAATATAAGAAGTACTGTGATTTTTGGTGGAGTAAATCAGAAACCGCAAGTTGCAAAGATTCGACAAGGTATTGATGTTTTGGTAGCCACACCTGGTCGATTAATAGATTTAGAAAGTCAAGGAGCATTGTCCTTAAAACGCGTAGAAATTTTTGTTTTAGACGAAGCAGATCGCATGTTAGATATGGGTTTTTTACGCGATATTGAACGCGTCATGAAACTGATGCCAGATAAACGGCAAAACCTTATGTTTTCGGCAACCTTTTCTAAAGACATAAAGAAGTTGGCATATTCTATTCTTAATAATCCTGTACAGGTTGAAGCGACTCCAGAAAACACGGCTGTTGAAATTATAGACCAGAAAGTATACAGAGTTGCCAAAGGCAAAAAGACAGGTTTAATTATTAAATTAATTTCCGAAGGAAATTGGAAACAAGTTCTAGTATTTACCAGAACAAAACATGGTGCTAATAAGCTTTGTAAAAAGATGATTAGTGCTGGCATTACAGCTGCAGCTATTCATGGTAATAAAAGTCAAGGCGCAAGGACGAAGGCACTAGCTGGATTTAAAAACAACTCAGTCCGTGTTTTAGTAGCTACAGATATTGCAGCTCGTGGCTTAGACATTCCATTACTACCACACGTTATTAATTTTGAGTTGCCTAATATTTCCGAAGACTACGTTCATCGAATTGGTAGAACAGGTAGAGCAGGAGCGAGCGGAGAAGCTATTTCTTTGGTAAGTGCAGATGAAACGAGTTACTTAAGAGGTATAGAGAAATTAATTGATATGAAAATTGAGGTTGAAATTGTTGAAGGTTTTGAGCCAGATCCAAATGCATCAACCGAGCCAATTAAACCAGGTCAGAATAGAAATAGAAATCAAGGAAGACGAAATTCGAATTCTAGAAATTCTGGAAACTCTAATAATTCTAATCGAAACAAAAATAGAAACAAAAACCGTAGACGTAATAACGATAATAGACGCTAAATAATGACACCAAGCCTAAAAGCCAAAATCATAGAAGTCTGTGATAAAAAGATTTCTCAAAAAGGAACTAGCGTAGGTGTTTCTTTTTATGCCTTTTTTAAAAACAAAAATGACAATCCTGAGTTATTAATGGAAGCTGCCACTTGGTGGATAGAAACGCATCAGTTAGATCATTTTGAGAAGGCGGTTAAGATTAAAGATTTAGTAAAGGACTTATAGTTTGTCAGTACAGCCCAACAATCCATTACACGGAGTAAAATTAGAACAGATTATTACTGAGCTAGAAGCGCATTATGGTTGGGAATATATGGGCTACCAAATAAACATTCGTTGTTTTACAAGTAATCCTTCGGTAAAGTCGAGTTTAAAATTTTTAAGACGCACACCTTGGGCACGCACTAAGGTTGAAACTATGTACCTTGAGATGCTGAGAAAGAAGCGATAGTTTAATTTACTATATCATTATTTTAATTTTTTAGCAACCCATTCTTGTAATTCAGAAGGGTTCATTTTTATAAGCTTCTCAATCCTTTTGTCTTTTTTTATACCATTACCTTTATTGGCAGAGTACACTTTAATAATGCTAGTTATGCCAGCAATATTTCCTGCCTCCATATTATCTTTATCTTCAGGGTTTTCAATAACGTGTTTAATCCAACCACCAAGAAAAGTGATTAACAAATCAGCATTCTTTTTTGTTAAATCTAATTGAAATGCTTGCATTTCTATGGTCATTGTAGGCGTTCCTGTAGCCCATTGCATTAAAAAAGCCTTGGCTAATAATCTCTTTTCTGAGTCTTGTTCTATCGGTGTATTTTCTAACCAGTTAATGCAATTTAAAACATCAGCTTCGTGTTTTTTATAATCTTCTGCAGCTTCTAATTTTATATTTTTTGGAATATTAAATTCTTGCGAAAAATTAACTTGAAAAGCTAGAACTGTTACAAATAAAGTGATTACGATTTTTTGAAGTTTCATATAAATAATTTAGGTGTTTAGTTACTGTTATTGTATTATCTGATTGAGATGATGTTCTAAATGATCAACATAATCTACCATTAAAAACCTTAGGTCTATAACTTCATTCTCATCTACCTGAATTTTATAGCTAAGCGTTGTTTCGGTTTGTTGTTGTATGAGGCTTATAATTCTCTTGTTTATAGCCATCCAAAAATCAATAATATCTTTAGTTTCTGCATTATTATAATCATTAGCATCTACTAATGCATTCTGATTGTACTTTCTGTAGCTATACGGTTGGTCTTCAAATTGAATTTCTGTAAACCGTTGCAGGTTATTAATAGCAGAATCAATTAAATGCCCGAGAACCTCTTTTTTAGACCATTTTTCTGGTGATGATTTACTACGTAAATCTGCTTCAGAACATTTTGATAAATAGAAAAATCCAGTATTTAGTAGTTGCTCTAGTTTATTTGCAATTTCGGTCATTTATTAAATATTAGGTAATATGTTAATCTTTGTTATGATTGCTTAATGTCTAAAGTTAGTAAAATAAGCGATTACCTATTGACTTATTTCCTAAAGCCAAAATAGCCAGCGATAATAGAAGCTAATAGAATAACACCATTAATAATCCAAAATACCCACTCGTATTCTCTCTCAAAGTATAGTTCGTAGATTGGTCCTGGTAAATCTGTTTGTATGCAAATATTAAGTGTGTTGGGTTTAGAGTTAGCATTAATAAATTTTAAGTTTAATTCATACTCTGCATTAGTTTCAGTATAAAAACCAAGTTCCTCATTAATTTCTATGGATTTGTTGTTGCATAAAATTTCAATGTTTGTATGTATGGGTTGCAAAGAGTCTCTATGTTTATAGGTGTTAGGCTGCGCTAAACTGTAAGTTATGGTATAATAAGACTCAAAGTCTGTAGTAAATGTCTCCGAAATGTTGAGCTCTTTCTCAAAAGCAAACCCTTCACAAAATGCTACGATACTTCTATCTGTTTTATCAGGATATAAGCCAATGAACATTTTAATTGCTAATAGACCTAATAGTATAGCTATAATTTTTAATGCTGTTTTAGACACTTGGTTGATTTATTTTCAATTAGTTTTATAAGTTGTTGTAAACAGTATTTTAATCATATTTATTAAAAATCACGTTTCCGATTTTTTCGGTTTCCCAATATTCGATTTGTTCCAATTCCACTTTGTTGAGTAAGGTTAGATTGTCAGAGTTTAGAGATTGATTTAAAAATTCAGTTTTTAATTCTTTAAAATTTTCAGTTACTATATCAGTTATATTTTTCGGTAAATCACAGAATTCAACAGTTGTCCAATCGGAAGAATTTTTTATACCACAAAACATCGGATAACTAGAGTTTATTCCAATTAGATATGAACCAGTTTTATCATTTACTCGAATTTGATAAAAGTTATTGTCGTGCTGTTGTTTAGTTAGTATTACGTTCCAAAATTCAGAACTATTTTCAAATTTTTCAATTAGTCGCTCAATCAATAATATGTTAATTTTAGGAATATTTTTTTGTCCGATTTTCCAAAAACCAGTTATTCCACAAGGCAGTTTGTTCATATTGTCTATAACGTGTTATATAAAAGCAAAACTTTTCATATCTCGAAAATAATTCGCGATGACGGTATATTTATGTTTGTTTTATCTGTTATAAATTTACAAAAGCTTAAGTACTTTTATGTACGTATTCCTGCGTACATTTTATAAGTCATTGTTTTTAGAAGATTTCTTTGAGAACGTCTTCATCCTCTTCGTCATCTTTTATATCAACATGTTCTATGAGGTTTTTGGGCAAATTATCCTTAGATGCAAGTTTTAAAGGAAATGGTACTAAACAAGCCAAAAAAATCATAAATATTAAGGCAGCAAGCCTTAAGGTTTTTTTAATTTTCATTTTATAATAGCATATGGCATCTCTAGAATTTGAGATGCTATTCGTAACTAATTGATGTTATAGCCAGTAAGGGCTATCTAAAAACTAGGATACGATATCGCTATAAAGAGTTTGGTGTGTAGAACAGGTGTAGAGCATAGTATGCAGTTGTACTGCTCTAAGTCCAAGTGTTTGGTGAGTATAGCTTATTAAAGCTGTGCTTTGTTTTAGTTTATAATCTTTTTGAAATTCTATAAAAGCAAATGTTGTGTAGTTTAGAAAAGAACCAATAGTAATAGTATTGGCTTTATGGTATTGTATTGAAAAACGCGTATCTTCAGTTGTATCACTAACTACCAAAGCCGTTTTGACAGCTTGACTGGGTAAATGACTTACAGCACTAGTAAACGCAACTAAACTTAAGATTAGTGAGAGTCCCACTAATAAGAGGTTCTTATGTTTTGTATGCTTCATATTCAAAGATACTAAATTACATGATATTCGCTTAATGCTAGATTTTGGGTAGTATTTTATTCTTCTTTTTATCCAAGTAATGGCGAAGGACTCCACCTTTTACATTGTTAACATCAAACTCTACTATAAATGCATTTTTGTCAATTTGATCTATAATGCGATGCATTTTTTTAATGTCAATACGGTTAATTATGGTGTGTATAATATCAAAATCTTCTTGAGTGCCTTGGCTTCCAAATCCTTTAGATCCTTTGTATGTGGTTAAGCCAGCTCCTAACTCTTTCATAATGGCAACTTTTATTGTCATATATTCTTTTGAAACTATTGTAACACCTATAAAATCTTCAAAGCCCTCAATAGTTAGATCTGTCACTTTTGCAGTGACTATGTAAGTGAGAATAGAGTAAAGCGCAACTTCCACAGAAATAACATAAGCGGTTATACTAAACAAAATGATATTAAAAAGCAGTATCACCTGGCCAATACTAAAACCAAATTTGTCATTGAGATAAACACCCAAAATTTCAGAACCATCTAGCACAGAGCCATTCCTTATAGCAATTCCAATGCCTGCACCCAAAAATAGACCGCCAAAAATGGAAATCAATAATTTATCCTCTGTTATAGTTCCAAAATTTTCAAAATGTATAAAAAGCGCCAAGCCGAGTATGCTAATGATAGATTTTATTACTATACGTTTTGAAACCGTAAAGTAACCTAATATTAAAAATGGTATACTGAAGAGTACCAGTAAAACGGAAATATTTATATCAACTTGAGTTTTAACTAAAAGCGCCATTCCTGTGACACCTCCATCTAAGAAACCGTTTGGCAATAAAAAGGCTTTTAAGCCAATGCTGGCAAGTACTATACCTAAGGCAATTTGTATATATTCAGAAATGTAATTGTAAAATTTTGAATGGCTCAAGTTTTTAATTTTTACGTAAATATAAATAATAAAACCTGATATAGTCTTTAGGATTTACTACCATTAACTAAAAAAAAATCCTCTAGTCAACTAGAGGATTTTTTTTATAGGTTTAAGTTATAATTAACCTTTAGATTTCTTAACTTTTTGTTTAGCTTCACTAATTCCCATAAAAAAAACTTTAAACTCAGCTTTATCTACATGTCCGTCTTCATTTTTATCCATGCTAGCAAAACGTTTTTCAACTTGTGCTGTTTTAGAAGGATCTTTTATACGTTTAGTCTTAAACTCTTCTAATGTAATTTTTCCATCTTTATTAATATCGAGATGCTTGAACATTTTTTTGGATGTGTCTTTTTCAGCTTGCACTACCTCTTGCGCACCAGCAAAAGAAAACGAAACGATCGCGATTATAAAAAAACCGGCTTTTAATGTCTTGGTTATCATTGTTTTAAGATTTAGGTTTTACTGTTAATTTAGCCCAATATAAGAGAAAAAGGTCAAATACGCACAATTTTATTGTAATTGTCGTAATCCTTCATATACAATTATGCTGACTGCATTAGCTAAATTAAGACTTCTAATGTGCTTATTAAATAATGGAATTTTAAAAAGTCGGTCTTTATATTTTTCAGTGAGTTGCTTAGATAATCCTACGGATTCTTTGCCAAATATTAAGAACATATTTTCTTTAAAGTCAATATCCCAATGGGATTTTGTACCATGACTAGAGAGAAATACCATTTTTGCTTTGCCATTTTTAGTAAAGAAATCGTCTATATTATCATAATAGATGACTTCTAAGTGTTGCCAATAATCTAAGCCAGCACGTTTTAGGCGTTTATCATCTATTTCGAAACCAAGTGGTTTTACTAAGTGTAATCTAGAGCCAGTAGCTAATGCCAAACGCCCAATATTGCCTGTATTATTAGGAATTTCGGGTTCTATGAGGACGATGTTGAGTGACATGTTTTTCAATCAGTTTTGTCGTTCTGAACTTGTTTCAGAATCTCACTTTTTGATTTTTAAAATGATTAATCTTATCAATAACACAAAAGGAAAACCATGAAGCACAACATCAAAATAGTCTTTAGCAACCATTCCCTTTGCACCTCCGCTGATCCAGCGTAATTTACCTAAAAGATGTGGTTCAGGGAAAAAGGGTGCTAAACCTAGTATTAAACAAAGTAGTATAATTATTTTCCAATCGTTTAAGACTTTCACAATATGGTATCAACAAATTTATCAATAGCATTCACTCCGTTTGTGGCTAAATGTTTAATAAAAGCACTACCAATAATTGCTCCTTTAGAATATTCAGTGGCTTGTAAAAAAGTTTCATTATTTGAAATACCAAAACCTACTATTTGCGGATTTTTTAATTTCATATTGGCGATGCGTTTAAAATAATCAGTTTGCTCATTGCCAAATCCAACTTTTGCTCCAGTTGTACTTGCAGAACTTACCATATAAATAAACCCTTCGGAAACTGAATCGATATAATGAATGCGATCGTCCGATGTTTGCGGTGTAATAAGGAAAACATTAATTAAACCATATTTTTCAAATGTTTCTTTATATTCTGAATGATAAACATCCACTGGTAAATCTGGTATAATAAGCCCATCAATACCAACATCTCTGCATTTTTTGCAAAACGCTTCAACTCCATATTGTAACATCGGATTAAAATAACCCATAATAATTAATGGAATAGAAACTGACTCACGAATATCTTTTAATTGCTCAAATAGGATATCACTCGTCATACCATTTTTTAATGCTTGCGTAGAACTTGCTTGTATGGTAGGACCATCAGCTAATGGATCACTGAATGGCAGACCTATTTCTATCATATCTGCACCACTTCTTTCAAGATTTTGAATTATTGATTCAGTATCCTCTAAATTAGGATAACCAGCTGAAAAATATATGGATAGAAGCTTTTTATCTTCTTTTAATTTTTGATTTATTCTGTTCATTTTATGTTCCGTGAAAACGGAATATCTTTTTTATTAAACTTTTTTCTTGATCTTAAGAGATACTGAATCGAGATCAGCAATCGGACTAAAGTCCGAAATAATCAATATAATTCTGTAAATCCTTATCTCCACGTCCAGATAAGTTTACAACTATGATATCTTCGGGTTTAAATTTTTTGTGTTCAAAAACAGCCAAAGCGTGAGACGTTTCTATGGCAGGAATAATACCTTCTAATTGGCACAATTCTAAACCAGAAGTCATAGCTTCATCATCTGTAATGGCAATGAATTCTGCACGTCCTGTTTTATAAAGATTCGCATGCATCGGTCCAACACCTGGATAGTCTAAACCTGCCGAAATAGAGTATGGTTCTGTGATTTGTCCATCTTTAGTTTGCATCAATAAGGTTTTACTACCGTGAATAATACCTTCCTTTCCCAAAACAGAAGTTGCAGCGCTTTCACCAGAATCTACTCCTAATCCAGCAGCTTCAACCGCTATAATATTTACATCTTCATTATCTAAATAGTGATAATAAGTACCAGCAGCGTTACTACCTCCACCAACACAGGCGATTAAATAATCTGGGTTTTCTGTACCTTCTTTTTCGAGTAGTTGACTTTTAATTTCCTCAGAAACTACAGCCTGAAATTTAGCCACCATATCTGGATATGGATGAGGTCCAACCACGCTTCCGATAATATAATGCGTATCAACAGGATTATTTATCCAATCACGTATGGCTTCGTTAGTAGCATCTTTTAAAGTTCTACTGCCCGATAATGCAGGTACAACTTTAGCACCCAACATTTTCATACGCGCCACATTTGGTGCCTGGCGAGCAATATCAATTTCTCCCATGTAAACAATACATTCTATTCCCATTAAAGCACATACTGTCGCAGTAGCTACGCCATGTTGACCAGCTCCAGTTTCGGCAATAATTCTGTTTTTGCCTAAACGCTTAGCCATAAGGATTTGTCCAATGGTATTATTGATTTTGTGTGCTCCTGTATGATTTAAATCTTCGCGCTTTAGATAAATTTTAGTATTGTATTTTTCTGAAAGCCGTTTGGCCAAGTAAAGAGGTGAAGGCCTACCAACGTAATCTTTTAATAAGGCATTGAACTCTTCCTGAAACGAAGACTCAGCCATAATTTTAAGGTAATTCTGTCGTAATTCTTCCACATTTGGATAGAGCATTTCTGGTATATATGCTCCACCAAACTCACCGTAATAACCTTTTTCATTAACGTTATAACTCATAATTAAGTTGCTATTATCAATAGCTGTGCAAGTTAAGGAATTATGAGGTAAATTGAAATGAGAATGGGTTTTGTTTTAAGTAAAAATAGCAGGTTTTAATTGCGATATTTGTATGTATAGTCACTCTAAATTGTTTGATCTGTTGTGTATGGTCGGATATTATGAAAGTATTTTACGTGCTCTCAGCATTTCTCGCTTGCCAGGTGGTCCCGGAAGTCGCTCTACAGTAAAACCAACTGCTTGCATAGCACGTCTTACGCTTCCTTTAGCAGAATAGGTAACTAAAACACCATTTTCTTTGAGTGCTTTAAACATAATTTTAAAAATATCTTCTGTCCATAAATCGGGTTGCACTCTAGCTCCAAAAGCATCAAAATAGATGATATTAAATTCATTTTTAGCATCTATGTCTTTAAAGAATTTTTTTTGTTTTTCTAATAGGAAGGTCCGCGTGATATTATGTTGTATTTCCCAAGATGAAGTATGCAATGTTTGAAAAATACCAGTATGCGCTTCAGAAATTAACTCTACATAGTTGAGTTGATTGATTTCTTCTAATTCTACAGGATAAGCTTCAACACCAACATAGTTAATATTTAGATTTAATTTTTCGGCTTCGATAAGTGTTAGCAAGGCATTAAGTCCTGTACCGAAACCTATTTCTAGGATTGAAATAGGCTTAGATTCTGAAACAAGTTCAGAATAAAAAAGCAAACCATGTTTTAAAAATACATGATTTGCTTCTTGTATAGCGCCATGGATGGAATGGTATTGTTCGTTCCAATCCTCTATTTGTATAGTTTTAGAACCATCTGATGTGGTGATTATTTTTCGTTTCAATTATTGAATCAGTAATTTTTTGATTTTAGGAATTGGTCCTACACATTCTGTTTTATGGCAGCCTAGACAATTGTTTATAGCAGAATTGAAGCGTTCTTTCAATTCTATGTTAGAGAGCGTATCCGTAACTGCATTTTGAGACTCAATAAATACGTTGACAAAGCTATTCCAAGCTGGTGTTCTACCTTTTCCACTCGACATTTCTGCAGAATGCAATTGCATTAAATCTAAAGGCATTGAAACTGTTGTTTCACCTGCTGTAATTTGATTTTTTATTTGCAAATTATATGCATACATCGCTTTCATTAAATTAGCCATCTCTGAAGGTTGATACATATCGTATTCAACTTTCTTAGAGATTACTTTCTCTTCCATTTTTACTGCATTATTACAGCCAACTAATAAAAATAATGAGCAAAAAATTATTTTCGTTATTTTATTGTTTAAGTAATACTCCATCAGCTTCAAAAGAATAAGTACGTTTAGGCTCTGTGATGGCTTCAATTTCTTCTTTAGATTTACCAGCATCTTCAGCATAGTGTCGTAACTCTTCCACTGAAACTTCAGATACGAAAGCTTTTCCATTTACTACAACTTCTCCTTCAGCATTTAATGGCATAAAAAACCCGTAATCCTTGAACTTTACCATAACTTCATTTTCACCATCCATATCCAGAGTCATCCAGCAACCTTTAGCAGAGCAAACTTCATTAATTTTAGCTCTCATTTTAGAATTGATTGTATCACCTTCCTTCATGGTTTTATAATGTACCATCATTCTGTCCGAAGATAAAGCATCTGCATCATTTATTTCCATTCCAAAAGAAGCATAGGCAATGTCTTCTTTTATATCTTCCAACTTATTTTCAGTAGTTTTTGTTTCGTTCTTACATGCTATAAAAGCTAAACTAAGAGTAAGAAATAAGACTAATTTTTTCATTATTTATAAGTTTTTAATTGATTAATTATCGAATTACAAATTTACGTAATTTAGGGGAATTTTGCCTTTTTTTAACGGTAATGATTATGTATTTTTGCTTTATAAAGAATTGAAGATTATGGCTGTAACTTTAGACAATATTCAGGTTGAATTATCCCAAACTTCTAAAATTAATGATGTTGATTTTAGTAATTTAAGTTTTGGTCGTGTTTTCTCGGATCACATGTTTGTGTGTGATTTTGAAGATGGTGCATGGCAGACACCTAAAATTATGCCATATCAGGCTTTGAGTTTAGAACCTTCAGCAAAGATTTTTCACTATGGACAGTCCATCTTTGAAGGTATGAAGGCTTATAGAGATTCAGAAAACAATGTGTTTTTATTTAGACCAACGGATAATATTAAGCGAATGAATATTTCTGCCAAACGTTTAGCCATGCCAGAAATACCAGAAGCCTATTTTATGGAAGGTCTTAAAGAACTTTTAAAGATTGAAAAAGACTGGATACCGACTACAGAAGGTAGTGCGCTTTATGTGCGTCCATTTATGTTCGCCACAGGTGAAGGGTTTCATGCTTCACCTGCAGATTCTTATAAGTTTATCATAGCATGTGCTCCTTCTGGACCATATTTTTCAGGAAAGGTAAAAGTACTTATAGAAGAACACTATTCGCGTTCTGCAAATGGTGGTGTTGGTTTTGCAAAAGCTGGTGGTAACTATGCTGGTCAATTTTACCCTACTCAATTAGCTAAAGAAAAAGGCTATCAGCAAGTTATTTGGACAGATGATAATACTCACGAATATATAGAAGAGGCTGGTGCGATGAATATATTTGCAAGAATTAATGACACCTTACTTACCGTACCGACCAGTGATAGAATATTAGATGGTATAACAAGAAAAAGTATTCTAACCATTGCTGAAGCGGAAGGTATTAAAACTGAAGTAAGAAAAATTAAAGTTGCTGAACTTGTTGAAGCATCAGAAAATGGGAGTCTTAAAGAACTTTTTGGTGCAGGTACAGCAGCCGTAATTTCACCTATTTCTGGTTTCGGTTTTAAGGGTAAAGATTACGAATTACCAGTTTTAGAAAACACCTATGGTGCTTTATTAAAAAAGCGTGTTACAGATATACAGACTAACCAATCAAGTGATCTTTTTGGATGGCGTATAAAAGTGTGTTAGATTTTGTTAGCTAGTTGAAAGACCAACTACTTATCTAAAATTTCTTTTATATGCGGTTTAAAGTAGTTAGGTCCTTTGAGTACTTTTCCATCTTCTCTGTAGATTGGCTCACCATTTTCGCCTAATTTGCTCATATTACTACGTTGAATTTCTTCGAAGACTTCTTCTATTTTATGCTGCATACCATGTTCTATTATGGTTCCACATAGTATGTAAAGCATATCTCCTAAAGCATCTGCAACTTCAACCAAATCATTATCATTCGCTGCTTCTAAGTATTCTTCATTTTCTTCGCGCATTAATTTATAGCGAAGCATGTTTTTTTCTATGCCTAAGTCGGCTTTTGGTGTTTCACGATGACCTATCTTAAAAGCGGTATGAAATGCTTTTACAGCGTTGATTTTATCTTGCATAGTATGTTAGTTTATTAATCGCTTAATTGCTATTTTTGCATAAAAATAAACTAATGTTTAGTACTGGTCAATTGATTTTTGGAATATTATTTTTTATAGCCTTTGTTGTAATTATCGCCTATCAATACCGTAAAGATCTTCCACTTCACAAAAAACATTATAAAGGTACTGTTTGGGTGCTTATTGCATTTATAGGTTTTATAGCTATGATTGCTGCTGTTAAGTTTATTTTTATATAAACTGTTTTATAATTTTCATCTCTTGATTTCTGAGAATAAAAAAAGAGCAATTAAAAAATAATTGCTCTTTTATATAAACTTATATTAATACTTTATTAAGCCTTACTAGCCACCAAGGTCACTTTCAGTTCCATGTCATCATTGATAAACTTATCGCCTAAATTATCAAAAAACGACTTTGAGCCATACTGAACATTCCACTTAGATCTGTCAATAGTAAAAGTTTCACTTGTTAAAGTCATAGCATCTCCATCCATAGAAGTACTAACAGGAAAACTAATATTATTTGTTTTATCTTTCATTGTTAAGTTTCCAGATAACATCGTTTTACCCTCTACGGTTTCTATACCTGTAACTTCAAAACTTGCCGTTGGGTAAGTTTCTACATCAAAAAAGTCAGCACTAGTTAAATGACCTCTTAGCTTTGCATTGCCCTCTTCCTCTGCAGGAATATCTGTAACAACGATGCTACTCATATCAATTGCAAACTTTCCGCTTTCAATAGCATTGTCGTTTACGTTTAGCTTACCTTCTTTAATAGCTATAGTCCCTGTATGAGATCCTGTTGGCTTAAAGCCTTTCCATTCAATCATAGATTTTTCTAAATTTGCACTGTAAGTAACTGCCGTGTTTTCTGCTACTGCTGCTGCTTCCGCTTCTTTTGTTTCTGCTTCTTTAGCTTTATCACCACAACTTGTGAATGAAATGAATGCAACTAAAGCTAATGTTTTTAAAAATAATGTTTTCATAGTTAGTGTTTTTTGTTTTAAGTGTGCAAAGTTAAGCATAAGTGAACTTATAGTATTATAAAAAAATGTTAATGACATTTTGACATTTTAATAATAATGGCAGTACTTTTGCAAACTCTAAATCGAAGATTTAAAAATAGAACTCAAAATGAGTAAAAAAGATAAAAATAGTAAGGTTGAAGAAACTCAAGTAGAGGAAACTTCTACAGCAACCTCTGAAACTGAGCAAGATCATCAAATAGAAACAAAATCTGCAGAAGAACAACTACAAGATCAATTAGCTGCTGAGAAAGATAAATTTATGCGATTGTTCGCAGAATTTGAAAATTACAAAAAGCGTACGACTAAGGAGCGTATAGATTTGTTTAAGACAGCTAGTCAAGATGTTATGGTATCTATGCTACCAGTTTTAGATGATTTTGAACGTGCATTAATGCATATAGAAGAAGATAAAGAGGCCGAAGAACTAAGAAAAGGCGTCTTGTTAATCTATAACAAGTTGATAAATACTCTAGAACAAAAAGGGTTGTCTAAGATAGAAGTGAAACAAGGAGATGTTTTTAATGCGGATGATCATGAAGCGGTTACTCAAATTCCGGCACCAAGCGATGACTTAAAAGGAAAAATTATTGATGTTGTTGAGCGAGGTTATAGATTAGGCGATAAAGTGATTCGATTTCCTAAAGTGGTTATTGGACAATAAATTTAAAACGAAAGTTTTCCACTTTCGTGGAAATGAATAATAAATTATTCAATGAAAGAAGATTATTACGACATATTAGGAATCAGTAAAAGTGCATCTGCATCAGAGATAAAAAAAGCTTATCGTAAGATGGCATTAAAATATCATCCAGATAAAAATCCTGATGATAAGGACGCTGAAGAGAAATTTAAGAAGGCTGCAGAAGCCTATGAAGTTTTAAGTAATGCTGATAAAAAAGCACGTTACGACCAATTTGGTCACCAAGCATTTGATGGCAGTGGAGGCTTCGGTGGAGGCGGAATGAATATGGACGATATCTTCAGCCAGTTCGGTGATATCTTTGGTGGTGCTTTTGGAGGTGGAGGTGGTTTCTTCTGGCTTTGGTGGTGGTGGAAGACAACGTGTAGTTAAAGGAAGTAACCTCCGTATTCGTGTTACTTTAACATTAGATGAAGTTGCTAATGGTGTTGAAAAGAAAATAAAAGTAAAACGAAAAATACAAGCACCAGGAACAACATATAAAACGTGTAGTACTTGCAACGGATCTGGTCAGGTGACAAGAGTTACCAATACTATTTTGGGTAGAATGCAAACTTCTGCACCATGCCAAACTTGTGGTGGAGCAGGTCAGACAATTGATAAGAAACCATCAGACGCTGATTCACAGGGCTTAAAAGTAGCTGAAGAGAAAGTTTCAGTAAAAATACCAGCAGGTGTTGTTGATGGTATGCAATTAAAAGTAACAGGTAAAGGAAACGATGCGCCAAGCAATGGTATTGCTGGTGATTTATTGGTAGTTATATCTGAAGAAGATCACCCAACCTTAAAGCGAGAAGGTGATAATTTGCATTACGATATGTACGTAAGTTTACCTGATGCTGTTTTAGGAACATCTAAGGAAATAGATACGGTTACAGGTAAAGTAAGAATTAAAATAGAAGCTGGTGTACAGTCTGGTAAAATATTGAGATTACGAGGAAAAGGTATTCCTAGCATTAATGGCTATGGTAAAGGAGATTTATTAGTACATGTTAATGTATGGACTCCAAAAACCTTAAGCAAAAAGCAAAAAGACTTTTTCGAAAGTATGAAAGAAGATGAGCATTTTGAGCCGAAGCCAGAAAGTACCGATAAATCTTTTTTTGAAAAGGTTAAGGATATGTTTTCATAAATACCCTTAGGTTTAATAAAAAATAGTATATTTGAATTACCGTTAATGCTAATTAGCGGTAATTTTTCTTTTTCATAGCAATTTTTTCCCATCCTTATCTAACCATAAGGGTGGGTTTTGTTTTTATAGTCTTTTCTTTTAAAATAATCCATAATTAGTGTGGAATTTATTCTATAAAACTCTACAACATTTAATATATTTACCTACTAACCTTACTTAAAAAAAATTAGCTATATATGAATGATTTATTAGTTGCTAATTCCGTGTCAAAAAATTTCGGAAAATTTAGAGCACTAAATAAAGTATCAATTGCCGTACCTCAAGGGAGCATCTTTGGTTTACTAGGGCCAAATGGAGCAGGAAAGACAACCTTAATCCGAATCATTAATCAAATTACAATGCCAGATGAAGGTTCTGTATTATTAGATGGTGAAGATTTAAGACCAGAACACATTAGAGATATTGGCTATTTACCAGAAGAACGAGGTTTGTATAAGTCTATGAAAGTTGGTGAACAATGTTTGTATTTGGCACAATTAAAAGGACTTAGTAAATCCGAGGCCAAAAGCAGACTAAAATATTGGTTCGATAAGTTAGAAATTGGTGATTGGTGGAATAAAAAAATACAAGAGCTAAGCAAAGGGCAGGCGCAAAAAATTCAATTTGTAGTCACTGTATTGCACAAACCAAAGCTATTAATTTTTGATGAACCTTTCTCTGGTTTCGATCCTATAAATGCTAATTTAATAAAGGATGAAATTTTACAATTAAGAGAAGAAGGTGCCACAGTAATTTTTTCTACGCATCGCATGGAATCAGTTGAGGAGTTATGTGATCATATTGCGTTGATTCATAAATCTAATAAGATTTTAGATGGCAAACTGACTGATATAAAGCGGCAATTTAAAACTAATACTTTTGAAGTGGGTTTACAATCTTCAAATAAAGAAAAGGTGCTTTCTGAAATTCGAAATACATTTGAGGTTCTTCCTGCAACCTTTAGAAATTTGAATGACGATATTAAGTTGAATGTGAAAATAAATGAAGATACATCCTCAAATGACTTGCTTTCATTTTTAACATCAAAAGCAGAAGTACATCATTTCGTAGAAGTGATTCCTTCAGCTAGCGATATTTTTATTCAAACTGTAAAAAACAACTAAGCATGAATCATTTACCACTAATCATAAAGCGAGAATATTTAACAAAGGTTAAGAATAAGTCATTTATCGTAATGACATTTTTAAGTCCTTTGATAATGATAGCATTAATAGCTGTTGTTGCTTATTTATCGCAGTTAAATAATGATAAAAAACGCACCATTTCTGTATTAGATGAAAGCGGATATTTAAAAGATGTTTTTCAGAATACAGATAATACAACTTATACAAGTTTAATGGGAATGAACTTAGACGATGCTCTTAATTTGGTTAAAGAGAAAGAAGATTATGGATTGTTACATATAGCTGCGGTCGATTCAATAGGTGCGTTTGCTGATAACGTAAAGTTTTATTCAGAAGAATCCCCATCAACATCAATCATGTTGGGATTAGAACGAACAATTGAAAAGCGTTTAAGAGATAGGAAGCTTCAAGACGACGGTGTAACACCCGAACAAATTGAAGCTGCAAAAACCAGTATAGATATCATACAAGAAAGTTTTGATGGTGAAAAAAGTTCTAAAGTAGATAATGTAGTAAAATTAATTTTCGGTGGTATTGCAGGTTACTTGTTGTTTATGTTCATCATTATTTATGGAAATATGATTATGCGAAGCATTATTGAGGAAAAAACAAGTAGAATTATTGAAATTATTATTTCTTCCGTCAAACCCATTCAACTTATGATGGGTAAAATTATAGGAACATCCTTAGCTGGTGTAACTCAGTTTGCTATTTGGGTGATTTTAGGTGGTGTGCTTATGACTGTTGTTTCTGTGATTTTAGGTATTGATATGACACAAGCTTCAGCACCACAACAAGAGTTAATGGACCAAGCAATGCAATCAGAAGGGTTTAAAGGCATAATGGAAGACGGATTTACTGCAGTTAGTAATCTACCGTTAACTAATCTTGTCATTGCCTTTATATTTTTCTTTATTGGTGGTTACCTATTATACAGTTCTTTATATGCCGCTATTGGTGCAGCAGTAGATAATGAAACGGATACTCAGCAATTTATGTTGCCAATCCTTATGCCTTTAATTTTGGCTGTTTATGTTGGTGTATTTACTGTGATAGATGATCCTCATGGTACAGTATCGACGGTGTTTTCTTTTATTCCATTTACTTCACCAGTGGTGATGTTAATGCGTATTCCCTTTGGCGTGCCTTTATGGCAACAAGGAATTTCTCTATTATTATTAATCGGAACATTTATGTTTACAGTTTGGTTTGCTGCAAAGATTTATCGCGTAGGTATTTTAATGTATGGTAAAAAACCAACATATAAAGAATTATTTAAGTGGTTGAAATATTAGGAGATGCGGCAAGATTTTAAAAATATCGAAGATGAAATAACTAAAAGTAGTGCTTGGGAGAACACTATGGCTTTTTTTAATAAGCACATAGACTTTGGTGACAAAATTAGTATTTCAATTTTAGATATTCTCATTGTTATTACCGTTATAGCATTAACGACAGTCGTATTAAGAGTGTTGCTTAGGATTTTAACAAGAAATTTGCCAGAAGCTGATAAAGGCAAATTTAATGTAGTCTATGGCTATTTTAGATGGCTGATTTATATAGTTATTTTATTAATTACCCTTCATTCAGTTGGTGTTAACGTAACTGCTGTTTTTGCAGCTTCGGCAGCCTTATTGATAGGAGTTGGATTAGCGCTACAAACTTTATTTCAGGACATCATCTTCTGGTGTTTTTATACTTATAGATCAATCAGTTCATGTTGGCGATATTATAGAATTAGATGGTAAAGTTGGGAGAGTTGAGGAAATTAAGTTAAGAACTACAAGGGCAGTAACAATTGATAATAAAGTTTTAGTCATACCAAATCATTTATATTTAACAAACTCATTATATAACTGGACTCAGAACGGAACCTTAACACGAGAGAGTGTTTCAGTTGGAGTAGCATATGGCAGTGATGTAGAATTAGTGAAAAAGTTATTGTTGCAGACAGTAAGTACACATCCTGATATTATTCCTATACCTGAACCTGCGGTTTTGTTTACCGATTTTGGTGATAGCGCGTTAAATTTTAAATTAGTTTTCACACTAAATGATAGTTTTAAAGCATCATTCCCTAAGAGTGATATTAGATTTAAAATTGATAAATTATTTAGAGAAAATGATATAACTATTCCTTTTCCTCAGCGAGATATTCACATTCATAATAAATAAAAACAGATGCCAAAAATATTAATAATAGAAGATGAAGCGGCAATCCGCAGAGTACTGGTAAAGATACTTTCTGAAGAAAACGATACCTACCAAGTCGAAGAGGCCGAAGATGGATTAGTTGGAATTGAAAAAATCAAAAAAGATGATTTTGATTTAGTGCTTTGTGACATTAAAATGCCAAAAATGGATGGTGTTGAGGTTTTAGAAGCTGTGAAGAAGATAAAGCCAGAGGTACCCATGGTAATGATTTCTGGTCATGGAGATTTAGATACTGCTGTAAACACTATGCGTTTAGGAGCATTCGATTATATTTCAAAACCACCAGATTTAAACCGCCTTTTAAATACAGTGCGCATTGCTTTAGATAGAAAAGAGCTCGTAGTAGAAAACAAAATGCTAAAAAAGAAGGTTAGCAAAAACTATGAGATGATTGGTGAGAGCAAAGCTATTGCGCGTATTAAAGATATGATCGATAAAGTGGCTCCAACAGATGCAAGAGTATTGATAACTGGTCCTAACGGAACGGGAAAAGAACTTGTTGCCCATTGGTTACATCAGAAAAGTGAACGTTCTAAAGGGCCTATGATTGAGGTTAACTGTGCTGCAATTCCAAGTGAGTTAATTGAAAGTGAATTATTTGGTCACGTAAAAGGTGCATTTACCTCTGCTGCAAAAGATAGAGCTGGTAAATTTGAAGCTGCAAATGGAGGTACGATCTTCCTAGATGAGATTGGTGATATGAGTTTGTCTGCTCAGGCTAAAGTATTACGAGCATTACAAGAAAGTCGAATTCAACGTGTTGGTAGTGATAAGGATATTAAAGTGAATGTTAGAGTTGTGGCTGCTACTAACAAAAACCTTAAAAAGGAAATTGAAGATGGTAAGTTTAGAGAAGATTTATACCATAGGTTAGCAGTAATTTTAATTGAAGTTCCTGCGCTTAATGATAGAAGGGAAGATATACCCTTACTTATAGAATATTTTGCAAATAAAATTTCTAGTGAACAAGGCACAGCTAAAAAAGTGTTTGCAGATAAGGCTGTAAAATTACTTCAAAATTATGATTGGACAGGAAATATACGTGAGCTACGAAATGTTGTTGAACGTTTAATTATATTAGGTGGAAGTGAAGTCAGTGAAAGTGATGTCAAAGCTTTTGCTTCAAAATAAAATAAAAAGAATTATGAAAAGCATCAATATAGACGATTTTAAAATCTCATCACAAATTGATATAAAAGACCTTTCAACTTTTGTCGATTTACAAGCAGGTAAAAAACAAATTGAAAAAGAACTTAGAACTGTTAGTGAAGATTTGGCAGAAATACAAAACACCATGTATGCACATGGTAAATATGCTGTATTAATGTGTATTCAGGGTATGGATACTGCTGGGAAGGATAGTTTGATTAGAGAAGTGTTCAAGGAATTCAATGTCAGAGGAATCGAAGCGCATAGTTTTAAAAAACCAACAGATATTGAGCTGAAGCACGACTATCTTTGGAGGCATTATATTGCGTTGCCTGCACGTGGAAAATTCGGCATTTTTAATAGAACACATTACGAAAATGTATTAGTGACTCGTGTACATCCTAATTATTTGATGTACGAAAACATGCCAGATATTAATAGTGTTGACGATGTTACTGACAAGTTTTGGGAACGACGATTTGAAGAAATCAATAATTTTGAAAAACATATTGCAGACAACGGCACCATAATTTTTAAGTTTTTCTTGAACCTTTCAAAGGATGAACAAAAAAATAGATTATTAAGACGATTGAATAAGCCAAATAAACATTGGAAATTTTCACCAGATGATTTAGATGAGCGTATACTTTGGGATAAGTATCAAACTTGCTATGAAGATGCTATAAACAAAACGTCTAAACCTCATGCACCTTGGTTTAATATTCCAGCCGATGATAAACCCACGGCAAGGTATCTCGTTGCTAAAATTCTTTATGATACACTGAAAACATATTCAGATATAAAAGAACCGGAATTACCAGAAAAAGAAAAAGCTAATATTGGTATGTATAAGCAACAATTAGAGAATGAATAAAAAGGTTAGATTGTTTTATAAAAGCATATTAGTAGTTCTTCTAGTATTGACTTCTAATTTAGAAGCGCAAACAGATGATGATGCAATTAAAACAGATTTTGCAGCCTATTTGGAAGCTATTAAAAGTAAAGATTTTGAAACTTCATTTAATTATCTTGTTGAGGAGGTTTTTGATATTATTCCAAGAGAGACAATGCTTTTAGCAATGGATCAAACTTTTAATGCAGAAGGGGTAGAGTTTTCCTTTGGCGACTTTAATATTGATACTATTCAGAAGCCAAGAAAAGTGGATAGTACAGCTTATGTTATTCTTAACTACACCAGTAATATGTCTATCCGTTTTGTGTCAACTGAAGATGAAGAGGAGACCACCGAAGAGGATGAAAAAATGATGCGTTTAATGATAGAGACTGCATTAGAACAACAATTTGGTAAAGAAAATGTAAATTATAATGATACTACTGATTTTTTCGATATTATAGCAATAAAGAAGGCTGTTGCAGTAAAAAAAGATGAAAATGAGCAATGGAAGTTTCTTGTTGTAGAAAAGGGTAAACCTTTTTTACTAAAAGCTATTTTGCCTAATACAATTTTAGAAGAAGTTTTAACTGAAGATTAATATTATGAAGACTAAGGTAATTGTTTTATGGGTGTGCTGCTTTGTTGCCAACGGATTTGCACAAGCAGATGAAGATGTTCTAAAAACCATTTATAGTACATCACTTACTAATGGTAAAAGTTATGAGTGGCTAGATTATTTATCCAACAAAATTGGTGGGCGACTATCTGGTTCTACCAATGCAGAACTTGCTGTGCAATACACAAAATCCGAACTCGAAAAATTAGGCCTAGATAATGTATGGCTTCAACCTGTTATGGTTCCAAAATGGGTGCGAGGAGAAAAGGAAATGGCCTATTTCGAAACGTCTGGAGTTATGCAAAAAGTAAATATTTGTGCTTTGGGAGGCTCTATTGCAACACCAAATGGAGGTGTGAAAGCACAAGTTTTAGAAGTGGCTACATACGAGGATTTAGAGGCCTTAGGTGAGGAAAAAATTAAAGGTAAAATTGTATTTATAAATAGAGCTTTGCAACCAGATCTTATAAATACTTTTGAAGCTTATGGTGGTTGTTCTTCAGAGCGTTATAGAGGTGCGGCAGAAGCAGCCAAGTATGGTGCAGTTGGCACTGTAGTCCGCTCTTTAAGTTCTAGACAAGATGATTATCCTCATACAGGAAGTATGAGTTATGGTGATTTACCAGTTGAGCAGCGTATTCCATCTGCTGCCATTAGTACTAATGATGCTGTAAAATTAAGTGAAGCTTTAAAAAAGGATAAAAATTTAGAGTTTTTCTTAGAGATGAGTTGCCAACAATTTGATGATGTGGAATCTTATAATGTCATCGGTGAAATTACAGGTAGTGAATTTCCAAATGAGTATATGATTGTTGGAGGTCATTTAGATTCATGGGATTTAGGTGATGGAGCTCACGATGATGGTGCTGGAGTGGTTCAGTCTATGGACGTTTTACGCTTATTAAAAGAAAGTGGTGTAACACCAAAAAGAAGTATAAGAGTGGTTTTATTTATGAATGAAGAAAATGGACTTAGAGGTGGACGTAAATATGCTGAGGTTGCGAAAGAAAAAAACGAAAAACATGTATTTGCTTTAGAAAGTGATTCTGGTGGATTTACTCCAAGAGGTTTTAGTTTTGATTGTAGCGAGCAGATGTTAGCTAAAATACAGTCTTGGAAACCATTGTTTAAGCCCTATTTAATTCATTTTTTTGAAAAAGGATACAGCGGTGCTGACATTAGACCGCTTAAAAATGATGATATTGTGCTTGCTGGGTTAAGACCAGATTCTCAGCGTTATTTTGATCATCATCATGCCGCAAATGATACTTTTGAGCATGTAAATAAACGCGAGTTAGAATTAGGTGCTGCAACAATGACAAGCTTGGTATTCTTGATTGATAAATATGGTTCTCCACCAATAAAAAATACTAAAGAAATAAAGGATTAATTATATAATGAGTAGCTTTTTTGCTGAAATAATTGCTGAACTTTTAGAATGGTATCTCGATATTAAATTTTGGTTTAAGAAACGAAAAAGAAGAAAATTTGAAAAAGAGAATAACTTGCCTAAGCGATTAATGATTTATCCATCGGATAAAATTTCAATCGCCCTTGTAAGTATTGGTTCAATTTTAGTTTTTGTGTTTATTTTTTTTATCTACCCAGATATGAAAGAAAAAAAGACTAAAGAAAAGTTGGCAGAAATTGTGCAAATTTTAGAAAAAGAGAAACAGGTTTTAGGAGTCTATCCAAAAGAACTAAATGAGATTATTAGAAGTAATCCTTTGAGACGAGATATAACTAAGGATTATTGGAATAACCAAATTCATTATAAGGTTTCTAATGATGATAGTTATGTATTATTTTCTTTAGGAAAAGATGGATCTCCAAATACAGACGACGATATCGTCTTAGAATATTAAAAAGTCTTAAAATGAAAAACAGATTATTTATTATTGTTTTGCTAATTGCCTCTTTATCTTTTGCACAAAAGGATAAAGAAGAAAAATTGCCTTACTATGAAATTCCCGAATATCCTGAAGAGTTTACTGCAGGAACAATGGCTGCAAGAATGGTAGATGCATTAGGATTCCGCTATTATTGGGCTTCAGATAGTTTAACAGAAAAAGATTTAGCTTATCGTGCAACTGAAGAAGGCAGATCTGCCGAAGAAACTATTAAACATATTTACGACCTGTCTAAAATTATAGTGAATTCTACATTAATGCAACCAAACTCCAACGATAAAGAAGATTTGTCCTATGAAGAAATACGAGTTAAAACTTTAAACAATTTAAAAACAGCTGCAGATATTTTAAGGGAAAGTGATGATATTTCACAATATAAAATCGTTTTTGGAGAGCGTGAGATTCCATTTTGGAATCAGGTTAATGGACCAATAGCAGATGCTATTTGGCATTGTGGACAATTGGTGATTTACAGACGTACCACAGGAAATCCTATAAACCCAAGAGTGAATCATTTTACAGGAAAGGTTCGCAAATAAAGTATTAGGCTAACCTTTCTTATTATAATTTAACACCAAATAGTGGACTTAAATAGTTTTATAAACTAACTTTCACCTAAAGACAATATTTCAAAATCTTCGTATGCGCTTATCGTATCTCACCATAGTTTTTGTTCTTTTCGGCATATTTGTTTGCCATTCTCAGGAGAAACAACAAATGCTATTTAGAATTATAAATGCAGAATCTAAACAACCTGTTCCTTACGCAACTATTCGGTTTGCAAATAATAGAAGTGGCACTATAGCAAATGTTCTCGGAGATTTTAGAATACCTATTCGCTACAAAAAAGATAAAGACACTCTGATCATAAGTTGTATAGGTTACAGTAAAAAACGAATTGCATTGAATTCTTTACCACAAAAAAGATATCATACCATTTACTTAATGCCTAAAACGGAAGAGTTAAGCGAGGTTGTTATAAATTCTAAGGACAAAAAGAGATTATCAGCAAGACAGATCGTAATTAAGGCCATAGAAAATATTGAGGATAATTATCCTAAAGACCCTTATTCGTACATTGCATATTACAGGGATTACCAATTTGTAAACGAACGATATATCAACCTAAACGAAAGTATTTTGGAAGCTTTTGACCAAGGTTTTCAAACACACAAAATTAGTGATTCTCTTAATAAATCTGCTTTATATAGTTATCAATTAAATACCGATTTTGTTCAGGATACACTATTAAGCAGTGCTATCTACAATGATTCAAAACAAATAAAAGATGGTAAAATGGGAACTAGTATAGGTAATGAATTAACTTTATTAGATATTCATGATCCTATAAGAAATTACAAGAGTGGGAGTTTTTCATTTGTTTATATTTTTGAAAAGGACTTCGCTAAAAATCATAAATTTTATAAAAAGGGCTCTATCTTTTTAGATGATGAAGAGCTTTATAAAATAGAGTTTTCCGCAAAAAATGATTTAACAGGCTATAATCATAGAGCTAAGGGGTATATATATATATCTAAGGAAGATTTTGCCATACATAGATTTGATTATAAGTTATACGCAAGTCGTATAAAAAAAACGATTTTTACAGTTGATGTTGAATATAAGCGACAAGAGAATGATAAAATGTATCTAAATTATATAACCTTTAATAATAATTTTTTTATACTTCCAAAGGGTGCCTTAAAAATTGAAAACTGGAAATATATTAAAGAAAAAAACCTTTTTGTTATAGAATTTAATAGAGTATTAGATACCTCGATAAAGCCAAAAACTAATGATGTTAAGATTTTTTTTAGAGATAAGAAATTAGGAATTAAAGACATATATTTTTCTTCACCCAATACGGTTAAGGTAAAACTCAAAAAGGAATCATCAACTTTTTTGAATCAACAGAATTTAGATGAAATAGCATTATTTACTCTGAAGCTTAAAAATTTTAAAGATATCCAAGGGTTTGAGATGGGGAAGTCGAAAGTTGAGGGCTATCAGTTTAGAGAATTATTTGTTCAACGCGTATTTTTGAATAAAGCATCAAATTCCAATTTGTATTTTGTGGATAAAGGAAAATCACTCACAGAAGCACAGTTAAACGATTTAGATAAAGGAGAAGATTATTGGCTTAACTCACCTTTAAAAACAACTGATAATTAGTGCGTAATTTTTCTATTAAGCAGGTAAAGAAAAACCAGTACTAAGAATCTAATCATAGTTGTGAACTCCCTTTAATGAAATCATTACATTTATAAGGATAAAATTAGAAATCATGTCTGGATACCTTAAACAAATTCATCCTATACTACCAGTTAAAAATGTAACAAAAGCCGTTGAGTATTATGTCCAAAAGCTTGGTTTTAAACTTGCGTTTACAGATACTACAGGTGAAAAAGGTTATGCAGGTGTTAAACGAGACAGCATTGAAATTCATTTGCAGTGGCACGATGAAGTAGAATGGATGAAAGGAATAGATAGACCAATGTTACGTATCTATGTAGATGATATTGAGGGATTATTTAGTGCTTATAGAACTCGAGATGTTTTTCACAATAATACAGCGTTAAAAGAGACGCCTTGGGGAACTAAAGAGTTTGCTTTTTATGATATTTATAGTAATGGTTTGACGTTTTATAGAGATTTATAAATGTAAAATTTGGTGTAATTTTTGATGCATAATTATGAACTATTCTAAACTAAAAATGAAATATAAGTACACTTTTCTTTTACTTATTTTAATAAGCTCTACATATACTATTTTTGCTCAAAATTCCAAAGATATACTATGTAGAATCATAGATATTGAATCCAAATATCCAGTTTCATTTGCTACTGTAAAATTCGAAAAAATTCAAAGTGGAGTTGTTGCAGATGAAGATGGGGAATTTAGATTGCCATTACGTTATAAGACTGAAGAAAAAGCTGTGATTATTTCTTCCATTGGTTTTGCGACGTTACGTGTGGAAATGAGCTCATTAAAACCAAACACAATCAATATTATTTATTTGAATCCTAAAGTAGAAGCATTAGGCACAGTTGTAATTTCTGGAAAAGTAAAGTCTAAAACTGAAGCGTCTACTGCGGAAAGCATAGTTAGAGAAGCTATAAGCAAAATCTCAATTAATTATCCAAGTGCTCCACATTCTTACATGGCATATTATAGAGATTATCAATTGGTTAATAATAAGTATTATAATCTCAATGAGGCTATTTTAGAAAATTTTGATGCAGGATTCCAAACTAGTAAGTTTGGATACTCAGAAAATGTTACAGCATTGTACTCTCATAACTTAAATAAGAGTTTCTATTTGGATTCCGTGCTTTTAAAAAGTATTTATGGAGATTCTAAAATTGTGAATAAAGATGAGAGTGCCCAATTTAAGATGGCATTAGAAAATGAACTAGAAATGTTAAATAGTCATAATCCTATCCGTAATTATAATAGACGCAGCTTTTCATTTGTAGATATATTTAAAGATAATTTTATTGATAATCACCTACTTAAACTAAAAGAGATTAAGTACATAGACGGTACACCTCTTCACGAAATTACGTTTGTGTCCAAGGATACAGAAAACGCTAAATTTAAGTCGGAAGGCGCAATCTACATCGCTAAAACTAATTACGCTATTCATAAATTTGAATATAGGATGTTGCAAAATGAAAAGTTTCGTCATTCAAATTCTCTAGGTGCTGGAGACGAAAGAAGGATTAGGGTAACGGAACGGTTAAATACCATTTATGAAATAGTATTAGAATATAAAGCTATAAATAAAAAAATGTATCTCAATTACATGACTTTTAATAATAGATTTATAATAAAAGAGCCCAATCCATTCAAGGTCTCAGAGTTTGACTTTGATCCTGAAGACAAAAAATTCTATATAACATTCAATAAGTCTGTTGATGAAGCATCAATTCAACGTAATAGTAGATTTAGGTTAATGTATAGAGGTAAAAAACTAATTATAAAGGGTATAAAACTTATAAAGCCTAACGTTGTCAGTCTAGAGGTCATAGATTGGGCAGCTGGTACTAAAGCAGATGTAAAAAAGGTAAAATCAGAAGATTTTTCTTATAAATTAAAAAGAATTAAAGATATTTCTGGTGCTACTATAAATAAAGAATCTAAACTTTTAGGTTTTCAGTTCAGAGAGTTTTTTACGCAAGAAATATTCGAAAATAGAAAACCGCCTTCTGATTTAATATTTGTAAATAAAAGAAGACCTTTATCTTTAACTAGGGTAAACGATGTAAATTTAGATATTGATAGATATTGGGTAAATTCACCATTGAAGCAAACTAAGAGCAACTAAGGTGTCATTCTGAATTTTTTTTATCGTCATTTTCTTTTTTCATTTTAATATACCTAGATACCAATCGCACTCCCAATCTTGCAAAAAGGATAACCGCAAATACCATTACGATGTCTAGTCCTGTCATTATTCTTTAATTACTCTAATGCCTACATAAGCACTTTTAACGTTACTAATATCATTTTCGTCATAATAGTCGTAAGCACTATAACCGTAGATACCACCATCGTAAAATTCAGCAACATTTCCGCCTATATCATAGATTTCAGCTTCGCCAATTTTACTAGATTTAAAGCTTCCAACAGGTTTTATAAGTGAATGCTTTAAGTCAATAAGTTTTTCTTTTAATTTTACATAGTCACTAGGTACTAGTTTGTATCCAGCCCAATAGTTTAGAGTATTGTCTTTTGATGCTGCTTTTCTAGAAGATTTAATAAGTGTTTTAACCTCTTCACTATTTGGTAATCTATATGTAGTTTTTGTTTGTTGAGATAACCATTTTACATAGTTTTTAGCATCAGCCATAGATACCACAGCAGGATGATTATCATTACCAGTTGCATAGCTATAATCTGTTTTAAAAGTTTTGAATTGTGCATTTGTAACTTCAAAACGGCCAATAGATGTGGAATCTTTTTTAATAGATATAGTCTCAGGAATAAGTATTCCGTTATTTAATTCTCCAAATAAGCCATCTACTGTTTTTACTGATTGTAATTTTATAATGTTAGCTAAAGGACTATCTTCTTTAAACGCTTCATTATAAGTTTTAGGTTTGTTGAGTAAATAGGTTTCAATCCAAGTGATTTCCTCTTTCATTTTTCGCAACTGATGTGTAATCCTACCCAATCCATGTGGTTGTCCAGGAAACCATAAAAACCTGACAGGAGATTTTCCTACTTGTTGCAAGCCTCGATAATATTCCCATCCTTGGTCTCTTGGAACTGCTCGGTCCTCGCTTCCATGAAAAATAATTGTCGGTGTTTTTATTTTTTCAATTTCAAATAAAGGGGATTTAAGTATGTAATTTTCGTTATATGTTTTCCCGTTCATATCGTCCCAAGGCGCACCACCAAAATAATGTTGGTCAAAACTTACACCAAAACGACAGGTACCATAATCAGACGTCCAGTTGACATCACCAGCACCAGGAGCAGCGACCTTAAACATATCAGGATAGCGTACAGTAAGCATGGTTGTGATAATAGCTCCATTAGACCAACCCATAGTACCCATTTGATCTTTGTCTATTTTTCCGTCCTTATAAAGTACTTCAATCCCTTTTGTTATGTCTTCCATTTCAGGTTCGTAGTAATTTTCTTTTATGCTTTCTACATAAGATAGACCATGATTGCTTGAGCCGTGATAATTAGGCTTTAAAACAAACATACCACGTTGTGCCAGTAGGTTAGGATAAGTACTCCAGCGCTCAGACCACGAATCTAAATCAGTACCTGCAGGTCCGCCATGAATGGAAAGCATTAGTGGATAGCGCTTTCCTTCTTCATAATTTTCAGGATAATATAAAATACCAGTAACCTCTTCATCTTTATAACCTTTCCAGACCATTACTTCACTTTTTGTAATTGACTTTTTTGCAAGATTCTTATTAAGCTTTATAAGTTCTTTTTCATTAGAAAATTTATTGGTATTTAAATCCGAAATGTAAAAACTTGGTAAACGAGACGCTGTAGAATAGCCGTAAACTATTTTTGTTCCGTCCTTAGAAATTGCATTTACACTGACATGATCATTTTTTTCTCCCAAATCAATTTTTCGTTTGGACCAACCATTATCATTTTTCTTGTAATAAGCTAGTCGTCTTGTTGCTCTATTGGCTAAAGAAACAATGACATCATTTCCAACGACATAATAACCGCCTGCATGACCTAAATCCCATTTTAGATCTACTTTGCTATGTGTTTTTGTTGCGAAATCAAAGTAGTATAATTCATTTATGCCTGATCCATTATACTTTGGGTTGGATCCAAATTCTGATGAAAAATAAAACCCTTTATTATCTTCTGTAAACTGAATGCCATAAGTTGGGTATCCAAAGTCTGAGAGTATTTGTTCTGCCTTACCAGTTTTCATATTCTTTAGATATCGATATGGATCTTTTTGGGCGTCAGAGGCATAACTGCGACTGCGTTGTTCAGCATAAACCAACCACTTTCCATCTTTTGAGACATTATAGCCAGCTAAAGGTTTTTTATTTGATGTTAAACGAGATGTTGATTTCTCTTTTAGATCAAAAGCATAAACATGATTAGGTTTCCAATGCAAAGAATCTTCTACAACAATAACATTATCTTTTTTTTCTTCTATTTGGGTTTCGTACAAAGTTTTGCCATCATTAGACTGAAATAGTAGGGTATTTGCATCTTTCCATTGTAGGTTAGAAATACCATTTTTAAACTCTTTAACTTCATTCGCTTCACCGCCATAAATACTCAATTTCCATAACTTTTTGCCTTTATCTCTAGAGGATAAAAAATAAATAGATTCACCATCCTTTGAAAAAAGAGGGCTATAGTCGTTGTCTTTACCATTAGTAAGCTGTATAGTTTTAAATTCACCATCTTTTATTAGATTTAGACGCGTTAAATAAATGTCAGAAACAAAACGATCTTTTTCTTTTTCTGCTTTACGTTTGGTCCAAACAACCATAGAATTATCTGGTGACAATGATACAGATCGCATGGACTCAGTATTGATAATATCCTCTGGTGTCCAACGAGACGGATCTTTTTTATCTTGGGCAATACTGTTAAAGCTTATGATGAAAGAAAAGACAAGGATTATGGAATATTTGAAATAGTGTTTCATTTTAAAATGTAAATTTTATGATTAATTTCCTGTTGCCGGTTTTGAAAATTTTGGTGCTTTAATTTCTTTTTTAATGCCAAGTTGTTTCATTAATTCTTCAACTGCTCTTTCTAGTTGAGGATCGCTACCGTTTGATAAAGCCTTTGCATCTTGTCTTACTTTAATATCAGGAGCCACACCAATATTTTCTGCTATCCATTTATTGTTTATTGGATCAAAGACAGCGTTGTCTGGTGCAGTTAATGCACCTCCATCAACTAAAGCATAATGTGTTGATGATTTAACCAATCCTCCCCAAGTTGTCATACCAATAAGTTTACCAGCTTTTTGTTGTCTAAATACCCAAGGAAAGAAATCTCCACCAGAACCAGCAAGCTCATTGATCAATAATACCTTAGGTCCTAAAATACCAGCAGGAAGTTTCATGGGTTTTCCATTAGGAACTTCATTTGTTAAACCAGCTCTAAGACTGCGTGTCATTAAATCGACCATATAATCATCTAATAAACCACCACCATTAAAACGCTCGTCAATAACAGCGCCTTCTTTATCTTGTTGTGCAAAATAATAGCGATTGAAGGATACAAATCCTGGACCTCCAGTATTAGGAACCCATATATACCCTAAACGACCATTAGACAATTTATCAACTAATCTTCGGTTATCTTCTACCCAGGTGCGTTGTCTTAAAGAGTTTTCACTTCTAATGGGTTCAACAATTTCTGTCCAATGCCCTTTAAACTGTGGTTTGTCGTTAATATGAAGTATAGTTTGTTTACCAGAAGTACCATCTAGATACTTATAGAAATTCTCTTCGGCTTTTATTTCATTACCATTGACACCAACGATATAATAGCCTTCTTTTATATTAAGACCAGGTGCATCGAGTGGTCCGCTCAAACCTGGATTCCAATTTTCGGTAGTATAAATACGCTCAATTTGCCAACGACCGTTTATGGCTTTTATATCCGCACCTAATAATCCTGTTCTTGAAGTTTCAACGTCTGGATAATCACCACCAAACACAAAACTATGGCCAACAGATAATTCGCCATTTACTTGATCTAATATGTATGTTAAATCTGCTCTGTGTTTAATGAATGGAACCAAGGGCGCATAACGCTTGTATACCACTTTCCAATCGCGACCGTGGATATTTGGATCGTAAAAATAATCGCGTTCGTAGCGCCAAGCTTCTTCAAACATTTGATCCCATTCGGCAGAACGATCTAATTTCATCTGAAGATTAACTTTAAGACTTTTAGCTCCCTTCGCATTTGCACCTCCAGTACTAATAACTTTCCAATCTCCATTGAGTCTTGCGAGCATATGTTTTCCGTTAGATGTAACAGAAACGGAACGAGCACCAGTTGTAAATTCTTTATTTTTTTGATCTTCTAGGCTAAATTTGTGAAGCGTTGCTCCTCTACTATTTGGAACATATTCTGCTATGAACATTGAGCCTTTTGGACCAGCAATTATATAACCATAATTTCTGGAAGGGATAGGTAAGGCTAGTGTTCTACGGCCAATATTCTCAAAGTCTATGATCACTGATTCTTCTTTGTCTTCCTTTTTGTCTTTAACGACTTTATCATCCTTTTTTTCAACTTCATCATTGTCGTTTTTCACCTCTTCTTCATCACTTTTAGGCTTAAAGGGAGAATCATCGTTTGCATCTAAGTTGATAACATAAGCAGAATAGGCAGGATCTGCCGTCATAGAACTTGTGTTTGCCCAACCAGAACCAAGAGCCACATCTGTACTAGCTAAAAAATAAAGTTGTTTTTGGTTTAAATCCCAAGCTGGTGAAAAAGAATCTGCAAAAGGATCTGTAATTGCTTTAGTCGTATCTTTTTCTATGGAATAGATATAAATCTGTCTAAAGTTATTTGAAGCTGATTTTTCGTAAGCAATCCAATTGCTATCTGGAGACCATTTCAGCTCAATGCTTCCACGTTCTAAGTTATTACCACCAATATCAAAGGTTTTTACTTTTTTAGTTTCTAAGTTTATATAGCATAAGCGTACATCATCATCAACAAAAGCAATATACTTGCCATCTGGAGACCAGGTTGGATTCCAACCTAATTTAGATTCACCAATAGAAATAGCTTCAGGTTGAGATAAACCATCTTGAGTCGATAACATTAATGCATAACCTTTTCTATCAACATCAGAAAACCACGCTATTTTATCGCCTTTCGGAGACCAAATTGGTCTGCGATCTGCGGTACCAGAACTTTCTGTTATGTTTCTTGAATCTCCAAATTCAACAGGAACAGTAAATATGTCTCCACGAGATTGCATAATTGCACGTTTTCCATTTGGTGATAATGAAGCTGAACGTGTGGAGTTAGAAACATTTTCCCATTTAGTTTCAGCCCAAGGAAAATCACCAACAACATTAATTTCGAGTTGTGTTGATTTACCATTTGATATATTCATAGTATGCAAATAGCCATCACGTTCGTAAACTAAAGTGTCACCATTGCCACTTAACCATTTAACGTCAGAACCTTTAAATTTTGTAATTTGATTCAGTGCTTGAGTACCCGGATTATATGACCAAATATTCGACACTAGATCACGATCAGATAAAAAGTAAATATTGTCTCCTAACCACATCGGTTGAATATCAGTAGTACTATCATTAGGCAGAAGAATTTCATTCTGACTCTCTAAATCTAGTACAATAAGCGGAGTATTTTGTCCACCTCTATATGCACGCCATTCCACATCCCACCGATCCATTTTGTCAATAATCAATTGCTTTCCATCTGGTGAATAAGCACCATCATGACTCCATTGTTTCGTCAATAATTTTGGTGCTCCACCTTCAATCGAAACCGTGTAAAGTCTATTATATGGTCGAGGTGCAGTATCTCTGTCACTAGCAAATAAAATATGTTTACCATCATTACTCCAGCCTCTCACAGTTGAACTACTAGGATGCCATGTTAAGCGTTTAGGTTCTCCGCCATTTTTTGAAACGATATAGACATTATTTGAACCCGCACGATTAGAGCTGAAGGCGATCCATTTTCCATCTGGTGAAAAGTAAGGGTTAGATTCTACAGCAGAAGCAGATGTAATACGTTTAGCTCCACTTGAATTTAATTCTGAAACCCAAATATCGCTACCATAAGTATAAGTAATATGTGTAGTACTTATATCTGGCTGACGCAATAGTCGCGTGCCTTGGGCAAACGCTAAAAAGCCAGATAAAAGAAATAAAACGGTAAATAAAAAAATGAGTTGATTTAATTTGAATTGTGATTTCATGCGTGTTGGTTGTTTTCTTAATTTATGCTTGAATGATGATATAAAGTTACAAATAACTAAGCCACCATTTATCTTTATTATTGGCTTTGTATTGCATATATTTTCTACATATGGGATATAAAATAATAATTACCAGAATCCAAACGGCATAAGACACCCAAAGGTCAAAACCAATATTGAATAAATAACCGCTTTTAAAACGGTCCACTGTTAGTATAAGTTCTTGCCAATTTTCACCAAGAATAACTAATCCAACCATACCAATTAAATGAATTAAGTATAGATGAAGAATATAGTAGAAGAAAGGCACGCGTCCAAAGACTATCATGATATTTGTAAATCGATTTTTTATAGATTCAATAGCATATAAAAACAAAAGTGCAGGTCCAAGAGTCATTAAAGTATAGGCTAGTGAAGGAGGATATTTTGTAGTGTTGAAAAATGATAAAACAGAATATGTAATACTATCTTGAGGAAACCAAGGTTGTAAATCACCATAAACATTAATAAAACGCAGAAAAGCAAAGAGAACTATTGCTCCAATCCCTAATCTAAGTAACCAAGTTTTTCTGATTTTTACGTCAAAACCACTTTGATAAAAATGACCAAAGCAATATCCTAGGATCATAATACCTAACCATGGTAAAAAGGGATAAGCAATTGCTAACATACCTTGGCCTTCATTTATAACCTGAAAATTAAATTGATGCACATAATACCATAATAAAGACAGTGGTTCAGTACCTTGTTCAGTAATACTATCGAGTAGATTATGTCCAAAAACGATCAATAGGCCTAAACCTAAGAGTAACTTTTTTGGTAAGTAAATCAGAGCAGCTAAAATCATCATACAAATACCAATAGCCCAAATCACTTGAAATATATGAACACTTAGACCAATATCAAACGTCCACGAAAAGTTAACAACGGTCAATTCTATAAAGACTAGCCAAAGACCTCTCGTAAATAAGAATTTCGCTAAGTTACTTTTAGACTTCTTTTTACTACCAAATAAAAAAGCTGAAGTACCAGCTAGAAAAACAAATATTGGTGCGCAAAAATGTGTAATCCACCTCGTAAAGAATAAAAACGGAGTTGTTGTTTCTAAGTTAGCAGGATCAGCAAACATGTATCCTGTATTGCTATAATCTCTTGCATGGTCTAAAGCCATTATGACCATAACTAAACCTCTTAGAATATCTATAGATTCTATTCTGGATGATTTGATTGATTTCATTGATGAGTCTTTACAGTTAGGATTTAAAGACTTGAGGAAAGCTTAAAGGTATAAAAAAAGCGCTGCAATTAGCAGCGCTTTTTTTATTTATATGGCAATCTCAATTTGATTATTGATTATGTCTTCAAAAGTTTCTCGTTTTCTTATGAGATGAGGTTTTCCTTTATGGATTAAAACTTCAGCAGGTCTATATCTTGAATTGTAGTTACTTGCCATAGAATAACAGTAGGCTCCTGCGTTTTTAAAGCATAGAATATCGTTTTCGTTTATTTCAGAAATACGTCTATTATTAGCAAACGTATCAGTTTCACAAATATAACCCACTACAGAGTAAAAACGTTCACGTCCTTTAGGATTCGATATATTTAAAATTTCATGTTGAGAACCATATAACATTGGTCTAATTAAATGGTTAAAACCAGAATCTATCTGAGCAAAAATGGTAGAGGTTGTTTGCTTCACCACATTCACTTTTGCCAAGAATACGCCAGCTTCACTAACCAAGAATTTTCCAGGCTCAAAGGCTAAGGTTAAATCCTTGCCGTATGCTTTGCAGAACTCATTAAAACGTTTTGATAATTTATCACCTAATTCTTCAATATTAGTTTCTATATCACCAGTTTTGTATGGTACTTTAAAACCAGAACCGAAATCTATAAAATCAAGATTTTTGAAGTTCTTAGCAGTTTCAAATAAAATTTCACTTGCATGTAGGAACACATCAATATCTAAAATATCACTACCAGTATGCATATGAATACCATTGATGTTCATTTTAGTATTTTCAACAATACGCAGTAAAAGAGGAATTTGATGAATCGAAATTCCGAATTTGCTATCTATATGTCCCACAGAAATATTTGTGTTTCCACCTGCCATAACATGCGGATTAATACGGATACATACAGGAATATTAGGATGCTTGGTTCCGAATTGTTCTAAAATTGAAAGATTATCAATATTGATCTGAACTCCTAAATTCGAAACTTTTTCAATTTCTTCTAGTGATACACCATTGGGTGTAAATATTATATGTTCTGGTTTAAAGCCAGCTTTTAAACCCAATTGTACTTCCTGTATAGAGACTGTATCAATACCAGAACCAAGTGATTTAAATAATTTAAGCACAGAAATATTTGAAAGTGCCTTAACAGCGTAGTTAAGTTTTAAATGTTTCACCTTACCAAATGCTTTTGTTAAACGTTTGTACTGATTCGCAATAGTATCAGCGTCATAAACATAAACAGGACTTCCGAAGTCTTTTGCAATTTTTAGTAAAGTTGAGTTTTTCATTTGTTTCTAATCTTACGTATTCAATTTTTTGATGAGCCAAATGTATGTGTAATCAAATTTAAAAACATAAAAATTAAAAAATATTGCTATTTTTACACATAATGTTAAATAATTAACAATATGAAAACAATAGCTTCATGTGTTGAAGAAATAATTGTATCAAGTCCATTTTTAGAAGAAGGCTTATCTAGGGAAATTATTAATTTTTCTGCTTTAGCTAAAGATTTGAATCAATCGATTTCAGAAATGTTACGCAAACCTGTAAAAGATGGAGCCATAATGATGGCATTGCGTCGCTACCAGCAACCATTAAATCTTGAGAATTCAGGCCGATTAAAAAAGGTATTTAAGAATTTAGGAGATATAACAGTACGCTCTAATTTGAGTGATTTTACATTTCAAAACTCTAAGACTTTGATTAATAGTCACGCACAAGTTTTGGAAACCATAAGTGCTAATCAACAAATTTTTTATGCTTTTACTCGTGGTATGTTTGAGAGCAATATCATTATCTCAACTTCAGAAAAGGACCGCATTTTAAAAGCATTTGAAAATGAAATTCAAATAGGACAACAAGATAAACTCTCTGCAATTAGCATTTACCTTCCAAAAGGTAATTCTAAAATAGCTGGTTTGTACTATCAAATTTTTAAACGACTAGCATGGGAAAAGATCACCTTATATGAAGTCGTCTCTACAACTAATGAGTTTACTATAGTGGTCGAAGATGATTTAGTAGACAAAGCATTTTCTGTAATTAAACGCTTAAAAGATTAAAATTTTAGATGCTGTGAAATGTTACTTTAGTTTAAAAGTTCTATCTAATGTCTGGTTGAGCACAGTCGAAACCTAATGAAGTTCTCGACTCTACTCGAACGGACTATAAATTAGAATATGATTTTTATTTGAGAAACGTTTTAGTATGCTTATTTTTGTGCGACCAATAAATTTTTGATAACAAATGAATTTACACGAATATCAAGGGAAAGAATTATTAAGCAGTTTTGGCGTACGTATCCAAAGAGGTATTGTAGCTCAAAGTGCTAAAGAAGCTGTTGATGCAGCTAAGCAAATGACGGCTGAGACAGGAACAGGCTGGCATGTAATTAAAGCTCAGGTTCATGCAGGTGGACGTGGAAAAGGAGGTGGAGTAAAACTAGCTAAAAACCTTCAAGAAGTTGAAGAAATTGCAGGTAATATTATCGGTATGGATTTAGTAACTCCGCAAACCTCTGCAGAAGGAAAGCGTGTGCACCAAGTGCTAATTGCTGAAGATGTATATTATCCTGGTGATAATGAGCCAGATGAATATTATATGTCAGTGCTTTTAAATAGAGGAACTGGTAAAAATATGATTATGTATTCTACTGAAGGTGGAATGGATATAGAACAAGTTGCAGAAGAAACACCTCATTTAATTTTTCATGAAGAAATTGATCCTGCTTTAGGATTACTCGGATTTCAAGCGCGTCGTGTAGCATTTAACCTGGGTTTATCAGGTACTGCATTTAAAGAAATGACAAAATTTGTGTCTGCATTATATACAGCTTATGTAAAATCTGATGCGTCATTATTTGAAATCAATCCGGTTTTAAAAACTAGTGATGATAAAATAATGGCAGTAGATGCTAAAGTAACTTTAGATGATAACGCTTTATATAGACATAAAGACTTAAAGGAACTGCGTGATTTACGTGAAGAGAATCCAATTGAAGTTGAAGCAGGTGCCTTAGGTTTAAATTATGTTGATTTAGATGGTAACGTTGGTTGTATGGTAAATGGTGCTGGTTTAGCAATGGCAACAATGGATTTAATTAAGCAAGCAGGTGGTGAGCCAGCTAACTTTTTAGATGTTGGTGGTACGGCAGATGCTGCTAGAGTAGAAGCTGCTTTTAAAATTATATTAAAAGATCCTGCTGTAAAAGCCATCTTAATTAACATTTTTGGTGGAATTGTACGTTGCGATCGTGTAGCACAAGGTGTCATTGATGCTTACAAAAATATGGGTAATATCTCTGTGCCTATTATTGTGCGTTTACAAGGAACTAATGCAGACATTGCTAAAGAATTAATTGATAATTCTGGTTTAGATGTTATGAGTGCTACTGAATTCCAAGAAGCTGCTGATAAAGTACAGACTGTTCTTTCTTAGGCACCATTACTATTGAATTTTATATGTGAATGCGTCTTTTTTAAGACGCATTTTTTATTTTAACTAATGTTAATATATTGCTAATCAGTGTTAAACAGTGTTAACATAAGTAGACTTAGTGTAACGATAATAAAAATTACTCGTCTATTAAGTATCAATCTTTAAAAAACGAATAATCATGAAAACATTAAAAATGTTAGTACTAGTCGTAGCAATTGCGTTTAGTAGTGCAGCATCAGCTAGCACAAACCCGATCAAAAACTCAGAGCCAGCCTCTATTAGTAAGTCAGTAGGAGAATTGTTGAAAAATCCAGATTTTCAATTAGACCAAGACGTTAATGCTGTTGTTGATATTTATATCAATAATGACAATGAAATTGTAGTGTTATCTGTAAATACAGATAATAAAAAAGTAGAAAAGTTTATAAAGAACCGCTTAAATTATAAGAAGGTATCTAATGAATCTTTAGGCTACAAAAAATCATTTAAAGTACCGGTAAAGATGGTAAAATCTAATTAGATACTTTTTGATTATAAATTAAAAAGAGCAACATTATGTGTTGCTCTTTTTTTGTTTTGAGTTTTTAGAGTCCCCTTTTTTAGGCATTGGACCACGTAAATGAATAATCAATCCGTTGAGAAAATTTCTAAGAATCTGATCTCCACACTCCATATACTTTGGGTGATCCTCTTTTCTAAAGAATGCATTGAGTTCGCTTTTTGAAATTCTAAAATCTACTAAAGCCAAGATTTTTACAATATCATCATCTCTTAGTTTGTGAGCAACTCTTAGTTTTTTGAATATGTCGTTGTTTGTCATGTTAATTTTTTTATTGAAACGGAAAATAACTTATTTGTTACATACAGTTTTTAGATTCTCTCATTTTAATTCCATTTATGAAAACCTAAAGCATGTCAATATCAGTTTAAATGCAATAATCTAAGATGCATTGTTAAAAAAATAAGATAAACGCATTTACAAACGTTAAAAACTACTATTAAAGCCACGATGTTGATTTGATAAACGCTAAATAATATCGACTAAGTACATTAAAGTTTTCGACAAGATACATTATATCAACGACAATAAATTAAACTACCTGTGTAACTTTACATTGTAAATTAATTCCCCTCGAAGACATGATTAATCGTGCTGAAAAATTGAGCTTGTTATCTGAAATGATTGCATTTGCACAGACAGATGAAAATATAAGATCCATTGAGTATAATTTCTTATTTAGTATTGCTAAGCAACTAGATATATCTAAAGAAGATTTTGAATACCTCTTTGACCATCCTGTGACTTACGTACATTTAAAGTCACATAGTGAACGTATTGTACAATTTCACAGATTGGTACTTCTAATGAATTTGGATCATAAGATATCTCCTAAACAATTAGTGAAAATTCACAATTTTGGTCTACGAATGGGATTAAGCCATGAGTCTATAAACCGCGTTTTGGATCTAATGGATAGTTTTCCTAATAAAATTGTACCACCGGATTTCTTGATTGATATTTTTAAGGTTCAATACAACTAGTATAGTAGTGCAAAGTAAAAAGTGTCTAGTTTGACATTTTACACTTATTACTACTTCACTTTCAATTTCTCCAACTTACTCTGATAAGCAGTTATTTCATCTCTAAAACGAGCTGCTTCCATAAAGTCTAAAGCTTTTGCAGCCTGTTCCATTAACTTACGTCGTTCTCTTATTTTCTTTTCGAGTTCCCCTTTTGTTAAGTATTCGCTTTCTGGTTCTGCTGCAATTTGTGCATCGAGTTCTGTTCTGTAAGTACTCACGGAATTTTTTGCTAAGGCACTATCTAAACTTTTATTTAAGGCTTTTGGAGTAAGCTTGTGTTTGGTGTTGTATGCAATTTGCTTCTCGCGACGATACTCAGTTTCATCAATGGTTTTTTGCATGCTTTTCGTAATCTTATCAGCATACATTATGGCTTTTCCATTTAAGTTTCTTGCAGCTCTACCAACAGTTTGTGTTAAAGAACGATTAGAACGTAAAAAACCTTCTTTATCTGCATCTAGTATGGCAACTAATGAAACTTCTGGTAAATCTAAACCTTCACGTAATAAATTGACACCTACCAAAACATCGAAAATTCCTTTCCTTAAATCTTGCATTATTTCTACACGCTCGAGTGTGTCTACATCACTATGAATGTAGCGACATCGAATAGAAATGCGAGTTAAGTATTTTACCAATTCTTCAGCCATACGTTTGGTGAGGGTCGTCACTAAAGTTCGTTCGTCTTTTTCAACACGGTCCTGAATTTCTTCAATTAAATTATCAATCTGGTTTAAGCTAGGACGCACTTCAATAATAGGATCTAATAATCCTGTTGGTCGGATAACTTGTTCCACATAAACTCCATCTGTTTTTTGCATTTCATAATCCGCGGGAGTTGCACTTACGTAAATGACTTGATTTTGAAGTGCTTCAAATTCTTCAAACTTTAAAGGTCTGTTATCCATTGCAGCAGGTAATCTAAATCCGTAATCTACAAGATTCACTTTTCGGCTTCTATCGCCACCATACATAGCATGAACTTGTGATATGGTAACGTGACTCTCATCTACAACCATTAAATAATCCTCAGGAAAATAATCAAGTAAACAGAATGGTCTTGTTCCTGGTGCTCTTCCGTCTAAGTATCTCGAATAGTTCTCAATCCCAGAACAATAGCCTAACTCACGTATCATCTCTAAATCAAATTCTGTTCGCTCTTTGAGTCTTTTTGCTTCAAGATGCTTACCTATTTCTTTAAAATAGTCATGTTGCTTTACTAAATCATCTTGAATATCTTTTATCGCACCATTTAAAACATCTGGTGATGTTACAAACATGTTGGCAGGATAAATATTCAAACGGTCATACCGCTCAATGATTTCATTGGTTCTAGCATCAAAAGCTTCAATTTCTTCAATTTCATCACCAAAAAAGTGAATTCTGAAGGCATTATCTGAATATCCTGGAAATATATCAACAGTATCTCCTTTTATTCTAAAGTTTCCATTTTTGAATTCAGCTTCAGTACGTGAGTATAAGCTTTGTACTAATTGATGTAAAAGTTTAGTACGAGAAATAACTTGATCTCGTTCTATCGTTATGACATTTTTTTGAAATTCAACAGGATTTCCAATACCATATAAACAGGATACTGATGCAACTACAATGACATCGCGTCTTCCAGATAATAGGGAAGAGGTTGTACTGAGTCGCATCTTCTCAATTTCTTCGTTTATAGATAAATCCTTTTCAATATAAACACCAGAAACAGGAATGTAAGCTTCTGGTTGGTAATAATCGTAGTAGGACACGAAATATTCTACTGCGTTATCAGGAAAAAATTGCTTAAACTCAGAATATAATTGGGCTGCTAGGGTTTTGTTATGCGCTAAAACAAGCGTTGGGCGTTGCACTTCTTGTATCACATTGGCAACTGTGAAGGTCTTTCCAGAACCTGTTACACCTAGAAGTGTTTGGTACTTTTCTTTACTTTCAATACCCTCTGCTAATTGTTTAATAGCTTCTGGTTGGTCACCTGTAGGTTTAAACTCTGATTCAATTTTAAAACGCATTTAGCAAAGTTACAATAAAGATGTACGTAAATCAATGTGTGCTTTTGGATAATACTTTAATTTGAAAAAGCGAGAATAACACTATTTGAGATTTGTTATTTTCGCTTTAACTCTGATTAATAAACTCTTTGATACTCTACTCCACAATTATTCTTTTTATTTGAACTTTATCCGCAATCCATATTTTAAACAGATATATTCCAGAATTGAAATCGTAAACATCTACTTCATTAATACCTTTTAGCATTTTTACTCGCTTTCCTAAGATATCGTAAACTTCAATACTATCTATAGGACTATTGGACAAAATATAAACCTTGTCCTTGGCTGGATTTGGATATATTGACAATTCTGGCGATTCATTTGTTTCTAAACTAAGTACATTTCCTGAAAATTCATCATTAGAACCTGCTGGTGTAATCGTAAAAAATTCTGATCGTGCATTTATACCCATCATTCCAGCATCTGTTGAGTTTGGGTCTACGTCATTTTCAAATAAACGTGCTTCAGAATTACCATCAGATGGAGTAAATGTCATCCAAAGTACTTCAACATCTGCACTCAGTACACCGATATAACTTGCACCTCCTGTGGAGTTGAATACATAGAAATCATTATCAGTTGATGCTCCCGGACTTCTAATAACTCCTGCTGCATTATAAGTAGATACGCTCTCACTAGTATGAGCAACTGTTCGTGTACCAGAAGCTCCATCAGTTGGAAAAACAATAGTTACGGAAGATGTACCACCTGTAGTAACAGGTGCTGTAGCGGTTATATCTCTTGTTACGTATAATTCGTAAGAAGAATTATTCTGATTCCAACGTAAATCGTAGGTGATGTTCTGCGCAAATAGTGAGGTTGTGCACATTAAAATTGCTAAAAGTGTAATTGTTTTTTGCATGATTAGTTATTTAAATTGATTAATATGTCGTTGGCTTGATCTTTTCTTATTTGATCTGTTTGTAATTGTATAGCACTTCTAAATGCTGAAGGTGAAGGCAGTTGTTCTTCAAACAAATAGTATTGAGAACTAAAACTTGTATTTAATGGATATAGAATGATAGATAACAGTATTTGATTGTTCTCATTCGAAAAAGACACATTACCGTCTAGAAACACATCAGATTGAAAATACCCATCAACAAAATCATAACTTGTACTGAAACTTGTATTTGTAGGAAACAAAATAATATCCGTCAATACGCGATTAATATCACCTGAAAAATTAATCAATCCATCACCATTAACATCTCCAGCCCAAAGTGCCATAGCACCAGATGGCAATGCCACTTGTGCTTGCGTACCATAGTTGTCTGTGTTTACATCTGTAAAATCTATTACAGAAGGTGTTGATGAGGCTGTAATTGCAACAGGAGTTTCAGTCATAATGCCTAAGTGATTTTTGTGATTTACAACCACATAATAATCATCAGCAGAGACATTAAGATTTATAAAAGATATACCATCAGTAGAGATTACATCACCATCGCGTTGTAATAATGCAGACTGTGATAAGATAACAGATGTGTCATTTGATTTGTCTCTTAATTCTAACCAAACCCAATCAACTATGGCATCATCTCCAGTGACATTAAAAACAGAAGCATCGCAAGTTGCAGCATCTGTATATGGACTTGTGGTTGGTATAATGCCAGCGAGACGCAAGTCGTCATTCATTAAACCTGCATTAGCTGAATTGAGCATTGGGCCTTGCAAAAATAATTTAGGATTAATACGAATTTTAAGATCTGCATTGATAAAGCCTTCGGATATTGAAATACCTCCAGCAGAAGTATTTGCTCCTCCACTATCGATACTATACTTTTCTATAGTTTGAGCTATGCCTAATTTCATGAAACACAAAGCCCATAGTATAATTCCTAATTTGTTCATTTTAATTTCTGTTTTTATTAGACAAATTTTAATGTCATCACATTGTTACATCTTAAGTATGTAACTAATGATTCTATATATCTAATTAGATTACTTATTTACTTTTTATGTTTTGACACTAAAAAATTAGCTAGATCTTTTACTTTTTTAGTAAGTGCATCATGTTGTTCTTTAGATCTGTTTTGTACTGATGCCTTTAACCCGTATGTAATCGTAAAAAATCGATCATAATTTTCGTTTAATATGAAAATTCTACCCTGAAGTGGCTGAAATGAAATATAGCAATCTCCTGTATCTGTTAATAGAATATCTCTACCCATAAGCATGCCTGTTGGGCTCTTCTTTTTTTCTTTTAAAAGGTCCATAATTATCTTTTTATTTCCATTTTTAGTACTCATGTCAGGTCCAAAGCGTAATCGTGATCCCGTTTCATTATATTCTTTTCCAAAGCCTTTGAGTTGAAAAACACAATGTTCTTCAGACTGGTTTTCGCCTCTAGAAATATCAGATTCTGGTATTTGAAGTGCTTTTGCAAGTTCTGCAACAGATATATCGCAGCTATAGGTATTAAATAAACTACTGTAGTCCGCGCTGGAAGTGCTTTGGGTTACAATTTCTTTTTTTTTTTTCAACTTCTGCTGTTGTGCTGGTACTCTTGTTGGTTTCTGATTTACAGGATACTAGAATTAGTATTATAAGGAATGTGAGATGTTTTTTCATGATTTTATGTTTTATATCTATTTAATGATTACTAAATAATTAATTAGGCACAACCAATATTTCTACGCGCCTATTTTTACTTCTGTTTTTATCTGAGTTATTTTTTACCAAAGGTTTAGATTCACCATAGCCTTTTTCGAACCATTTAAAATTAGTGCTTGGTATAAATTGCTTAAGCGCTTTCGATACACTTTTAGCACGTGCCATAGACAAAGCATTATTAATGGATTCACTACCGATATCGTCCGTATGACCTTCAACAATCACTTTTCCTTTTTTGAGTACAGTAATGCTATTTACTAACTCTTTTAAAGCAGTAATGCCTTGTGGTTTTAATTCACTTTTACCAGAATCGAATAATACCTGACTGTCTAAATTCAAACGCATTGCAGAACCTATAGCTGCAACAGCATCTACGTCTGCTCCTGGAATACCACTTTTTTCTTTCAAATCTGTAAAACGAACGTAGTAAAAGAGCTCGTTGGGCTTTACAAAAGGTGCAATATCTACTTCGGCCACACCTCCATCTATCTTTCCTATTTTTATCCAAGATTTTCCATCTTTAGAGATTTCGAGATCTGTAGGTTCTAGTTGTCCTATTTCGAATAGATATAAATCTGGACCATTAACATCTACTAAAGCATTATCAGTAAATCTTATAGTTAGAGAACCGCCAAGTCCAAGACTATAAATACCAGTGGCATCATCAAATGTCTCTATCACATCTGGTTCTCCAAGTACATTTTTAACTTCTTGGGTCAGTAGTTTTGGATGATCTACATTTATAATTTCGTCTGCAAAAGAGAGCGGTCCTAAGGGCAGATATACTGTTTTTCCTCGATTACCAACGTAGCTTATACCAACATCGTCACCATAGAACAAATCCGGATTTAGTTTTTTGAACTTTGCTTTAGCTGCTTTAGATTTTCTAACAATATTCTTGTGAAAAATCTTTACTATACCTTTTTTATGTGCTATGACGCGTTGGTATCTTGGACTTGCTTTCATTTGTCCAGAGGCTATGGCTTTTTCTGTAGTTTCCAATTCTTCTAGAAATTCTTTAGCTTCTTTTTCACTATGCATCTGTCCCGCTTTCTCACTAATCTCTTTAATTTTCTGTAATTCTTCATCACTTGCCTTAACTTCATTTTTTCGTTCTACATCGTCTATCACATCGCCAGCTTCAGTTAGATCCATCTGAGACATTACGTTAGTGCCAGCTAAGGAATCGATTTTCTTTAGTTTTGCCATTGTGGCCTCAGGACCAGATTCAGCCTGCACTATTAAAATGGCTTCTTCTAAAGACATTCCGGTAGATGTGTTTTTATTGGATAACTGCTCTTTAGATATTTTGCCCCTTATTTCGAGCTCGTTTAGTTGAGTAGCTTCTTTTCTTTTTTTTAAGGCTTCTTGAGCGAGCATATGAAGACTATCAGGATTGTTGATGAGTTTGTCTATGGACTCACGAGACACTCCGCTTTGTTCTAACAAATCGAGGAATGTTTCAGTATCTAGTTGAAAATCTGTGTCATTATTTTTTTCTGACCCTTCAAGTAAGCCTTTGCCCATATTAATAAGGTCATCTAATTCGGAATTGGTAGTTGTTTTTGAAGGATTATCAGTATCACCAATAGAAGTTTCTGAGTTTGGACTTGAATTGGAATGCGAACTCACATCTGCATCTGAGTCTATAGATTTATCTGTTTTGTCGCCACAGGAATAGGCAATACATACAATTAATAAAAGAAGGATTATTTTTTTCATAATGCTTATTATTTATGAATTCTAGATGCTTTTAATGCAGTTAGTACAGCGAACATTTGAAATTCATATCCGTCTCTACTTCTAAATCGACCATTTACACCTCCAAAACATGCACTCACTTCTTCAAGGTCTACTTCCATTGATGCGATATATTCATCAAATTTTTTATTGTAGGCCGCTTTTAATTGTTCCATAGCTGGTTTAACTTTGTGTAAAAGAATTGGTCCCCATGCCATTCCACCACCTCCTGGAATTGAAGACATAGCATTTCCGTATTCAATCCAATCATTTAAATCGGTGACTTTTTTTAAGTAATACTTCTGAAGAAAATTAAAATAAGCACGATGTGTATTGAATTTATCAAACCCACGTTGAATACAATTTTGGCACGCTTGAAGCTCTTCGCAATACAGTAAAATTTCACCACCTCCATCATCGAAATCCTCATCGTACTCTTCGTCCTCTTCTGATAGCAAATCAACTTGTTGCTGCAATTGCTGTACTTGTCTTCTTAATCTATTTAATTCTGCATTAGTTCTATCGGTAGGTAATGTTCTTTGGTCTCCTTCGGTTTTATTACCAGGACTATTCTCTCCATAATCACTATCGAATCGCTCATTAGCTTCTTTTATTCTTCTTAAAACTTCTGCAGCGTCTTTGCCTGTTAATTCTTCAACTCCTGGCGCAGTATCCAAACGAACGAAAACTGTTTCTAAAGAGGTATCTCCTGCCACGACCATATCAGCCACTCCTGTATTCATTACGGTCTCAATAGGGACTTGGTTACCTACATTGCTAGTTTGATATTCAAAGAAAACTGGTGATGCGCCCTGACCATCTATTGGAACTAGCTTAGGTTGGCGAGATTGTGCCATACAAAACTGAGCTAAACAAAAAGCAAATAACAGTATAACTGTGTGCTTAGGTTTTTTTCTTTTCATTAAAAATATTGCAAGCAATATGACGACTGCAGCCAAAAGCCCAATAATTATATACATAAGGTTATTATTGTCTCCTGAATTTTTACTTGCCAAACCAGAATTATTGGAATTTGAAGAATTATCGTCTTCAAATACAGCACCACCAAATCCCATTTTCCTCAAATGCTTTGTATATTCTTCCTTATCATCTGTAATGCGAATTAAGGATTTTGTGGCAGGAAGTTGTAAGCCTACTTTAACCGTAATTAAATATGGGATTCCAGCGACTTCAGATCGCACTCCAAGTCCTGCAATATTCATAGTTCTGAATATTTTATCGACAAATTTATTTCCATCTGTAGAAACTTTAGATTCTATTTTGTCCCAATTCTTTTTATGGAAACTGAGATCTATATTGTGGTCTGGTGCTTTTGATATAATTCTTACCATAACTGGTGCCTTTACATCGAGACCTTGAATGATGTAGCGTTGAAGAGAATCAACACCTCCTGTGGTCCATTCTATGGCTCCAGCATAAGTACCATTATCTAGTTTTTTTAGTTTTATTTCGTGTGTAACGACTTTACCAAAAGGATCTATGAGTTGAGCAAAGCCTATTTGGCTAAAGACAAATAACAGAAGGGCGAGTATAGTTTTCATATGTATATTTTTACTTTTTATTTTTTAGAACCGAATAAATTTTCCGCATCAGAATAGCCAATGTCACTGAATGTTATATCCGTAAGTGTAATAACACTATTTCCTATGTCTTCTAATTTTTCTTTTTCAAAGCGAATATTGAGTTTCGAAACTTCAGCATTTCCCGATGCAGAGGTCGGATTGGATAGATCTATAGTACCAGACAGGTCGCTTTCAGGGTTGCGCTTTCGCGTATCTGGAAATAATTGATAGAAAAAATCCATTTTCCCACCATCTTTTTTTGGGAATTTTAATGTTATGGAAGCAGCTTCAAGCTCATAAGTATCACCATCATAATAGAGTTGTACACTTTCTTTTCCTCTATCTAGCTGCTTGGTAAATGTGAAAATGGCATTGCGCTTTTTTGTTTTTTTATGCCTTGAGACCACACCTGAAGCTTTAGTATAACTCCAATCTTTACCATTAATTTTACATAGAAATGTACCTTTGTTTTTAGGTTTACTTTCAGCAGTTGTCTCTTTGTTTACTACTTCCGCTGTGGCCGTTTCGGTCGTATTGTATTGTTCTACAGAAGTTGTGTTGGTATCTTTACAAGATGCTATTAAGAACATAAGTAAAATGATTATTGCATATGATTTCATAATATTGGTTTTATTGATTATTTATTTCTAATTTTTCTACGCGTGAGATAAGGTCATCGATTGTATTTTTTAAAGATGAATTATCGGTTGATAATCCATTAATAGTATTTTGTTGATTATCTATGATGACTTGTTGTTCTTGTAGCCCTTTTATGTCATAGCGTTGCATAGAATCTGCGCCTCCTGTCGTCCATTCCATAGCTCCCAAATAGGTACCATCTTTTTGTTTGTTGAGTTTAATTTCATGAGTTATTATTTTCCCAAAAGGGTCTGCGAGCTGTGCAAAGCCACTAATTGGTATAATTAATGATAATGCAATGACGAATGATTTATACCTTAAACTTCTATTAGCAAGATTGAGGCTTTTAAATTGAAAGAAAAACTTTATATATTTTTCTGAGTTGTTCATAGAACGATTTTATTTGTTTTTAGCTTCTCTTTTATCCTAATAGAGACTATAATTTATAAATGACAAATTGAAATGTGGTTGGTGTTAAACTGCCTAAACTATTGAATATTCTTACCTGTATATCACCACTGCTCATTACAATAGATGAGCTTCTAAAAGCTGTAGAGTAAGGTGTAATTACGCAAGAGGTGTCATTAACACTCATGCTCTCATTAATAAGACTAATAGTAATAACACCTGCATTAATACTAGCTGTAATATTATTTGTACCACTCAAAACATTAGCATTAGACTCTATTGTACCATAAGCAATAGGTATCATATTTGATGAATTACTTAGATAGTTTTCTTCGACATAACTTTTAGTAAGTAATACTTTACTGTTGGCATTTTCAATATGAGAATTAGATAATCGAGGAGCAGTAATTGTACCATTTTTAAGTATAATTAAAGCGTCACTTTTATTAACATTACTACTGGTGCCACCGATAGTAAATAAACGGTCTTCAGGATCCCACCCAAATGGATTATTGGGCGTATAATTTGAATTATTTCTTCCAATAACTATTTCGTAACCTGAGGGTGCATTTAATTGATGCCCTATAACTATAGAACTATTACCGAGAGCAACAATATGACTTCCAATGGCATTAGTATTGTTTCCTGATGCTATAACATTACTTCCTACAGCAAATGAATTATAACCTGTTGCTCCATATGTAGTCGTTGGAAAGTTACTTTTACTTAAATCTATTGAGTTGGAACCTATAGGACCATAATTTTCTGGGTCGGCATTAGCCAATCTCCACCCAATTCCATTACCTTCATCAATGGTTTCTAGACCAGATGGAGTTATTATTGTTGGTTGATTGCTCAAATCATTGTAGTCACCACTAAAAACATTTGCTGCGTTTTCTGCCGTTATAGAATGTTTTGAATAAGGCACAGACTTAAATGTTGTTGTGCCAAGAAGATTAAAGGTATTGTAAGGTTCTGTATCTATTTCAGTCTTTAAACTAAAGAGGTCATTGGCCCAATCAATATCATAAAAATTACCTGTTACAGCTTCAGTACCTTTTCCAATACTTACTATAACTATACCATTGTTATCCGTTATTGTTGTATGGACTTCTTCATAAACATTATTATCACCAGAACCTAGTATTGTAAACTTTAATTTTAAGTTTTGGTTTGTCATTACGTTTCCGTTATCATCCTTAATAACAGCTTTGTAATTAAAACCTATACCTTGTGCAAAACTTGAGATTGAAATCATCAAGATAATGGCTAATGCAATTATATTTTTACACACAAGAGTTCTATTGTTTTTTTTGAGTTTCCCGAAGTCTCGGGACAAGCTTTGATTTTTCTTCGAAAAGTTCATAGTTTTATTTTTTAAATGTGGTTTTTTTTATGACCTTATTTTTATGCATAATTTTTAGAACATACTTACCAGGCTGTAAATAATTAACATTGAGATGGATAGCTTTTGTGGGAACATGATCTATCTCAGCATGATAGGTTGTACGTTTTTTCTTCATACATTACAAATCTAATTGTAAGACAATCAGACAACTATGAGTGATGTAACAAATGCTATGACTATTGTAACATACTAGTTATAGCGCGAGATATAAGCGTTAAAAAAGTGAAGTATTTTAAAATTAGCTACGTTTTGCAAACTCAGTTGGTGTGCAATTATAGGCTTCCTTAAAGCATTTAGTAAAATAAGAATGGTCATTAAAACCTACGGAATACCCAACTTGAGAGATATTAATATCTGAGGTCTTTAATAATTGTGCAGCCAGTTTAAGACGTTGAGAGCGAATAAATTCTGATGCTGTAAGTCCTGTTAGAGCTTTTAGTTTTCTGTGCAATTGCATTCGACTCATACCTACTGCTTCAGAAAACTCAGTAACATTAAAAGAAGGCTCAATAAGACTTTTATCTAAAGTCACCTGTACTTTTTCAAGAAATTTTTCGTCCAAATTGGTAATGGCAATGTCTTTTGGTAGTAATATTAACTCTTGGCTGTAACGTAATTGCAATTGTCGTCTAGATTCAATCAATTTTTCAACCTTAAGGGCTAATAATTTCTTGTCAAAAGGTTTTGTTATATAATCATCAGCTCCAGTATCAATACCTTTAAACTGACTCTCAGCTTCTGCTCTTGCTGTGAGTAGTATAATAGGAATGTGCGCTGAACGTTCATCAGTCTTCAGTTCTGTAGTTAATGCGATACCATCTTTTTCTGGCATCATAATATCCGAAATGATTAGATCTGGAATGTGCTCTAAAGCTTGCTCTAAGCCAATATTTCCATTAGATGCAGAAATGACATTATACCTATTTTCAAAAGTTTGTTTTAGTAGATTCCGTAGGTCCTCATTGTCTTCTACGATTAATAAAATCGGTAAGTCACTGTCTGTAAACTGGTCGTCGTGTTCAATTGAAGTATTTTCGTATAATGGTATTTCCGTTTGAATCTCATTAGTTGAAGTCGCTAAAATAGATTCATTTTTAAAACTGTTTTTATCTATGGCAAGATGCAGTTTAAATAATGTCTCTTTGTTTGGTATGCGTGTCACTTCTATAGTTCCTTTGTGTAATTCAACTAGTTCTCTAACCAATGCTAATCCAATGCCTGTGCCTTGATTTTGGTCGTTAGTTTGATAAAATCGTTCGAAGATATTCTCTGATTCGTACTTTGTTAAGCCTTTTCCTGTGTTTTTAACCTCTAAAAATAGTTTGTTGTTTTCTATATGCGCTTCGCAGTAGACCGTTCCGTTTTCAGGCGTGTATTTTATAGCATTAGACAGTAGATTAACCGTTATTTTTTCAACAGCATCTTTATCGAACCAAACTTTATCTTCACTTTTAGGTATATCAATATGATAAGTAATATTTTTTTGCTCTGCATGATAGGAAAAAGAGCTGCTCAATGCCGAAATAAGTTGAAGGACATTACCTTGTTGAATGTGTAATTTTAAATGACCAGCATCTATTTTCGATAAATCCAGTAATTGATTCACAAGATCTAATAGACGATCCGAATTTTGTTTGGCAATAGTGAATTGCTGTCGTTTTTTGTCGGATATCTTATCATCTTCTAAAGCGTCATCAATAGGACTAGCTATTAATGTTAACGGTGTACGGAACTCGTGCGAGATATTAGCAAAGAAGTTCGATTTGAGAGCATCTAATTCTTTTAATTTGGTATTTGTTTTTTGGCGATTACGATAAAGGAAATATAAAAACAATCCTGCTATTGTTGTAAGACCTATAGCACTTAGCATTACAATTCTTTGAGTCGTTTTCTGTTGCTCTACTATTTTGTTTTGAGATTTTAAAAGGCCAATTTCTTGTTCCTTTTTTTCGGTTTGATATTTAGTTTCAAGTTCTGATACATTTTTCTTATTAAATTCTGTTTGGATAACCTTAAGATGATAGCGTGCCTTTTCTGAAGCTTCGAAGGCTTTTTCATAGTTACCAAGATTGAAATGAATACTGGCAAGAATATTTTGAATATCATACTTATGATCTTCTCTAACAAAGCGAGTACTCTTTATTAAATCTTGAGATATATTGATATGATTTAATGCTAATTTGGAATTTTTATAGTTCTTATAAAACTCAGCCATCTTATAATTAGAAATCGCCTTTCTTAAAGTATCTTTAGTTTTATTTATGGCTGCTAACTCTTTTTTGTAGTAATATAGTGCCGAGTCTTTTAAGTTTTCTCTGTTATACAAGTTGCCTAATCCATTGTAAATAGAAGATTTTCTAAGATGGTTATCAGATACTGTTGTTTGATTGAGTGCCTTTTGGTAATTGGTTATTGCTTTTTTAAATTCCTTCCTCTGCTCATATATGTAAGCCTTCTTTTCGTACAAAATTGCCGCTGGAATGTCTAGATTTAAAGCATTATAAAATTTAAGACTGTCTTCTCTAATACTAAGTCCATAATTGATAAGTTTAAGGCCATCTAAAATATTTTTATCCATCTGAGGGAAATAACTTGTATCTTTAACGCTTTGTGATGCATATAATACATTGACAATGCTTACCTTAGTCATAGCAGCCAAAAATATATCGTCTTTCCTGACCTCTAAAAGAGAATCTAACTTTAAAAAATGAATTAGTGCGGTTTCATCTTTAGTTTTATTGTAATAAACTGAACCTCGTACATGATAAATGTTTTTCAAATACTTCCATTGTCTATTTTTAATGGAATATGGCTCTGTCTCTGCTAAATAAAATAAAGCCTTTTCCAAATCGGGTTCTAAATAACTCAAAATACTAACAATTTCTACTTGTAAAGAATCTGCGTTGAGCTGTTTGGCAAAATCGTAACTTATCTTAGCATGATGATAAGAACTATCAAGTTTTCCTTCATCATAAAGATTCTTAGATTTATTTATAATAGCTTTTAGAGAATCAACTTGTTTTTGACTTTGCCCAATACAACAAAGTGGCATTAATAAGATAATTAAGAGGTATTTTAAATCCATAGCTCTGCCAATTGTATAATTTAAAGATAGGCAATATTATGAATACCAATTATTTAACTCTGGTAATAATGTAGCATAATGTGTTACATATATTATAAAACCATTATTATACAGTTATGATCTGAGTTAGCATAAATTTTCTGATTTTAAGAAGTATATTAGGTTAACGTTTTAAAGCAAAATGACCTCTAAGGACATAAGGTTTACCATCTCTATTTCCTTCAATAAGATACCAATAATCATTGCTTGACATTAAGTTGTTATTAAATGTGCCATCCCAGAATGGAGACTGTGGTGAGATTTCTTTTAATAGTTTACCATAACGATTAAAAATACGAATTTTAGTAATTGTATTTCTAGTATCTGTAATTAGCCAAGTATCATTTTGGTTATCACCATTTGGAGTAAAAAAACTAGGAACAATAAACTTATCTATAAAAATAGTGAATGATGTAGATTTTTCTACACATCCATTGCTGTCTCTTACAAATAGAGTGTACTCGCCATCAATTAGGTCTGTGAAACTATTTGATGATTGAAACGGTCCATTATCTATCGCATATTCATAGTTAATAGAGTTATCATCCATTGTAATGGTAATTGTCTCTTGATCTATATTGATATTTGAGTCAGTTAAACTAAAATCATTAGTAGGGAATATTTCAATATTAAAACTATGCTCACTAGAACAGCTTATGAATGGTGTATTAACTTCATTATAAATATATAAGACCTGAGAACTATTTACGATGCTTCCAGCGTTAAGTTGAGTGCCAGTTCCATTGGTATCAGTGTAATAATTTCCGTTTGTTATAGATGGTAGTGTAAAGCTGTCACAAATAGAAAAATCATTCAGTTGGTCTACCATAGGAGACGGAGTAATTACAATAGTATATCGACTTTGTATAGGGCAAGTTGATGAGTCATCGTAGATGTATATGGTTTGAGAGTTTTCTATAATGTCGTTTGGGCTAACTTGTGCACCAAGTCCGTCTTGCTGAGTGTAATAATTTCCGCTCGTTAAAGTCGGTAGAGTAAAAGAATCGCAGCTATATTGATTAGGCAAGTCTATTATATTGTCTAAAGGAATTATGGTGACATCAAAACTGCTTTCTGAAGGGCAACCATTAGAATTATTATAAATATAAATAGTATCTGATGTAGTAATTAAGTCTCCAGCACTTAAAGGTGTGCTAGATGCATTGCTACCAGTGTAATAGTTACCATTTGTTAAAGATGGTAGTGTGAAGCTTTCACATGCGTTGACTGTGTTAAGTGCATCAACAGGAGATGGTGTATTAATTGTTATTGAGAAACTACTTTGATCGCTACAATTATTTACGTTTTCATAAATATATATGGTTTGCGAACTTGTAATTTTATCACCTGCATTTAAAGGTATGCCAGTACCATCTATACCTGTATAATAGCTTCCAGAGGTTAATGTTGGTAATTCATAATCGCCACAAAATGTACCTCCAGTTAATATATCGACCAACGGAGAGGGATTAACAATTAGTTCTAATGTAGTTTCATCGAAACATGTTGCACCATTAGATACACGTACAGTAATGGTCTGGGAATTTATAGTGGTATTTGTAAATGAATTTGTTAAACTAATAGGTGTACCTAAATCATCAAAATAACTAACAGTTAAACCAGTTTGTGTTCCTAAAACTTGAGATTCTATATCTGAAATATCTATTGTGAAAGTCTCAAAGCCGTCATTATTGCCATCGCAAATTTCGATAGAATCAATAGGATTAGCAATAATTGAAGAACTAACAACATTTAATGTAATTTGATTTCTAACTAAAGTTAAATCGTTAACAATATTACTATCTATTATACAATAATAATCACCAGAATCAGTAAGTTGGACGTTGTTAAATATTAAGTCTGAATTCGTTTCACCTGCAAGTAGTGTTCCGCTAGGATGTACTCCTTTGTACCATTGATAGGTATTCTGAGTGCCACTTACAATTGTACTTAAAGTAATATTTTCATTGGTACAAGCATCTTGTGTTTCAATAGTATCTACTTTAGCTTGCGGATTATTGTTGTAAGTGGTGTAGCTCGTATATATTGGATGTTGATTTTCAAAATCTCCAAATTCAAAACGGTTATTATTAAAAGATAAGTTTTGTAATAAAGGTAAAGCCGTTAAATTAGGTATACTACCTTCTAATTCATTACTTCCAAAAAATAAAAATGTTAAATTAGAACAGCTTAATAGTGTTGTTGGTATATTTCCTGAAAGCTGATTATTAGATAGATTTAAAAAAATAAGCTGAGTTAGGTTATTAAATATCTCTGGAATTGTTCCGGAAAGCTCATTTTGGCCAAGAGACAAGGATCGAATTGAAGCCATATTTTCGTATTCTATTGGTATAGAACCTCCAATGGAAGTGACTTCAATATTCAATAATTCCATATTTGCTAGATTTCCTAAAGAAGCTGGTAGCGTTCCTGTTAAATCCTGATGTCCTAATCGTAAATCACGCATATTAACTAAGTTACCAAGCTCAATAGGTATAGACCCTACAAGTTGATTCTGTTGTAATTCTAAAACATTTAAATTGATAAGATTCCCATATTCGGGATATATGGTGCCAGTGAAATCATTACTACCTAATTCAAGGACTCTTAGCTCAGTTAGGTTTGTAATTGCCAACGGAATAGTGCCTGATAAATTATTAACTCGAAGTCTGAGATTTCTTAAATTTGATAGATTAGTTAGGGATATTGGTATATTACTAGTTAACTGATTAGAAGTAAGATTTAAGTTTTGTAAGTTTATTAAGTTATCAATTGTATTCGGTATAGTACCTGAAAGATTATTTGTGGAAATATCTAATTGAATAAGTGATGTAATGTTAGTTATTTCATCTGGAATGCTACCTGAAATATTTCCATAGGAGAGATCTAAGAACTCTAAGGATTGCAAATTACCTAATTCTTTTGGTAAAGTACCAGTGAGGTTATTTGATCCTAAATTATTATCTGTTGGATTTAAATCCAAACTAATAACGCAACCTCCACCATCGGTTGTTACCCCAAACCAAGTATCTAATGGTGCAGCAGTATTCCAGTTGGTATTATTTGTCCAATTAGGACCATCAGTTAAATTATAAAGTCTGGTTAGTGCATCTCTGTCTGTTACTTCGCAACCTCCATTCTCTACATTAAGATGAATAGGTCTTCGCACTAAAGTTAAATCTGTTACGATAGTATTATTTATAACACAGTAATAATCTCCTGCATCTGTAGCTTGTATAGCTGGGAAATTCAATATTTCATTTGTCTCTCCGGGTAATAAAGCACCGCCAGGATAAATGCCTTTATACCATTGATAGGTGTTTGCAGATCCGCCTACTGTAGTTGATAAATCAATACTATTACCAATATTTGCATAACGCGTCTCTTCTATATTGACTTGACTTTGAGGATTATTACCATAATTAGCATAAGTTGAGTAGGTCGTATGCTGATTTTCAAAATCACCGAATTCAAAATTATTGTTCTTAAAATCGAGATAATTAAGGCCAGGATTTGATGTGAAATTAGGTAATATTCCTTCAAGATTATTTTGGTCTAATCTTAAAAATGTAAGATTAGTTAGATTATTAAAACTATCAGGAACAGTGCCTGTAAGTTGGTTATTATTTAATGCAATCGCTCTTAACGGAGCTATATTGCCAAAGCCTTCTGGTATTTCACCAGTTAGTTGATTAAAACTTATAAAAATAAGTTCGAGATTACTCATATTAGCAAAACCTTCAGGAATTGGTCCTGTGAGATTATTATTGCTAATATTCAAATTTGCCATATTAGTGAGGTTTTCAAAAGTTGTTGGTATTGCACCTGTTAGGTTATTAAACCCTAATATTAAAGTTGTAAGATTTGTTAAGTTCCCTAATTCAGGAGGTATTGAGCCATCTAGTTGATTAGTATCTGCTATAAAAGACATTAGATTGGTTAAATTTCCTAACTCAGGAGGAAGCTGTCCTGTTAATAAATTCTTAGCAAGATTTAAATTTGTAAGATTTTGCAAATTTGTAATTTCTATGGGAATATTGCCTGTTATACTAGTATTGTCAATAGTTAAAAGTTCTATGTTAGATAGATTTCCAAGTGTTGCAGGTAAAGTACCAGAAAGAGATAAATTAGTTCTAATAGTTAAGAACTCTAGATTCACAAGATTGCCTATGTCATTAGGGAGCGTACCGTTTAAATTATTACCAATAAGTTCTAAGCGAGTTACCACATTGTTTTCTACTGTGACTCCAGACCAAGTATTTACAGGAGCAGCGGTATTCCAATTAGTGTTATCTGTCCAATTTGCTCCATCAGTAGCGTTATAAATTGCTATCAATGCATCTCTCTCAGCAGCAGGCACTTGTGCTATACCAGCAAAGGATATTATTAGAGTGAGTATATTTAATATGAGTTTGGCTCTCAATAGATTCAGATTTGGTCAATAAAGATAATGTTTTTTAAAATTTAACATAAAAAAATGATTATCTCTTTAAAGCAAAATGGTCAGTATAAGTTCTACCATCTAAGAACTTGGCGACAAACCAATAGTCATCACTTGGTAACTTACTACCTTTTAGCTTGCCATTCCATCCACTGCTTCGATAGGACTGTACAGTAATTAGTTTTCCGTAGCGATTGAAAATTTGAACAGATTCAATGACATTAGATTGTGTAGATGTACCAATGACTTGCCATGTGTCATTATCACCATCACCATTTGGTGTGAAGAATTTTGGAAAGCCTAAAACAGAAATTATCTCTTCAGTAACTTCACAACCATTGATGTCTCTCACATAAACCGTATGAAATCCTTTAGAAATATTAGTAAATACATTACTCTCTTGATAAAAACTATTAACATTATCTAAAGCGTATTCATAATCTCCATCACCAGAAATAGTTATGGTAACTGTATTATTAGGGTCGATACCTTCTATAGAAACACTTTCTATAATTGCTGAACTAGAAGGATTAACAGTTATGGTTCTGCTAGAAGAACAACCGTTTGGGTCCGTAACAATTACTGTGTAAATTCCTGTTGTGTTTATGTCATTAAAAGTAGTATTTACTTCTGTTAATGTGCCATTGTATAGCCACTCGTAATAATAATTATTTGGCAAATCATTTAATACTCCTCCGAAAAGCGTAATGGTTTCTGGAAAGGTATTGGTACAATAGATTATAGTTTCATCAGATTCTAAAATTGGAGTATAAAGTACAACAAGATTTGCTGTAGAAATGCTGAAACATTGGTTATTACTTTCAATTTTTACATATATAGTTTGAGAATTAGCAGTTGTATTTTCGTAGATATTAGGTAGTTGATTTGTTTCGCTGAATGCATCTTCTTCCGATGCGTAATAGGAGATTGATGCGCCATCAGGAATTTGATTTTCAATTGCTATTTCGATATCGTCTAGCGTAAAATTAGCTAAACCATCCACAAGATCTCCATCGCAGACCTTTAAATCTGGAATGTTTAAGGTGTTATTGGATGTTTGTAATTCTAGTTCGACAACATCAAAGCAATTTGCGGCATTAGCGACGCTAGCATATACAGTTTGAAATGGTGAAGTGTTTTGAAAATTAGTTTGATTGGTAATAGGATTATTATCAACAAAAGCATCAACTTCGGTTAAATAAAAGTCCAGAATCTGAAGGGAATCATTTCCGTTAATTAAGTCCTCTAAAGCATCAAATAAATTATAGGTAGTTAACCCGTCACTATTAACATCACATTCAATTAATACTGCATCTGAGCCAACAGGTAGAGGAGCATATTCTATGACTACTTCGCCATAGGACATACAATTATTCGCTAAAAATACGTCTACGCTGTATGTTCCAGATTCTGAAACTTCATATTCAAAGCAATTTAAACATGGAGTTGAAGTTTCTGGAATTCCATCTTTAGACCAAATATAAGTCGCTCCCTGTTGAAAGGCATTCAGAGTAATGATTTCACCTTCACAGGCTGCATTTGCTGTGGTGATAAGTCTATTTGAGCCTATATCTGAAGATAATTTAAAGCTTCCTGCTTCAATAAATACTGCCGAATCATACCTGTAATTTTGTTCATCTGCTATAACAAGTTTAACATGATAGGTTTCATTAGGAATTACGTTTGCCGTTGCTGTTAACACAGCAGTTTGTCCATTAAAATTAATAGGTGCGTTAATGCCATTGTAATTTCCAAAATACGTTTCGTTTTGTGGAGGACAACTTCCTTGTACACCTGGAGTAACCGTGGTTGCTTTAACCGGAATATTGGTATCTGGTACTAAGGCAATATTTTCGTATTGATTTTGTCCACTAGCTGGTTTAATTAAAAATCCGAATAAATCTGAAAAATTACAGCTATTAGGATTATTTTCTTGATATTCTTCCGAAGCAAAAATATACCTGAAACTAATTTGTGATGCTACAGAAGTAAAATCAAATTCTAAGATTGTAGCATTAAATGTATTAGATTCATTCAGAGCATTTTCCAGATCTAGATCTCCTAGCCAATTTGGTGCATCATCATCGCTTAAAGTATTATTAGGTCCAGGGACATTTTGTAATCTTCCTGTACTTAATACAATTCCGCTTTCAAAAGGAAACGTAGTTCCTGCACCATTGAAATAACCATAACTTTGATCTGAGTTATTATAATCACCTCCTGAAATATTAGTAACTGTTACATTTTCAATACATTCACTATCAATAAGTATATCTTCTATAAGTTGTTGTGGAGTATAAGTTTGACTATCTACTGAAATATTTTGAGCGTAATTCAGCAGGGAAAATAAAAGTGTAACAACCAAGAATGTTCTCTTCATTTTCATTTTTAAGGGATATCAAAGGTACACATCTGGTCGAGACTAATATTGGATCAAGGTGTTAAAAATGTTGATTAGTTCTTATTAACGTCGGAGTGTAAAATGTCCTTTAATCTCAAAGGTTTTACTGTTTTGAGTAACTGTAGCCACATACCAATAGTCACCAGTAGGCATTTTATTACCATTATAGGTGCCATCCCAACCAGGCGTATTAGAATTTATTTCTTTTAAGAGTTTACCATAACGATCAAAGATGTATAGAACAGTGCCAGGAAGTGTCTCTACACCGACAATATGCCAAGTATCAAAATCACCGTCATTATTTGGTGTAAAGTGTTTAGGTGCGTCAATAACCAATACTTCGCGTGTAACTCTGGCGCAACCATTTTGGTCAATAACAGTTATAGTATTGTAGCCGATAGGTACATTTACAAACATATTAGATGCTTGTATATTTCCGTTGTTGAGTTGATAGAGGTAATTACCTATGCCATTTACAGTAACGGTAATATTATTAGGATCAGAAAAATCTATAGTTTCAACAACATCAATAATTGCAGATTCTGATTCTGTAACGTTAAAAGTACTGGTACTTTCACAACCGAATTGATTGGTTACAGTAACGGAATACGTGCCAGTTTCATCTATTTCAATTTCGGGTGAGGTTTCATTTGTTGACCATAAATATGAGTCCATAGAATCGTTAGTGTTCGCAGAAACTAATAGAGGTAAATTATCTAAACAAATGACTTGATCTTCAATAGCAACTAATGGCAGAGGATTAACTATAGTAGAAAACTGAGTTGTATCAAAACAACCCGTAGTATTGTTTTCAACTCTTACAAAAATAATTTCTTCGTTATACGCTATATAATCAGTATTTAAAGGTGAGGTATTTTCAAGAGCATCATTTTCAGAATTATAATAACGCAAAGAAAAGTCATTTGGATTTTGCCCATTTAGAATGGCTGCATTTTGTGTGGTTAAGTCAAATTCTAACAAGCCGTCAAAATCATCATCACAGCCAACTAAATTATTTGGTTGAGAAACTATAGGAGATGAATTAACAGCTAACTGAAAAGGATACACGCCAAAACAATGTGTTGTACTGTATTCTGCTCGTACATAAAGAGTTTCTGATCTATTTGAATAATTGTAATCTAAATTTAAAGCGTTTCGATTTTCACTGGCATCTTGCTCATTTACATGATAGCTTACAATCACGTTATAGGTATCGTCTAATAAAACTTCAGTAACTTCAGATAAGTCAATAAGGTTATCATTGTTTTCACAAATTTGATAGTTTTCAATTGGATTAATTGGAGGTGGTTCATTAACAATGAGCTGAACAGGGACTGAAGCATAACAATTTGTTGTAGCATTTCTTACTTTTACAAATACAGTTTCAGGACTTGAAATGTTAGTATAGTTTTCAGGATTAGCTATAGGATTCATATTAGATTCTAAATCGGTTTCTAATCTGAAATAGGTGAAATCAATATTATATTGCCTGCCATCTATAATCTCAACTTCATACTGCGTTAAATCCCATTGTATATTCGTATTAAAATTGTCTGCACATTCTGTAAAAGTTTGATCAAAGTTTACTTCTGGTAGCGATAATGCATTTATATAAAATGAAACCACGTCTACGCATCCGGAATCTAAGTTTTCTACTCGCGAATAAATCAATTCAGAGTTACTATTGGTCGTATAGTTTAAAGGCAATTCATTAGCTCCTGTATTAGCATTAAGTGGAGTCGAGTGAAATGAAATGTTTAAATTCTGTGAAGAGCCGCTGGAGATTTCAGTTATTTTTTCGCTTAAATTTGTACTTACAAGTCCTGTGCTATTTACGTCACATTCAAAAACATCTGTAGGCTCATTATAAACAGGTGCTTGTTGTATTTCAATTTGCATTGGTGCTGTTTTATAACAACTATCTTCTTCTATATTTTCTAATCTTACGTATATAGTTTCAAGGTTAAAGCCCGCAATATATGGGTTGTTTTTATCGATTGGATTTTGTTTATTAATGGCATTGTCTTCGGTTTCAAAATATAATACCTGAATTCCTGATTGGCCATTCAAAATTTCAAAATCTTTATTTTCAAATATAAAACCAGAAGGATTATTTATATCTATTTCACAATTTATAAAATTAGAAATCTCACTTAACTGGGGACTAGCATAAATTTGAATGTTAAAATTATTAATAGCAAAACAATCTGTACCAGGCTCTTCAATTCTTATAAAAATCTCATCAGTTGTAGTATTAAATATACTTGGGTCGTTAATAGCTGAACTGTCTTCAATGGCATCTTCCGAGGATAAATAATATGAAATGTTATAGTTTGCTGCATCTGCAAATTGGGTTTGAATGTGACTTACTAAATCTACTTCTTCATACCCATCTAGATTATCATCACACCCTTTTAAAGGCTCTAAAACGTCTATATCAATTTGACCATTAATAGTTACATCTAAGGTTGTAATATCTGGACATTCCAGAAATAAATCACTCATCTTTACGTAGAATCTTTGTGTGTTTCCATTTACAGCAAAAGTCTCTCCTAAAACATTTTCTTCGTTTATGGCATCTTCTTCGTTTAAATAATATTCTACATTAAATGTGAATACATCTTGAGCTACTAAATCATTAAATTGTTGTAAGAAAATAGTAGTGGTATTATCTGTTGCATTAAAATAGCCACAGGCATCAGTTATTTGTGGTGATAGTGACGTAGATTCTAGAACATTTAGTTTTAGTATAGAGATGTAAGTGCAGCCTTGATATGAGCTTTCAATAAATAGGTCTTGCGCATTGGTTATTGAATAGGGTAGAGTTCGGTCTATAGGATTTTCATTATTTATGGCATCTTCTTCAGTTTCATAAAGTTGAATAGTTATGTCGTATCCATTTTTTATGGTTTCGGATATATCATCGAGATTGAAATTAACAATACCATCATTAGAACCATCGTCACACTCCTCAATGACAACTTCTTCCCCAAGAATAGAATACAATAGATTTTTATGAAACTCTAGTACTATGGGAAATTCGCAATAATCACCAATAGATACTCCAAAATTAGCATTAACAGAAGGATTGCTAGACGAAATTACTGGAGGATTAGAAAGAATTAAATCTAAAAGTCTAAATGTGAGATCAGGATATTCATTTTCTAAAAGCTCTTTATAATCTGATAAATTGTATGAGTATACTTTGGTGTCAAAAAAAATCGATTCGCCATCTGTAAATTCAAAATGATCTAAAGGCAAACAATTGTTTACTATATATTTTTCAGGAAAAGTTGGAGGTTGTTGGTATTCTAAGTTAACATTTACCAAAGAATAACAACCACTATAAATGTCTTCCACTCTTGCAATGAAAAAAGGTATGTCCTCGTCTAAAGGAGGATAATCTTCCAATTGGTTATCTTGATTAATAGCGTCGACTTCATTAAGGAAATAACTGACAATTCGATCAAATTCAAAATTAGAAACATTAGAATCTAGAGAACTCAAACTTGAAGCAAACAAGATTTCGGTTAGTTCTCCATTACAGACTTCAAGTGTGATATCATCTGTATTCGGTGAGTAAAGCACTGAAATATTAAAGCTACCAATCTGCAGGCAATCACCACTCAAGCTCTCTATTCTAAAATAAATCGTTTCAGTTTCTTCGGTATTTTGGTAAACATCAATTATAGGGCTACTATTGTTTTGAGCATCCTCTTCAGAAAAATGATAACTAATTATGTAATTGGCAGAGGGAAGATTATCGTAGATTTCATCATTTTTTGACAGTTGAAAATCAAATTCATACAAACCATCATTCGGCAAATCGTCACAAATAATCATATCCTCTATAGGATCTGCTGGTTGAAATGGAATAATTTCTAGTTCAATAGAATCTTCCAAGATACAATTACCGCTTGGTGATGGGATTGAGACTTCAACATTATAAATACCAGACTCACTAACATTTAGAGTGGGATTATTTTGTCCTGCTATTAAATTGTTATTAAAATACCAATTGTAAACTGCTGCAGGATTATTAATATCTGCATTTAAGGTTAAATCACTCCCGCAAATACTTCTGTCTGGACCTAAATCTATAGAGCTACCAAAGCTTTCCGCGGAGATGAAAACAGCCGAATCAAAACGTTCATCAATATGGTCCGCGATAATGAATTTTATATGATAAGTTTCATTTGGAATTATATCAGTAGTTGCAGTTAAAACTGTTGTGCTACCATTAAAATTAGTATTGCCCAAATTATAACCTTCAAAGTAAGTTTCATTTTGTGCTTCGCAAAAACCGTTAATATCTGGGTGAATTGTATTGGTCGTAACTTCGGTAGTAGTTTCTGGAACTAAAGCAATATTCGTGTATGGGTCTGCTGTACCAGCTCTTTTTATAAGAACGGCAAATACATCTTTAAACGTACAAGGGTATTCTTGTTGATATTCGTCTGAGGCGAAGAGATATTTAAACGCCACAAAATTGTTTACGGAAGAAAAGTCGAATTCAATAGAAGTGGCGTTAAGGGTTTGGTCAATACCAAGGACATCTAGAATATCACTATCAGTCTCCCAAGTAATTTCACCTTCACTTAAATTCTGTGTGTTCAACGTATTTCCAGCCGATGAAACCCTTCCAGTGGAAAGAATTATACCATTTTGAATTGGAAAATTTGATGTACCTCTGTCAAACGCACCATAACTTGTAATATTATTTATATTTCCATTTATTGAGGAACTAATATTACTAACAGTTGCACAATCATTACCTATCAAATTCTCAATGAGCTGATTGGGTTGTAACGTATTGTCCGTTATTATCTGTTGTGCATATGAAAAATAGATATGCGCAAACAGGAAGAAAAAAATAAATACATTTTTCTTGTTCATCAAACTTTTATTAGAAGGCCTTAATTTTAATTAAGGATAGCTTTTTTTATAAAAGTAAACAAAAGAAGAAAAAGAATAGAAACTAATTGAATTGTTAGGTTAAACTAACGTTAATAAAGATGAATGACATTTGTAGATTACCATCTAAGTGTAAAATGCCCTTTAATTTGAAATGCATTGTCTCCACGTTTTATATCAGCCACATACCAATAGTCGCTAGCAGGCATCTTAACTCCATTAAAATAACCATTCCATCCTGGTGTGCTAGAGTTTAATTGTATCAGCAATTTTCCATATCTGTCATAAATGCTAATTGTAGTTCCAGGAAGTGTTTCAATACCAACAATATGCCAAGTGTCAAAATCACCATCACCATTTGGTGTAAAGTGTTTAGGTGCGTCAATAACCAATACTTCGCGTGTAACTCTATCACAACCATTTTGGTCAATAACAGTTATGGTATTGTAGCCGATAGGTACATTTACAAACACATTAGATGATTGTATATTTCCATTGTTGAGTTGATAGAGGTAATTACCTATGCCATTTACAGTAACGGTAATATTATTAGGATCAGAAAAATCTATAGTTTCAACAACATCAATAATTGCAGATTCTGATTCTGTAACGTTAAAAGTACTTGTACTTTCACAACCGAATTGATTTGTTACAGTAACGGAATACGTGCCAGTTTCACCTATTTCAATTTCGGGAGATGTTTCATTTGTTGACCATAAATATGAGTCCATAGAATCGTTAGTGTTCGCTGAGACTAGCAGTGGTAAATTGTCTAAACAAATGACTTGATCTTCAATAGCAACTATTGGTAGAGGATTAATTATAGTAGAAAACTGAGTTGTATCAAAACAACCAGTAGTATCGTTCTCAACTCTTGCGAAAATAACCTCATTGTCGTAAGCTGTGTAATCCGTACTTAATGGTGAAATATTTTCAACAGCATTATTTTCAGAATTATAATAACGCACAGAAAAGTTATTTGGATTTTGCCCATTTAGAATGGCTGTATTTTGTGTAGTTAAGTCAAATTCTAACAAGCCGTCAAAATCATCATCACAGGTTATTAGGTTATTTGGAGGATTTGCAATAGGTAATGGGTTTACTACCAATTGAAAGGAGTAAACCACATAACAATGAGTTGTACTATACTCTAATCGTACAAACAAAGTTTCAGTTGTATCAGTGTAATTGTAATCTGTATTTAAGGCATTTTCATTGGCGTCAGCATCATCTTGATTATCGTGGTAGCTAATAATAACATTAAAAGTTTCATCTAAAAGTACTTCATTGATATCTTGCAAATTAATGCTGTTCTCAGCATTATCACAGATTTCATAGGTTTCTATTGGATTTAGAGGCGGAGGGTTGTTTATAATTAATTCAAAAGGCACGATGGCATAACAACTTGTAGATAAATTTTTAAGTTTTACGTAAATCGTTTCGTAGTTGTCAGTACCAACATAATTTTCTGGATTTGTAATTGCATTTGCTTCGTTCTCTGCATCGACCTCTGTCTGATAATAGGTAAAGTTTATATTGTATTGTCTACCATCAAGAATATCGAGTTCAATTTCTGTCAAGTCCCATTCCGATTGTGGATTAAAATAATCTCCACATTGTATTAGTGATTGATTGAAATTTACATCAGGCAAATCAAGAATATTTATATTAAAAGTTTCTATATTAAAACATCCTGAATCATTATTTAAAATCCTTACATACAATTCCTCTGGGTTACTTGTACTAGTATAGGAAAGATTTTCGGGATTAGTTCCTAAATTGGCATTTAGCTCTGTTCTATAAAAACTAACGTTCAAATTATGTGGACTTCCATTTGATATTTCATCAATTTTTGTGTTTAAATCAATTTGATAAGGTCCATCACCATTAGTTCCACAAACTGGTATATCAGTTGGTATATTATAAATAGGTGCTTGCTTTGCCACAATCTGCATTGGTGCTATTGCTACGCAACTATTTTGGTTTTCATTCTCAAGTCTAACATATATCGTCTGAGGATTAGCGATGTTTTGATAGGGAATTGTTTTATCAATGGCTTTAGTATTATTTATGGCATCTAATTCACTTTCAAAATACCTCACTTGCATACCAATCTGACCATTAATAATTGATACATCTCTATCTTCAAAAGTAAAGTCGGCACTATCAGAACCACTTAATTGACAATTAATATAATCTGGTATACTATTAATTTGAGGGTTATTAAAAACTCTTATCTCAAAATCAATTATTGAAAAACAATTAAGACTAGGACGCTCAAGTCTTGCAAAGATTTCTTCGGTTTGAGCATTATAGCTCTGTGGATTTAATATGACGTCCCTATCACCATAGGCATTGCTATATGTAGTATAAAAGCGAACAGTGAACTCATCTAATTCAGTAGAAATAGATGGTAATACAGTAAATAAATCGATTGTGGTAAATCCATTTTGGTCGTCATCACATATGATGATTGGCTCCGGAGACTGAAAGTTTAAACTTTCAACGACATTGATATCTAAAGTAGTAATAGCATAACAACCTGTACTCGTATTTATAACTCTAGCGAAAAATTGATGCGAGTTGTTTGCTACATTGAAGGTTTCATTGATTACGTTCTCATCATTTTCAGCGTCTTGGTAGGATTTATAAAATTTAACTAAAGGAAAAGCTGTGTTTTGAGTCATTAGATCGCTGTAGCTTCGTATATTGATAGAAGTGGTACCGTCACTGGGATTAAAATTTCCACATGCATCTGCAACAACAGGTTCTAAAGTAGGCAAATCGTTAACTTGAAGTATCACAGAAGTAAAGTCTTCACATTCGTTTTTGTATTTAACTTTAAGAAATAATTCTGTAGCAGAGTTAACAGTAAGTATTGAATTAGGGTCTAATACATTTGTATCGTTTCGCTGATCTTCAAGGGTTTGGTAATAGGTAAGTGTTAAGTCAGCATAACCACCTATTAATTCTTCAGTGACATTGTTTAAATCAAAATTATATATACCATCATTCGATGGATCATCGCACCGCATAACGACTTTATCTTCTCCAATAACATTTTTAGTTACGTTTTTATGCAGTTCTAAGGGAACGATTGAGGTGCAATAACCTCCTTGTTCTGCAACGGACATATAAATGGTGAGCTGCGGGCTGCTAAGTGTAAATATTGGATCCCCAACAAAAAGATATGCATTAGTCTGGTCTAAAGCATCTTGAGCCGATGGGAAATAATTTACCCTAGGATCCGTTAACCAGTCACCAATTTCCACAACAGCATCATTTAAGTTAAACACTACTTCGGCCTGATCATAATTTTCGTCTATGGGTATACATTGATTTATGATATATCGATCTACACCTATAAAAGGACTTTCATTAAATTCCATTGTAAAGGGAACGACAGAATGACAACCATTAAAATCGTCAACTACTCTGGCGTAAAGTACTTCAGTTTGTTCAGGGTAAGGATATGGTGAAGGAATTACATTTTCTCCGATTTCTGCTTCTTCTTCGGTATAGTGAAAGGTTACTGTTCTATTAAATTCAAAATTGGCTACCCAAAAGTCATAAAATTCTAAATCCACATCAGAAAAAGCTGGTACATATAATTCTTCGCATACAATAATAGGATCAATTATACGCGTATTAGGTGCAGCATTAATTATAGTGTTGAAACTACCAATCTGTAAACAACTACCATCTATACTTTCTATTCTTACATAAATAGTTTCTTGTGGTTCTGTGTTTTGGTAAATACCAACAACGGGATTATCATTATTTTGAGCATCTTCCTCTGATAAATGGTAACTGAGATTATAATTTGTAGATGGTAAAATACTAAATATTTCATCATTTTTTAAAAACTGAAAATCAAAATCGTAAATGCCATCACTTGGAGCTTCATCACATATTAAGAGATCTGCAATTGGATCTGCATTTTGAAATGGAATAATATCTATTTCTATACTATCAGTCATTATGCAACTGCCATTTGCTGATGGAATTGAAATTTCTACATCGTACGTTCCAGATAGGTTGACCTCTAATGTAGAGTTACTCTCTCCAACTATCTGACTTCCATTTAAAAACCAAGAGTAACTTGCGTTAGTATTATTAATATTTGCATCTAATGTTAAATCACTTCCACAAATACTTTGATCTGGTCCCAAATCTATGGAATTACCAAACCCTCCGGCTTCTATAAATACAGCAGAGTCAAAACGCTGATCGATATGGTCTGCGATAACAAATTTGATACGATAAGTCTCATTTGGTATTATAGTACTGGTTGCGGTTAAAACAGTTGTATTTCCATTAAAATTCGTATTTCCTAAATTATAACCTTGAAAAAAATCTTCATTTTCAGCATCGCAAAATCCATTAATATTTGGATGTATGGTATTGGTACTAACTTCGGTGGTTGTTTCTGGAACTACCGCAATATTAACATAAGGATCTGCCGTACCAGCTCTTTTAATTAGAATCGCAAATACATCCTTAAAATTACATGGATACTCTTGTTGGTATTCGTCTGAAGCGAATATGTATTTAAAAGCAACGAAATTATTAGCAGAATTAAAATCAAATTCAATAGAAGAGGCGTTTAATGTTTGGTCAATACCTAAAACATCTAATATATCGGAATCTGTTCCCCAATCAATCTCGCCTTCACTTAAACTTTCACCTACTAAAGTGTTACCCGCAGAATTGACAGCACCTGTAGATAAAATCAAACCGTTTTGAAAGGGAAAATTATAGGAGTTTCGATTGAAAGACCCATAACTGATAATATCATTTACATTTCCATTAATAGATGATGAAACGTTACTGACTGAAGCACAATTATTACCGACTAAACCTTGAATAAGTTCATTTGGCTGTTGCGTATTGTCCGTAGTTATTTGCTGCGCATACATGAAAAATATATGCACGAGAAAGAAGAGAAAGAAGTATATACTTTTCTTTTTCATATAATTTTATACCAATAAACAATAGCAACGGAAGAAAACTAGCTTTCCTTTTTTGTTTAAAAGTAATAAAAAGTATGAAAAACTAAATCATAAAAGTGTTAATAACCGAATAAAGAAGTTGAATAGCATAAAGAATTATCTTCTCAAAGTAAAATGCCCTTTGACTTGGAAACTAATGCTACCTCGCTTTACATCAGCGACATACCAATAATCGCTAGCTGGCATTTTATGACCATTGTAGTAACCATTCCAACCAGCTGTGCTAGAATTTAATTGTTTTAGGAGTTTTCCATAGCGATCAAAAACACTAACTATTGTACCAGGAAGTGTCTCTATTCCAATAATATGCCAAGTATCAAAATTACCATCGCCATTTGGAGTAAAGAATTTGGGTATATCAACAACTAAGACTTCTTTTGTGACATCAGCACAACCATTAATATCTATAATTCTAACCGTATGGTAGCCCATAGCTACATTTTCAAAAACATTTGATTCTTGAGGTGGAAACTCATCTAACTGATAAAGGTAATCACCAATTCCGCTAATAGTTACTGTAATATTATTTGGATCTGAAAAATCAATAACTTCTGTAACTTCTATAGTCGCAGCCTCAGATTCTGATACTCCGAAAACACGCGTGTTTTTACAACCGAGCTCAGAGGTTACGGTTACCCAATAGGTTCCTATATCTGTAATTTCGATTTCTGGTGTTGTTTCTCCTGTTGACCATAAATATTGGTCTGTTGGGTTATTCGTATTTGCAGAAACTAACAATGGTAAATTATCTAAACAAATTACTTGATCTTCAATATCGATAACAGGTAACGGATTTATAATTGTTGAAAAACTCGTAATACTGTAGCAACCTGTACTACTATTTTCAACGCGAGCATAAATCAATTCATTGTCATAGGCCATATAGTTCGTATCCAAAACTGAATTACCTTCATTAGCTTGCAGTTCAGTATTGTGATAGCTTACAGTAAATGCGTTTGGATTTTGACCGTCTAGAATACTTGAATTTTGCTGTAATAAATTAAATTCTAAAATGCCATCAAAGTCATCATCACAAGCTATTAAGTCGTTAGGCTGATTAGCTATCGGTAATGGATTCACTCTCAGAGTGAACTCATAATACATAGAACAGTGCGTTGTACTATACTCGGTTCTTACAAATAATGTATCATTATTAGTAGTATACGTATAATTTGTGTCTAGAGCATTAATATTAGCTGCGGCATCTGCTTCGTTAGAAAAATAACTAAATAATACATTAGAATTATTATCAACCGCTATTTCATTAATCTCTGTTAAATTAACATTATTAGTGTCATTAGCACATATATTGTGCATAGTGAAATCGTTTATAAGTGGAGGTTGATTAACGATTAACTCTATTGGATGTGTTACATAACAATTAGAAATGGTATTAGTCACCTTAATATAAACGGTCTGTGGATTAGTGCTATTGCTAAAACTTTCTGGATTTGCAATTTCATTACTATTCAATTCTGAATCATCGAAATCAGTGTAGTAACCAATAACAAGATCATCTTGTCTAACATCTAAAATATTAGATTCTGCAGTAGTTAAGTCGAAGGTAAGTGAACCGTCCGTATCGTCATCGCAATCTGACATAGGTTCAATGGGATTCACTGCTGGTGTTTGTACAACATTGATAACAAATGATGTTATAGAATTACATATGGTACCATTATCTATTTGAACAAATATTTGTTGAGGATTTGCGGTATTTGTAAACTCAAGTGGAATACTGTTAGTACTATTTCTGGCATTCTCTTCTGTTGTATAAAATGTAATATTTTCAATACCCGAAATACCATCAGAAATCTCTGTGATTTTAGAAGAAAGGTCTAAAGTTATTGATCCATCAATTGTGGTATCATCACATAAAAACAAATCCGTTGGTTCATTATATTCTGGGTTTGTGCCAACTTCAATAGTGAATGATGAGGTCGTGTAACATGTTTCATCAGAAATATTGTCTACTCTAACATAGATTTGTTGTGGATTACTAATGTTTTCATAAATAGATGTTTTGTCAATGGCATTTACTTTATGAGTAGCATCAGAAGCCTTAAGATAGTAAGATACTTCCTTATCAGTTTGTTCATCTAGTACTTCTTCATCTTTAGTTTCAAAAATGAATTCTCCGATACCATCCGTTTCATTTTCACAATAAATATAATCGTCTATAGTATTAGTTAAGTTGCCGACATAAGGTAGTGCATTTACAATAATATTAAGTTCTTCAGTGGCATAACAGCCTGTTGTACTATTTTCAACACGCATAAAAACCGTTTCTGTTTGCGCATTATAATTAGAAATATTAGTGATAGAATTAGCACCTAAATCAGCATTTTCTAGGCTATTATGAAATGTTACTATTCTATTTGGTACCGTAGAAATAGAGTTAGGAATACTATTGTTTAAATTGATAGTAGAAAAACCATCTCTATCAGCGTCACAGATTATAATATCGTTTGGTTTTTCAGATAGAGGTGCAGGCAATACATTAACCTCAAAAGAATTAACATCTCCACAGCCAGTGGCAATAGAAGTAATTCTTGGATATAAGGTAAAAGGGTTCGTGGTGTTTGTGTATAGAACAGAAAGTTCATTAGTATTATCAGTTGCATCTTCTTCAGTTAAGAAGTAAGTTACACTAAAGCCTTCTGTACCATTAGATACTGCAGCATCAAATTGAGATAAATCAATAGTAGTAATTCCGTCTTGGTCTTCATCACAAGTGTTTAGACTTATAACAGATTCAAATTTAGTAATTGGTAATAGTATTAATTCAATTTGCGCTTCATCACTGCATGTAGGACTCTCTAAAGCTAAATATATAGTTTGAGGATTACTCTTATTCTCGTACGATATACCTTGGTTGATTGGATTTACTTGATTGTCTCTATCATCTTCAGTTTCGTAAAAAACAACAGTGATATCTGGTAACTCATTAATTATGTCAATTGCAATATCGCCAAAATTGAATTCTTCAACTTCATCATCATCTATATCACATACAGTAATATCTCTAATATTAGTTGCGGTTAATAATAAGTTTGTATGAATTTCAATCGGCGTTATAGACGCACAACCTGTGGAGTTGCTTTCAACTCTTATAAACACTATCTGCTCATTAACATTTATATTTTCATAGTTGGTATCATCTGTAATTGGATTAGCACCACTAAGTGCTTCTTCTTCGGTAACATGAAATGTAACCGAAACATTAGTTAATCCATTTAATACATCTGGAATGATTGAAGTTAAATCAAAATTAGCGAATCCATCATGGTCATCATCGCAAGCATCTATATAATGATCTTCAGTGTTAATTACAGGATTTTCTAAAACAGTAATATCTAAAGTTGTTGTAGTGCTACAACCGGTTTGAGGATTTGTAATGCTAACAAATAATTGTTCATTTACACCAGTAGTTGTATAGGGCATTGGTATAGCGTTACTAGTAGAAGCTGCATCTGCTGCAGTGTTATGGTATGTAACTACTAAATCTGTTTGTCCATTGGTAATTTCATCATCTTTTAGTGTGTTTAAATTTATAGCGACAAGTCCATCTGCAGTTTGATCATCACATACTTCTAAAGGTGTTGGGTTTACAATTGCAGGTATTTGATTAACATTCAAATTTATGGTTGAAAATGCCAAACAACCATTACTAGTATCTTCAATTCTTACATGAATTATTTGAGGATTTAACGTATTTTGAATCGGACTTGTAATTGCATTATTATTGCTAAGGGCATCAGAACTAGTATTGTGATAAGAAAACACATAATTTGCTGAAGGTACAGAAGCTAAAACTTCGGCATCCTTGGTTGATAAATCAAACATTTCGAAACCGTCATTACTTAAATCATCGCATAAATTATAATCTGAAATAGGCTCAGAAGATTGTGTAGAACTCAAGATAAGGTTAATGTCATCTTCAATTATACATGTTCCGCCAGCAAAAGGAAGTTCAATTTCTACACGATAGTTTCCTGATTGTATAGCATTAAAAGTTACTTGATTTGCTGAAGCAATAAGCACATTATCTAAATACCAAGAGTAGGTGGCATCAGGATTATTAATATTTCCATCTAGAAGTACATTGCTGGCACATGTAGAAAAATCTTCGCCTAAATCTACTTTGGAATCAAAACTATTGCCTTCAATAAAAACAGCAGAATCAAAATTTTCATCATTCTGATCAGCAATTACCAATTTAATTTGATATTGCACATTTGGTTGAATAGTTGCTTTAGCAGAAAGAACAGTAGTTCTTCCATTATAGTTTGTATCACCTAAATTGTAACCGTCAAAATATTCTTCGTTTGAAGCTCCACAAAAACCTACTATTTCATCATGCACTGTATTGGTGTTCACAGGAGTTGTGGTTCCTGGAACTAATGCAATATTTATATATGGATTAGATGTACCAGCCTCGCGAATTAAAAATGCGAAACCGTCGGAATATTCACAGGGATTATTACCAAAATATTCTTCAGAAGCTAATATGTAATTAAATTGTATTTGGTTGGAAATTGAAATAAAATCAAATTCTATAGAAGTGGCATTAAATAAACCGGTAATTCCTAGAGCAGTTTCTAAATCACTATCTGTTCCCCATGTGTCATCACCATCGTTTAGAATGGCATTATTTTGTGCGTTTCCTGCAGCATTGGCATTTCCTGTTGTTAATACAATTCCGTTTTGAAATGGGAAGGATGAAGCACCTCTTTCAAAATAACCAAAGCTCCCTAGACCGATTGAACTTCCATTGATAGGTGAAGATATATTGGATACTTCAACGCAACCTTGAATTAACGTATTTTGAATTAAACCTTGAGGTGAAACAGTATTGTCTACTGTTATTCGTTGCGCATAGATTGTACTGCAAACAAAGTATAGAAATAGACAGAGGGACAGATTAATATATTTCATCAACTTCGGTTAAGTTTAAAAGCTTGTATGTGGATGGATTTGGGGCTATCACTATCATATGCTTAATGCGCGGGAAAAATAGGTGTAATAAAGATGAAATACAAAAAAATACGATGAAATACTTTAAATGTTAACATTTGAAACGAATTCATTGATATTTTTATATAAAAAAGACCTCTGGCCGAGGTCTTTTTCCCAAATTGAATTCTAAGACCTTTACCATTTAATGTAAAATGTCTCTTAACCTGAAACTCAATATTATTAAATTTTAATTTGAAACAATGGATTAATTTATATCTGTAATTTCAGTATAAATACTTATAAATTTTGAGGGGAATAATTTTAAATACGGAGGGACTCAATAGTCACTAACTGTGAATAGTATAAAAATAAAAGAAGTGAACCACAACCACAAAAAAATAAGATGAACGACTTAAAATTTTAACATTCTAATAGTTTACATAAACCCAACCAACCATTGGTTTATAATTTGGATCATTCAAATTTAAAATATAATAATAGGTGCCAATAGGTACAATATTGCCATGGTTGTTAAGACCTCTATTTACTTTGCCACGCCAAGGCTTATCATTATTACCTTCAAAAACCATATCTCCATAGCGGTTATAGACCTGGAGTTGGTGTTCTGTAAAAATATTATACAAGCCTTGAATATTAAACCAATCGTTGTAAGAGTCTTCGTTTGGTGAAAATCCTTCAGGAATGGATGGAGGACAATTTTCAATGGTTAAATTGAATTGAAAAATTTCATAGCATGGTGGACTTGCCACTCTTAGGTATATAGTTTCGGGAATAGAAGTGTTAGTATAGTCACTTGGAATTAATATGCTATTAGACTCGGTTTCTAAATCTTCTATTGAATTATAAAAAGCAATATCTTCTTCGTTATAATCTAAACTTTCTATAGCATCAAAGAAGTTGTATCTTGAGATTTCAAAACCTTCATTACAACCAACAAGATTAGGTAAAAAAGTAATATCAGGAATGATTAGTAATTCAATATTTTCAAAAGTAACATTGTTATCTTCATTGGTTTCGGTAACAGTTCCCATCATGTTTCCATCATCGTCAACAACAGCAACAACAGTTAAACTTGGGTCAATATCATTTGGCACCATAACACTGATAGAACTGCTCTCACTAGCATCTATTGCAATATCATTTGCGGTCTGACTTTGACCTATTAAAAGGCCATTTAAATAAAATGCAATTGGTGTATTGGCTGTTAAAATATCAGTGCTATTGTTATTATAAACGGTATAAAAAAGTTCAATACTATTATCACCACAATTCACAATATTATCATCAATACTTATCGTTGCATCTGGTAACTGACTGTTTAAAACAGTGATGATATTATTAATCATTACAAAATCTTTTCCAGATGTAAGTGTAATGGTTGCTGAGGTATCGCCTATATTTATATTATTCTGAATACTATATACATCAATATCCATGTTATATAAATTGGTCGCATTAGTAAATGAATTGGTGCCATTGAATGCATTGTTAGCAGGATTTAAAGGGAAATTACTAATCACATTTCCGTTAATTGTTAATTGCTCATTAACGGCTAGATTTCTATCACCTTCCCACGCAATAAAACCAATTTTCGCATCTTCATTATCTAAAACATTAAGGTTGTCTAAATTAATACTTAAAAATGTCGGTACACTTTGTAAACCATCATAAACATTAAGCTGATTGAGTGGTAAACTAGTATCTTCATAAATAATTGTTATTGCCCATCCACCAAAATTAGTGCCTGAATCACAATAAGGTATAATGGTTGTGGTCAAATCAAAATCTGAAATTGTATACGTCGTATTACCTTGAGAGGTTATAATATCTGTAACATCCGCAAAAGCAGCAAAAAAAACACGTGTAGCGTCCAGAGCATCGCTAAAGTTACGCTCAGCAGCCACTGTTATACCGTTTAATGAGATGTCTAAATCACCATCACCAGAGCCAGCCCAATATAAATAGGCAGCTACTATATTTTGATTTGAGTTGAGATTTAAACTTGAAGATGATGATGTAAGTATAGAACAAGATCCACCAGAACCATTCTCAATAGTATTTAGCGTATTGCCAATAGCTGTGTAATCGTAACGTCCATTAAATTGTTGATATAAAGAAATGTCTTGTGCATATACCAAATAGGCAGCAAAAAATAAGACAGAACATAATATGTGCTGGACGCTTTTCAAAGTTACGATTTGATAAAACTAAATTACACTTTTTAAATTTACCGCTTCAAAGTAAAATGGCTAGTAAAAGTCCGTCCATCTTGCAGCTTAACTTTAAACCAATAATCATTGTTTGGCATTAAATCACCGTTAAAAGTACCATCCCAACCAACACCTAATGGATCGAGTTCTTTTAAAAGCTTTCCGTAGCGATCGAATATAAAAATTACAGAACCTGCTTGGAAATTATTGTTAATACCGCGAACTTGCCAATAATCGTTTTTTGAGTCGTTATTTGGAGTAAAAAACTTTGGGAAACCAATGACTGAGACTGACGCTTCCGTAATACCACAATTATTTTTATCTCTTACAAAAACGGTATATAAACCTGGCTGAACATCTTCAAAAGTATTACTATTTTGATAAGGTCCATCACTGTTATTTAAGGCATATTCGTAGTCGCCTTCACCACTCACAATAATCGAAATAGAATTATTTTCCGAAGCATCAACAATTTCTATATCTTCAATAGTGGCAATATTAGATGGTAAAACCCTTATAGTTCTGTCTTTAAAACAGCCATTGGCATTTGAGACTCTAACTGTGTAGTTGCCAGGTGCATTTACCTCAATAGTTGATGTGTCCTCACCAGTTGACCATAGGTAATAATAATTGTTTGGCAAATCATCAACAACACCACCATTTAATTGAATTGGTTCTGGAAAAAAGTTGAGACAATATGAAGTTTCAAATTCAGTTTCAAGATTTGGTAATTTAAAAACAGTGAGTTCTATTTCGCTTATACCATAACATGCATTAGAGTTTTCAACCCTTGCATATATGGTTTGGTTGTAAGGAATGGTATTGGTGAAATTTGCACCAAGTGGGTTAGACTCAATTAGAGCTTCCTCATAAGTTTCGTAGTACTCTATATCTAAATCAGCAGGAGCAGCAGCCAAAACGGTAGCATTGGCATCTAAAAGATTAAAGGACCTGAGACCATCTTCAGTACCATCGTCATCACAGGCTTGTAAACTGGCATTGTTAGATGAAGTTGTACTTACTTCTAATGAGACTTCGCTAAAGCTAAAACAACCTGTATTATTATTTGTTACTCTAGTGTAAATAATCTGTGGATTGAAAGAATTATCAAAAGCTTCAGGGTTTTCAATTTCATTTAATTGATCTTCTGCTTCGGTTTCAGACAAGTAGAACTGCACACTGACATCTGCAGTATTGCCCATTATATCATCCGAAAATTGAGATATGTTGAATGTGGTAAGTCCTTCAGGAATTCCGTCTTCGTCACATTGTACAATAGTAATATCATTTGCAATTGGTACTTCATTTATAATAAGTTCAAAACGATCTGTGCTGTAACATGTGGTATTTGTGGTGTTTTCTATTCTAACAAAAATAATTTCTTTAAAAGCATCAGTATTTCTATAATTTAAAGGTAACGGATCTGTATTCTCATTCGCATGTTCTTGCGTGGCATGAAAACTAACTTCAATATTTTGTTGTTCACCTACTATATTCGGAATAAGTTCTGATAAATCTGCAGTTGCAATGCCATCCATTGTATCGCCCTCATTATCACAAAATTCAATAGTATTAAGTTGATTGATTTGAGGTGTGTTAAATACTTCAACATCAAATGTGGTAATATCAAAACAGTTGGTATTGTTAACATTGTCTACTCTCACATAAATAGTTTGAGGATTTCTAAAGTTTTCATATGGAAATACTATTTCATTTTCTCTATTGGTTGCATCATCAATAGTCTCATAGTAACCAACACTAAAGTCTCCAGGTGTTTGGTTGAGTAGTGCTTCTTCATCTTTATTGCTAAAAAAGAATGTCGCCATACCATCGTTAAACGCATCATCACAAACCGTAACATCCGTCATTGGATTTGCAACAGGAATGTCATAAAATCCAACCACAGCTCTACCTTCAATGGGACATTCTCCATTGTTCGGTTCAATATATAATTCATAAAAACCAGAAGTGTCTACAAATAATTCGAATGAATCCTCGTCTAATGGATTACCAAGTGAATCTTCTGTCAATGGATTACCATCAACGGTCCAAAAATAATCGGCCCCTTCAATGTCATCCGCTACAAGTGTATAATTATCTCCGGCACAAAGTTTTAATTCTGTAGTACTTGAGCCGTTTCCAATGATATCTATTTCAGAATTGAATAAGGATTGAATAAATGGAGGTAATCCTAATTGACTTATGTTTTGTCCTAATCCATTAATATCTAATAAAACGCCTTGTTCGTTATAGTTAGCCGCTAAACCATCTGCTTCTGGATTTTCGATAACACCCAAATATCGATTAGCTCCAGTGTTATTCTGAAACTCGAATTGTGCTCTATATATTCTTCTATCTATACCTAGTTGTAATGCGCCAGCACTAATAGTTGAAGATGAATGTATTGTAACAGCAGAGTTTGGAATATCTGCAGCTTCTAAATCCCATTGCAATAGTAGATTTTGTCCTGCAACGCCAATGGTTGCATATGCTTTTTTATTTTCAGCAGAAAATTCAACGCCATAGGGACTAGAGTTACTTTGTGGACTGTAAAGTTCTAAATGATTAGAAACGATACCTGTTTCATTATTGAAATCATATAAATCAACACTTCCAGCGGCATTTTCACCGGCAACGGTTGCATAACCAAAATTAGCAGCCATGAGTTTTGAAGCATCAGGCGATGCTTTTAAGTAGCCTAAAGCGTTACGCCTATAGCCAGATACAGGTACGTTTGGTCCAACCGTTGAGATTACTGGATTAGGATCTACACCATTTACATCTACTTTAAAAGCATAAAATTTATCTGTAAAATGAGTTATGACCCAAAAAGACGAACAGTCTTCAGCGCGAACGGCTGTGATTTTTTCAGAACATTTGTAGCGTACTTCTAATTCGTCATTAGCGTCATAGGTTCTAAGTTCAATATTTTTTTCTGTATCTACAACATCACCTAAACCTCCGTTTAGAGTCATATCGACTAGAGAGTAATTGAAACCATTATTAAAGCCATCATCATCTGTTGGTATTGTTTGTCCGTTGATGTAAGGTCCAAGAAACTTATTAGGATAAACAGCAGCATTTTCATGGTGAGGTTCGTCAACCGTAAAAATATAATACTGGTTGGGATCTTCTGGCTTAGGTACAATAAGACCAGAGGATGTACTAGAAGGATCTCCTAAAAGTCCTGTACCACCAAAATAATCACCATTAGACATTGTTTGATGATTTTGGTTCCAAACCGTTCTACCATCTGTATAAAAGACCAAGTTACCATCAGTATCTGAAATAGAGGTGCAGCCTTCTAAAGTATTAATTTGGCCATCGGTAATTCCGGTAACGGTGCCAGAGACTGTGTCAAAGCGTAAACCAGCATTTTGTCCAAAGTACCAATATGAAGCTTCATTTTGCCCAAATATTAGGGAGCAAAAAGTAACCGAAAGAATCGTAAAATATATCTTTTTCATAATAGCTTTGGTGTATAGCAAACACACTAGTCAATACTATAGAACAATTAGAACTCAAAAAGTCCTCGGTTTAGTATTAAAAACTAAATAGCAATGGCTACCAAAGATATTATAAATCTCGCTTTTTTAGTAATCGATAGGATAAAAAGATAAAAAGAGCTGTCCAACCAAGAACGATTGCAATTTCATACCAATGCACAGCGTAGTCATAGACAATATCGGTCTTTTCTGGGAATTTGGTCATTACTATACGCTGAATAGGCTGATCTATAAGTTTGTACATAGATTCTAAAGGCATAAAGTTTTTAACCTTAAAAGCTGAATCCGCATTACCAAAAGCTTCATATGCTCCCCAAAATACAATCCATTCAAAAAGATAAAGGATGACTAAGAAACCTAAAGCAAAAGCTGAACGCTTTACAAGCATACCAAAGAATAAACATAAACTGAAGAAACCTACAAGTTTAACGAAATAGGCTAATAAGAATTCTATTTCTCTAAAAATTATAGAAGCCTCTGTGTAACTAGAATAATATAAACCAATTAAGAATGTTGCGACACCAATTAAAACAGTGGCACATAATGAAAAGAATACAATGGTATAGAACTTAGAAAGTATAAACTCCTTTTTACTTAAACCATCGATGAGGTTTTGTTTTAAGGTTTTGTTGCTATATTCATTACCAATCATACTTACCACTACAATAGCAAAGAAAAACTTAAAATAGGACGCAAAGAATGTGGTAATATGCCAAATAATTGGGAAGTTAAAAATTCCCAATTCACCTAATTCTAGGGTAAAGAAGCCAAAGAAATTAATCTTAATGGATGATAAAACTAATACTGTAAATGGTAATATAAAGGATACAAAAATTAAAATACGGCTCACTTTATTGAGCCAAAGTTTTTGTAATTCTAATTGTATAAGACGTAACATAGTATTGATTGGTTTTGCATATACCTCTAACAGGAATTATGCTGTTTTTTGACCCTTCGACTGCGCTCAGGACAAGTTGATTAATTTAAATTATCGGTTAATTGTAAAAATTGCTCTTCTAAACTCTCTTTTCGTTTCACTAAATGTGAAAGTAGAATGCCTTTCTCGAACATTAATTGATTAAACTCTGGTGCTGACATAGGCTCATTTAAAAAGGCTGTAACTAACTCGTCTTCAACTTTTACGTTGCCAAAGTTTGGATGTCCTTCTAAAAAAGTCAATAGCTCTTGATGCTTTTCGGCTTTTAATTCAAAGAAACCATGGCTATTTATCATTTCGTCAACTCTACCAGAATACAATTTTTCACCCTTTCTCAAAACCACAACGTGTGAGCATACTTTCTCAACTTCATCGAGCAGGTGAGAAGCCAGTAAAATAGTTGTGCCATCTTTGGCAATATCCTTAATAATTTGCCGTATTTGATGAATCCCTTGTGGGTCGAGTCCATTTGTAGGTTCATCTAAGATTAAAATTTCAGGATCGTTGAGCAATGCAGAAGCTATTGCCAAACGCTGTTTCATACCTAAGGAATAGGTTTTGAATTTATGGTCTTTTCTATCGAGTAAACCTACGACTTCTAATTTTTCTTCAATTTTACTGTAGTCAACACCTTTTATTTTACAGACTAGCTTTAAATTCTGTTCGGCTGTCATGTAAGGATAAAAGTTAGGTCGCTCTATAATAGCTCCAACTTGTTTTAAGGCGCTGTGTGTTGTGGTATTTCCATCAAACCAATGGAAATCTCCGTTGGTTTTATTGACTACATTTAGCACTATGCCTAAGGTTGTGGATTTACCACTTCCGTTTGGTCCTAGTATACCATAAACATTACCTTTATTAATGGTGAAACTTAAATCTTTAACGGCTGTGAGATAGCCAAATTTTTTCGTAAGATTATTGATTGTAAGGATTGGCTCCAAGATTGATTGGTTTTTAAATACTAAACAGCCCTGCTGAAAACTCTAGGTGACTATTAAATATTGGTTGATTATAAAGGTAAGACGATTCAGTCATTTATTTGTTACAATTATTTCAATAAAACCCTTAAATTTAGAAAATGGAAGAGGATTTAAAAATATCAAAGCGAAAACCTTCGTACCCAATTTCTAGCCAATTAGATGCCTATCTTTCTAATTATAGAAGAAATATAGATTTGCCCATTTTTTATTCAGATTTATTGCGTTTTCAGGGTTCTGTTGTTGTCTATGATAAAAACGATGAAGACACATTGTGGGTTAGGGTTTATTACAATGAATATGAACGCGAAGAAATAGATTTGAGTTTAAAGCAAGTGTATTCTAGTTTAATTTCTGATGGAAGTCAAGGTATTTTAAAATATCTAAATGTTGATGCTATAGATTTTTGCACTTTCGGTAATTCAAAACCATTTAGAATAAAAGTTAGGAATATTCTTAATGATAATTATACCTATTTCTATGTGAAAAAGGCAGATGCTTCTAGAATATACGGGTTAGAGTTGGAGCATATGTTATCACCATATAATCTAAATTTTTTGGTTTGTAGAGATACTTTAATAGAAGAACATATTGCAGGAATTCCAGGAGATGAGTTTATAAAAAGCATGCTTAATGATTGTAATTCTTCAGAGAAATCTCAAATAGCAAAGGAGTTTGTGAAGTTTAATGAGCGTTGTATGATTAGGCTTTTAGGAGATATGCGTTCTTATAATTATGTAATTGTGCCTACGCACGATTTTGACCATGTGGTCTTTAAGATTAGAGCAATTGATTTTGATCAACAGTGTTATGAAGGCAATTTAAAAATTTATAGACCACAATTTTTTAAAGAAAATTATAAAATGGTGGAATTAGTACGAGATAAAATTCAGAAAGAATCTATAGACCAATATAAAATTGAAGAGCGTTCTATTGTTGCAAAGCGAATGATTAGTTTTCACGATCGCATAAACGCATTATTACATTGTATGGAAACTGATGAACTCTCTATAAAGAAGCATATAGATTTACTCAAAGAAGACATTTACAATTATACTTTAGATGTAAATTTCAGAAAAAGTGAAACTATGGGACAAGTGGTTAAAAATGCACTCGACTTTGTAAAGCGAAATTATGAAGGGATTAATCCGAAGCCTTTTTAACAAGGCTTAATTCCAATTCTCATCAAAATTTAAATTATCATAGTCGTCAAGATCTAAATCGGCATCATCCCGATAACTATCGGGATCATTAAAACTTTCTTCCTCCTCGGCTTCAAATGTTTTTTCTGGTGCTTCATCCGGTATCTGACCATGAACATACATTAGATTTGGATAGTCTGTACCTTGTGCTTCCTCAACAATTTCACCCAATTCTACATAAAAGGTCCACATGTTCATAAAATCGTAAACATATATTAATCTCGTAGCGGCTTCATGTATAATCTCATTAATGATAGTTTCGTTCATCATCTTAACCTTATTGCCAACTTCGCTCATATCCATCATGGCAATTTCTTCACCTTGATTCCACTCGTCGTCACTGACATAAAATGATGCCATTTCCATGCCATCAAATCCAAAAGATTGGGTTATGATATTGTGTAGGTCTTCCATAGTATCGCCTTCGCGGATTTCTAAATCACGGAAAACATCATCTTCGGTATCATTATCTAGTATAACTCTAAATCTATATATCATGCTGCAAAGTTAATCGATTTTTTAATTATTTACTGAAACGATGTAATGTAAAAATCATGACGCTTAATAAAATAAATGCACCTACTTGATGTAGTACACCTAACCAAACAGGTACTGCGTAAATCAACGTTAAAACACCTAATAAAAACTGAATACCAACCATTATTAAAAGGCCATTAATTCCTTTAGTCTGCAGAGCTGTTAATGTCATTCGTTTTGCTTTGTACCATATTAATATTATAAAAATGACGACAACGTAAGCTAAAGTTCGGTGTACAAACTGTACACCACTTTTACCTTCAATAAAGTTTAAATACGTTGGGTTTTGTTCTGTATATACGGTTTCATGAATGAGTTTACCTTCATTCATAAATGGCCAATTATTATGAATCCAACCAGCATCTAAACCGGCTACAAAAGCACCATATATAATTTGAATTACGAGCACTACTAAACCTATTCTAATAAAATTTCGGAATTTCTTTTCAACCACTTTTTTATCAGGAAATATTAAATCTAAAGCGACCCAAAATGTATATGCAAAAGTTAGAAAAGCTGTGGTTAGGTGAGCGGCAAGTCTGTAATGACTAACATCTGGTCGATCTACCAAACCACTTTTCACCATATACCAACCTAAAAATCCTTGAAAACCTCCCATAATAAGAAGTATGACTGCTTTTTTTATGGTTGATTTGGTAAGTCGTTTTCGAATTAAAAAATAGAGGAATGGAATAATGAAAACCAAGCCTATGAAACGACCGATTACTCTATGAATCCATTCCCAAAAGTATATATCTTTAAACTCTTCTAGATTCATGTTGTAGTTCAACTTCTGATATTCTGGATATTGCTTGTAAAGATCAAACGCTTCATTCCATTCTACAGCATTCATAGGCGGAATGGTTCCTGAAATTAACTTGTAGTTAGAAATTGATAACCCAGAATGTGTCAGTCTTGTAATTCCTCCGACAATTACCATTATAAAAATTAAAATACAACCTATAAGTAGCCAATAGAAGACTCCTTTATTATCCTTCTTCATTTTTTAATATTTTTTCAAAACACAAACTATTTTCAATGCCTAAGTATTGACCATAATTCGGTGTGATTTTATATAAATTCTTTTTATAAAACTGAACAGCTTCAGTTTGCCTAATGCCAGTTTCTAGTACACAAGACGAAAAACCTAGTTCTTTAGCCCAATCTTCAAGTTCATTTAAAATTTGTGTCGCAATTCCTTTTCCGCGAGTTTCAGTTGAAGTGTACATGCGCTTTATTTCTACACTAGTTTTATTAAATGCTTTAAAAGCACCACAGCCAGCTGGTTTGTCATTCAAATAAGCAATAACGACATGATTTAATGTATCTATAGAATTGAACTGATTATAAAAACCGTGTTCATCACCGTCAGTTATTTTTAAATACGCATCAAGCTGTTTTACTAAACCTATAAAGTCTTTATCTTCTGAATTTGTTCTAATGAGTTTTATCATTATTCATTGACTTTAAGTCCTAAATTTTTTCCTTTTTCTAACATCAGCTGAAAAGCGGCACCATGCTCATTCGGAATCTCACCTTCTAAAATAGCTTCTTTAATGGCTTCTTTAATAACTCCAATTTCTCTCGAAGGTTTCAGGTTAAAAGTTTTCATAATTTCTTCACCTGTAACTGGTGGTTGAAAATTTCGAATATGGTCACGTTCCTCAACTTCAACTATTTTTTCTCTAACTTTTTGAAAATTATTGTGATATCTTTTAAATTTCTTAGGATTCTTAGTTGTGATATCTGCTTCGCAAAGGGTCATTAAATCATCAACATAATCACCAGCATCAAAAACCAATCGACGGACAGCAGCATCTGTGACATCTGTCGCTAAGACAATTGGTCGCGAACTCATAAATACCATTTTCTGTACAAATTTCATTTTGTCATTCAATGGCATTTTAAGGCGTTTGAATAATTTATAGACCATTTTAGATCCTACAAATTCATGAGCATGGAATGTCCAACCAATTGTTTTATGAAACTTCTTAGTTGGTGCTTTTCCTATATCATGCAAAAGTGCAGCCCAACGCAACCATAAGTTATCTGTTGTTTTGGCAATATTATCAACAACTTCTAAAGTGTGATAGAAATTATCTTTATGACGTTGACCTTCAATTTCATCTATACCTTTTAAAGCGGTAAGCTCAGGTAGAATATAATTTAATAAGCCTGTTTTTTCGAGCAGAATAAAACCGATAGATGGTGTTTGGCTTTCAAGGATTTTATGTAACTCTGTTACAATACGTTCCTTAGTGATAATTTTTATTCGAGCTTTATTATCAGTAATAGCTTTGAGTGACGAATCTTCAATATTAAAGTTAAGCTGTGTTGCAAAACGAATGGCGCGCATCATGCGTAAAGGGTCATCACTATAAGTTATATCTGGGCTTAAAGGTGTTCTTATAATCCCTTTATCTAAATCACTAATACCATTAAATGGATCTAATAAATCGCCAAAACTATCCTTATTTAAACTTAAGGCTAATGCATTTATAGTAAAGTCACGTCGATTTTGGTCATCCTCTAAAGTACCATTTTCTACAACAGGATTTCTGCTATCTTCCGTATAACTTTCTTTACGTGCACCTACAAATTCAATCTCAATATCATCGTAGCGTAACATGGCAGTTCCGTAGGTTTTAAAAACTTGAACCTTTGGTTGGTTTGGTAGATTTTTAGCGACTTGTTTTGCTAATTTAATACCACTACCAACAGCGACAATATCAATATCTTTTGCATCACCGCGTTCTAACAAATAATCGCGCACAAAACCACCAATAACAAAGCTATCCATCTTAAATTCTTCAGCAGATTTCGAAATGATATCGAAAATATTATGTTTTAATGCGCGTTTGTGATTCATATCGTTATTACACCAATAGTTATTCTAATTTTAAAAAGAAAATAACTGTATTTTTTAGCTTTGCAAAGATACGATACAAGGCTAATCTTTTAAAATGAATATGACGCTTTTTGTAGTGAAAGTATGATTTAGTATTTTGAAATACCAGTTTACAAATTTTGTTCTAAAACTTTATGTGTTCTATATCTTTTTGGGCTTTTTCAAAATCTTCGTGTTTTCCAATATCTAACCAATAATTTAAAATTGGATAATTAATGATTTTTTTACCTTCTGCCAATAAGATTTCAATTAAGTCTGTGGCATTAAAAAAGGTGTTTTCTGGTATTAAATCTAAAAATTCTTTTTTAAATATATAGATACCTGCATTAGAGTAATAGGTGTAGGAAGGTTTTTCTTTTAAGTCTGTTACATAGCCCGCTTTGGTTTCTATCACACCATGAGGAATATTAACTTTATAAGGGATAGTTGCTATTAAAGCATCTCCTTCTTTTGAAAGAAAATCATTAAAAACGGTATTAAAGTTTACATTAGTAAGTAAATCAGCATTCATTACCAATATATAATCTTTTTTAAAATTTTCTTTTAGTTTTAGTGCACCAATAGTACCTAACGCTTTATCCTCTTTAATAAAATTGAATTCAATTTGATGGCCATTATTATCTTTAAAATAGGAGATTATTTGGTCTCCTAAATAGTTGACTGTAATATGTATATGTTTTATGCCATAAGATGCCAAAAGATCTGTGTTATATTCAATTATTGGCTTTTTTCCTATTTTTAAAAGCGGTTTTGGAGTGCGCTCTGTTAATGGCATTAGACGTTCGCCTTTGCCTCCTGCCATAATTACAACATCTATTTTATTAAGCATCGGTTACATTTTATGGTCTAGGTTTTTACCTGTTTCTCTGTGGTTAAAGTTTGGTAATATTTTATGAAATAAATTGACAATATCTTCCTTTGACCAAGTTTTTTTCGCTTTTAGTTGCTCTAAAGACTCAGAAAATAAGCTGAGTTTGTCTTCAATATCTGGTTTTATCTCATTTTTAATGATTCCAATGCTATTAAAGTATTCCATATCCGATTTTTCATTTTCTGTATAAAACGCTTCAAAATCCTTTTCTCCAGTGGTATCGGTTTTAGTAAATAAACAAGGCCATTTACTTGTTTGAGGCAGCGTTTTAGCTAATGCTCTTGCATCATCTTCATTATCGCATAAATGAGGTTCATAACCTAAAGCTGCAACATATTTTAAGGCAATATCAGCAAAACTAATAAGGTTAAGATCGTTGTTAAGTTTTGGAAAAAAAATATCTCGATTTTCGCCAAAAATACAAGACATTAAACATAGTTGACCAGATTCTTGAGGTGTAATAAAATATCTTTTAATATCACTTGGAGCAACAATTGGTTGTCTTTTTTTTATGCGTTGTTCAAAGCTATGTAACAATGAACCATCAGAAAACGCGACATTAGCAAAGCGTGCAGTAGAAATATTGATGTCCTTACTTTTTTGCACTAAAAATAGTTCCATAATACGTTTAGATGCTCCCATCATATTCACAGGATCAGTGGCTTTGTCTGTAGAAACACAAAAGTATTTTTTTACGCTTTTATCAATGGATTGCTGAATAGTTTTTTCGGTATTAAAAATATTGACATCAATCATTCGCATCAATGTAAATGCATCTTTTTCGCTTCGTACATGTTTTAATGCTGAAAGATTAAGCACATAATCATAATTTCCATCTGAAGCAATAAATGCATCATATTCTAAGGAACCAATATCTAATGCAAAAGTTTTAAAATCACCATTAATATAACCAAATGAACTTCTTATGTCTCTTACTAATTCTGCTAAATTATTTTCACTAATATCAACGATGTGAAGTTTTAGAGGATTACGCTTAAAAATTTCTTTTGTTACAGCTTGTCCTATAGTTCCAGCACCTCCTAGCACTAAGAATTTTGAAGATGAAATAATTTTTTCCAGTTTATGCCTATAAGCGTCTATTTCAGATGTAAACAAGTTGCTTTTTCTTCCAATAAGATTTAAGATATTTCGATTTAAGTCTTGTTTATGATTCATAAAATAATTAAAACTACAGAGATCTTATATTATTAAAAAGCATAAAAAAGTTCTGTATTTTCAACTCAAATATACGATATGCAGTTAATGTTTTAAAATAACAACAGTATTTCTTTGACGTATCTTTATAATAGTAATAAGAATGGTATTTTTGTTTAAAATAGACCCATGAACCAAGTTTATGTTATTGATTCTGTGTATCACATTTATGTGACTATATTGTTATCTTATAAAAATATTAAGGAGGATAAAAAAACCTTACTTGTTATTAATGTAGAAGGCACAAAAGGTATAGGAATGTATGCTGAACCTTTAAGATCATTAAGGACTTTTGAAGATGTTATATGTTTTAAAGGAAGCTCTCCTGTTGAGGATTTGAAGAAAAATACTAGTAAGTATAATTCCATATTTAAAAGGTCTAAAACACTTAAAACTTTATTTGAAAAGAAAAACCCACATATTTTAGATTACCATAATTATATTTTGAATTCTGAAATAAATCTATTTCACATAATTATGCCAAAGGCTTATTTTTTAATTAAATATCCTAAGAATAAGTTTAGGATGATTGAAGAAGGTATTGGTACCTACACAAAAAAGCCACGCCATATAAGACGTTTAAAAAGGCAGCTTTTAGGTTTTCCTAAACTAATGGGCTACGATAAACAGGTTAAAGAAATACTAGTCCAAGAGCCATCTAAGATGGTAGACCCTATTTTGCGTGCCAAATCTTTAAAGTTAGATTTAATATTATTGTTGAATAACTTATCAGAGACAGATAAAAAAGATATTGGAAGATGTTTTAACTTAGAGGCTTTAGATGTTTATTCTAAAAAGAAAAAGGCAGTAATATTAACCCAGCCGCTCATTCAATCAGGTTTCAAGGTTACGCCAGAAGAAATGATAGCCATTTATTCAAAAATGATAACGGATGTACAGGCTAAAGACATGGAGGTGTACTTAAAATTACATCCGCGAGAAGAAATTGATTATGAAGTCGTTTTTAAAGATGCCAACATTAAAATATTACCTAAAATATTACCAATTGAAGTCTTAAATATGGACAGCTCAATTTATTTTGACGAAGCACATACCATATGTTCAGGAGCCATAGATAATTTAAAAAATGTAGGCTATAGAAATAATTTGGGAATTGATTATTTAAAGAAATAATTAATATCTTAAACAGCTTAAATAATAACAATGTATATATACCAATTATAATGCTAGATTTAAATAACAAATCAATACTTATAACCGGAGGAACAGGATCCTTTGGTAAAGCTTTTACCAGAATTATTTTAAGCCGATATCCAAATGTAAGACGCTTGGTGATTTTATCGAGAGATGAGCAAAAGCACTTCCAAATGGGAATGGATTATCCTGAAAAGGATTATCCGGCCATACGATATTTTGTAGGAGATGTTAGAGACAAAAATAGACTCTTAAGAGCTTTTGAAGGTGTGGATGTAGTTATACATGCAGCAGCAATGAAACATGTACATATTGCGGAATACAACCCAATGGAATGTGTAAAAACTAATATTCTTGGTGCAGAAAATGTAATAAATGCGGCCTTATCTTGTGGTGTTAAAGATGTCGTTGCTTTATCTACAGATAAAGCTGCTGCTCCAATCAACCTTTATGGAGCGACAAAGTTGGCTTCAGATAAATTATTTGTGGCCGCTAATAATATAAGAGGTAATAGAGATGTGAAGTTTTCTGTGGTTCGTTATGGTAATGTAATGGGTTCTAATGGTTCGGTAATGCCATTTTTTATGAATAAAAAGAGAGAAGGTGTTATACCAATTACAGACCCAAGAATGACACGTTTTAATATTTCTCTAGATGATGGTGTCGAAATGGTAATGAATGCTCTAGAAAGTGCTTGGGGAGGTGAGATTTTTGTTCCTAAAATTCCGTCCTATAAGATTACTGATGTGGCAGAAGCTATTGCACCAGAATGTAAACAAGAAATAGTTGGAATACGAGCTGGAGAGAAGCTCCATGAAGAAATGATTACAGCTTCAGATTCTTTAAATACTTGGGATTTAGGAAAATATTATGCGATTCTTCCGCAAAAACCAAATTTCGATTTAGAAGATTATGTAAAAAAGTTTAATGCTAAGCGCGTACCAGATGGGTTTAGTTACGACTCTGGTAAAAATACAGAGTGGGAAACTATAGCATCATTGCGAGAGCAAATTAAAATTCATGTGGATCCAAATTTTTCAATCTAATGAAAGCAATACCATACGGAAGACAGCATATAGACCAAGACGATATAGATGCCGTTGTTACTACATTACAAGCAGATTTTTTAACCCAAGGGCCAAAAGTAAAGGAATTTGAAGACGCTTTTGCAAACTACGTTGGCTCAAAATATGCGGTTGCTGTAACTAATGCAACAGCAGGACTACATATTGCAGTGATGTCTTTAAATTTAGAAAAAGGGGATCGAGTTATCACAACACCAATTACCTTTGCAGCTTCTGCCAATTGTGTTAGATATGCAGGTGGTGAAGTGTGGTTCGCAGATATCGATCCAGATACTTATATTTTAAGTTTGGCCAGCACAAAAGCACTCATAGAAAGTAAACCCAAAGGCTATTTTAAAGGTATAATACCTGTAGATTTTGCAGGTTTACCAGTAGATTTAGAAGCCTTTAGAAGCTTAGCAGATGCTCATGACTTGTGGATAATAGAGGATGCATGCCACGCTCCAGGAGGCTATTTTATAGATTCTAAAGGAGATAAACAAATGTGTGGAAATGGAAGTTTAGCAGATATAAGTGTCTTTTCATTTCACCCTGTAAAGCATATTGCGTGTGGAGAAGGAGGTATGCTTACAACTAATTCTAAAGAGTTATACGATAAATTGTCAGTGTTAAGAACACATGGAATTACCAAAGATAATATGAGTGAAAATCATGGTGGTTGGTTTTACGAAATGCAATCGCTTGGTTTTAATTACAGATTAACAGATATTCAGTCTGCTTTAGGTATTACACAGCTTACAAAAAATAGCAAAGGTGTTGAACGCAGAAATGAAATTGCTAAACGTTACAAAGATGCATTTGGTACTAAAGTTAAATATCAAGCACTACCAGAGAATAGTTATAATGCTCATCATTTATTTATAATTGAAGTCAAAGATAGAAAAGCACTCTATGTGGCTTTAAGAGAAAAACACATCTTTGCTCAGATACATTATATCCCAGTGCATACATTGCCTTATTATAAAGAAATAGGGTATGAGGGAGCTGACCTAGTTAATGCTGAAATGTATTATGAACAGTGCATTAGTTTACCAATGTACCCTACATTAACGAATGACGAACAAGATTTTGTTATAGCATCGGTTTTAAATTTTGTTGAAAATTAATAATGTCTAGAATAGCAATCATACCAGCTAGAGGAGGAAGTAAGCGTATTCCTAAAAAAAATATAAAATCTTTTTTAGGAAAGCCTATTATAGCTTATAGTATTGAAGCTGCTTTGGCCTCAAACCTATTTGATGAGGTTATGGTTTCTACAGATTCTGAGGAGATTGCTGAGATTGCTAAAAGTTATGGAGCAAAAGTACCTTTTTTTAGGTCAGATAAAAATGCAGATGACTATGCCACTTTAGTAGATGTTTTATTAGAGGTGTTAAGTAGTTACAAAGCCGATGGATATTCCTTTGATTATGTTTGCTGTATTTTACCGACAGCACCTTTTGTGTCTAAAGAAAAGCTTCAAGAAGGTTATAAAACTATAATTGATAATGATTTTGACAGTGTGTTTCCCGTGTTAGAATTTGCATATCCAATTCAACGCGCATTACAAATTCAAAATGATAAAGTAAGTATGGTTTGGGACACCCATGAGAAAACGCGTTCTCAAGATTTAGAAAAGCGCTTTCATGATTCAGGGCAATTTTATTGGTCCAAAACAGCGAGTTTATTAAAAGATAAAAAACTATTTACTAAAAACTCTGGTGCTTCTGATTATTTCAGAATTAGAAGCTCAAGATATAGATACGGAAACCGATTGGAAGCTTGCTGAACTAAAGTATAAATTACTGCTAGAAACACAATGAGAACACTAATTTGTAGGGCTGACGGTAATGCTTCAACTGGTTTAGGTCACTTGTACAGAATGTTTGCATTGTACGAAATATACAAGGAAGCCTATAACGTGTGTTTTGTAACTAGAGAAACTTCCGAAGTTAAAGTCATACCTGAATCTTACAACATACTTTTAATACCTAGCGCTATATCGTTACTTGAAGAGGTAGTATGGTTATCTCATCATTTTAACTCAGAAACGGATACCGTTATTGCAGATGGCTATCAGTTTATAGGTGATTATCAAAAGCAATTGGTTGATGCTGGATTTTATCTAATGTATATAGATGACTTAGTAACTGAAAAACTATATGCTAATAGTATTGTTAATCATGCTCAAAAACTAAATAGAACTTTATTTAATGCACCACAAGGTTCGAATTTTTATTTAGGAACAAAATACGCCATTTTAAGACCCATGTTTTTGGAGGCTGCAAAAACAAAACGAAATATTGAATCTATAAATACTGTTTTTGTTTGCTTTGGTGGCGCCGATGCTCTGGACCTAACATCGAAAGCTGTTGAAGCACTTTTACAATTTGACCGCATAATTCAAATACATGTTGTGCTTGGTGGAGCTTATAAGCATGCCAGTATTTTCAAAATAGCTAAAGAAAATAGAAAAGTACAGATTCATCAAAATCTTAATGAGTTAGATTTAATAACCATAATGCAACAATGTAATTTTGCAATTGTGCCTTCAAGTACAATTTTATATGAAATATGTTGTGTTAAGATGCCAGTATTATCAGGTTATTTTGTTGAAAATCAAAAGAATATTTATCACGCTTTTAAAGAAGACGAGGTCATTTATCCAGGAAATGATTTTTCAAAATATGGAGTAAATGACTTTAGGGAAGCTATAGAGACTATTCTAGATAAAGAGGATCACAATGCTATTATAACAAACCAATCTAAGTTATTTGATGGTAAAATTACAGACCGTTTTTTACATTTGATGCTTTCAATAAAACTTCGAAATGCAACCATTGAAGATTCTAAATTAATTTTCGATTGGTCTAATGATGACCTAGTTCGACAAAATTCTTTTAACTCAGAAAAATTAGTTTTGAGCAATCATAATATATGGTATACTGAAAAACTTAAAGATAAAAGTTGTATGTTCTTAGTGGCTCTAGTCGAAGACGAAGCAGCGGGATTAGTTCGCTTTACGATTGGCGAAACGCATACTGTAGTCGGTATTACTATTTCAAAATATTTTAGAGGAAAACAGTTGGCTTCAAGATTTTTAACAGCCGCTGCCAAGGACTATTTTAAAACAAATACATTACCTATTTTTGCATATATAAAGAAGGATAATATAGCATCCATAAAATCGTTTCAAAATGCCGGTTATGTATTCTTGAGAGAAACCAAAGTAAAAGGGCACGACAGTGCAATATATCAGTTACAGAGAGATGAATCAAACACCTAAACAGTCGTGCTTTATTATTGCAGAATTATCTGCAAACCACCAAGGTGATATCAACGTTGCTATTGAGACCATTCGAGCAGCAAAACGAGCAGGTGCAGATGCGGTTAAATTACAGACTTATACGGCAGATACTATTACTTTAGATGTAAAGAACAAGTATTTTAAGATTGACCAAGGTACGGTATGGGACGGTCGTTATCTGCACGACCTTTATAAAGAAGCCTTTACACCTTGGGAATGGCACAAGCAATTATTCGATATTGCGAAAGAAGAAGGACTCGTCTGTTTTTCATCACCTTTCGATTTTACAGCTGTAGATTTTTTAGAAACTTTAGAAACTCCAATTTATAAGATAGCATCGTTTGAAATTACAGATATCCCTTTAATAGAATATGTTGCTAAAAAAGGGAAGCCTATTATAATTTCAACAGGTATTGCAACTATAGAAGATATTGAACTGGCTATAAAAACATGCAAAGAAGCAGGTAATGATGACATCACTATTTTAAAATGTACATCTCAATATCCAGCGAAAATAGAGGATGCTAATTTATTAACTATACCAGATATTGCATCTCGATTTAATGTAAAAGTAGGCTTGTCCGATCACACTTTGGGTATAACTGCACCAGTAGTTGCAGTAACATTAGGTGCTGCTGTGATTGAGAAACATATAATTTTAGATAAATCTATAGGTGGACCAGATGCTCATTTTTCTCTCGACGAAGGTGAGTTTAAGTCTATGGTGAAAGCCGTTAGAAATGCTGAAAAAAGCTTTGGAACGATAGATTATGAGTTAACTGAAGCAAAACAGAATAGTCGTGCGTTTTCTAGATCTTTATTCGTCGTCGAAGATGTCAAAGAAGGTGATATTATTTCTAGCGAAAATGTACGCTCTATCCGTCCAGGTTTTGGGTTGCATCCAAAGCATTTAAAAAGTATTTTAGGTAAAACTTTTTTAAGAAATATAGACAAGGGTGAGCCTTTAAACTTTGATATGATTCAAGATTCCTAAAGATTTATATAAAAGAAGCTACAGCAATAAATAAATTATATATAATCATTTTGGATGAAAATTTGATTGTAAAAATATGGTTACTTTTGCTTTAAATGATAGGATTAAAACATGAATATATCCACGACTCTAGTCTTACCAACATATAATTGGCCTCAAGCTTTAGAACTAGTTCTTTTAAGTATAAAAAAACAAACAAAATTGCCAGACGAGGTCATTATAGCTGATGATGGTTCTAAGAAAGAAACACAATTTTTGATTGAAAAATTTCAAAATAATTTTCCGACTCCACTAAAGCATGTATGGCATGAGGATACAGGTTCTAAAAAAGAGGTTATTTTGAATAAGGCTATTGCAAAAGCTAAAGGTGATTACATTATTCAAATAGATGGAGATTGTATTGTTCATAAAAGATTTGTTGAAGATCATATTTCTGCAATAGAAAAAAACATGTACTTGTTTGGGTCTAGGGTTAATATTAAGGAGCATGTTGTAAGTGACATATTTAAGAATAAGAAAATAGAATTTTCATTTTTTTCTAAAGGTTTAAAAAAGAGACCACGTGGATTATATATTCCCTTTTTAGCGAAAAGATATAAACCACAGCCAATGATGTCTAAGAAATTAAGAGGTTGTAATTTATCGTATTGGAAAAAAGATTTTATAGCTGTTAACGGTTATAATGAAGATTTAATTGGTTGGGGTAGAGATGACACTGAGCTCATTCTTAGGATGGTACATAACAAAGTTTATGGAAAGCGTTTAAAGTTCAGAGGTATTGTTTATCATATATGGCATAAAGTAGCTTCCAGAGATGGACTAAATGAGAATCATAAAATTGCAATGGAAACAATAAGGAAAAAACGAGTTTGGTGTAATAATGGTATTGACAAATACTTGAATGATTAAGGTTAAAGAAATACATAATAGCTTTAAGCAACACGAAACGTTTTTAGATGATATCATTACCAATTTTGATACAAAAGGGGAAGATTTTGGCAATCAGGACAGAAATTCTTTAAAATTGTTTAAGCTCGAAGACAGAACACTCAATGTTAAGTCTTTTAGAATTCCAAATATTATAAATCAGGTTGCCTATCGCTTTTTTAGAAAGAGTAAGGCACAGCGCTCTTTTGAATATGCAATAAAACTTCAAGGTTTAGATATTGGAACTCCTTATCCTGTTGCTTATTACGAATATAAATCGGCGTTTCTATTCAATAAGAGCTATTATATTTCAAAACAATTGGAGTGCGACTTAACTTATAGAGAACTTACTACAGATTTAAGCTATCCTAATCATGACGTAATTTTAAGAGCTTTTACAAGATTTACTTATATGCTCCATGAAAAGCAAGTGAAATTTTTGGATCATTCTCCAGGAAATACGCTGATTAAGAAAGTTAATGGTAACTATGAATTTTATTTGGTGGATTTAAACCGAATGGAGTTTAAGAATATGGATTTAAACGAGCGTATTAAGAACTTCGCCAAGTTAACCATTCATAAATCTATGATTAAAACTATGAGTGACGAATACGCTAAGTGCTGTAATGAGTCATCTGAAAAAGTATTTGATTTAATGTGGCAGCATACACAAGATTTTCAGCAGCGTTATTGGAGACGACGTCGATTAAAAAACAAACTTAAGTTTTGGAAGAAAAAATCTTAGTTCTTGGTTTTGTAAAGTTCACGCAACTTAGAATATTTTAAAAATGTAAGATGACCTGTTTGATAACAAATCATAAAACCATTAAAGCCATCTAAGAAACCAAGTCTAAGAAAGTAAGCTTTAAAAAATGCCCAAAAAGGATTCCAAATAATCTTAAAGAGTGGAGCTTTTTTACCAAGTTTATAGTATGAATCTGCTGAAATCGATGAAAACTTTTCCATTTTTAAATTAAATTCAGAATACGACTGGTAAGTCAGGTGTAAAATATCTCCTATCAGTTTTCCCGCTTTTGTCGCATGCTCTGCTAGCTTAATTTCGTCGTGAGGATTAATACCTTTCCATTCCCCTTTTCTACGGTCAAAAACACGTAATTTTTTATTCGGATACCAATCAGAATGCCTTATCCACTGACCACAAAAATTATTTAATCTATTACAATAATAACCATCGTATTGCCAATTATTTTTTAATTTTAAAATAGATTTTTGAAGTTCTTCTGATAATGATTCATCACCATCTAGTGAAACTATATAGTCATATTTCGCTTGGGACAGTGCAAAATTTTTCTGTTCAATGTAACCTAAAAATTCTTGCTCGATAACCGTTGCATTATAGCTTTCACAAATACGTTTAGTATTATCAGTGGAGTAGGAGTCCACAACTATAATTTCGTCCACTACATCAATAAGTGATTTTATACATGTTTCAATATAGCGTTCTTCGTTATAGGTAATTATAACTCCAGAGTATTTTATCATTCCTAAACTCATTGTTTGGTAAAAATAGCATTTTTGAAGTTATACCTAAAGCGATTCAATAGCTATCAATTTTATATTAAGATGAAGTAGAATTATTTAAACGCTTTAAAAAATCGATTAAATCGGTTTCAAAATATGAAGGCTTAAACTTAGTATATAAAGCGTGAGATTTAGATTTTAATGCTTTGAATTTCTTTATACTGCGATAATGAGCTTCGTCATAATCTTTAAGGTGCACAGAGACATGCCTTATACCATCATCAAAAATATTCCAAACTTCTTTTTGAATCCAAGGCGAAAAAATTGTAAATGTAGGTATGTCTATTGCTTTTGCCATATTTATAGCTCCACCTTCATTACCAATTAAAGCATCACAAAAAGATGTGATAGCTAAGAAATCTCGCAGACTTTTACCAAATACGTCGAAATGAATTTGTTGTTGAGTTTGTTCATTACATAGGTTGAATATTGCCTTAGCATCATCTATTTGATTCGGTATGTAATTAAATAAAACCTGACCTTTGGGTTGTTGTTCAATAATGCGGTCAATAATATGTGCCATAAACTCAAAAGGATACGTTTTAGCGCTACCACTGCCTAGAACACCTATCATGTATAGTGGTTTAGAAATTTCAATACCATTAGTTTCTAGAAACCTTTTCGCTTCAACTTTTTCAGTATCTGTTAGGTATATTTTGGGTTTAATAATTTCGGAAGTATTAACACCTAAGGGTTCTAAATGTAATAATCGATTTTCAATGGCTAGTCCTGCATTAGTATTAGAAACATCTTTTTCTTCTATAAGATGAGTGTATATAAAAGAGGTGTACCATTTGTATTTAGATATTTTTGTTTGAGCTGCAGAAATATAGGAAATTATATTACTAGATAATTTTGAATAGACATCAACTACAATATCAAATTTCTCTTTTTTAAGTTGCTTTGCAAATATGTAAAGTTGACGTTTGCTTTTTTCGTGCTGTGGAGTAAAAAAGTGAAATTGATCTACAAAAGGATTGTGCTCAACAACTGGATAAGTATGAGAGTTAATAACATAGTGCAACTCTGCATCGGGATATTTTAGTTTAATAGCTTCAAACAAAATGCTCGAAGTTAAAACATCACCTATCATTTTTTGTTGAATGATTAATATTTTCAAGGTTTTAAAAATAATATTAAACCGCTACATCATACTCACGTAAAGCATCATTTAATGATGTTTTCTTATCTGTACTTTCTTTACGCTTTCCTATTATTAAAGCACAAGGAACTTGAAATTCGCCAGCTTTGAATTTTTTAGTATAACTTCCTGGAATTACTACAGAACGTGCAGGAACGACTCCTTTTGTTTCAACAGGTTCATCACCAGTAACATCAATTATTTTTGTACTCATAGTCAATACAACATTAGCTCCTAAAACAGCTTCTTTTTCTACTCTGACTCCTTCAACAACAATACAACGACTGCCAATAAAAGCTCCATCTTCGATTATTACTGGAGACGCTTGTAAAGGTTCTAAAACACCACCAATACCGACACCTCCAGAAAGATGCACGTTTTTGCCTATTTGCGCACAGCTACCAACTGTTGCCCAAGTATCTACCATAGTACCTTCATCTACATAAGCACCAATATTTACATAACTTGGCATTAAAATAGTACCAGAAGAAATATACGCTCCATGTCTTGCAACTGCATGAGGGACTACTCTTATTCCTTTTGATGCATAATCACGCTTAAGTGGAATTTTATCATGATACTCAAAAATACCAACCTCAAAAGTTTCCATTTTTTGAATAGGGAAATATAACACAACGGCTTTCTTTACCCATTCATTGACTTGCCAGCCATTTTCAGTAGGTTCTGCAACTCTCAATGTACCAGCATCGATTAAGTCAATAACGTTTCTAATAGCATCGACAGTGACTGTGTTTTTTAATTGAGAACGATCTTCCCATGCATTTTCTATAACGGATTGTAATTGTTTCATGTGTTTATATTTATTGTTTTTCAAAGGTCACATGCCGTTTGCCATAAATCATTCCGATGTTTGATAATGATTTTAACATGCTCGTTTCATGTGTATGTTAACATTTATGTGCCAAAGATACTTTTATAATAATTGAAGTAAAATTCTTTTTCAAAAAAAATGTGACCTATTAAAAAAGACTGTGTCTTATATAATGATTGAATCGATGATAGTTTATTTCTAATAACTTTATCTGAGAATTTAATTAATAGCTAATTTCGAAAACTCCTCTCCCCATCGGATTGAGGAGTTTTCTCTTTTTTCAAAATTTATATTACAGATGTGACCTATTAATGTTTATTGTGTCCTATAAGTAATTAATGAGATTTACTTATTTAGAGGGTAATAGATCTTAACTTAATTAAAATTGACTACTAAGAGCGCTTCCTTTTATTGGGAAGCGTTTTTTTTGTTTATCATAATCATGGTTTTACAGTTCTTTTTCATTAATCCTAACCAACGATTAATGTATCTTTGCAAAATATGGGACGAATTTTAGCTATAGATTATGGTACAAAGCGAACAGGTATAGCCGTTACGGATGAGATGCAAATCATTGCATCTGGTCTAACAACGGTTGATACTAAAGTATTACTTATATTCTTAAGAGATTATGTGGCTACAGAAACTGTAGATAAATTTGTCGTTGGTTTACCAAAACAAATGGATAATACAGCTTCAGAAAGTGAAGATTATATTCAGAAATTCTTAGAACAATTAGCTAAAACAATTCCAGATATTCCGGTTGAACGTGTTGATGAACGTTTCACGTCCAAAATGGCATTTCAAAGCATGATTGATAGTGGGCTCAAGAAAAAACAACGTAAGAATAAAGCCTTGGTTGATGAAATTAGTGCAACGTTGATACTACAGAGTTATTTGACTTCCCAATCTTAAATAAGTATTGTATTTTTGCACTCGAAAATAAACAAAACATGATTTTACCAATCGTTGCCTATGGCGATGCTGTTCTAAAAAAGAAAGCAAAGGAAATAGATAAGGATTATCCTAAGCTAAATGAGCTTCTCGAAAATATGTACGAAACTATGTATGGTGCGTATGGTGTTGGTTTGGCTGCTCCACAAATTGGGCTGCCTATTCGTATTTTTTTAGTGGATACTGAACCTTTCTCTGACGATGAGAATCTTTCTGAAAAGGAAAGAGAACAGATGAAAAACTTCAAAAAGACGTTTATAAATGCGCAAATTTTAGAAGAAGAAGGTGATGAGTGGGCGTTTAATGAAGGCTGTTTAAGTATACCAGATGTAAGGGAGGATGTTTTTAGACAACCAAAGATTAAAATTCAATATCAAGATGAAAATTTTAAAACTCATATTGAAGAATATGATGGTTTAATCGCTAGAGTAATTCAACATGAATATGATCATATTGAAGGTGTTTTATTTACGGACAAACTATCGTCATTTAAAAAGCGTTTAATAAAAGGGAAGCTTACTAATATTTCTAAGGGTAAGATTAAAATTGATTACAAAATGCGTTTTCCTGCTATGAGCAGAAAACGTTAATACAATATATATGAGTTTAGATAAAATTTTATCCATTTCAGGAAAGCCAGGATTATACCAAATCGTTACACAGACAAGAACTGGAGCTGTTGTAGAATCTTTAATCGACAAAAAGAGAATTACTGTTGGTGCACATAGTAATATTAGTATTCTCAGTGAAATCGCGATTTACACTTTAACCGAAGAGGTACCTTTACGAGATGTTCTTAAAAAAGTAATGGAAAAAGAAGGTGGAAAACCAACAACGATTAGTCATAAAGATGGCAAAGACACTTTAGAAGAATTCTTCTTTGAAGTATTACCAGATTATGACGAAGATAGAGTATATCCATCTGATATAAAGAAGGTCGTGCAATGGTATAACTTGCTTCAAAAAAATAATCTTTTAGATGCTTTAGAAGGATCTAAAGAAGACGAAGATACTTCTGAGGAAGAATAACATGTCAGATAAAACATCGCAATTAGAGGCTTTTGAGCGCTTGTTAATTATTATGGACGAGTTGCGTGAGCAATGTCCATGGGATAAAAAGCAAACCTTAGAATCATTACGTCATTTAACGATAGAAGAAGTTTACGAACTTGGTGATGCTATTTTAGACAATGATTTAGATGAGGTTAAAAAAGAGTTGGGTGATGTATTACTTCACATTGTTTTCTATGCTAAAATAGGAAGCGAAACTAATAGTTTTGATATTGCAGATGTCTGTCATAGTATTTGCGATAAGATTGTAAATCGTCATCCACATATTTATGGAGATGTAATCGTTGAAAATGAAGAAGATGTAAAACGAAATTGGGAACAACTGAAGCTTAAAGAAGGAAAGAAAAGTGTGCTTGAAGGTGTTCCAAAAAGTTTACCTGCTATGGTAAAAGCAAACCGTATACAAGATAAAGTAGCAGGAGTTGGTTTTGATTGGGAACATCCTGAACAAGTATTTGAAAAAGTAGAGGAAGAGCTCAGTGAACTAAAAGCAGAAATAGTTAAAGGCGATAGAGATAAAATTGAAAGTGAATTCGGTGATGTACTATTCTCCATGATAAACTATGCACGCTTCCTTAAAGTTAATCCTGAGAATGCTTTAGAACGCACCAATAAAAAATTTATGAAACGCTTTCAGTATCTTGAAAGTAAAGCTGAGGATTTGAATAAATCTTTAAAAGACATGACACTTAATGAGATGGATGTGTTTTGGGAAGAGGCTAAATCATTATAACGCGCTATCATTTCTACAAAGATAGATGTCCATTTTATTATATGATTAACATTGAATCCTGTATTCGCGGGAATGATAAAAAAGCATTGCTCTTTTAAAAATAGAGTGGCAATTTGTTAAAACTTTCAAAATTTTTGTATCAAAACATCCAAAAGTTATTTCTGTACGTAAATACTGTATATAAAAACAAAAAGCGTTTTTATAATCTTAGTAGGAGATCTTAATTATTATTTTAAGCGGTTGTAATTAAGGTTAATTTAGTTTAGTTAGGGCAAAATCCATCTGTTAAGACAGATGGATTTTGATTTGGTATTATTTTATGTTTTAAGAGTACATGCCACGGACTTTAGACAATTTTTCTTTCCAAGTGTCTAATTCTTTTTTGTGATTAGCAATGTTTTTATGCACGTCTTTAACGAGCGGATTGTCAGAATCTACATTAGAGAAAAATTGTAGATTGTTCTCTAATTGTGTGATTTCAGATTGTACTTCACCTATTTTTTTACGAATAAAGTTCTGTTCATTATCCAGTAGTCTAGTATCATCAGGATTGGCGAGATTCTCTAATTTGCTATCAAATTTCACCATTTCTAACTTCGATTTATCCATTTTTAACTTATCGAAGGCATCATCAATGGCTTTGTAAAATTTTCCATCAATATAACGCTTGTTCTGTGGTACATGGCCAATATCTTTCCAATCAGAGATTTTATCTTGTAATGTTTTGATGTCTGCTTTTGGATCTTCGGTAAGTTTCAATGTTTTTAGATCGTCAAGAAGTTTTACTTTTTTATCAAATGCATCATACAAATGCTGATTTTCAGACTTGCGTTCAGCATGCATCCTATCAAAATAATGATTACATGCCGCCTTAAATTGCTTCCAGACTTTATCACTATCTCGTCTTGGTACATGACCAATTTTTTTCCAGTCGCTTTGAATTTTTTTCATTAAAGGAGTAACGGTTTTAAAATCTTCATTATCCTTATTGTCTTCAGCAATTTTAATTAATTCTTTTTTCTTGTTAAGATTTTCGTACTGATCTTTCTTTAATTCTTTATAGAATTGATTCTTACTACGATTAAAAGTCCTGACTGCTTCCTTAAATTTAGACCAAGTCGCTTCGTTAACTTTTATAGGGACTTTGCCAGCGTTAAAAAAGTCTTGACGCAATTTTTCAATAGTTTTTATTTTTTTCTGCCAAGCACTATGAGAACTTGAGCTGTCTTCGTTTACAGCATTAATCTGCGCAATAATATCTTCTTTTCTCTCGAGATTTTTTTCATGCGCTTTGTCCATGTCTGCATAATAGGCTTGGCGCTTATCGTGTATCGTTTTGGTGGCAATACTAAAACGTTCCCAAATTTCTTCTCTATGCGCTTTACCAACAGGACCAAGCTCTTCTTTCCATAGTTTGTGTAAAACTTGGAGCTCTCTAAAAGAACGATTGGTATTCTCGTCTTTGGCTAATTCTTCTGCACGTTCTATGATTTTTAATTTTTGCTCATAGTTGTGCTTAAAATCCATATCTCTCAAATCATTATTGAGATGTAAGAAATCGTAAAAACGCTCCACATGGTGATGATAAGTATTCCATGCATTATTGTACTTATCTCTTGGAATCGGACCAGCATTACGCCATTTTTCTTGTAATTCTTTAAAGTGTTTGTAGGTAGTACCCATGTTTTCTTCAACATTGAGTAAGCCCTTTATTTCTTCAATAATGGCTAATCTGTTTTCTAGATTTTGCTTAAGATTTTGTTCTCTTTCTTTGTAATAAGCATTTATAGATTGCTTATATTCTTTATAAAGAGTGTTAAATAACTTTTTAGTATCGTTTGTATAATAAAAATCTATTTCGTTTCCACCATCATTTATGAATTCTTCTTTTTTCTCATCTAGGAGTTGGCCGAATTTTGCATTAAATTCACCTTTAATTTCATTAACGTGTTTGGAAATTGTCTGAATTTTATGGTGCTTTAACAACCTGTTGAATTCCGTTACCAATTGATCCATGGTCATGACATGGTAATCTTTTTCTTCAACGGTATGGCGCTCTGCATTAGATTCATCCTCCGCGTCTTCAGCATTAGAAGCTTCTATTTCATCGACATGATCATCTTTAGTATCTTCAATTTCAGATTCACTTTCAACTTGTTTAGCTTCTTTAGTATCTTCAATTTCGCGCTCAACTTCATTGGTAGTTTCTTCAACGACTTCAGTTTCGTCAACAACTTTTTTAGGAGTTGACTCAACATCATTTTTGTTCTCTACTTTTGTAGTTTTTTCTGTGGTGATAGTAGTCTCTTTAGATTCTACTTCGCTTTTTCCATCTGCTTCTGGCAGGTTATCAATCTCAGACATGTGTCAAAATTTTTAAAATAGGTTGTTAAAGATAGTGACAAATGCTCAAATATGAATGCAAATGCGGTTATCACTTAGATTATTGTAAGAGTTTTAAGACTTATTCCAAATTTCCCAAGACTTTTCCGCTTGCAATTTCAACATTTTTAAGCCATTAATAATTGTAGCGCCTTTTTGTTCACCAGTATTCAAAAACTTAGTTTTTTCTGGATTGTATATAAGATCGAAAAGAATGTGCTTTTTTGTTATGGCACCATAAGGAATATCCGGACATTTATTTACCTTAGGAAAGGTTCCAATAGGTGTACAATTTATAATTATTGAATGCGCTAAAATAATCTCATCAGTCAACTCGGAATACAAATAGGTAACCCCTTTCTTTTTAGAACGCGAGACGTAGTTATATTCAATTTTTAGTTTTTTAAGGGCATAGGCAATAGCTTTCGACGCTCCTCCTGTGCCGAGAATTAGGGCACGCTTGTGATGTTTTTTTAAATGAGGTTCTATTGAATTTTTGAAACCGTAGAAATCGGTGTTGTAACCAATTAATTTTTTATTTGATGTAATTCTGATGGTATTTACGGCTCCAATTTTTTCGGCTTTTTTATTCAGACTATCAAGTATTGGCATAACCTCTTCTTTGTATGGAATTGTAACATTTAACCCTTTTAAATTAGAAGTGTTTTTAATAATGTCTTCAAGTTCGTCTATGGATTGTAAATCAAAATTCACATATGAATGTGGTAAATTATCATCTTTAAATTTATCAGCAAAATATCCTCTAGAGAAAGAGTAGGAGATATCTCGACCTACGAGTCCGAATTTAAACTTTGATTTGTCTTGTGCGTTGTCCATACCATTCTAATCCTAAAACTATGAGAATTCCTAGGGCAATATAAGCAATTGCTGTATAAGTTTCGCCGTTGATTTCTGGTAAATATCGTGTATAGTTTTCAATGATTTGTTTTCCAGTAGAATCTAAAACTTGGGACCCATCAACATCTGTTTTATATATAGTTTTTTTCCATGGCCAAACCACTCCTAGAGAACCAATAATAAATCCGACAATTGTCGCTAGAGTTATACTTTTATAATGCTTTAAAATGTAATTTAGAATATGCGAAAAAGTTACAAGACCAGTAACAGAGCCTAAGGTAAATACACCCAGTACTTTTAGCATTCTTACTCGTGATTCATTATAAATAAACTCAAAATCTCCACCAAAAATATCTGATATGGTATCGTATAGCGCATTTACAGAATCTATAAGAAGTAATACGTAATTGCCAAGAAGAATAAGAATAAATGAACCAGAAAAACCAGGAAGTGTCATGCCCGAAACACTAATAATGCCACAGAAAAAAACAAAAAAGAGATTGTCATTTTCAGTTGCAGGATCTAAAAAACTAATGCTAATACCTACAATTGCTCCAAGAATTAATGCAGTAATAGTTTTTCTATTCCATTCGCCGAAATCTTTGCTTATATAATAAATAGAACCTAAAATCATTCCAAAGAAAGTACTCCAAACGTATAGCTCATAATGAACGATTAGATAATCTAGGATTTTTGAGACACTAAAATAACTAACAATCATTCCTAAGAAGAGAAGCCCTAAAAACTTGCCATTAATATAGCGGTAAAAACTTTTGAATCGTCCATTGAATAAAAGTTTAAATGCTGTTTTGTTGACACGCTGAAGTGAATAAATAAACTCTTCGTAAAAGCCAGCTACAAACGCAACAACACCGCCAGAAACACCAGGAACTTTATTGGCAGCTCCCATAGCCAAACCTTTTATGATCAGAAATATTCGATCTGTAAAGGTTCTAGTGCTTTGCATTAGGCGTTGTTTTTTTGTTTCCCTAAACTTTCTAAAATAAGAATTGCTGCGAAACCAATCACAATAAAGATTATTGCCATTACAATTTGGTTATCTCCATCGTAGGATGATGGGAGAATACTTTTGTCTAAAAGCGTTACTTCTTCACCTTTAGAATCTATACGTGTTTTTAATACTTGTTTCCATGGCCAAATCTTATTAAGAGAACCAATCATAAAACCTGTTAATATGGCTAAGGTTAGATTTTTATGATGTTTGAACATCCAGTTTAGTGCCTTTGAGAATACTTTTAATCCAATTACCGCACCAATAGCAAGTAAAACGAATTTCAGAAACGCATCTTTAAAAAGGGCCATGTTTCCTGTCGTTAAGCCTTCTACAAGATTATTAATAGTATCGATTGCGATTTGATAAGCTCCTAAAATTAATAGAATAAAAGCTCCAGAAACGCCAGGTAATATCATTGCTATAATGGCAATAAATCCACAAAATAATAAGTAAAAAGGACTTTCTGGTGAAGCGAATGGTTCTGCTAATGTTATGAAATATGATAAAACAGAAGTAATTATTATTGCCAAAATGATTTTTACAGACCAACCTTTAATTTGCTTCGCAATGTATAGGATACTTGCTAAAACTAATCCAAAAAAGAACGACCAAAGCAGTATAGGCTCATTATGCAATAACCATTTGATCAATTTTGCAAGTGATAAAATACTGATTGCGATACCAGAAAATAGTGCTAATAAAAAATTGCCATTAATAGATTTCCATGCTGTTTTAAAACCTTCTTTTTTCCATACTTTAAATACACTGAGATTTATCTTATCAATACTTTCGATAAGTTCTTCATAAATGCCTGATATAAAAGCAATTGTACCACCCGAAACACCAGGTACAACATCTGCTGCTCCCATGGCAATTCCCTTAAAGCTAATGATTAAGTAATCTATAAATCGTCTGTGCATTCTTTTAAAAAATAAGAATCGCTAAGGTATGGATTTTTTAGTTGGAAGTCTTTTTAGAATCCGAAATTATAGCCTTAACCATAGGCTTATTGTCGAGATTTGGAAATAATTCTGAAATGATAAAACTATAATCAGTATTCAGTTGAACGGCATTCTTGAGATGAAAACGTCCTTCTTCTGTTTGGTGTATTGTAAAATATAAACCACCTAAGCGGTATTCAATCTCAGCATTTTCTGGATAAAATTCCGTTGCTTGAATTAAATTATATATTGCAGCTTCAAATTCGCCTAAAGAGGTTAATATATCCCCTCTTGCTATCCAAGTATCTAATTCATAATTGCCTAATTCTAGAGTACGCTTGTAACCACGTTCTGCTTCTTCAAGAAAATTTAAACGTTTATTAACTGTTGCATATAACTTCCAATAAACTACATTATCACCATCAATTGTCACTGCTTTATTTATATAATAAAGTGCCTTTTGATAATTAAGACGTTTCATGTAAAACTTAGTGATGGCAATCCAACCTCTATCAAGTAGTGCGTCTTCATCAATTGTTTTTTTTAAAAATTGAATTGCTAAATCCTCTTGACCTAATTTATCATAGCAAAATCCAATACGCAGCAGGGCAAACGATGTAGGATCATCTAAAGCCAAAGTAATTTTGTAGTTTTCTATGGCTTCCTCATACTTTTTTAATTTTTCAAGTACTTTTCCTTTTTCGATGTAAGCTCCGACAAAAGTGTCATCCGAAATAATGGCAAAATCGAACGCAGCGTTGGCTTTTGCATAATCTTTTATCGTAAAATATTGACGGCCTAATTGATGCCAAGCTACTTCGCAATACGGATTTTTGTCTAGAAATGCGTTTAGATATTCTATGGCCTCTTCATTCTTATTTAAAAAATCAAAGCAATATATAACGTTGTGTAGGGCCGAATAATCAGTCGTATCGGCCTCTAGACACTTTTTAAAGTATACAATGGCCTTGTCAAATTGATCTAAGAACAAATATTCCATACCAACTAAAGCGTATAAATCTGCATCATCTTCTGGTGTGCTAGACATGCTGATTGCAATTAATAAGGTCTCTATTGCTTTTTCATGCTCATCTTGCTTAGACAGTACATTAGCTTTTTGGATAAAAATTTCTTCGTTTGTAGGTTCTAAATCGTGAAGGGCGTCTAGAATGTCATCAGCTTCGGCAAACTTATTTTCAATTACTAATATTTCTACTTGAAAAAGTCTAAGATTTATAGATGTTGGGTGCTGTTCTAATCCTAACTTTATAGCACGCTTAGACAAGGCAATTTTTCCATTTTCAAGATAGTGATGAATGATGTTTTCAAATTCACTTGAATCGAAAAACAAAATGTCATTTGTTTTTAGCATCGATTCAAATCGGGTAAGCGGAAAATTTTCGTCTTCGTGACTATAATTCATAAGCGGTTAGAGATTCACTAGAATAAAATTAACCTTATCGTTTACATTACATAGATTTTTGATTTATTGTTTTTAACAAAATAATTAACATTAAAATTTTACTTTATGCTAATACGTAATAAAATCTGAATATCAATATATTAAGATAAGTGAAGAAAGATTAAATAGAATCTAAAACTGAAGTTATTATCTTACATCCTTTAACGATTTCGTCTTTTGAAATTGTTAGAGGAGGTGTAATTCGGATGGCTTTAGGCTCAAAAAGTAACCAAAAAAGTACTAAACCTTGATCTTGACAGCGCATAATTACCTCATTTGTAATGTCTGTATTTTCAGTAAAAACGGCTAGCATTAAACCTCTACCTCTTATCTCTTTTATACGTTTATGTTGAAGATGTTGTCTAATTAATTGTTCTTTTTCTAAAGCCTCAGTCATTAAATTAGAAGTTGTAATTTCTCTTAGAGTTGCTAAAGCTGCTGCTGCAATTACAGGATGTCCTCCAAAAGTAGTAATGTGTCCAAGTTTGGGATTATCACTCAAAACATCCATCATTTTTTTAGAAGCTGTAAATGCTCCAATAGGTAAACCTCCACCTAAGCCTTTTCCTGTAGCAACAATATCTGGTTGGCAGTTATAATTTTCAAATCCGAATAGCTTTCCTGTTCTTCCAATTCCAGGTTGAATTTCATCTAAAATAAAAAGAGCTCCAACCGCATTGCAACGTTGCTGTACTTTTTGCAAATAATCATCGGTAGGTTCAATAAAACCAGCTCCACCTTGAATGGTTTCTAAAATAACAGCTGCTGTTTGCTCTGTAATCTGTTGTAGACAAAATTCGCAATTAAATGTGATATGCTTTATATCTGGAATGAGTGGTAAAAATGGTTGTTTGCGCTCTTCATAATCCATTAGACTTAAGGAACCCATTGTATTGCCATGATACGCATTTTTAGCCGCAATTATTTCTGATCTACCAGTGAATCGTCTTGCTAATTTAATACTACCTTCTATCGCTTCAGTACCAGAGTTGACCAAATACGTTGTTTCTAATGGTTTTGGTAGGTGCTTTGCTAGTAGTTTAGATAGCTCAAGAGCAGGTTCTTGGATGTATTCTCCGTATACCATGACGTGGAGATATTTATCTAATTGTGCTTTTACAGCGTTTACCACTTTAGGGTGCGAATGCCCTAAACTACAAGCAGAAACACCAGCTACAAAATCGAGATAGACTTTACCTTTAGTGTCATAGATATATGAACCTTTGGCATGACTAATCTCCATTGCTAGAGGATGTGGTGTGGTTTGCGCTTGGTATTTAAAAAAATCATGTTGCATAAACCAATTATTAATCTTTGGTTTTTTCTTTAATTTTCAATGAGTCTTTTGCAGACGATTTTATATTTTCTGGAACTTTTTTCTTTAAAGTATCTTTAAATTTTGATTTAAGACTATCGTTTGCTTTTGTTTTTATTGAATCATTAGTTTTTTTAACCTTTGGTTTTAAAGGCATAACTGTAGGTTTGTTTGGTAAATTTCTTGCTGCTTTATTAGGTTTGTTCGGTGTGGCTTTGCCAGCTTCTTTAATACGTTCGTTTACTGTATCATCAATAAATTCTTCTGGAGGTACATAGTCTTCTAATCCTTTAATTTTTGGCAGTACTAAAGGTGGATCATCTTTAAACAAATCTTCGACAGACATTGGTCTTTCTTCGCCTCTCCAATCAAAACCTCTAAATCGTTTTCCACTTTTGGGAAACTGAGATTCTGGAAAGAGCTGACCATCTATTTGTTGTATTAGCCTTATTTCTTCAATAGCCTGTTCTTCAATTTTTATATTAATGCTACCAGACTTAGATTTATTGATGCCGACTAATTCATTTTCGGCATTTCGAGAATAATAAATGACTTCTGCATTTTTAATAATATCAACATTATAGAGTTCATTATCTCTAAAGAGTCCAATTAAACGCTGCCCTTTTATTTGGTTATAGCCATCTTCACTCAAAGTATCTTTACTTACCAGAAAGGCATTATTGAATACTTTGAGGGAATCTAACTGCTCGGTTTTAACATTAGAAATTACATGGATGGTGTCTCCAGTCATTTGATTGCCTAAATTCCAGAGTACAGGTTTTCGTTTAGTAGCAAAGGCATCTGTTGAGCTAAACCGACTCAAATTTAGCATCTGAGTTAATCCTGTTTTATGATTTACATGAATGGAATCTGATTTTCCTGCTAAATCGCTTTTGTACAATCTAGCATTATAGTAGCCACGAGTAATTCGATTATCGGCTTTACCAGTGACCATTAAAGTATCTGCACGTAAATAAACAGAATCTTTTTCTTGCACTGTTATTGCTAAGGCACGTTTGGTAATAAATACGGAATCTTTAGCGCGCCAGACTTCTGCGTAATGACCACGAACAATACTTTTATTTATGGTATCGGTAACTGTAATGTTGTTAGTCGCAGAGGCAAAACTTTTATTTCTGTCAAAATATAAACTATCTCCTTCAACAGTTCGGTTGTCATATTCTATTTTGGCATTACGTTGAAAATGGCCAACATCGTTGTTGGTATTATAAAAACCACGTTCGCAATAGACTTTACTTGTCTCTCCAACTATTGTCGAAGGTCCAAAAAGATAAGCATGACCATTTTCTGTAAAAAAATCGAGACGCTCGGTATTTAGGGTATATTTAGGATTAACGAGCACAACATCTTGAGTAAACTGATATTTACTCGCAGCCATATAATAGCGACCAATCTGACTTGTAATGGTGCCAGATGAATCTCTTACGACTTTACCTTTAGTATCGTAATAAGCGAGTTGTCGGTTTCTGTCGTAATAGAGTTTATCGGTTGTTAATACAGATTGTGGTTCTGTTAATACCACGTCACCTCTGGCATAAGCCATTTGTGTTTTACCACTATACTCTACGTATTTGGCTGTCATATTAATAGTGTCTCCTTGTTTCATGACTACATTACCAAAAGCTTCAAGATAGTCCTGATCTTCGTAATAAATAGCTTTATCGCAGAAAAGATCAGCACCTTTGTGAAAGAAATTTACTTGTAGTGATTTATCTCTTGTGAAAATTTTGGCACCATCTTCTATCTCAGGGTCAGAAGAAAGTGATCCTGAATATTTTACTGTTATCGTTTGCTTCTGAGCAAAGCATAATGACACAATACTAAAACAAAGTAGAAAAAGAAATTTCTTTAATGGATTCAAAGCAAAATATTTATTACAAAATAACATTTATAGTTTTGCTTTAGTATGAGTTAACAGTTTTTTTAACATTAGTAAGTTTATCCTCAAAATTGATAGTAAAGTTTAAATCCTTAGAAATGTTTAATTTTTTCTTTAGAAAATTAAATTGTTCTAATGTATAGTATGGAACAGAGTCCTTATTCTCACAACTTAATTTTTTAATTTCAATAATATGATAATAAGTTTTTTTAGTTGATTGTTCCCAATCAATAGGCTGGCTTTTTGCTATTATAAAGCTATCATCATAGCCTACTGCAAAAACTGTTGACGGAACCAAAATAGCTGAACAATTATTTTCTTCATCTGAATAGTAAATTGCTACTTCTTCATATGACCCGTTTCCGAATAAAGAAATATTATCTGCAAGTTGCAGTTCTACCAGACCCACTCCAAAAAGACAAGATTGTAAAGACAATAAGAGAAATAAGAATATTATTTTTATAAAACTTCTCATATTTTGAAGATTAAGCAATCTATAACTCTTTCCTCACAATCGTCTGCTTACGATCTGGTCCTACAGAAACAATAGTAATAGGAATGTTGAGTTCTTTCTCTAGAAACTCTACGTAGGCATTTAGATTTTCAGGTAATTCCGATGCTTCAGTCATCCCAGTTAAATCTGCTGCCCAACCTTTCACTTCAGTGTAGATTGGAGTCACGTTTTCTTCTTCAATATTATATGGCAGATGTGTAATTTCTTCACCTTTATATTTATATGCTGTACACACTTTTAAGGTTTTAAATCCTGAAAGTACATCACCTTTCATCATTATAAGTTGAGTCACACCATTAACTTGGCAAGCATAACGCAAAGCGACTAAATCTAACCAACCACAACGTCTTGGACGACCGGTAGTGGCACCAAATTCGTTACCAACTCTAGCCATAGTTTCACCATCTTTATCGAACAATTCTGTAGGGAAAGGACCAGAACCCACACGCGTTGTATAGGCCTTAAAAATTCCGAAAACTTCACCGATTTGACTTGGTGCAACACCTAAACCTGTACATGCTCCAGCAGCAGTAGTATTTGAAGACGTGACGAATGGATACGTTCCAAAGTCAATATCTAATAAAGAGCCTTGTGCACCTTCTGCTAAAATAGATTTTCCAGAAGTTTGTGCCTGATGTATAAATTCTTCAGAATCAATAAATTTTAAACTTTTTAAAGTTTCTATAGCGTTGAAGAAATCTGTTTCTAATTCTTCTAAATCGTATTGAATATCTACATTGTAAAAAGCAATCATCGCTTCGTGCTTATCTGCCAATGCCCTGTATTTGTCTTTCCAATCTGCTAATTCAATATCACCAACTCTAATACCGTTTCTACCAGTTTTATCCATGTAAGTTGGGCCAATACCTTTTAATGTAGAACCTATTTTTGCTTTGCCTTTAGAGGCTTCACTTGCAGCATCTAATAAACGATGTGTTGGTAAAATAATATGTGCTTTGCGAGAAATGCATAGAGATTTTCTGTAGTCTACATTTTGCTCGTCTAGCTTGTCTAATTCCTTTTTGAAAATTACAGGATCGATAACGACTCCATTACCAACAAGGTTTACAGTATTGTCATGAAAAATCCCAGAAGGTATAGTGTGTAGTACATGTTTTCTGCCATTAAAGACTAATGTGTGTCCTGCATTTGGTCCACCTTGAAAGCGTGCAATAATATCGTATTTAGAGGTAAATACATCGACAATTTTTCCTTTGCCTTCATCTCCCCATTGTAATCCAAGTAGTAAATCTACTGCCATTTTAAAAAATTAGTTAGTCGTCTTTTTTACGGTTGCCGTAAAAATATAGTGAATGATTAGTTATTTGTATGTCAAAAACCTCTTCTATGGTTTTTTTGATGGATTGAATCCGAGGGTCACAAAATTCAATAACTTCTCCTGTATCAGTGAGAATGACATGATCGTGATTTTTATCGAAATATGATTTTTCGTAATGTGCCTGATTCTGACCGAATTGATGCTTACGAACTAATGAGCAATCTAAGAGTAACTCAATGGTATTGTATAAAGTTGCTCTGCTTACACGATAATTTTTGTTTTTCATTTTAATGTAGAGAGATTCTATATCAAAATGCTCTTCACTATCATAAATTTCTTGAAGTATAGCGTAACGCTCAGGTGTTTTTCGGTGACCTTTTTCTTCAAGAAATTGTGTAAATACGCGTTTTACAATTTCTTGATTACTTTCTTCTTTAGTTGCATTCATAATTAAGACGCAAATTTAAGTAAATTTAATAGCATATTAATGATAAAAACAGCGATTAAGAGAAAAGAAATGAACAACTATTTCAATAGTGTTTATAACTCTTAAAAACAGAATCAAACTCTAGTGACCTTGTCAATACCATTAATCTTTTTTAGATTATTAATAAGTTTTTTCAATAAGGTTTGATTGTTTACCTCAACGGTGATTTTACCGGTAAATACGCCATCATCACTAGAAAAACTTATACTCTTCATATTAACGTGCATATTTTCAGAGATTAGTTTAGTGATATCGTTAACTAGACCTAGATTATCAATTCCGGATAAGGTAATCTGTGATTTATATACTTGTTGACTGGAGTCAATCCATTTAGCCTGCATAATTCTATAGGCATAATTAGACTGCAAGCTCACGGCATTTGGACAATTCTTTTTATGCACTTTTATACCTTCATTAACGGTTACAAAACCAAAAACTTTATCACCTGGAATTGGGTTGCAACAATTTGCTAAGGAGTAGTCAAGTTTTTCTTCCTCTTTGCCAAAAACCAACATATCATATTTAGAAGTAATCTCTTCCTTATGGACATCTTTAGGTGCAGAGGGTTTGTAAATTTTATTTTTTAGATAACTGACAAATACATTGCTTCGAGACGATGCAAAAGCTTTTAATTTTGTATTGTCAATAGTGCCAATACCTACACGATAAAATAAATCTAAGGATGTACTGAGTTTAAAATAACTCACCAATTCATTCACTGATTTTTCATTTAGTGCAATTTTGAGTTGTTTTAATTTTCGCCTTAAAATTTCTTTTCCTTCTTCTGCAATTAACTTTGTGTCTTCGTTTAATGCTGATTTTATCTTACTTCGTGCTCTCGCTGTGGTTGCATAATCGAGCCAGTTAGCGTTAGGTTTGGCATTCTCTGAAGTCATTATTTCAATACGATCACCACTCTGTAATTCGTGGCTTAAGGGTACTAACTTGCCATTAACTTTTGCACCACGTGTTTTCATGCCAACTTCAGTATGAATACTAAAAGCAAAATCTAAAGGAGTTGCACCTTTAGGAAGTGATTTTAAATCTCCTTTTGGTGAAAACACAAAAATTTCTTTTGAATATAAGTTGAGTTTAAACTGTTCTACAAAATCAACAGCATCGGCTTCGTTGTTTTCTAGAGCTTCTTGGAGTCGGTTTATCCAGAGATCGAGATTATCTTCTTTATCTTCTTTGTTTTTATATTTATAGTGTGCAGCATAGCCTTTCTCAGCAATCTCGTTCATGCGCTCACTACGAATCTGAACTTCTACCCAACGGCTCTTCGGTCCTACAACTGTAATGTGAAGTGCTTCATATCCTGTAGATTTAGGTGATGAAATCCAATCTCTAAGTCTAATTGGGTTAGGAGTAAAGTGATCTGTAACAACAGAATATATTTTCCAAGCTAGGAATTTTTCGTTCTCTAAATCAGACTTATAAACGATACGAACGGCAAACTTATCATAGACTTCATCAAAGGAAACCCCTTGTTTAATCATTTTTCGCCTAATACTGAAAATTGATTTTGGTCTTCCTTTAATTTCATAATTTAAACCTTCTTTGTCCAAGGTTTTTTCAATAACTTTTGAAAATGACTTAATGTATGCGTCTTGGTCTTCTTTGCTTTCTTGTATCTTTTCTAAGATGTCATTATAAACTTCGGGTTCGGTATATTTAAGGCCTAAGTCTTCTAATTCGGTTTTTATATTATATAGCCCAATTCTATGTGCTAGAGGCGCGTAAATGTATAAGGTTTCTGAAGCAATTTTGACTTGTTTGTCTGGTCGCATAGAATCCATAGTCTGCATATTGTGCAAACGATCTGCGATTTTTATGATAATAACGCGGACATCATCATTGAGGGTGAGTAGCATTTTTCTAAAATTCTCAGCCTGAAGCGAGACATCCATATCCTTTTTCAATGAAGAGATTTTGGTAAGACCATCTACAATCCTGGCAACGGTTTCTCCAAATAGTTGCTCTATATCTGCAATGGTGTATTCTGGGTTGTCTTCAACCACATCATGAAGTAAAGCCGCAGCAATAGATGTGGCATCCAAGCCAATTTCTTTGGCTACAATTCTTGCCACAGCAATAGGATGAAAAATATAAGCCTCACCAGACTTACGACGTTGATCCTTATGCGCATCAACAGCTACCTCAAAGGCATGACGGATTAATTTCTTATCCTCGTCAGTTAAGGTTTGATAGCTGACTTTGAGTAATTCTTTGTAAGCTTTTGCTATGGCTTTATTTTCAATTTCTATGGCTTCCTCAGTCATAGAACTAATGTAGTAAAATCGTTATTAAAAGACAATGTAATCTTAGAGCTTATTTAAAAATTAGTAAAGATTTCGTGGAATGGTAAGTTTTGTTGGTTTTAGTGCGGGAATATTTAAAATTAAGGCATCTATTCTGAGTTAGTTAAAAACCTTTAGATTGTCAAGTAGAAATAATACTTCAAATACTTAAAAAGATCTTCCTTAATTCTATATAAAATCTAGGAGAGAATTTAACTTTTTAATTATTATCGTTGATATTCAAAGTTTTAAGCTCAGATGTAAAAACACCATTTTCTGTAACTCCTTCAATAAAAAAGGTCATATTGTTATTAGCTGGGTTGTATATGGTAAAATTCAAATGTCTTTTAGTGTCTATTTTACAATTGGGAATCCAATCGATAACTCCGTAGTTTCTAAAAAAATCATCATTGTATATATCATATTTTGGGGCATAGAATTTTTTCTTCTCAGAAAATGTTAGTGGAAATTTAAATGATTTGAAAACACTATCTTTTTGCCTTTTTGCATAGCCAGGATTTGTATATATTTTTATAACACCATTAGCGCCAAGAAAGCCTTCACCTAATCCATTGTTAACCGTGACATAATCAACGTCAAACATATTATAAGCATAAAAATAATCTAAATTCGTTATTAGCATATCGTCTAAGTACACAATTGGCGTTGGTGTTGAGAAAAAATCATTGGAAGATGTTACACGCCTGTTTCCTATAAATACTTTACCTGCTTGCTCAAAAGCATTAAACCCTGGTACATATCGATTTAAATACATTACAAAAGTAAGGTTGCTTTGTCTCATATGGTCGTCAAATACATCGACATTGCTAAGAAACAGGTTTTCTCGTAATCGATTTATTTTTTCTAACTTAGGGTCCGCTTCAACAAGTACCTCATCGAGTATTTCGGCCTCCTTAGAATTAAAGGAAGGTAATGGGGATTTTGGTATGGTCTTAGTGTTAGTTGCTCTTTTAGTTTTTAATACTTTAGGCTGATTGTTATAATCTGGTATTTTGGATGGAAAAAATTGCATAGATAAATCAGGTTGATTCACTTTTCCTCTTTTATTTAGCTTACCAATCCCTAATACTTCGTTACCTTCAGGATATAGATAAGGGACGACAAAACTTTGTTTTTCATCAGTTAAATTTACAGTCAATCCATTGCTGTATTTTAAAGGATACACAATAAAATCGCTTTGTCTTTTTTTATTTTGATTGGCTTTTAAAAGAATGCCATCTTCAAAGACATAGTTATCGCTCACATTTTTATTAAAAATATCACCCCAAGCATAACTGCTCCAACCTTGTGTAATTAATAAATTGTCAAGATCATACTTCTTTTTAGAGTTGATGTTTGTAAAATAATATTGAGCATTTTCAATATAACCTTTAACATAAGGCTGCAAGAATGTATATGAAATAATATTTTGATGCCTTTTATAGGATTTAGTTCCTTCTGGAAGTACCGAAATACTTATGTTAGAATTTTCATCCGTGATATGAGCAAATTCCTTAATCGGAATACTGATTTGTAATGAATCGTTCGATTGCGTATAATTCGCTTTTTCATAACTTAAAAGATTTACTCCCTCATAATTAAAAAATAGTCGTTCTAATAAAGGTTGATTGTTCTCATCAAATAGGGTGAAGATGTTAATTCCAGGAAATAATTCTTCATGGTCAATCATTTTTACAATGTCTTTTTCGTTGAAAGTAACATATATGCCCTTTGCCTCGTTACCATTGTGAATAATTAGATTAAACCATTTGCTTTTAATATCGTTATATGTTCTTTCATTGGTATTAAATCCTATGGCTAGTTTTTTATTATAGTTATTTAAATTGATTGATATACCTTTAGGTTTAATATCATTAATCTGAAATTCAAAGTCTTTATTGAGATGATTTATTTTTACTTTATATTTCTGATTTAATTCAGGGTATAACAAAAATCTTCCTATACCCAAGCTATTGGTTTTAAATGCTGTGATGAATTTGTTATTTGAATCATACACGTTGCCTTCAACCTCAGAAATTCCAAGACCTTCAGTATTTTTAAGTATGACTCCAACAGTGGTTTGGACAGCATCGACAAAATAACCACCTTCGGGTAAAAACTGAGCATCTATTTCATTTGCAAGGGTTCGTTTTTTTATGATTTTTTTTACTTCTGGATCAATAACTCTAAAAGACTCCACAAAGGCATTGGGTTCCTCAAAATTATTCATCCAATTGGTATAAGCCTTAATCGTATAGTTACCAGATGTGAATGCGCTGTCTATTTTAAATATAGTATTAGAAAAGCCATTTTCTACTCTTATTAATTTACTCTTTACAAGTTCATTGTTTTTATCAGTAATGACGCAATACAGGTTTTTAGTGGATTTTGAGGGTACTTTTAAATCCTTATCAAAAACATAGGCACTAAACCCAATCATTTCTCCCTTTATATAGGTGCTTTTATTCAAATGACAATAGGCCAGTTCTCTGTATTGTGACGTATAATTTTCGAATGACGTAATTATGGTCTCTAAATTTTCATTTTGCGCCATTAATGGTTCTGCCAAAGGAATGGAGCAAGTAATTATGACTGAAATTATAGTTGAGTATGTAAATACTGAAAATCGTCTTAGTATTGCTGCGATCATAACGAATTGATTTAAAGCGTTTATGCCTTAAATTTAATCAAAATTATACTCAGCTCAATGAGATATAACTTTTATATAACATTTTAAACTTTGGGTTTATTTCTTCTTCAAATTCTTCACACGTTCCAATAATGTAGGATGCGAATAATGCATAAACACATATGCTTTATGTGGTGTTAAATTACTTAAACTATTCTTAGATAACTTCTTTAATGAAGTAATTAAAGGCTCAGATTTATAAGTGTTTTTAGCATAATCATCTGCTTGGTATTCAAACACTCGCGATACGTAATTCATAATTAAACCTGTGAGTTCAGAAATAGGAGAGTAGAGTAAACCGAAAGCAATGAGACCAACATGAAAACTTGGCGTTTCTACTCCAATCGCATTAGATAATAACGGATTAGAAATGAAAATAGATAAGATATAAAGTGTTAGTCCTGTGAGCAGGATAGAGGTGAATAAATTAAAAATAATGTGTTTCTTTTTGTAATGCCCAACTTCATGAGCCAAAACCGCAACAATTTCTTCGTCATCTAAATCGTTAACTAGAGTATCGTATAGTGTTACGCGCTTTTCACTTCCAAAACCAGAGAAATAGGCATTAGCTTTAGTGCTTCGTTTTGAGCCATCGATAATGAAAATTTTCTTCAAACTAAAACCAACGGATCGTGCGTAGTCTGATATTTTATTACGTAATTCACCATCTTCTAAAGGTGTTTGTTTGTTGAACAATGGTACGATGAGTTTAGAATAAAACATATTCATAAAAACGGTAAATACGGTCACAATTCCCCAAGCATATAACCAAAATTGATTTCCTGTTTTTTGATAAAACCAAATTATTAATGCAATGATGCCACCACCAATTGTTACCATCATTACTAAACCTTTTAACTTGTCTAAGATAAATGTCTTTTTTGTGGTTTTATTAAAGCCAAATTGTTCTTCTATGACAAAGGTTTTGTGATAAGCAAATGGTATTGTGATAATGTCACTTGCAATCATAATAATGCCAAAGAAGATTAAAGCTACAATAATTGGTTTTTGAGAATAGCTTCTAGCTATGTTATCGACATATTCAAAACCATCAAAGAATAGGAAAGCTAAAGTTAATATTAATGAAAATAGAGACGTCCATATTCCGAAACTATAATTTGTGGCTTTATACATTTGAGATTTTTGGTATTCGTCTTTGTCATAAACATCTTTTAGTTCTTTAGGAATTGGATCGTCATAATGCTTAGCATTAATTGCATCAAGGATTTTGTCTTTGATGAAGTTTATGACTATGATACCTATTATTATGTAGAATAGTGTTTGTGCTGTCATACTATTTAAAATCCCGTTGTCGTTTCGCTTCAAAAATAAGAATTCCTGCAGCAACAGAAACATTCATAGAATCGATATCACCTTGCATTGGTATACTAATGTTCTTTGTGGCAGCATCCCGCCATTCTTGTCTTAAACCCGTTGCCTCTGTACCAACAACAATTGCAGTTGGTAAGGTATAATCTTGGGTATGATACGATTCTGATTCTTGTAAAATTGCAGCGTAAATATTGAAGTTGTATTTCTGTAAGAACAAAATGGCATCTTCTGAGCTTGCAATTGCAATTTCAGTTGTAAAAACACACCCAACACTAGAGCGAATGATGTTAGGATTATATAGATCTGATTTTGGATTAGCAATAATCACAGCATCTACATTCGCAGCATCTGCAGTACGCAATAATGCGCCTATATTACCAGGTTTTTCTGGTGCTTCAGCAACTAAAATTAATGGATTTTTGGATTTAAGTTTTAAATCGTCAAGTTTGTGATTTTTAACTTTTACAACAGCAATTACACCTTCTGTAGTATCTCTGTGCGCTAATTTTTGAAACACTTCTTTCGAAATTTCAATAATCTCAATATCGTAGCTACTCATAGATTTAGCTTCACTCTCAGAGAATAAATCTGGAAAAAATAGTAAGGTTTCTATTTTGTAACCACCTTTTATGGCAAGGGATAATTCACGCTTGCCTTCAATTAGAAAGGTATTTGTCTTTTTACGCTGCTTAGACTTTTCTTTTAACTGATATAGCAGTTTAATTAACGAATTGTTAATGCTATTTATCAATTTAGCCATACTATTATAGTAATTTTGTTAGGCAAAAATACTTCATAATGAGATATAAATTACAATTTATAATGTTACTTCTGTCGTTTCATCTATTATCCTTTACTCAGTCCACACCACAGCCACCTCCACCATGTGGTTTAGGCAATGGATTATATGTTTGCGATGATGTAGATAGCGATGGTATAAGTACTTTTAATCTCGATAATCAAGACGAATTAAATGTTATCTTTTGCCCTCTCGGAGAAAGTCTAGTGAGTAAAACTTTTCATTTATCACTAGTAGATGCTGCTAACGAAGCTAACCCTATTGAAAATTTTAATTTATATGAAAATATTTCAAACCCACAGATAATTTATGTAAGAGGTGTTTTTGATGATAATAGTGTTTTAGTAAGAGAGCTATTATTAAGCGTTTTTGGTAATCCAGTAGATAACGAAATCTCAGACTTAGTTAGTTGTTCACCTTATCCTAACGAAGATGCTAGTTTTTTATTAAGAATTAAGGATAGCGAAATAACTGATGGAAATCTATGTAGTTCAGTTGATTATTTTGAAACATTAGCAGATGCAGAAAACAATACCAGTGCTATACAATTAGTAGATGGCTATTATAACAATTTAACTAATCCGCAAACCATTTATTACAGAGAAGAGAATACAGAGACAAATGTATTTATTGTTGGTTCATTTGAAGCTATTGCAAGTTGGGAACCATTAGTGGGTTTCAACCTTCAGCAAGAAGTATGTGATTTTGACGATGACGGTTTTGCAATTTTTGATCTAAACAGAACAATTAACGAAATAAATGCTATTGCAGAACTTGATGGTTATGGTAATGTAGAAGTGACCTTCCACGAGACTCAAGATGATGCAGATACTGGCGAAAATGCTGTCGTAATTAATTATACAAATTCAGTAGCGAATAATGACATGCTATTTATTAGGATAAAACGTTTAGATTATGGATGCTCTTATACAGGTGCTTTATTAGATTTAATTGTAGTTCAAAATGATAGTGCTAACACAACTAATGTTATTAATCCGTCGCCGTTAATTGGCTGTGATGATGATGCAGATGGTTTTGCGGAGTTTAATTTAGCGCAAAAAATAAATGAGTTGCTTAATGGATTAGATTCTTCTTATTACAATACGTCTTTTTACGAAACTATTGAAGATGCAGCAATGAATACTAATGTTATAGAATCAACAACTTACATTAATAACATTGCGAATGAACAAACTATTTATTTTAGAGTAGAAGATCCAAATAATGGATGTTATAAAGTTGGTGAGTTTAATTTAATTATCAATACCGAGCTTTCTTCGGTTATAGAACCAACACCTTTAATAGAATGTGGTTATATAGAAGTAAATGGCGATGATGGATATGCTTATTTCGACTTAGAAAGCAAAAACGAAGAAATATTGAATGGGCTAAATCCTGAAATCTATGATGTTCTTTATTATGATACACAATTGGATGCTGATATGGGGACTAATGCTATTACATCCATGCCTTATAGAAACGTGCTACCTTACAGTCAAATACTTTACGTTAGAGTTAATAATACCGAAACAAATTGCTTTGTTAATACAACTTTAGATTTAGTTATTGAAGATTGTCAAATTAGTTGCGATGAAGAACCTGTAAACATAGAAACGTGTTTTATGCTAAATTCAGAGGTTCATACGTTTTCTAACGAAAACGATGCTCCGCTCACGTTGCGTTTTAACAGTGGTTCAATTCAAGGTCTTGGTGATACAGTATTAAACATTTATGGATCAGATGGTGAAACGGTTATAGCAACAATTAGTAATGATGATGGCAATGGGGATTTATCTAACATGGTTTTTACGTCAGACGGTTCTTCAATAAGCTTTTCCTTTAGTGGCACATATGTGTGTCTTAATGATGATCTTCCACTGAATTTTGATGTATTTTGTACCAACACAGTAGGTTTTCTTAAAATAGGTGCATTTATTGATGATAATATTGATTCAGTTTTAAATGAGGGAGAATCCTACTTTAATAATGGTTATTTTACTTACGAAAAAAATAATGACGGCAACGTCATAACAGTACAATCCTCATATAATCAAATAACTATTGTAAGTGAAAGCGAAGATGACAGCTACGCTATTAACTATTACCTTAATGACTTTCCTGAGATTTGCTACAACCTTACATTGTCTGAATTTAATGATGTATCTGTACAGAATGCTGAAACAATCATACTAGATTTTCCGATAGTGAGTGAACAGCCTTGCCAAGATTTAGCTGTATATTTAGTAAACCCATCTGCGTCGCCAAGACCTGGTTTTAATTATATTAATCATCTTTATTATAAAAATCTAGGCTTAGAGACCATAAGTGCAGGTTCTATAAATTTTATTGGAGATGATTTAGTGGATCTTATTGGTTACAACTTTTTTGATGTTACAGACACTATTATTACGAACGGTAACGAGCTCACGTTAGAATTTTCTAATTTAGAACCTGGAGAAACCCGATACATAGGAGTCAACCTTAATTGCTTAGTAACAACAGACCTTGGAGTAATTGTTACAAATATGGCCAGCTACACCACAACAACAAATGATATTGTAGCAGAAAATAATGTATCTACCTTATCTGAAATTGTCATAGGTTCTTACGATCCTAATGATAAAATGGAAGCACAAGGCCCACAAATAGTATATGACGATTTTATAACTACAGATGAGTATTTATATTACACAATACGTTTTCAAAATGTAGGCACTGCGGAAGCTATATTTGTGAGAATAGAAGATGAATTAGATGCTCAATTAGACGAAGCAACATTCCAAATGATACGATCTAGTCATGATTATCAGGTAACACGAACTGGTAATAGTTTAGAATGGTTTTTTGATGATATAGATTTACCTGCAGAACAAGATGATGCAGAAGGTAGTAATGGTTTTGTCTATTTTAAAATAAAACCAAAATCTGGCTATACTCTTGGTGACGTAATACCAAATAATGCAGCTATTTATTTCGATTTTAATCCTCCAATAATTACAAACATCTTCAATACTACTTTTGTAGAACCACTTTCAGTAGATGATTTTGAGAGTATCGGGTTTACAATGTATCCTAATCCTGCTAAGGATAAGCTAATCTTAACCCTTAGTAATAATATATATGAAGATTTAAATTTAAGTATCTACGATATACAAGGAAAGCAAATTGGTCTTTCTAAAATATTGAACTCAACTACTATTGAATTAGATGTTTCAAAATTTGATTCTGGTGTATACTTTGTTAAACTTAGAAATCAATCAGTATCACTAGTTAAGAAATTAATTATAAACTAATAACAGATTATTATTCATAAAAAGCCTCAGAATAATTCTGAGGCTTTTTTGTAATTACTTTTATTTAATTTCGTCAAAGACTTGAACAAAAACCATATCATGAAAAAAATTAGTCAACTATTAATATTAGCGCTTTTAATTACTGCGTGTAAAAATGAAACGAAACAAGAATCTCCAATTGTAGATGAGGTTAAAGCAGAAGATATTACGACAAGTATTTATCCGGAATCTATGGCCAAAATATTTGATGCCCATGGTAGTATTGATAATTGGAACAAAATGCAGACATTATCTTTTACCATGGAAAAGCCCAACGGAAAAGAAGTAACGACTGTAGATTTAAAAACCAGAGCAGAATTAATTGACACTCCGACACATATGCAAGGTTACGATGGTAGTTCTATTTGGATAAAAAACAAAGGTGACAATGAAAATGACGGCAGTAGGGCTGGTTTCTATCGTGGTTTGATGATGTATTTCTATGCGATGCCATTTATCGTTGGAGATGATGGGATTATATACGAAGATGCAGAGCCTTTGGTGTTTGAAGGTAAAACCTATCCTGGAATTTTAATTTCTTATGAATCTGGAATAGGATCATCTCCAGACGATCAATATATCATTTATTATGACGCTGAATCTGGGCAAATGCAATGGTTAGGTTATACGGTTACTTATGGTAAAGACGGAAAAAGCAAAGAGTTTAAATTTATACGATACAATAACTGGCAAACGATTAATGGTTTAGCGGTTCCTAAAAGTATAGATTGGTATAAATATGAAAACAATGTACCAACTGAAAAAAGAAATACTGTTGAGTTTACCAACATAGTGCTTTCTGAAAAAGCAGCGGATGCTAGTATGTTTTCAGTAGCTGAAGGTGCAATGGTTATAGAATAATTTTAATTGTTGTGTCATTGCGAGGACGCAAGACGTGGCAATCTTAATAATAAATTAGAGAGATTCTTCGTTTCACTCTGAATGACAAAAAAAAAGCGAGCTCAATGGGCTCGCTTTTTTGCTATGAGGTAATGTTATTATTTAATCTTCTTTACTAAGTTTCTCAGAATACCGTTTCCAAAGTTTAGTTTGATGTGTTTCTAAACTTAGATTTCTACCATCAATAAATGCATGTGTTACTTGATTGGTTCGCATATCTAAAGCATCACCTTCACTAATAAAAAGCGTAGCACTTTTACCAACTTCAAGAGTTCCGTACATATCATCAATACCCATAATCTTAGCAGGATTCTTCTGTGATTAACTGTAAAGCTTGTTCTTTCGTTAAGCCATGAGCTACAGTAGTACCTGCATAAAACGGAAGGTTACGAGAATTCATACGCTCCATTTGTCCGCTTGGTTCTAACGATACCAATACACCAGCATCAACTAAGGTCTTAGCTAATTTATATGGCAAATCATAATCATCATCCTCCATCTCTGGTCTTGAGTGTACACGTCTTAAAAATACAGACACATTGTTTTGTTTTAAGAAATTTGTAAGATTCCCAGCTTGGTATGCACCAACAATAGTAATATTTGATATTCCTTGGCCTTTAGCAAAGTTTACAGCATCAGTAATTCCTTTTTCATCATCAACATCAATGTATAAACGTTTAGAGGCATCAAATAATCCTGATAATGCTTCATAAGGTAAATGGGTTTCACCTTTATCACCATTGTTATAACTTTTTGCTTCGGTAAGGTAATCAGACAATTCTTTTACTTCCTTCGCATAATCTTTGTTTGGTTTTAAACCAGGATCTTCCCCTAACCACCAACGACCACGACTAAAACTACTTGGCCAATTCATATGTATACCATCATCTGTTTTTATAGAAGCATCTTCCCAATTCCATGCGTCATATTGTACAATAGAAGATGTTCCTGTGATACGCCCACCTCTTGGTACAACCTGTCCAAGTAACACACCATTAGGTCGCATGGATTCAACGACTTTAGATTCCGCATTATAAGCAATGATACTTCTAATGTGAGGATTGTAAGTTCCCATTTCAGATAGGTCATTTGATGCTTTTACAGCATCGACTTCTACTAAGCCTAATGTACCGTTAGAAACGATGAAACCAGGATATACGTGCTTACCTTTGGCGTCAATAATAACTTGATTTGTAAGTGGAGTAGTGGCAGGTCCAACAGCTGTTATCTTTCCATTACTTACAACGATAACACTGTTTTCTATAACAGAGCCATTACCAATGTGAGCCGTAGCACCTACAATAGCAAAATCTTCAGTTTGCTTTGGTGCTGGTGTTTGTTGAGCAAATCCTAGTGATACACACAACAAAAACAATACGATATTTATATTATTAATTTTTTTCATTTTAAATAGTTTTAGTTGTGTGCTACGTGTTCATTATCCATTGAGTCGCAATGCAACAATTCTTTTTCTTTTTTCTTTACAGGTTGTGTTTTTAAACCTTTGTTTTTGTCTTGAAGCATCAAATTGATAAGCTCACTTTTTTCTTTCTTAATAGCTGCTCGCATTTGCTTATCTCTAGCTAAATCAAAATAAGTTACCCCTTCAATAATTGTTTTTTCTGCTTTAGCATAAATAGATAATGGGTGATCTGTCCATAACACAACATCTGCATCTTTACCAACTTTTAAACTACCAACACGCTTATCTAAGTGCAATAGTTTTGCAGGATTTAAAGTCACAAACTTCCAGGCGTCTTCTTCACTTACACCTCCGTACTTAACGGATTTTGCAGCTTCTTGATTTAAACGACGCGACATCTCAGCATCATCACTATTAATAGCTACAACAACTCCAGCATTGTGCATAATTGCAGCGTTATAAGGAATAGCATCATTAACTTCATACTTATAAGCCCACCAATCACTGAAGGTTGATCCGCCAACTCCATGTTCCTTCATCTTGTCGGCGACTTTATAACCTTCAAGAATGTGAGTAAACGTATTAATGTTGAAGTCGAATTTTTCAGCAACTTTCATTAGCATGTTAATTTCACTTTGTACATAGGAATGACAAGAAATGAAACGCTCTTTATTCAATATTTCAGCTAAAACTTCTAGTTCAGCATCTTTACGATAAGGCTTTCCGGTTTTCTTTAATTGGTCATAAGCTTTAGCTCTACTAAAATAGTCCATATACACTTGCTCAACTCCCATACGCGATTGCGGGAAACGTTCATTTCTGTTAGAACGCGATTGTTTTACATTTTCACCTAAAGCAAACTTGATAAACTTAGGCGAATTATTATACACTAAATCATCAGCCGATTCTCCCCATTTTAATTTTATAATCGCAGAACGCCCACCAATTGGGTTGGCAGAACCATGTAAAATCTGAATTGATGTCACACCACCAGCCAAATTACGATATACGCCAATATCTTCATCATCTAATACGTCTTCAATAGTAACTTCTGCTGAAGAGTTTTGACCTCCTTCGTTAATTGACGCAGCAGCAATATGAGAATGTTCGTCTATAATACCTGCGGTAACATGCTTTCCGGTTGCATCAATTACTTTTGCATTTCTATCTGATAAATCTTTTCCTATTTTCGAGATTTTTCCGTCTTTAATAAGAACGTCTGTATTTTCTAAAATACCGTCTTTTTCATTAGTCCAAACTGTAGCATTTTTGAAAAGTAAAGTTTCAGATTTTGGCTTTTCAGTAAAACCATATGCTAGATTAGGATATGTAACAGGACTCATAAAAGGCTTATCAGACATTTTATCAGCTTTCTTTTTATCACCAGTCTTTTCTTCATCTTCTTTTTGAACTTTACTAGCATAAAAAGGAAGATCTGTTCCGTTAGGCATGGTTGCTTTACCACTCAAACTATTACTGTTCGATGTATTGGCTACAATTCTAACATATTCTTTTTTAGTTGTATCAGCAGTTTTAACGGTTAGATTAATCCAATCCGCCTTATAGCTCATTTTTGTACCTAGGCTTTTGTCTCCGCGTTCTAACTTAGCTTTTGCTTTGCTTGTACTTTCAGAAATTGAAAGTTTATAATCATCTCTAGCTAATTTAAATGTGTAATCACCATCAATATCCTTAGTATTCATATTAGCAATAACATGAGGTGTACCTTGAACCCAATTTTCAAAGAGTTTGGTTTTCTTTTCAAAAATATCTCCTGATGTAATTAAAAAATTGGCATAGCTTCCTGATTTTAATGTACCTAACACATCAGACTTTCCTAGTAAACCAGCAGGAATAGTAGTTAAAGCTTCTAAAGCCTTTTGTTTTGAAAGCCCACTTTCAATAGCTTTCATCAGATTAGACTTAAATGATTTTTTAGATTTTAAACCATGCGTCGTTAATGCGAAATTAATTCCGTTTTCAGCTAATAATCTTGGATTGTGCGGCTCTTGATTCCATGAACGCATATCACTTAGAGATAAAGTCGATGCTAAAAAAGGATCATCAACATCGTAGGCAAGTTGAAAATCTATAGGTAAGATTATACTAGCATTAGTTGCTTTGACATCATTGAGACGTTCATATTCGTCTCCACCACCAAGAATAGTATATTGGATGTTAAATGCGTCACCCACTTTATCTGCTCGCATGAGATTCGCTCTACTACCAGCTTCAAATATTTGAGGTAAATTTTTATTAGCGTTTAATGCTTCTAATGATAAATCTTTAGTGTCGATATTTCCACCAGCATACCATTTTGCGTCATTATACATCTGGCGTAATAACGCCATACTTCCCATAATAGAAGAAGGATATCTTTGACGCGATGTTACACTTTTACTAAATGATATATGTTGAGAAGACTCACCATCAACAACGCGCATAGAATTATCTGCATCATTATTTAGTGCAATCAAAGCTCCTGTTCCACGAACTATACCATCTGGCATGTGGGTATTCACAACACCAAAACCAAGTTTATGCATTTCGGATGCTGATTTGGTATCGTATTTAAAACTAGCCATAACATCTTGTTCTGGCATCACATGGTCATTCCAGTAAAAGCCGCTTCTACTAGCTCCATAACTTGGGCCATTTCCACCACGTTTGGGTTTAGTGATACCAAATGTAGTATACATGTCAATGAATGATGGATAAATTGTCTTTCCTGAAAGATCTACAGATGTTGTGTTTTTCGGGATAGTCACGGATTTACCAACACTCACAACCTTGCCTTCTTTAATAAGAAGTGTCGCGTTTTCTATAACTTCTGTTGGTGATACATGTATCGTAGCATTTGTAAATGCTGTGTAGTTAGAATTATTTGCTATAACTCCAGAATTGCTCGGGAAGTAATCTTGTGCAAATAACGAAAAACTGCACATAAATATGAGCAGCCGTAAATGTAATTTTATCATAAAATTGGATTGGTTAATTAACCCTTTAAAGATAGGAATTAAAGATTTAAGAAGAATTTAATTTGAATGTTTTAACGTTTTAAGGCTATAATTCTTTATCCTCATAATAATTCACATAAAGTGCCACCACATAATTATAACTTTTCATTCCATCAGATTGATTATTTACTTTGAGAAAATTATCAAAGGTTTTTTTGAAAATAGGCTCTAGAGGGTTTTTGTAGGCAGTCCAAAATTCTTGTACTTCTAAATAGTTTTTAATGATCCCTTTATTTACAGTCTCTAATGTCTTATAATAAACTTCCGAGTCTCTCTGATATAATTCTGCTAAACAATGGCGAAGCGCAAAGGTATATCCAGAATATTTAAAGTAAATATCGTCATTACTTATAGCGGCTAAACTTCCAATAAAATTAGCTTCATTTTCTGCAGCATAACCCAATTGGTGTGCAACTTCATGACATGACGTAGTTGGGAATTTGTACGTAGGTATTAAACCATCAACTTGAGCTTCATTGGTGAACGGATTTAAATACCCTGAAAACCCCATATAGGTGAGAGGTACACTGTAAATAGATTTTTTTATGCTTTTAGGCTTATAGTACAAATGCGGATATTCTACAGAAAGTGTTTTGTAACCATCTCTTACTTTATCAAAAATTTCAGATTTTGTATATGGTAATTCAACTTTCAAAGTATCATTCTTAGAAAGTTTGCTATGTATGACGTTAGATTTTATTATCAATTTTTCTGTGAAAGTAATCAATTGCTCAGTTGTATATTCTGCTTCAATATTTAAAGATTCGTAAAGCGGTTGCCTATAATAATTAAAAGCCCAAAGGATATGAAAAGCGAAATAGGCAATTGATAATGTAGCACCAATATCTAATAGCCAATTTAGAGTGTCTTTAACAACGCGTTTTCGATTTTTAATGAGCCATCTCAATACATAGATACCCGCTAAAGTGTAAAAAACATCACCAACAGAAAACGGTAACCATCCAAAAACATATCGCATTAATTTAGATAAGAAAGTATAGATACCATTACTATAAAACTGTTCAACAAACTCAGGGTAATTCTTTAATATTGAAATTAATAGAATCTGAATTCCAAGAAAAATAACTAAGATTAGTTTTTTGTTTTTCAGCATATTTCAAAAATAGATAATTTCCATAAAAAAAGCCTGAGTTAGTTTATAACTCAAGCTTTTTAAATTGTTTTCTGAAAAATTAATTGACTTTAATTAATTCTACATCAAAAATTAATGCCATAAATGGTTTAATCGCACCACCAGGTCTTGGATTAGCTTTATATGCTAGTTCTTGAGGTATAAAAAACTTATACTTAGCACCTTCTTTCATTAGTTGAATACCTTCTGTCCAACCTCCAACGACTGCATTTAATGCTGTTGTATAAGATTCCGAACTGTCAAACTCAGTACCATCGATTGTGGTTCCTTTATATGCAACAGTAACTTTAGATGTAGGTCCCTTTGGTTGTTTTCCTGTACCTTCTTTTACTACGATATATTGTAATCCACTAGCTGTAGTTTTTACTCCAGGTTTTGATTTGTTAGCTTCTAAAAAATCTACACTAGCTTTTTTAACGTCAGCAAATTGTGTTTCTAACGCTTTTTCTTGTTTTAATCTTTGCTCTTGTTGAAGTTTTTGTCCAAAGGCCTGAAGAATCATTTGGTGATTTGACTCAGGAATTTTTAACTCGGTTGAATCTGCCACATCTAAATAACCATTTATAAAGGCATCAATATTTAAATCAGGGACTTGATTTAATAAACCTTTTGCCTGACTAGCACCAATAGAATAACTAACAGAATCTATATTATTAGTTAAGGTCACATTAGAATTTGTTCTACTTTTATTATCACATGATAACGCTGAGATTGCTATAATTACTATTCCTATTCGTAATTTCATTTTTCTTTAAATTTTAGATAAAATTAGTTTTGATTTGTTTCTTTTAAAAAAGATATGCGAATTTATGATAATTAATGTTTTATTAAAACATGTTGTATAAAATAGAATGATTTTTTTGTATTACTTACCTTTGCTTTTAATAAATCAAAATATTTATGAGTTCAGAAATAAGAGCCTTAGAGCCAAAACAATTGTGGAATAAATTTGCAGATTTAAATGCTGTACCTAGACCTTCTAAAAAGGAAGAACGCATTATTCAGTTCATGAAAGATTTTGGTAAAAACTTAGGTTTAGAGACCATAGAAGATACCGTTGGCAATGTAATTATTCGTAAGCCAGCAACAAAGGGTATGGAAGATCGTAAACCTATTGTCATGCAATCGCATTTAGATATGGTACACCAAAAGAATAATGATACGGTTTTCGATTTTGATACTCAAGGTATAGACATGTATATTGAAGGAGATTGGGTAAAAGCAAAAGGAACAACACTTGGAGCTGATAATGGTCTTGGTGTCGCAACGATTATGGCCGTTTTAGAAAGTGATACAATTGCGCATCCTGCACTTGAAGCTTTATTCACTATTGATGAAGAAACAGGTATGACAGGTGCCATGGGCTTAAAGGGTGGATTACTTAAAGGTGAAATTCTTCTAAACTTAGATACGGAAGAAGATGATGAAATTGGAGTCGGTTGTGCAGGTGGAGTCGATGTAACTGCTACAGGTTCTTATGATGAACAAAACTTGTCAAGCGAGGGGAGAAAAACATATAAGATAGAAGTGAAAGGCTTGCAAGGAGGTCACTCTGGTATGCAAATTCATGAAGGTTTGGGTAATGCCAATAAAATTATGAACCGCTTACTATACGCTGTTGTAGAAGATATAAGCATTTCTGAAATTAATGGTGGAAGTTTACGTAATGCCATACCAAGAGAAAGTGTCGCTGTAGTGGTTTTAGATGATGATAAAGAAGATATACTAATTAGTGTATTAACAGCATTGTCAACAACCATTAAGCAAGAATTAAAAACCATGGAACCAGACTTGCAAATTGAGTTCTCAGAAATAGATTTTCAAACTAAAGTTATGCCATTTGCTGCGCAATTGCAACTCGTTAATGCCATATATGCAGCTCACAATGGTGTTTATCGCATGAGCCCAGATATCTCTGATTTGGTAGAGACTTCTAATAATATTGCACGAGTTATTGTTAAAGATGGTCATATTAAAATAGGATGCTTAACACGGTCTTCGGTAGAATCTTCTAAAATGGATTTAGCCAATAATTTAAGAGCAACATTTGAACTTGCAGGTTGTGATGTTGAATTGTCTGGTGATTATCCAGGTTGGGCACCAAATATGGATTCGGATATATTAAAGGTAATGGTACCTATCTACGAACGTTTAAATAATGGAGGAAAACCTCATGTAGCCGCATGCCATGCTGGTTTAGAATGTGGAATACTTGGACAGAATTATCCTACTATGGATATGATTAGTTTTGGACCGAATATAAAAGGAGCACATTCACCAGATGAACGAGCTCAGATTTCTTCCGCTCAAAAATATTGGAAATATGTTTTAGAGATTTTGGAGAATATTCCAAAATCTTAATTGAAATATTATGACATAAAAAAAGCAGCTTTAAGCTGCTTTTTTTATTTGAATTATTTATTTTTTAATTCCTGCCAGTTCGATATCAAAAATGATATTGGCATTTGGTGGAATGACAGGTGGATTTCCTCTTTCTCCATACCCTAAATAATATGGTATAAATACTCTAGCTCTATCTCCAATTTTCATATTTAACATTGCTTCTCTAAAACCAGCGACTAAGGTTGCACTTTCATTATATGGCATATCGAATGGCGCATATCTTCCAGCTTTATCTTGTCCTTCATCATATTTACCATTTTTCTGAGCGACATCTTTCCAGGTTGTCCAGAACAGGGTGCCATCTTCAAAGTAGCCAGCACAATCAATGTTAACTCGGTCTGAAGACTTTGGTTTAACACCATTGCCTTCGTTTGTGAAAATCATAGCCATACCAGTAGGTGAATCTATTTTGCGGCCAGTTAATTCTTCATTTTTCTTTAACCAATCTGCCTTAGCTTGTCTAGCTAACGCTTCAGCTTTCTTTTTTGCGTCCTCTTTAATTTTTCTAATACCTTCTTCAACTTTTGGCATTTCTTCACTAAATATCTTAGGCGCATCAAAAGACTTAGCAGCTTTCCCTTTTCTTATAATATTCAATTTTGTAATGATCACATCTTCAACAGGTTTGTGGTTTCTAGCTGCTGGGTTTATAACTTTTACGTTAGAAATAGAATCTTGTACTTCAATACCTTTAACGAGCTCTCCAAAAACCGAATGACAACTTACTCTTGGTTGATCGCATGGCTTCATATTACCTTGCGCATCAAAAGCATCTAAGCTTGGCCAAGGCACTTCCATTATAAAAAATTGACTTCCATTAGTGTTAATTCCACCACTATTTGCCATAGATAATATACCTGGTTTATCGTGTTTTAAATCTGCACTAAAATCTGCAGCAAATCTATATCCAGGAGTTCCACTTCCGCTAGCTGTAGGATCGCCACCTTGTATCATAAATTTGTCTATAACTCTGTGAAAAGTAACGTTATCATAGAATGGCTTACCTTGGTATTTTTCCTCTGCCATTGGATGATTACCTTCAGCTAATGCCACAAAATTGGCAACAGTTACGGGAACTTTATCATAAAATAATTCTGCCACCATTGTACCCTTATTCGTTACAAATTCGGCATAAATACCATCTTCTAAATCGGGATAGTTTTCTTGACAAGACGTACTCGACAGTACTAATAATACAACTAATGTTGCAAGTGCATTTTTAATCATTATTTTGAGTTATAGTGTTTAAAGTTACTTCACAAATCAAAGGAACATTCGTTCCTATTTTATTTTCATCACCATAATAGCCATAAGCTTTTTGAGAAGGGAATATAAAGGTTGCAGTTTCTGTAGGTTTTAGAAGTTTTAAACCTTCTCGCAAGCCTGTAAATAATTCTTCCTTATCCATGATGTAGGTTTTATTTTCTTTAGAATAAATTTCTGTACCAGCAATATTAGAGACATTGTAATCGAAATCTACAATATCACCAAATTGAGGTTGAACAGTATCATTTTCTATTTGATTACCATAATAATACCAGAAGCCACTTTCAGAGGCGATATAATTTTTTTCAGGGTTACTTTTTATGATAGACTCTATTTGCCCACGTTCTAATTCATTGAGCTTTCTACTTCGTTCTGCGGATTCTTTTAGAAACGAACCAGAATGTACAGATTCGGGCATTCTAGCTTCAGGAGATTTACAGCTAATGCATAGCAGTAATAGCGTTATAATAAGTAGTAGGTTTTTCATTTTTTAATCTTTTTATTTGAATCCCATGTTTGGGCTTATTGGGACAAATTTTGTTTATAAGTTGGTAATATACTAATAAATTTATCAATGGTCGTTTGCATGCTTTCTTCACTACGTCCTCCCGCTGCATTAGTATGACCACCTCCGTTAAAATGAGCTCTGGAAAATTCATTAACAGAAAAATCACCTTTACTTCGCAGAGATATCTTAATTATTTGATCCTTTTCACTCTCAATAAAGATAGCCGCAAAGATAATATCCTTTAATGATAAGGCATAATTAACAAATCCCTCCGTATCTCCTTTTTTAAAGTTAAATTCGTCCAGCTCGGCCTGAGATAAACTAATATAGGCTGTTCTCAAATCAGGAATTACCTTTAGATTCTGCATAGCTTTGCCCAACAATTGCAAACGACTATAACTATTGGTATCGAATATTTTATTATGAATTTCGGAGTTGTCGGCTCCCTTTTCAATTAAATTACCAATCACCTGATGTGTTCTACTTGTTGTTGCAGGAAAACGAAATGAACCAGTATCTGTCATAATACCAACATACAAACAGGTAGCGATAGTTGCATCAATTCTGTTGATTTCACCAAGCATTTCAATGAAATTGTAAACCATTTCGCAGGTAGAAGACATTCTTACATCAGAATAGGTGTATTTTGCATAATCGTCTGGTTGCTGATGGTGATCTATCATTATTTTGGTCGCATGTGAGGCTCCCATAAGTCGGGCTAAATTATCACCAGCTCTGTGAAGCGCATTAAAATCTAAAGTAAAAATGATTTCTGCGTTTTGAATTAAGACCTTACTGTCTTCTTGTTGATTTTCAAATTTTAAAACCGTATCGTCTCCTGGTAACCATTTTAAGAAATCAGGGTAATCATTCGGTGCAATAACTATTGCGTTGTGATTGTATTTTCTTAGATAATGATATAAACCCAAAGTAGAGCCCATAGCATCTCCGTCGGGATTTTTATGTGGAACTATAACAATATTCTTGGGAGAACTTAATAGTGCCTTTATCTCATTAATTTCTGCTTTAATCATAAGTTGACGAATATACAATTTTTAGATATTTTGAAACGCGGATTTAATATGAAATTAAGAATCTTTGTTATTCTTGCAAAGGCATAAATCTGGATGCTAATTCAAAAGGGGATTCCTACCTTTTCGGGAATGACAAAAAAAGTATAAAAGTGGCGTGTTAATTAATTATTAAGCATTGTTATAAATTATTTGAAGCACTTGATTAATTAAAGAAATACATTACTTTTGCACCTCATTTAAAAATTGATACATGGCAACTAACAGAACATTTACAATGTTAAAGCCAGATGCTGTTGAAAAAGGACACATTGGCGCAATATTAGAAAAAATTACAGCTTCAGGTTTTAGAATCGTAGCGATGAAATTAACGCAAATGACTACTGCTGATGCAAAGGAATTTTACGGTATACATAAAGAACGTCCATTTTTTGGTGAGTTGGTAGAATACATGACTCGTGGACCAATCGTAGCAGCGATCTTAGAAAAAGATAATGCAGTTGAAGATTTTAGAACTTTAATAGGTGCTACTAATCCTGCTGATGCGGCAGAAGGTACTATTCGTAAACTATATGCAGCTTCTATTGGCGAAAACGCTGTACATGGAAGTGATAGCGATGACAATGCTGCTATTGAAGGTGCTTTTCATTTCTCTGGTAGAGAGATGTTTTAGTAAAAAGCATTAAATAATATTAAAAAAGACCATCTGTTAGGATGGTCTTTTTTTATTGTGAATAATTTGGTTTAAGGCTTTCTCAAGATTTTATCCATCTTACGACCTTTAGCCAATTCCTCAACTAACCTATCTAAATATATTACTTGTTTGGTTATAGGGTTTTCAAATTCTTTAATACGATGGCCACAAATAACTCCTTTGATTAAGTTGGCATTTGGATTGAGATTTGCCCTTTAAAAAAGGCCTTAAACGTTACTTTTTCTTCAATGAGCTCTTGTATTTTTTTCACGATAGTCTGTTAACCATTTTACAACTTTGTGCAATTCATCTGTTGTTCTGCCCTTTGTCTCAACTTTTGCAATATAGTGAGGGTAGACTGAAAAGAATTTCATTTCTGCTACGCGCCTATTGTGTTCTGGTGTTGCTTTCTTAATGAAACATTTTTGCCTATTAAAGATCTATAAATTTCTTGCTAGTATATTTTTGGATGTTTCTTCTGCTAGTCTGTTTACTTTCGGTTGGATGGTCCGTATTCCGATAATATAAAACCATAATAACCTTAAAAGAGTGTTATGTTAGACCCTAATCATTTACATTATTTCCATTTAATATTACAACCCATACTTGGTTTCTGATTTGTACTTACAGTTTCATTGTTAACTAGAGCATCCATCGCAGCTCTTAGGTCCTTTCCTGTTACTGGTATGCCGTTTCCCGGTCTAGAGTCGTCCAACTGCCCAGTGTAAACTAATTTTAAATCAGTATCAAACAAAAAGAAATCTGGTGTACATGCCGCATCATAAGCTTTAGCAACATCTTGTGTTTGGTCATATAAATACGGGAAAATATAGTCGTTGTCCTTGGCATTTTGTTTCATTAAATCTGGACCATCTTGTGGATAATTATCAACGTCGTTACTTGAGATGGCGATGCAATTGATACCTTTAGATACGTAGTCTTTAGCGAGTTTTGATAATTGAGAATTTACATGTATTACAAAAGGGCAATGGTTACAAATAAACATTACCAATGTGCCAGAGTTGCCTTTTAAGTCTTGTAAAGATTTAAGTCTGTCATCAACCGTATCTAAGAGTTTAAAATCTGGTGCTTTTGTGCCGAGCGGTAACATGTTAGATTCTGTTCTTGCCATTTTATTTTTTGTTATTTTTATGAACTGTCTATTTGAATGTGGTCAAAATGTATTTTTAAAGTTTAGAATGCAACTAGGTTTCGACTGCGCTCAACTTGACAGCTAAATTTCTTTCAATTTTTAATATGGATAATATAATAACATTCGAGGACTTTACAAAGGTAGATTTAAGAATAGGAACCATTACGGAGGTTAATGATTTTAAGAATGCTCATAAACCTGCGTATCAACTGACCATAGATTTTGGTGATTTAGGAATAAAAAAATCATCTGCTCAAATTACAACACAGTACACAAAAGAAAATTTACTTAATCGCCAAATTGTGGCTGTAGTCAACTTTCCTAAAAAGCAAATTGCTGATTTTATGAGTGAGTGCTTGGTTGTTGGTGCAGTAAAGGAGAATGATGTATTTCTCTTGCACCCTGAGACTAAGGTTAAGAATGGAGTAGTGGTTTCTTGATATTATGTTTAATTGTTGAATCGTTGAACTGGAGTTATGTTTTTTATTTCACCAATCACCAATCACCAATCACCAATCACCAATCACCAATCACCAATCACTATATCTCATCTCGAAAGAAAATAGCATTCATCAACAATTTATTTGTGCCATACCAAAAGGCTCTAAAATTTGTATTGTCTGTAAAAGCTATAATATTTCCTCTACCAGCACCACCAATTTTTAAAGGCACCGTACTACTTATACTATCTAAGTTTTTTTCAGAAATATATCCGCTTAATAATGGATTCTTAGTGTACTGAATTGGATTGTTGTAACTGTTTTTATCTGCATTAATAAACAATGTTGTATTTCTAAAGAGTGCTAACTTATCATTTTTATAGCCGAAATTAATTGGATGAGAACGGTCTAATTGGGTTTCAAAAATGGCACCACCAATAACTTGAGCTCCTCTAAAATCACCGCGTTCTTCGAAACTAATATTTTTAGCAGTCAACTTATTTTTCTTAAAATCAATTTTCATTAATTCTTTAGAATTGAGGTAACGCAATGCATTTCTATACGCTACCAAAGTGCCACCATCTTGTATCCAAGTTTTTAATTTTTTAGTATCGCTTCCATTGAGACCAGATGATGAGTTTACCATAATTATCGTATTGTAACGACTTAAATCTGCTCTTCTGAAATTTTTAGTATCTAGCTTTGTGGCAATAATATCATAACGAGTATCAAACAAATGCCATATTTCGCCGGCATCGTAAGAGGTCATACCATCACCAACTAAAATCGCAATTTTTGGTAATTCTAAGGCTCTGAAATTTCGACTTCCCAAGTCGATACCATCATTTAAACCTGTGGCAACAGCATCAATTTTTATATAACTCTCTTGTGCAAGATCGTTTAGGAAGATATAAATCTGTGACGTTGTCATATCCTGATTTTTTGCAGGAATCATTATGGTACCATAATCATAAGACTTTCCGTTAGCCTTAAATTTTTTTAGACTTACTTTAGCTCTCAATCCTTTCTTTAAAATGGCATTCAATAGTTTTGGTGAATAGTATTCGTTCCATTCAAATAAATAGGCATACTCACTTTTTGCATTGACTCCACCTTTAAGATGTTGTAAATCGGTAACCTGTTCACCAGCATTTGTAGTTGATGTCGTTGAATAATCTAGGTTAAATGCCAATGGAAATGTCCAAGCTGATACATCGTAAAACAAACTATCTTGAAACGTAGTTCGTTTTTCGAACATGGCATTTATTAGCCTAGTATTCTTCTGATTTTTAGGAACAATGTAACTATAGCCTTTTTTGTAATTTTTTCCGTTTAGAGAGAAGTCAGATTTAATATCGTGAAATTTTATTCTATGTCGTTTTAAAATTTCAGCTAAATGATACGTTTTTGCAGCATCTTTTTCGTCACCAAACACAATGGCTTTATTTCCTTCTCTAGTAGCTTCATTTCGTGCATTCTTATAAAAGTTATACTGGTAATCTAAAATTTCTTCTCGCATATTAACAGCGGCATCAAGTGTAGATAACGCTGCTGTAAATTGATTTCTTATGGTAAACGGAAACGTAAGAAGACCGTTGTCACTTTCTTGAATATGACCACGAGAACTCGCTTGCTCAAACAAGATACCAATACTTCCATTGATATCTGGAAACGTAGAACCTTTTCCGTAATAAAAATCATCAAAACTTTCTTCCGAATAATATAATGAACCTATTTTATCAAAAGCTTTGGCATGATAGTTAGCAATGCCTTTGGTTAACTCTTGGTTTAATTTTGGCGTAAGAGGATGTGTGCGAGACGGAATTCCTGGTTGAAAAAAGAAGCTAGAATTGGTTCCCATTTCATGATGATCAGTTAATATATTTGGTAACCAATTATGAAAGGTTTCAATACGTGCTCTAGATTCTGGCAATTGTACAGGCAACCAATCTCTATTCATATCAAACCAATAATGATTGGTACGTCCACCAGGCCAAACTTCGCTATATTCTCTATCATTAGGATCTGGATTAAGATTAATGTTTTTATTGGTATTTGCCCAATAAGCAAAACGTTGCAGACCATCTGGATTTAATGAAGGGTCGAACAGAATCACAGTATGTTTTAATAAATCATCAATTTCTGAACCTTCTGCAGCAGCTAAATAATAAGCCATTACTAAAGCAGCATTAGATCCACTTGGCTCATTACCATGAATTGAAAATCCTTGATAAACTACAATTGGTCTATCTGCAGAATTGGCTGTATTGGATTCCGTAGCATCAATATGTTCAGCTTGAATAGTCTCTAAATTTTGATGATTTTCAGGAGATGTTATAGTTAATAACAGTAAAGGCCTATCCTCAAAGGTTTTACCACGATTTTCAATAGAGATACGATCTGAAGCTAATGCTAAGGCTTTCATGTATTCCGCAAGTTTATCGTGAGTAATATGCCAATCTCCTACATTATGGCCTATAACACTTTGTGGTGTTGGAATACTTGGATTATAATCTACATTTTGAGGTAAATAATAAGATAAATTGGTTTGTGATTGTGAGAATAGGGTTGTGGTTGCTAAAAAAAGTAAAAGCGCAATACGTTGCATATATTTAGAAGTTGGTTAGGTATTAAAAATAAAAAAACCGTTACAAAGCGTAACGGTTTTTGCTATAATTTAACAAAAGTTAATTTTATATATCATCAAAACTAACATCAGTAAAATCTTCTGTGCCTTTTGTATCTTCTGGTGTTTTAGCTTCTTGAGCTACGAAATTGTCTTCGCGCTTGTAATCTTTTTGGTGGCGATCACTAATCACTTCTTCACCTTTTTCGTTAATGATGTAATCCGTCATTTCTGCTAAAATTTCTCTAAACTCATTAAAATCTTCTTTGTAAAGGTAGATTTTATGCTTTTTATAGTGAAAAGAACCATCATCATTAGTAAACTTTTTACTTTCTGTAATGGTTAAATAATAATCTTCAGCTTTAGTGGCTCTAACATCAAAAAAATAGGTTCTTCTTCCAGCGCGTAATACTTTCGAATATATTTCTTCTTTGTCCATCATTCCATAATCACTCATAACTCAATTTTTTTTTAAATTTCAATCCAAAAATCTAAAAAAAAAATAAGGTAACCAACAAATTAGTAGTTTTCTTTTTCTGAGAGTTGTTTGGTATATAATTCCTTGTAGTAGCCATCAGTATTGACAAGACTTTCATGACTTCCTCTCTGAATTATTTTACCATCTTCTAGAACAATAATTTTATCCGCATTTTTAGCAGATGACACTCTATGGCTTACAATTACTGTGGTTTTGCCTTTAGTAAGCTTTACAAGGTTTTTAAGAATTTTTTCTTCAGTTTCGGTATCTACAGCAGATAAACAGTCATCAAACAACAAGATGTCTGGCTTTTTAATAATTGCTCTTGCAATAGATACTCGTTGTTTTTGTCCACCAGATAATGTAATACCACGTTCTCCTAAAATGGTGTCGTAGCCTTTATTAAAACCGATGATGTTTTTATGGACTCTTGCGTTTTTTGCAGCTTCAATCACTTCTTCGTCACTAGCATCTTCCTTTCCGAATTTAATGTTATTACCTATAGTATCGGAAAATAAGAAAGCGTCTTGTGGTACATAGCCAATACTTTCTCTTAGACTTGAAAGGTTTAAGTCTGAAATAATTGTATTATCCACTAAAATAGAACCATTATCAATGTCATATAAGCGACCAATGAGATCTAAAATGGTTGATTTTCCTGAGCCGGTTTTTCCTAAAATTGCTAGTGTTTCACCAGATTTTAAAGTAAAACTGACCTCTTTTAATGCCTCAATGTTAGTATCAGGATAGACGAAGGATACATTTTTGAATTCAATATCTCCTTTTATAGGTGTAAGCGATTCGGCTGTATTTTTTATATCTGGTTCGGTCTTTAAGAACTCATTGATACGTTCTTGAGATGCTTCCGCTTGTTGCACTAAAGATGTAACCCAACCCACTGTTGCAACTGGCCAAGTCAACATATTTACATAAATTATAAATTCGGCAATCGTACCGATTTTTTCAATTTCTCCATTCATATATTGCGTTCCACCAATATATATTACAATAAGATTACTAATGCCTATCAATAAAATCATTAACGGAAAAAATAAGGCTTGTACTTTAGTAAGATTGATTTGTTTTTGTCGGTTTTCGGCTGAAAGTCCTTCAAATTCCATATTGGTTCTAGGTTCAATACCGTAAGATTTTATCACTGAAATACCGCTAAATGTTTCTTGAGAATATGTAGAAAGGGTAGATAGTGATTGCTGTACAATGGTACTTCGCTTATTAATAAGTCGACTCAATTTGTATATAGCAACCGATAGAATAGGAAGTGGTAATAAAGTATATAAGGTTAATTTAGGAGCTGTACTCGTCATATAAATTATGGCTACAGTAAATAAAGTGATTGTATTTATAGTGTACATTAACGCTGGACCAACATACATTCGTACTTTACCAACATCTTCGCTAATACGGTTCATTAAATCTCCTGTTCTGTTGGATTTATAAAAATTTAATGACAGTACTTGGTAGTGTTGGTAGATTTCGTTCTTTAGATCATATTCAATATAACGCGATACATTGATAATAGTTTGGCGCATTAAAAAAGTGAACAAACCAGCAACAACGGCTGCACCAATTAAATAAAGAATATTAATCATTAATTCACTTCTAAAAACTTCTTCCGTAATCTTGCCATCCAAACGGTCAGAAACGACATTAATTGATGCACCAACTAGTCTAGGAGTAAAGAGTGCAAATATCTTAGCAACAATAGTTATGATAACACCAATTATTAAGCGATATCTGTATTTGTAAAAGTATTTATTAAGATGTTTTAATGCTTTCATGTGTTTGTATATATTGCTTCATTAAGGACACATGCTGTTCGCTATTAATCATTACTTTGGGTAATAAAATGTTGAACATGCTCGTTTCATGTTGTATTTGGTAGGTCAAAAGTATTACGATAATCGTATTTTATAGTTAATATTTTGCTAATCCTCTATTAATAATTTATTTTTGCACGCTGTTTTTAGATTATCTTCAAACACCCTAAAATCTAACATGCATGACTTCGGAAATTATTAATTCAAAAGACCTAAAAAAAATGGATCCTGTTTTTGGACAACATTCTTTTGACGATCATGAGCAAATTGTTTTTTGCAATGACAAAGATACTGGTTTAAAAGCTATAATTGGTATTCACAATACAGTTTTAGGTCCTGCTTTAGGTGGTACCAGAATGTGGAATTATGCAAACGAATGGGAAGCATTAAATGACGTATTGCGTTTGTCTCGTGGTATGACTTTTAAGTCAGCAATCACAGGATTAAATCTTGGTGGAGGTAAGGCCGTAATTATTGGCGATTCCAAAACTCAAAAAACACCAGAATTAATGAGACGTTTTGGTGAGTTTGTACATTCCTTAAGCGGACGCTATATCACAGCAGAAGATGTTGGTATGACTACGGGAGATATGGACACAGTTAGAGAGGTTACGCCTTATGTTACTGGCATTTCTGAAAATAAAGGTGGAGCTGGTAATCCTTCTCCAATCACAGCTTATGGTGTATTTATGGGAATGAAAGCTGCTGCAAAGTTTCAGTTTGGTTCAGATATCCTAGAAGATAAAAACGTGTTTGTACAAGGTATCGGAAATGTGGGTGAAGCATTGGTTGAACACTTAGTTGATGAAGGTGCCAAAGTAACCATAGATGATATTAGCCAAGAGCGTTTAGAAGCAGTAAAATCTAAGTATGATGTCACTATATATAGTGGTAATGATATTTATAGTGAGAATATGGATATTTATGCTCCATGTGCTTTAGGAGCCACTGTTAATGATAATACGATCTACAAATTAAATGCTAAGATTATTGCAGGAGCAGCAAACAATCAACTAGCAGAAGAAAATAGACATGGTAAAATATTGCAGGAAAGAGGTATTGTTTACGCGCCAGACTTTTTAATTAACGCTGGTGGAATTATCAATGTGTACGCAGAGCTTGAGGACTATGATAGACAAGAAATAATGCGTAAAACAGAAAATATTTATAATACTACTCTCGAAATTTTAGACAATGCAAAGTTGAATGATATTACTGCGCACATAGCGGCATTAAATATTGCCAAAGAACGCATTGAAACGCGTAAAAGAGAAAATTCTAAATAATTTTTTTAGGATATAAATAATAGTATTTTTGCAAGGTGAGTTTAGGCTCACCTTTTTTAATAACAGATAATTAAAGTAGTTCTTACACATGCTAAACCGAAGACACATCAGAATAAAAGTAATGCAATCTATGTATGCTTTTAAAGGCACAGAAAGTGATGACCTTTCAAAGGATGAAAAGTTTTTATTACACAGTTTAGATAGCATGTACGATTTGTACTTATTAATTTTAGCTTTGCTCACAGAACTTCACAAAAAGAGCAAGAACTATAACGAAAAATTACAGAAGAAGCTCGTAAAATCTGATTCAGATAAAAACCCAAATACAAAGTTTCAAGAGAACCAGCTTTTACAACTTATTAGCAGTAATAGGATGCTACAAGAGCATATTACCAAGCATAAGCTAAATTATTGGGATTTAGATTTTGAATATGTAGATATTATTTTCAAAGAAATTTTAAATAGTGATTTATATGAAACATATAGTGGTGATCCTGAAAGTTCATTTAAGAAGGATAAAAGTTTTATCATAGATCTTTACACTACTATTATTGCACCAAATGAAAAGTTATACGATTACTTTGAGGATAAGAAACTGACTTGGATAGATGATCTTCCTGTTGTAAATACTGCACTTTTAAAGGTTTTAAGAAAATTAAAATTAGCATCTCCAGAAACTATTTTATTACCAGATTTATACAAAGATGAAGAGGATAGAGAATTTGCTAAAGACTTATTTAAAAAGACCTTACTAAATAGTTCTAAATTTTCTGACGAAATCTCAGCGAAAACAACAAATTGGGACAGTGAGCGTTTGGCTAGCCTAGATGGAGTGTTGTTAAAAATGGCACTTTGTGAGTTCCAAAAGTTCCCATCAATTCCTTATAAAGTAACTATAAATGAGTATTTAGAAGTCGCTAAAGAATATTCTACACCAAAAAGTAGCAAGTTTATCAATGGTATATTAGATAAGATCGTTAAAGAGTATCAATCTAAAAATATTCATCAAAAATCTGGAAGGGGTTTGATGTAATTTTGGCTTTTTTAAGTCCATATCTCTTGCAATTCTATTTATTATTAGTTAAAGTGTAAACATTTTGAAAGTTATTTCGTACGAATATATGTTAACAACACTATAAAAATTTTAATTGATTAAAATAATTACTAACTTCGCGAACTGAATAAATTTTGTAAAAAATTAATAAAAAAATAAAGTAATGAAAAAAGTAATTTTAGGACTTAGTGCATTATGTATGGTAGCTTTTACGTCTTGTAAAGAAGATGCTGCTAGTAAAATTAAATCTGAAAATGTGGCTATTGCTGCAGATAGAGATGCTAACGCTGGTGATTTTCCGGTTATTGCATTTGACAAAACAGAACACGATTTTGGTACCATCGCTAACGGTACTCCAGTTGAAACAACATTTACATATACAAATACTGGTAACTCAATGTTAGTAGTAAGTAATATAAAGAGTACTTGTGGATGTACAGTACCATCTAATTGGACAAAAGAAGTTGCACCAGGTCAAAAAGGTGAATTTGCAGTAAAGTTTAATGGTAAAGGCAACGGAAACAAAGTTTCTAAATCTATTACTATGACTACTAATACTGAAAAGGGTACAGAAATTGTAAAGATTTCTGCTTTTGTTGAGAAGGATCCTAATGCACCAGCTAAAGCTGCTGTTCCTACTCAAAATGCTGGTTCTGCAACAATTAATCCTTTATCAACTGCTACTCAAAAGACTTCTACACAACCAGGTCACGAAGGGCATAACCATAACTAATATTTTTAATGGAAGGTATAGGATCATTTTTACCATTTATAGCCATATTCGCAGTGATGTATTTCTTTATGATTGCACCACAAATGAAACGTGCTAAACAAGAAAAGAAGTTTGCTGCTGAGTTAAAGCGTGGCGATCGTGTAATTACTAAAAGTGGTATGCACGGAAAGGTTTCAGAATTAAATGATAAAGATAACAGTTGTGTTATTGAAACATCAGCAGGGAAAATTAAGTTTGACCGTTCTGCAATCTCAATGGAAATGAGTAGAAAATTAAATGCACCAGCTGTTGTAAAATAAGCTGATTGTTATACAATAAACAAAAAGACTGTTCATTAATTTGAGCGGTCTTTTTTTATGGGTTACACCAAAATCATTTATACTTATCATTTAGGCCACTTCCTTTTAAAATCATAGGAGTAATTTTATCTAGTCGTCTTTGTTTGGTGTCTTCGCGTTTAGCTTCTGTAATGTATTCGCAGTATTCGCGTTGGCAAGATGGTGTCAATATTTTAAAAGCACTTTTTAGTTCTGTATTACTATTTAGAGCGGCTTTTAATTCATCTGGTATTATAACTGGTTTTGTTTTACGCGTAGGTTTTATTTCTTTACCTAAACGTTGATTTTCTATGGCTTCTTTTACATAAGCTAAAACGGCAACTTTATTAATATCAGCTTTAGTTTCAAAACGCATTTGTCGTAATGCTTTTGTTTTATTTTCCTGAGCATTAATAAGTAAATTATGTTGATCTTTTAGAAATACACCATTATGAAACCACAAACAAAAATGGTGTTTAAAAGCACCAATACCTAGAACATTTTTACCATTAAGACAATAGGTTGGCATACTCCATTTTACGGTTTCTTCTAATTCAGTAGAATTTAGAATATCTCGTAAAATAGTTAGCTCATCGTTGTAGTGTTGGTTAATTTCTATGTATTCTTCTACGGAGTATACTTTTTTCATGTGTCTACTAACTATAATTGCTGCGAACTATTTTCGAATAGTTTAACATCTAAATTTAGTAAATAAAATGGAATCGAAACTAAGCAACGACCAAAGCAATTAATTATACACGTTGCGTAACGTTTTTATTTCTTTTTAAGGTCAAACCCTAAATTTATTTGTAACATAATTGGCCAAATATTTCCATTGCCATTTGTGTCAAAATAGTATTGAGGCCCAACGTCAAATAACAAATGAAAATTCTTTCCATATTTTCTTTGAATTCCCCAAGTTGGTCCGATTGCAAAATCAATGTCGGAAGTCCGATTTACATTTTCAACTAATGAATTGCCACGTGTTATAAATCTTAATGACATAAAATTTCCAGAATTATTTTTCGTATTTCGATTTTTCCCGTTTCTTTTAGTTAGGTTATAAAACCATTTTTGTTGAAAATCAGCGAATGGGCTAATTATATAAATAAATCCACTTCCTCCAAAAGTCAAATCAGGATATCCACCTCCATAACCAATTCCGAGACCCGAAGAAAAAGTCGAAAATTGTCCTGTCGGAATTTCCAATTCAACCGCAGGATTTAAAAAATTCAAACGCCATATTTTTTCAGTTCTTATGTCTTGATTGTTTTGAGCGTAGTTTAGCGTTGTTAAAAGTCCGAATAATAGAAATAGTAAACTTTTTTTCATTTGAGATGATTTTTTGATACTAAATTATTGTAGGAATCTATCAAGAATTATACCGTTTCCGTAAATGTTACGCCATGTTTTTGTATATGGTTTCTTATGTGTTTTAACTACCTCATTTAGCAAATATAAACTCAATCTGTCGGCAGGCAGGTAGAAAGACCGCGAGGACTTTTGTAAGTAGGCTACATCTAGCAATGACTTATACGCATTGCTGTGGAAAGTTTTTTATTCATAATCTGGTATGTTTAGACCTAAAATCAGATTTCTGTGCGCTGTCCAAATTCCATTTTCCTTTTCAAGTTTAACAATTCCAGAGCCACCTCTATTTTTATGAGATTGTTTTTTTTCTGCCGTAAGCTTTGGGTCACTTTCAAAAAAATAACTATCGATGTAATACGGAATAGTATTAGGTTCTTTTACATAAATGTGAATATGCTCAGGTTCTTGAACTTCGGGATATGGTGCTGGTCTGAAAGTGTAAAAGGTAAACTTTCCATCTTTGCCAGTTTTTAACCATTCACGATATTGTCCATGAGTTTTTTCCCAGCCAATTGGTTTGTTACTTGGCTGATAAAGGCCATTTCTGTCTGTTTGATAAATGTAAAGTAAAATATTTTCGGCTGGTGTTTTTCCGTCTTTCAGGAATACAGTTCCTGTTATTTTAATTTTAGGCTCGTTTTTTTCAAAACTTGGCAAAGTATCAGTCGCTTTTGGTAAGGGATTCAATAGTTTAAAATCCAAAAGAGCCTCACAATCTTGACAAGGTCCACCGACATTTTTTTCTGCATTAGAGTTCGATTGTCCTTTGCACGAAGAAATAAATAAAGTCAATAATAATATTCCTAAATGTTTTCTCATTTTTGATGTTTTTTCAAATGTTGCACAAGGGTCTAGTGCAAGATTTCGTTGCGTGTTTAAGTATTAAAGTTAGTAAATAAATCGCAGACCTGTCTGTTGGCAGGCAGTTAGAAAGTGCGCGAGGACTTTCGTAAGTAGGCTATAACTAGTAATGAATTATACATATTGTTGCCTACAGTTATTATTCCACTATTTCCCATAAATTATATGAAGTCCATCGAGTTTCTCCTTTTTTCATAATCTCAATTTTATCCTCCTCAATCTTTTTATATTCTCCATCTACTTTGTCCCAAACATCATATTCAAGAACAATAATTCCTTTTCTGTCGCAACTCTTTATTAGTTTAATTTTTAGTTCAAATTTTTCTTTATTCAGGTCATTTACTTTTCCTGTAGCCAAACACTTATCGTCCATATATTTTTTTTCTTGGCGTTTCGATACGAAATTATAGTCATATAGAAATTCAACAATGTCTCCAATTTTAAATTCACTAAACTCTTCTTTTTTTCGTTCGTTTTCTTTCCGTTCAGATTCGGCCCAATAATCTTTGTAATATTTAATTTGCTTTTCTAATTCGATAGGCTTTTCGTTCAGTTTTCGGTGTAACGACGTCAAAATTATACTTGACATATCGTCTGGATGATGAATTCCTAAATCTCTGAAAAATTTTGAAATTGCAGATGTACCAGCCCAAAGTTTCCAATTATTCCGTAAGGACATTCCTGTTCCAAAATGTAATTCTGAAGTCGCACTTTGTTCTTCTTTGTTTTTAAATCCAATTAAGTCTTCTTCTGACCACTTACATTCAAAAAAGGAAACCGCGTCATTTAGGTCAGTCGGAATGTATTTTTCGACGTACTTTTCACAGTCATTTTGACTTATTAGAAAAGTCGGGAAAACAAGAAATAAAACAATAGTTATTCTATTCATAGTTTGGTAGTTTATTCAAAACTACATTCCTTTTTTAATAGTAAAAATTCATAATGAGTGAACTGTTCATTTCAATTAGGGAACTGTTCTTCTCATTGCCAGCGAATGGTACATTATCTCAGGTATATACTAAGGTTTCACCAAGAAGTAAATTAAAGATTAAAAGTCTATTAGATAGCTTATAGAAAATTCAATAAAATCACTTAACTTTTAATTATATCCCGATATTCTTCAAAAAAGACTTCAAATAAAATCATTTTTTTATTAAAAAATTCCATAACCTCGCGCCATGAATTTTTGTTATGAATGGACACTTTTTGTTCTAAAGGTAAGTATATACGAGAAATCTCTTTACCGTTTTCTAAGTAGTATTCCTCTTTATAAATAACTTCTGGTAAGTATTCAGTTTGTAGAATGTTTTTAAGAGCCATTAGCTTTTCCCAGCAGTTAATGCGGTTTTCTAAATCGCCCTCTAAGTCTAGAGCGATTAAAGCTGATTTAGTATCGAAGTGAAACTTAAAAGCAACACCTTTTATTTTGGTGTCGTATAAGAGCCATTTTCTTGGAAATGATTTTCCGAAGCTGGTCCAAAACTCTTGTCGCAGTTGTCGACTTTCTTCTTTGCTAAACATTTATTTTAAATAAAATAAGCAATCAAAATACCCAAACAAATCGCAATTAACTTTGATAAATTGAATTTATGACCTTCACCAGTTTCAAACAGAATTGTTGTAGAAATATGTAAAAATATACCAATAACGATAGCATTTACAACATCTACGTAGTCTGCGGCAAAAGGCATTGTATTCGATGTTAATGTTCCTAATGGTGTCATTGCTCCAAAGACAATCAAGAAACTCACAATCTGTAATTTTGAGAATTTAGATTGTAACAAAAAGGCTGTGATAAGAGCTGCAATAGGGATTTTATGAATTAGCACACCATAAACCATATCGTTATGCTCGTGAATAGGAAACCCTTCTAAAAAACTATGAATACAAAGGCTTGTAAATAATAACCAAGGAAATTGTGTGTCTTCTTTATGAATGTGTACATGGCCATGCTCAGCACCTTTAGAGAAAAACTCTAAAATGATTTGGAGTAGTATTCCACACATAATGAATAACCCAGTTTGCTTTGCTTCTAAATGCTCATATACTTCTGGCAATAAATCAAATAGCGTTAGCGCCAATAAAAAAGCTCCACTAAAAGAGAGTAATAATTTAGTGCCTATAGATTTTTGCTTTTTGGTTAAAATCGCAATAGCAACACCAATGATTATGGCTACAATAGGAAGTAAGTACTTATTCATGCATACAAATTACTTAAATATCATAATCAAACGTTCTGATGTTTTTGAATGGTATTGATGTAATTTATAATCACCAAATACATCTAACAAATAGACTCCAGCGTCTTCAAATAATGTTTTAAAATCTTCTAAAGTAAACGCCTTTACACGTTCCTGAAATTCGTAATGTTGGCCATCAGCCTCAAAGCTAATATCTTTTATAATATAACCATCTTTGACGCTACGTTTTTGATGAAAGTCAATCCCTTCAACCGTTTTTACATTTTCTTCCACTAAATTTTCAATAATGTAATTGACATTCATAAAGTCAATGACACCAAAACCAAATTCATTCAATTCAGCTTTTATTGATTTTATAGTCTCAAGGTTACAGTTTTCATCTTCAAAATACCCAAAGCTTGTAAACAGATTAAAAACAGCATCAAATGTTTCAGGATAGGGCTTACTCATATCATGCACATCGAACTTTAGAGTTTCATTTTCAAATTGCTTGGCATGTGCAATGCTTTGTTCAGATAAATCAACACCAGTGACATTATAACCAAGAGTATTAAGATAAACAGAATGGCGACCTTTACCACAGGCTAAATCTAAGATTTCACCACCTTCAGGTAGGTTAAGGTAATTGGTGAGATTATCCATAAACCCTTGGGCTTCTGAGTAATCTCTATGTTTGTATAAAATATGATAATATGGTGTGTCAAACCAAGACGCATACCATTGTTTTGTTGATTTAGTCATAATCTTAAATGTCCTGCAAAAATAGTGTAAATTTGCAATCTCTCAGACGTAATGTATGGACAATAATTTCAAGATGGTTGCCAAAACTTTATTTGGCTTCGAAGATATTTTAGCAAAAGAACTTACACAACTCGGAGCTATGGAGGTAGAAAAGGGTGTCCGTAATGTGAGTTTTGTTGGTGATAAGGGCTTTATGTACAAAGCTAATCTTGGTATACGAACTGCTATTAAAATTCTTAAACCAATTAAATCTTTTAGAGTTTCTAGAGAAGAGGATTTGTATAAGAATGTTAAAAACATGAAATGGGAAAATCATCTCAAAGCTACAGGTTCTCTAGCTGTTGATGCCACTGTACATAATAGTATTTTTACACATTCTCAGTACACAGCTTTAAAAACTAAAGATGCGATTGTAGATCGTTTTAGAGAAAACGGTGGTACACGACCAGATGTGGATTTACGTTTCCCTGATTTAAAAATTAATGTGCATATAGATCGTCAACGCTGTACCATTTCTTTAGACACCTCTGGTGAATCCTTGCATAGACGTGGTTATAAAACAGCGACTAATATTGCACCAATTAACGAAGTACTTGCTGCCGGACTCATAATGATGAGCGGTTGGGATGGACAAACGGATTTTATGGACCCGATGTGTGGTAGTGGCACGATGTTAGCTGAAGCTGCTATGATAGCGTGTAATATTCCACCAAATTTGATGCGTAAGGAATTTGCTTTTGAACGCTGGGAGGATTGGGATGTAGATTTGTTTGAAAAGATTGAAGAATCCTTGTTAAAGAAAACGCGCGATTTTCATCATAAAATATTAGGTTATGATAAGTCACCTTCTGCTGTTGCCAAGGCTAAAGAGAATATTAAGAATGCGCATTTAGATGAATTTATTCATATACAGCACGAGGATTTCTTTAAAACCCAAAAAGCAGGAACAGATAAATTACATATGGTTTTTAATCCGCCTTATGGTGAACGATTAGAGAATCTAAATGTGGAAGAATTCTATGGTAATATTGGAACTACACTAAAACATGGTTATCCTAATACCAATGCTTGGCTAATAACGTCTAATCTTGAAGCTTTAAAATTTGTAGGTCTTCGTCCTTCGCGCAAAATAAAAGTCTTTAACGCAAAGCTCGAAGCGCGTTTAGTGAAGTATGAAATGTATGAAGGAAGTCGCAAGGCTAAGAAGCAGAATAACTAACGCTCTAATTCTTCTAGTTGCAAATTATAATCGTATTGTAAATCTTCATGCAATACACTAATCTTTTTCTTAATAGAAAGTATTTGTCTTTGGTATAAGTTACTTAATGTTACATTTCTATGTATAGAAGGCCTTAATTCATTTAAACGTTCACAGAAATAGAGAAGAAGTTCTACTTCTGTAGTTTTCTTTAATGAGTAACGACTGTAAACTCTAATTTGTCTTAGAATCTTTCTTATCGTTTTTTTCATGTAGAAGTAACTATCTGAGTTAATGCCTTCAAATAATTCGTCTAAAGTCGTTTTTACGCTAGCTATGTAACCATCCTCATCATGGGATTCGAATAACAAGTAGGTAAGTAGTGCTTTATTTTCTTTTTTGAATTTCCCTAAGCGTAAGCATAATTCTAATAGCTCTTCTTGTGACAAGTGCTTTAGTTCTTTTTTTATAGTGACTATGGATTCAATCTTCATGGTATAAATTTAGAGCTAAAAAAAGAGAAGACAAAAATGCCTTCTCTAAATAATGTCATATATTACTATGACTAGTTTTTTTACCTTCATTAAATTAGTGATTTCGGATATAAATCTGAAATTGACTCTGGTGTAATCAGATTCCAAAATTTTGATAATGAAGTCATAATCATAAAGTTGAGATTTTTCTAAAATAGGTTCACGGTTTTATTCTCGTTTTCTTTCTTTATAGTGATTAATAGTTTTCTGAATCCTAGACTATTTACTTTATAGATTTTAGTGCCGACGGTCCAGTTTTCTTTTCTTGTTGTATTTGGCATCATCGGAAAGCCATAGCCAAATTTCGAACCATCTGGCTTAGGACCTACAACTTCAAAATGATTGCGATTGCTTGAATTGTTTTTAATCTTGAAACTAATATAAACCGCCTCAGGATTTTTTACTTTATCAGTATCGTTTAATCCATAAATACGACCACCTTTTTTTGTTTTTGTTTTCATTTTTTTTGGCTTGTTTACATAGATTAGTTTCCCATCATTTGAAACATCTGCCCAAAGTAAATCTGTAACATTAACTTTGATTTTTCCCCAATGCCAAAGATTTATATAAGCGTTTTCGGCAATTATTTTTGAAGCGTCAATGGTTGCTAGTTCAGAACCTATTCTTAATTCTTTAGTTTTTCCTTCGATGATAATATTACCAATAGGTGCATTAACTCTAAGTTCATCGTTATCCACGTTAATGATTTTTGTTGTGTCGTGTGTGCCAGATTCTACACGTTTTAAATTAGGAACGCCAATATATATTATGGCATTTTGTGATGGTGAGATCCATTCTTTTTGATTGAGATGTAATACACCATCTACAACTTCTGTATCAATTAAATCAAATAAATTACTATCTGTTGTGATTTGCATACCTGCTTTAGCAGATTGATCAATGGTGACTTTTGCATAGAAGTTTATTTTTATATGTTCTACGCTATCAACATTAAAGCTGCGAGTTTCAATGGTTTTATTACCTTTTATTTGAGCTATCGCTGTCATTCCAACTAGCAATATCAATAGTGTGATTTTAGTTTTCATAATTTATTTTTTGTAATCTTTTCTTCAGGATTATTAAATACAGCTTCATAGATTATGGTTTCAGGTTTGTACTCAAAAAGTAGCCTACGATTATCTGAATCTTTTAATTCGTAGTCGCTATTTTGATTTACAAATTTAAATTCAACTAGGTTGGCTGTTGTTTCTTGACTAAATGTACCTTCGTATATATCATCATTATTCTCATCAGTTAATGGTGCAGTTTCTTCCCAAGGATTATCAGTAAAATTTCCTCTAACACCAACATGAGATGGGTTTTCAACTGAAGTCATATCCACTTTAAATGTGACTGTTTTTAGATGCTTTTTTTGCACACAGCTTGTTAATAGTATTACAATAATTAACAGGTGTAATTGTTTTATGATTCTCATAATTATAGTATTAAAGTTTAGTGAATTCGTACGTGTTTCTTATAAAGCGCTCTTCTGAGTTTTTAAACTGTACTTCTTTGGTAACTTTATATGTTGTCTCTGAAAATTGATGCGTCATATACATGGTTGCTTTTTTTCCAGCATCTCTACCTTTGTAGGTGGTCACTAAAGTCCTTATTCCATTCTCAAAAGTGTTACTTAGTATTTTTTCGTTGCCATAGTATGTGCCGTTCTTTTTAAGTTTAACGGAAGATTTATTATTCTTATTAGGCTCATAAGTGTATTGTACATTCGATATGATTTTATCACCTTCAATTTTAATTTGAAGTGTAGTTTCAATGGTTCTTGGTTCTCCAGATTGGTAATCCTTATAGGTGAGTTTTCCTTCCCAACTTGTATTATTAAGGATTTCTAAATCTGAAATTTTTAATGTACTCTGCGAATGTGCAGTTAATACTAGAAGAAAAATGCAAAATGTGTTTAGTAGTGTTTTCATAATGATTGTTTTTAATATTTAAATTTTTTACTAATAATATAATCGATTCCGAATCGGCCAGAACCTAGAAATAAGTTGTAAAGCGCAACCCAGAGAAATCCTATTGCTGGTAGCATGGACCATAAGCCTTGATTCCATTTTTGCATAAAAATGGCGACTAACATGGTGCACATAATTAAGAAGGAGGCTACACGAGTTTTTAAGCCTAGCAATAGAAATAGTCCTCCTACAGCTTCACTAAATGCTCCCATCCAAGCAAAGAATATTGGTGCTATAGCGAAAATACCTCCATATGCAGCTACATCTTCAGGAAACCATGCGGCTACTTCGAACAAATTTAAATTCTGGCTGTCTGCTGTCCATGGCATTCCGAATTTATCGGCTCCAAACATGGCAGTTAGCCATAAGCCACATAATAATCTTGGAATTGCGAATACTAAATCTATGAACCAATGCTTTTGAAGAATTGGTGTAATTAAAAATTTTAAGATTGATTTTAAACGTGTCATAACAAATAGTTTTATTGTTGCTGACACAAATTTCTGATATAAGTCTCAGATGGGCGACTTATTGAGTACTAGAGCGACCCAAATACGATTTGAGACGTCTTAATTTAATTGGGATTTTAAATATTCGGTAGGAGAGTGGCTTGTAAGCTTTTTGAAAACACGATTAAAAGTCGCTTTACTATTAAATCCACATTCTTGAGCAATGCCAAGCAAGGAAAGTTTTTTATGTTTATCTGCTTTTAGCATAGCTTTAAAGGCTTCAACACGGTAGGTATTTACGAAGTCATTAAAATTCTTATTGAAAGCCGTATTTATTATCTCAGAAAGTTGTCCACGAGACATATTCGCTATTTTGGCTAGATCAGATAAGTTCAGTTCTGGATTGAGATAAGCCTTGTCTATTTCCATTAAGTTTTTTACAACTTCAATATCAGAATCTGAAATTGATTTTTGTTCAAAATTATTTGTTTCTTCAGGTATACCAATAGCTTTTGGAGTAAATGTAAAGTCTAGCTTGTTTAGTTTAGTGGTGTCTGTGAAATAGCCTTTTACACCAACATAGAGTGTAACTAATGCCATAAAAAGGTTAAGCCACCAACGTTGTTGGTAACCAAGATCCATAAAACGAGAACCTATTATATCTTGTATTGTACTATATAAAAAAGAAAGACTAAAAAGTATGAGGAAACTTAAGATCCAGTTCAGTTCTAATTTATAAGTATTAGAAAAGTATTGAATTATTTTTTTTCTATAGCTATAAAACAATTGAAAGGTAAATGCCAGATATATTAACATAAAAGGAGTTTCTATATAACTCATTATAGATTGCACATAGGCTTCATCTAAATCAATTTTTAGAATCCCGTTTTGGGTGTCGTTAAAGCCAGGTTGTAAGGCATCATAAGTATATATACTAAAATGGTATATAATAACCGCAAAAGCTAATGCAAAGTGCCACCAATACGCTTTTTTAAACTTAAAATTAGACGTTGTTATAGATTTTACATAAAGATAAATAAGAGGTGCTAAGGCTATACCAATATTAATGAGAAAGTAATTGATTTTTGTAGTTCTAAACGTATCGTACCAACCCATAAAGCCCACTGTATAGCAGGTTTGAGAATAACAAGTTAGTAATAAGATTAATCCTAAAAATAGATCTGAGAGATTTCGTTTTTTAAAATACCGAGTCAGTAAAAGGAATACAAATATGAGTCCTTGTAATACGAGAATTAAAAGAGGTAAACTCCAACGATTAAAATCTGGAAACATGAATTTTAGATTTAAAACCTAAATGTAATAGAATTATTACGGATTTTGAAAGCCGATAGGTCTCATTTCATATAAAACCAATAGTAATGGTATAAATGTTACTTCATTCATTCAAAATTTTGCGCATTGATTTATGACGGATAGTATCCAAGTCCTTAACTTCATAAGGAATGCTTTTTAGGATATATTCAAAAGCTGTAATTCTTGCGCTTGTTTTTCTATTCGCTTTAATAATTTTCCAAGGTGCGTTAACCTGAGTTTCCTCAAACATGGTTTCTTTATATGCTGTGTAATCATCCCAAAGGGATAGCGCACGCTTATCAACTTCACTGTATTTCCATTTTTTTATTGGAGAACTCACAATATCTTTAAAACGACGTTCTTGCTCTTTCTTTGTAATGGAGAAATAAAGTTTCAGTAAATGAATACCAGAGTCTTGTATCATTTTTTCAAATGCATTAACATGACTCATAAAGATGTCGTATTCCTTCTTAGTGCAAAATCCATTAACGGGTTCTACCACAGCTCTATTGTACCAACTTCTGTCAAAAAATACAATCTCGCCATTATTTGGTAAACGATTAATATAACGCTGAAAATACCATTGGCCTATTTCCGTTTCATTAGGCTTTGGTAAGGCAACAACTCTAATGGCTCTTGGTGGTAAATGCTGAATGATACGCCTTATGGCACCACCTTTTCCGGCAGCGTCACGGCCTTCAAAAAGAATGACTACTTTTTTGTTATACTTTGCAACCCATTGCTGAAGAATAAGCATTTCTACTTGCAGTTTTTCGAGTCGTTTTTCGTACTTAACGTTATTAATGGTTTTATTGATGTTCAGGTTTTTTTGACGCAATAAAGCCTCTAAACCTTTTTTTGTATTTATAAGAGATAAGTTTTTTTCTGTCATGGTAAAAAGGGATTTTATTATTGGTCTAATTGAACGGTATTTCTAAAATAGCGTTGCACAATGTTTGGATCTGGCAAAAGTGCTTTGCAATTACTCCCTTTATTATCATAATCAAAAAGACTTAAAACGTACTTAATACTTTCTAGACGTGCACGTTTTTTATCATTAGACTTTATAACTACCCACGGACTAAAAGAGTTGTGCGTTCTAGAAAACATTTGATTTTTGTAAACCGTAAAATCATCCCAGAGTTCTTGTCCTTTTTCATCAACAGGACTGAATTTCCACTTTTTTAGCGGATTGTTCAGGCGTTTTTCAAAACGACGTTGTTGCTCTTCCTTAGAAACAGAAAACCAAAACTTAATAATTTTTGTATCAGACTCAAATAGCATATTCTCAAATTCTGGAACCTGAATTATAAAACGGTTATACTGTTCTTTGGTACAGAATCCCATTACAGGTTCTACAACCGCTCTGTTATACCAGCTCCGATCAAAAAACACAATTTCTCCGGCATCTGGCAATTCTTTTATATACCGATTAAAATACCATTGTCTTTTTTCAATTTCAGTGGGTTTGTTTAAGGCTACTATGCGTCTAGCTCTTGGATTTAGATGTTCTACAAAACGTTTTATACAGCCTCCTTTACCTGAAGCGTCTCTGCCCTCAAAAATGATTGCTATTTTTTTATTTTCTTTTTGCACCCAACGTTGAAAATCGACGAGCTCCGCCTGTAAGGGAAGTAATTCTTGCTCGTAGGCATATTTGTCTAATGCAGATTGAAATGTTGGATTATCAACCTTGTTTTTTTCAAGATAATTTACCAAATCTGCCTTTCGCTTGAAGGTACTTAGAATGTCTTGTGTTAGCATATAGTTTGGATTAGTCGTTGCTTCTCAAAGCTAAAGATATTTCAAAACATAGCTTATGACAAATGTCATACATAAAAAAGACCTTCACTTAAGTTTAAGGAAGGTCTTTCTTTTGATTTTAAATAAGTTTTTATCGCAGTTTTGGAAAATCCATAGGACTCAACTCATGCATTACACCATAAATAGCTTCAAAAATATCTTCGACCGAAGGTTTTGAGAAATAGTCGCCATCTGTACCATAAGCTGGTCGATGTGGTTTTGCTGCCAATGTTTTTGGTTGGCTATCTAAATATTGAAATGCATTTTGGGTATTTAATATTTCATTGAGAATGTAAGCAGATGCACCTCCTTCAATATCCTCGTCTATGACCATCACACGATTGGTCTTCACAATACTTTTTAGGATATCATGATTAAGATCAAAAGGCAATAAAGATTGTACATCGATAATTTCGGCATCAATGCCAACTTCTAGTAATTCTTTAGCCGCTTGTTCTACTAAGCGCAAAGTAGAGCCATAAGACACTAAGGTTATATCTTCCCCTTCTCTAATGGTTTCTACGACACCAATTGGTGTTTTAAATTCTCCAATATTATTTGGTAATTTTTCTTTAAGTCTATAACCGTTTAGACATTCCACAACTAAAGCGGGTTCATCACTTTCTAATAAGGTATTGTAGAATCCTGCAGCTTTGGTCATATCTCGCGGAACAAGGACATGAATCCCTCTTATAAGATTTAAAATGCCTCCCATTTGTGAGCCAGAATGCCAGATACCTTCTAAGCGATGCCCTCTCGTTCTTACAATCAGAGGCGCTTTTTGACGACCTTTGGTTCTATACTGGACTGTAGCCAAATCATCACTCATTATTTGAAGCGCATACATCACATAGTCTAAATATTGAATTTCTGCAATAGGACGTAAACCACGCATTGCCATACCAATACCTTGACCAACAATAGTAGCCTCCCTAATACCTGTATCTGAGACTCTAAGCTTACCATATTTTTCTTGTAAACCTTCTAAACCTTGATTAACATCTCCTATATAACCAGCATCTTCACCAAAGATCAATGCTTCAGGATATTTGCTGAAGATAGCATCAAAATTTTCCCTTAATACCACACGTCCATCAACATCTTTAGAACCTGCATCGTATGTCGGGACAACTTCAGATAGGTTTAAGGCATTGAGATCTGATGCGCTATGTAAGTGGGAACTATATTTCGGTTGAATTTCGTTTAGATAATTATTTATCCAATTTTGAAGTGCCACTTTTTCTGAAGAATCTTCCGAAACCACATAACGCAGTGCTTTGCGACTTGCCGAAAGTATATCTCTTCTTAGTGGTTCTTCAACCGCTACTAAATCATTTATTAATTTTTTAATAAAAACACCATTATGACTCGACGACGCTAACTGTTCTAATAAATGGATTGCGTTTTTACGTTCGGTCAAAATAGGACTAATGAACGAAGTCCATGCTGCTTTTTTACCCTCTCTAACCGACTTTTTAATACGTCTCTCTAATGCGATTAATTCATCATCTGTAGATATATTATTGCTAATTATCCAATTTCGCAATTGTGCGTTACAATCATATTCTTCTTCCCAAGCCAATCGCTCATTATCTTTGTAACGCTCATGAGAGCCAGATGTAGAATGTCCTTGCGGCTGAGTTAACTGTTGTACATGAATCATTACAGGCACATGTTCTTTTCTAGAAATTTGTGCAGCGCGTTGGTAGGTATCTATAAGTTCAGGATAATTCCATCCATCAACTCTAAAAATTTCATAGCCTTTTTCGTTTTTATTACGCTGAAAACCTTTTAAAATTTCAGAAATATTTTCTTTTGTAGTTTGATGTTTGGCGTGTACTGAAATACCATATTCATCATCCCAAATACTTATCACCATTGGGACTTGTAAAACACCAGCTGCGTTTATAGTTTCAAAAAACAAGCCTTCACTTGTACTCGCATTTCCAATAGTTCCCCAAGCAATTTCATTACCATCTTTAGAAAAGTTAGTTGTGTCAATACCCTTTACTTGTCTGTAGATTTTAGATGCTTGTGCTAAACCTAATAATCTAGGCATTTGTCCTGCTGTAGGCGAAATATCTGCACTAGAATTTTTTTGTTGGGTAAGGTCTTTCCAGTGTCCATTATCATCTAAACTATGTGTGGCAAAATGACCTCCCATTTGGCGACCAGCAGACATTGGTTCTTCTTTTATATCTGTATTGGCATACAAACCAGCAAAAAATTGCTCTATAGTAAGTTCTCCAATAGCCATCATAAAAGTTTGGTCTCTATAGTAACCAGACCTAAAATCACCATTTTCAAAAGCTTTTGCCCAAGCAATTTGTGGTATTTCTTTACCATCACCAAAAATCCCAAACTTTGCCTTACCTGTTAAAACCTCTCTACGACCAAGTAAACTACATTCACGACTTGTAACAGCTAGTTCGTAGTCGTTTAAAACTTCAGCTTTAAAATCTTCAAATGTGATTTCTGTTTTGGCGTTAGGATTTATATTCATTGAGGTTGCTTTTTTGGTCAAGCAAAAGTACGAATTTTTGAAATTTTATGCAATAGCAAAAAACGTTATATTATTGAATTATTCTCAATTAAAAGTGTTTTGTTTAAGACATAATTCAATAAATCAAAAAAATTTAACTTTTTGATAAGAATTTGTTAATACCACTTTCTTCTAAAAAGACCTAGAAGTACTTGTGGATCTACAGTGAACATAAAGCGTATACTCTGATCGTAATTAGGCTGTGCAATTTCCCAACCCAAATTAGAGTAAATGGGTAAATAAATTTCAAAATAATCTTCTACAAGATTGAGTCTTATACCAGAATCATACACAAATTTAGGATCTATACTTTTATTTTTTATTAAGCCTAAATCACCATATACTTGGATGTACCTCCATATAGATGTACTAAAATTGGCTGTGGTCATCCATTGATTTGCAAAGGGAGTTTCTAATTTAGATTTAAAACCACCTTCGGCAATAATGATTTGTTGACTAAAAAGTCCTGCAGCTTCAGAACGTCCCAAATAATTTAAATCAAACAAATAATCAGTTGGTCGGTCTAATGCAAAACTAAAATAATCTGATCCAGGATCTGAGTTGTTCTTTAAGAAAAAACCTGCAAAAAGCCTTAGATTCACATTTCGGTTACCTTGGGTCAGTTTTCTAAATTCGTAATTTAGGGAGAGCTTACTAAATTGATTAGAAACTTGAAAATCGGTATTAAATGATGAAAAGTTAATGATTCCAGGATTGGCGTGTGTATACCTTAAATTAAATACTCCATAATCTGGCTCGTCAATGTCTACTACAGCGTTTTCACCAACTGTTCTATTGATACTAACATATCTCGCTGAAATTACATCTATTTTGTTAGATCTAAAGTCGTTGTCATCCCTAAAGGCGAATTCAACTGAAGGTCTAATTCTGGTAAAAAAAGCATCCTCAGCAAAAGAACGATAGCCAGCAGAAATACCATAAGTGATGTTAAAAAGATTCTGATTTTCTAAATTATGTGTATAAAAAGCACTAACACTTCCAGTTAAGGATTTAGATTTTGTGGCATACTGTGGTGAGATTCTATAGTTTAATCGTTTTCTTAAGATCGTTTTATTGTACACTTTTGTACCAAGCGTTAATCCATCGTATATGTTATTAAATTCTACTAAGGGCATAAAGAAAATCTGATTATAATCAGGGTCTTCAATATCTTTAAAAAGTCGAAACTGTAAAGGTTTATTGTTGAGAATAGAGCCTTTTACGGATTTATAATTATCACGTTGGTTGAATTCAGGAATTGCATTATCATAATCTAAAACAAACTTTTCGGTATTGTCTTTTGATAAGGTAATCGTCTTTTCATCTTTTATGTCTTCTACCCACAATTTACCAATAACAGAATCATTACTTAGCTTAAAAACTGAAACAGGCATTTTATTGTTTCTTTTGTTTTTAATCGTAAGTTTAATTGAGTCTTCAGTAGTTTCTATAGATTTTATTTTAAAATCTATCTTTTTTCTTGTGCCTATGAAGTCTTTGAAGAACCAATCGATATCTTTAGAGGTCTCAGACTTTAAGAAGTTTTCAAAATCGTCAATACGAATTAGTTTTAATTGATTACTTGTTAAGAATTCTGTAATGCTATTAGATAAATTAATGTCATCTGTAAACTGATCTAAATAGTTTAATCCAACACCTGCTTTATATTTACCTGCAATATTAGCATTGAATTTTGTTAATGAATCTTTTGATGTGTTTAAAGGTTGATCTCTATTCTTTCTGGCAATCTCCATGGAGTATAGAAAGTACTGAAAATTGAAATCTAAATCTGCGGCATGAAACGCTTTAATTCCCCATATTTTAGATAAATTTCCTAATAATTTCATGTCGGGATAGTAGTCTTCAACATACTTCATTAAAAAATAAATCTGCAATCCTTCAATAAGCCAGTGTTCTTTTCTAGGATTAAGTAGTATGGTATTGTCAAGGTATTTTTTTGTCGCCGTTTTTAAAAGTTTTAATTCGTATTGAAACTGTTCTGGAAAAGGGCTTAAAAAACTCGGAAGTTGATTAAGGCCGTACAACGGATTCTTATTGTAATCTATTTCAGAAACAATCAACATATTATGCGGATATGCACCAAGGTGTTCTGTTAAAAAGCCTGTCACTTTATCTGTTATGACCGCTTTTTCAGGACCAGTGATTCCTTTTTCATTAATATCAGATAGCACGATAAAATCATCGGTTTGTATAAAACTAAATCCCGGAAACTTTCTAAGTGATAAATAGGTGTCTATTCTATCTTTACCACTTAATATGGAAGTTTGAGTTCGGTTAGGAACATCCGATTCTAGAATAAGACCATCTAACTCTGAAGTCACTCTATAGTTTAAGGGATGCGTAATTCTTAAATTTATATCTGCTTTAGGGATAAATAAGTCATCTAAATTCTTATTGCTGTAATAGTGCCATTTACCATCGTATACTGCTGGAGTTATATACCAGTATTTTAGCTCAAAATCACCATTTTTTGTATAACCATAATCTGTAAAAGTAGCGTCAGGAACAAACAGATTGTAGTTAAGTGTAATGTTATAAGCTTCTCTGGGTTGCAAAGGGGTTTTTAGAATCACCTTTATCACATCAGGATGTGCTTTTAGATTACCGTACTCTAATACTTGATTATTTTTATCCTTAATTGAAGTTACAACAGTATAACCACGTTGTTCACTTTTTGCTAAATGAAATTTTGTGCTGAATTCTTCTTCAAAGCGTTTGGCAAGTGGTGTCGATTTAGTGGAGTAGCTATTATTCCAATCGTTGAGATATATTTCAGATAATGTATCATTTGATTCGTTTTTATAAACGATGGTTTGAGACATAGAAATAGTTTTCGTTTCTACGTCTACAACAGCATCGATTTCAATTTTATTTTGAGCACTCATGAGATTGCAAAAAATGAATAAGACAAATGATATATATAGTGTTTTTATCAATTAGAAATTAGGAATTTAAGCGATTTAATTTGCTGATTAGGACTTGCTAAATAGTATAACCCACTTTGTAAATCTGAAACATCGAATTGTTGCTCCTTTTCTGAATTAAGCTGTAACGTTTTTACTTTTTGACCTAGACTATTATAGATATCTAAGTATTCATTAAAAAGTAGATGTGAATTGATATAAATATTTAAAAAATATCGAGTTATATTATTTTTTAATTCGAAATAACGAGAGATTTCAGCATCTACGACATTGAGTAAAGTAGCATCTGTTTCTAGTAATACAGTAACGGGAAGATGATCGCTAAAATTGTGCAATGCATCTCTTATTTCAAAAGAAAACTCTGAGGTTGAGTTGCCGCAATTCGTCGAGTTGATGCGGCTATTATAACAAGAGGTTAATCCATTGTTACCATACACTTGGTAAGAGTCTGGCACATAAGTTATATGAGCTGTGTTAAGCATGTTTTCTGACGTCAAAATAAAATCAAAACGGTCGTCAAAACCACCTCTAGAACCTCCCAAGCCGCTTTGAGTTCTTGTAGATTGCGTAAAGACATCAACAAAACTGGAATTATTATTCCATCTACCAACACGATTGGCAGGGTCAGCAAAGGTAATGTTGTTACTCGTATCCAATAATTCTTGAAAAGCAGATTCTGTAGCCGTATAGATGTTTAAATCTCCTCCTAAGAGTATATTAGTATCAGCTGGTAAGGTATTCAGATATGCATCTAAGTCTTGCACCATTTCAAAACGGCGTTGCTGATTGGTCGGTCCTTCTGAGGCTTTTAAATGACAAACAATTACGTAGAAAACTACTGGATTAGTAACTTGATCGACCGTATTTAATTTTAGCTTATAAACATTAAAATCTCTTAAATAAGTGGGAACAATAATTTCTTCTTCTATTATGAATTTGGCACTGTCGTAGTACAACAAGTTTTGCAAATCATTTTGGTCACCAATGTTGTCATCAGATGTATTAGAGACATAGGTCGCCATCTCAATATTAGAATTTATTGCTGTTTTTGCAATGTTTAAAACATTAGTTGCTCCTGCACTATTGTTAAGCTCGCAAACCAAAAACAAATCAGGTTTATAGTCGGTAAGAATGTACTCTAAGTCGTCCTCACGATTCGGTACAGCATCTTCTAAAGGGTAGTTCAATAAATTATAGAACATCACCTTAAATGTTTCTTGCGCAGAAACATTTAAAACGCATAACAGACTTATCGTAATAAAAACCAGTATTTTCTTCTTCATAGCAGTGAATGTAAAAAATGGTTTTCTTAGAAATTTGGACTAAGATCGTATTCTTTATAAAAATCGTTAAGCACCTCTAAAACTTCATCAGAAGTGTCAACTAAATGTATTAAATCTAAATCTTTTGGACTAATATTTCCGGCTTCTAAAAGGGTGTTTTTAATCCAATCCATTAAGCCTCCCCAAAATTCTTTTCCAACTAAAATAATAGGAAAGGTTTCTATTTTATGGGTTTGTATTAATGTTATGGCTTCAAACAATTCATCTAGTGTACCAAAGCCTCCAGGCATAACTACAAAACCTTGTGAGTACTTTACGAACATTACTTTACGAACAAAGAAATAATCAAAATCTAGGCTTTTGTCATTATCTATATAAGGATTATCGTGCTGCTCAAAAGGCAATTCAATATTAAGACCTACAGAAGTTCCTCCTGCAATATGCGCACCTTTATTACCAGCTTCCATGATACCAGGTCCACCTCCTGTAATCACTCCATAGCCATGATCTACAATTTTAGAAGCCACTTCTTCTGCCAATTTATAGTATTGGTGATCTGGCTTCGTTCTTGCTGACCCAAAAATAGAGACACAAGGGCCTATTTTACTCAACTTTTCATAACCATTTACAAACTCTCCCATAATCTTGAAAATTGCCCAAGAATCGTTTGTTTTTATTTCGTTCCAGCCTTTATGTTTACTTTCTGTTCTCATTTATATAGTAATTAGTATTTAGTAATCAGTATCTCGTGTTTAGTAAATAGTATTCGGTCTTTATGCTTCATAATCCACTTTACACTTCAAACTGCAAAACTTTTGCTAACCAGCTAATATAATGCTTTTAATAGCACTAAGACAAGTGTAATTTGGTAATATATTGTTAATTCAGTTCTTTCTTCAAAAACTTGGCTGTATAACTCTTTTTATCCTTTAAAATTTGTTCTGGTGTACCTTTGGCGACAACTTGTCCACCTCCTTTACCACCTTCGTAACCGATGTCAATAATGTAGTCCACGGTTTTTATAACATCCAAGTTGTGCTCTATTATTAAAACGGTATTGCCTTTGTCGGCCAGTTTATTTAAGACTTTCATTAAGACGCGGATATCTTCAAAATGCAAGCCAGTTGTTGGTTCATCTAAGATATAAAAGGTATTACCAGTATCTCGTTTACTCAATTCTGTGGCTAACTTAATCCGCTGCGCTTCACCACCAGAGAGCGTGGTGCTTTGTTGGCCTAGAGTAATATAGCCTAAACCGACATCTTTTATGGTTTTTAGCTTTCGATAAATCTTTGGAATATGTTCAAAGAAACCAACAGCCTCTTCAATCGTCATGTTTAAAACATCACTAATCGATTTGCCTTTATAACGAATCTCTAAGGTTTCTCTATTAAAGCGTTTACCTTGGCACGTTTCACATTCTACATAAACGTCTGGCAAAAAGTTCATTTCAATAACACGCAAGCCACCTCCTTGGCAAGTTTCACAACGCCCTCCTTTCACATTAAAACTAAAACGACCAGGTTTATAACCACGAATCATAGCTTCAGGAATCATGGCAAATAACTTACGAATTTCATCAAACGTCTTAGTGTATGTTGCAGGATTACTTCGTGGAGTTCTTCCAATAGGTGATTGGTTAATATCAATGACTTTGTCTAAATGCTCTAAGCCTTTAATGCTTTTGTAAGGCATTGGTTTCCGCACTCCATTAAAATAATGTGCATTTAAAATCGGGTAGAGCGTCTCGTTAATTAAGGTGGATTTTCCACTACCTGAAACTCCAGTCACACCAATCATTTTCCCTAAAGGAAATTCTACATCCACATTCTTTAGGTTATTACCAGTACAGCCTTTTAGAACGAGCTTTTTGCCATTGCCTTTGCGTCGTTTTTTAGGAACTTCAATTTCTTTTTCTCCATTTAAGTAGGCCGCGGTTAAGGTATGATGTTTAAGCAATTCTTCTGGTGTACCTTCACTTATAATTTCGCCTCCATGTTTGCCTGCAAAAGGACCAATGTCAATCACATGGTCGGCACGTTCTATCATATCTTTGTCGTGTTCTACAACAATAATTGAGTTACCAACATCACGCAACGACACTAAAGAATTAATCAATTTTTCATTATCGCGTTGATGTAAACCAATACTCGGTTCATCCAAAATATATAGCACTCCGACCAATTGTGAACCGATCTGAGTTGCTAATCTTATACGTTGTGCTTCTCCACCAGAAAGGGATTTAGAACTTCTATTTAAGGATAAATACGTTAATCCGACATCCAATAAAAACTGGACTCTATTTCTTATTTCTTTGATAATTTCGGCAGATATCTGCTGTTGTTTACTCGATAAACGTTCGGTTAAGCCATCTAACCACTCACCAAGTTCTACAATATCCATCATTACCAATTCCGCAATGCTTTTACCATCTACTTTAAAATACAAGGATTCTTTGCGTAAGCGTGAGCCTTCACAAACCGAACATTCTACCTTATCCATATAGGTTTTTGCCCAACGGGTTAAGGATGTAGAATCCGAATGGTACTGACTCTCAATAAAATTGGCAACCCCTTCAAAGTCAATTTTGTAATCTCTACTCACACCCAGTAGTTTGCTTTCTACGGTAAACTTATCTTTTCCTCCGTAGAGAATAATTTGTTTCGCTTCCTCTGGAATGTCTTTCCAAGCATCACCCAGCGAAAACTCAAAACGTTGCGCTATGGTTTCAAACTGTTTAAAAATCCAACTTTTTTTCTGAGGACCATGCGGAGCTAAAGCACCATTTTTTATGGATAAGCTCTCATCAGGAACTAATTTGCGTGCATTCACCACATATAATTCCCCAATACCATTACAATTAGAGCAAGCACCTTTTGGTGAGTTAAAGGAGAAGTTATTCGGCTCTGGATTAGGATACGAAATTCCAGACGAAGGACACATTAAATTCCGGCTAAAAAAACGCGGTTCGTTGGTTTCTTGGTCTATCACCATCAGCACATCATCACCATGATACATAGCTGTGTTTATAGATTCCATAAGACGCTTCTCATTATCTTCACTTCGGCTACGCTCAGTGTCCGAATTCGTTTTGGAATTTTGGGAATCATCAATCTTTAGTCTATCGATAACGATCTCAATATCGTGCGTTTTGTAACGGTCTAACTTCATGCCTTTTTCAAGGTCAACGATTTCACCGTCGGTACGCACTTTTACAAAGCCTTGCTTAGCAATTTGCTCAAACAATTCTCTGTAATGCCCTTTACGAGAACGCACCACAGGAGATAAGATATTAATCCGTTTTCCTTTGTAAGAGCCTAAGATGAGCTCCTTAATCTGTTCATCGTTATAGCTTACCATTTGTTCGCCAGTCTCATAACTGTAAGCATCTGCTGCTCTGGCATAGAGTAAGCGTAAGAAATCATAAATTTCGGTAATCGTACCAACGGTAGACCGTGGTGATTTACTAGTGGTTTTTTGTTCAATAGCGATTACAGGCGAGAGACCATCGATTTTATCCACATCAGGACGTTCTAAACTGCCCAAAAACTGACGTGCATAAGCCGAAAAGGTTTCTATGTAACGACGTTGTCCTTCTGCATAAATAGTATCGAAGGCTAAGGATGATTTACCACTACCCGAAAGTCCTGTAATAACGACCAATTTTTCTCTGGGAATGGTAACATCTATATTTTTTAGGTTGTGAACGCGTGCTCCTTTTACTTCAATAGAATCGTTGAATTGGCTCATAAATGGTTAAAATCGGTCTGTGTTTTTAGCAAAAGTGCAAAGGTACAAATTATAGTTGTTAAATCGGAGTGAAGGTTTGCTCACAGGTTTTGAAAGAAGATGCATCTATAGAACCGTAAAGACAAAATTTTCATAATTCCTATAAATGAAACCCAAATCAGCTTTATCTTTGCAAAAACGCTTGTGAGATGACTAAATCCAAAAAACCAGATCAGATTGTTTACAACGAAGACACCGAACGTTATGATGCATCTTTAAAACCGTATGCGACTAATGTTGGTGCTCCTGCCATACAAGTGACTGATAATTCGACTTGGAAATCTAGAAATATCGATAAGGCGAATAAGCAAATTAGAACCAAGTATTTAGAACTCAAAGCAGAGTACGATAAGATGATGCAAGAGTTAGAGTATAACACCTTGGTGTATAACTCGCGCTATAGTTTTGAACCGATTATTGGCGACACCTATCATTTGTATCGCGATAAAGCTGACAAACCCTTTTTATCTATTATTGCACCATCGGACTGTAATTTTGATTATATCGGTAGTTTTCTTCTGAATAGTGAATTGATCTGGAAAAAAGTTGAGGTATAAGATTTAAAATGTTCTAAATTAGACACCATCTAATTAAATTACGCTCATGTCTCGACGAAGTATCATCGTCGATCCTGCATAAGAACTAATAGAAGCCATAGTATCTGATTTAGTCAGTTGGTGATAACAAAAAAACGTAATTAGCATTAAGTGCGATTGATTAGACGGCTTTAGGATTTTGACTTTTGGCACTATATTTTAGAATACCTTGGTTTCAAGGTTATCAGAATTTCTAATTATCTAAAATACTTTTAGCAGTGAGAAATAAGTCATAATATTTACCACCACTTTGTAATTGTTTAAATTCATCAAATTGCTGGAGACGCAACAGTTCTTTTAGAAAATATTCTTTAAGTTTATTGTAACCCTGTTCTTTATAATGCATATCCATATTATCTCTATAGATTTTAATCCCTTTTTTTAAGTTACCATTGGCTAGATATGCAAAAGCACTATAAGAAAGCAAGTACTTTTCGTCTGGGCATGCTTCGTAACCCTTTAAGCCTATTTCCGCTGACATCCTTAAACTTACATTCTTATGATTTAAGTACTCAAGTCCAAAATCCCTATAGAACGAACATAAATTCGTTGTGGCTACTGTGTCATTGGGATATTTATTGAGATAAGTTTCAAAATCGCCAATAATATCTTCAATGTATATCATGGCTTCTTCGTAATTTAATGTCCCAATTTTATCATGTAAATCATTGCTTTTTGACAAGGTTCCATAATATAATTTATCATAATGGTATTCTCTTAAATAAACAAGAAAATTTAATTGAGTAAAATAGAGTTCATATTTATTAATTTTTTTTATATAGTACTGAAGCCTACCTGAGTCCAAACTAGAATTTGGTAATTGTTCTCTCATAGCTTTAATAATCTCTATGCCTATTTTTTTCGGAACGTAATTTTTAGTAGATAAATCATCATATTTAGATTTATCTAAAATAATTACACAATCTCTAAGAAATTCGTTTGGTCCATAAATATCTTCTGGTTGATTTAGAAGCTCCTTTAATGTTTTTAAATAATTACCATATTCAATTTCGGATAAATCAAACTTCTCTATTGAAGCCCACATTTCTGCTATGGTTGATAAGTTCTTTGCAATTGTTTTTAAAATCCTATGCTGACTATATTTAGTTTTGGTAACTATTTCCTCAGTTAAATCTTTTTTTAATATTTCATTACTAAGTTTATAATATTTTTCAGCTAAAACATATTGATTTTTATTTAGGTAAAATTCACCTATCCTAAAAGATAAATCGCTTCTTAGATTGAAATAGTAATTTGGTTCTTTGACTCTTTTCTCTATTATATTCAAATATTTTATGAGTTCAATATAAAACTCGTCCAGATTATTATTATGCCCCTTTCTAAATTCATGATACATTTCTAACTCAGCTGATATATTCTCATTTTCTTTTAAGGCACTTTTATAAAACTCATAGAATAAACTTTGTGCTTTCTTTTTTTTACCTAAGGCTATACAGGTTGCGATTAAGTCTAGTTTTGGTATTGGTGCAAATAAATTATAGCTGATCGGTTTTTGAAGATCAATTGCTTTAACAAGAAAATCTAGAGATGGCCTATGATTACCTATTAGGTACTGTATAAAGCCAATTTGGCTAAGCAATCTTATTTGGTCATTTAAAAGATCTCTTTCATCAATAATATATCTATGCGACAATGCCTTTCTGAAGTTCGTTTCATTATTGGCATCCAATAGAGGATATTCTAGGCTTAAATCGCGAGCAATCATTGTGTAGTTTAGAGCTTTGTTATAGTCCTTTAAAGCCATGCATGCTCTAGCTAAATACCAATAGAACGTGTAATCATCTGTATAACTATTGCTATCATCATGTTCTAGGATTTCAAGATAATTATCTTTTATGGCCTTAGCATAAATTAAATCTTCAAAAATGCTGCGCTTATCGCCATTGACTCTATTGCCGTAGGATGAATAAAAATACAAATCATCGTAAAATTCATAAGGCTCAAATTCTCCAATCAGAAAATTCCGTTTGGCATTAAAATTTTTCAATAAAAAATTGGTGCTCCCATCAGTAATTAATCTTGGGTTTTCTTTATAAATTTTTGTAATCAAGTCAAAACTACTAATAACCTCTTCTCTCTTAAAATAATCATTAGATGTTGCAATAATATAGGCTTCTATTTCTTCAATACCCCTAATAGCAAAATCTAAGCCTATTGCACTTTCTGAATATGCTTTATCCGTGTCTAAAGTTTTAATTGCGTTGTTTATTGCTGTTCCTTTTTCGATTAACTCAATAAACGTTTTTAATCGCTTGCTTGCATTATCAGTTTTTTTTTGGACTAAAAGGTATGCTTGCTTGTAAGTTTTACCAGTTATTAAAAATTCCTCATTCTTGTCTATTTCTTTCTGTAACTGCCGGTTTTCGTTTTGTAACTTTTCGTTTTTGTTATCCTTTATAAGATTTGCTCTTATAAGTGAATTATTTTTGTTCTGTTCTACAAGCAATGCCGAATTTGTTCGAATCAAATCTTCTTTAAGACCTCTATTTGCGGATTCAATATTTTCTGCAAACTCACCAATAGGTACTAGGTATATATAGAGTGAGTCCCTTTGTGGATATTCAGGAAGGCTGTATTTATTTAGTAGATCACTAGAGGGCTTATATAAATTATATAAGTTACCTTGTGTATCTTCAATCTCATTTACTAAATTAAGCTCATTACCAATTTTAATACTTACATTATCTGGAGGTATTGAATTTGGAAAGAACAAAACAAAATTTCCATTTATATCTGAATCCTTTGCATTGGCTTGGTCAGAATCAATTGAAATACCTCTAACAGGAATTGTCTCGCTATTTTGGAGTAAGACTTTACCATAAATATATCCAGATTCATTTTTCGTTTGAGCCAAACAAAACTGATTTAACAATATGATTGAACAAATTATAAGCTTTTTCATTTATCGTCGATTCGGATATCGCAACCAGATCCAACAATACATGTCTTTATGAAGGTTTGGTTATGGTAATCTATTTTGAGTGTAAAATACTCTTTTCTATATTCCATAGGGATTTCTATAGAGAATAAACCCAATGAATCTGTAACAGTTTCTAGGGCATAATAAGGGGATGAAATTTTTATATTACTCTGAGGACGCTGTAGTCCAGAATCTAAAGTGTAAACAAAACCCTCAACATTAGATAAATAGTTATTAGGTCTTACATAAACTATCTTATTTGACTTTTCAAGTTTTAAGCGCTCTTTTGTGAAGGTATAATATTTATCATCAAAAGTTATGGTAATTTCTTTATCTAAGTACTTGTTTGGTATATCGTTTATTAAGATAGTTCTGTCTGAGGTTAATTCTTTTATTACTGGTTCGCCATTTGGGAAATCTATTCTAACTTTAGGACTTCTGTGCTTGCCTATTGGTGGATATTCCCTATGAATATGATCTTCTTTCTTTATACTTATTACCATATCAAAGGGTTGTGTATTTATTCGATGTATCTGAAAAACTATTATTGTTGAAAGTAAGACGCCAATAGAAATAACATAAACCTTATGTTTTAAAAGCCAATTCCTGTTTATACCTTCCTTAATTTCTCCAATTCCAGTTAGAACCTCAGCAACATCTTTACGAATAGTTTCGTAGTATGACTCAATTTGTTGTTCAAACTCTGGTAGTAAAGTGGCAGACTCTTTTTTACTTGAGATTTCATATTTTACTTTAACTAATGAATCATTGAAATTGGACATTTGTACTTTCTCGGATGGACTACTGAGTTTGTCAAGAATTAAATTATTCTGTTCAATTGACAGATCTAATTTTTTATCTAAAGTCTGATATACGTCGCGTTGGTATGCTATAAGAGCAGGTCTGCTTTTTTCATCCTTTAGTAATTCGCCAAAAGATAATTGCAACATTGGAATAAATTCATTTTTAAAATAGGTGCCAAATGGATATTTTGCATTTACGTCAGGAAAATTATCAACTGATAAGTTGAATAATTCAAAAAGCTGGTCAACAGATTGAGGATTTTCGATTTGTCGATAAATGGAGTCATTTTCGCCATAAATTTTATCTTTTAAGCCTCTTATTTCATTTAATAATTGCTTTTCAAAGTCATTTAATCTTAATTTCTGATAATCTTTTAAAAAATAACGTTTTGTATAGGTGTCGCATATTATTTTAATACAATTTTCAACAGCATAGATAATAATTTTTTTAATATCATGATTCAGATCCTCCGGGTCAATGTCTTGTATTATGCCTTTTAACTTATTATAATTAAGGTTATTCACATAAGAACCTAAAACACCACTCGCAATAGTATTGACAAGGCCAGCAATAATATTAGAACCAGATGTAGTAGCCATGGTAAGACCAGCACTTGCCACTAACCCTATAATATGTTTTATTGTATCCTTCTCGTAAAACACTAAAATTGTTGGAATTTATACACCAAAATAAAAAAACAATCTTAATTATAACTATTCATAACGGGTAATTATGTATAAATTTGGTTTGTTAATTAAATTAGTTGTTTATTATTTAATCTTAAAAAATGGAAACTCAGTATTTAATTAAGCATTGCTGTAACCTTTATGTGATAGAAATTTAATTTATCATGCCAAAACAAAATAACCTCACCCAAGCCATCCAAAACCTAATAGAAGCCATCTTAAAAGCGTTAGGATATGGCAATAATAGAAAACGAACCTGGCACCAACACGTCGTGCCTTACCAAGACGGTTGGGCTGTAAGACGCGAAGGTAATAAGCGCATCACTTCTAAGCATAGAAAGCAAAGTACAGCGATACGTAAAGCAAAAACACTAGCCAAACGTTATAATGCTGATGTCATTATCCACAGAGAAAGTGGTGGAATCCGAGATCGGATTAGTTATAAGGAAGATTAATAGTAATCAAACACAGAAAGCAACAACTACCAGCCACCACCTCCGCCACCGCCTCCGCCACCACCAGAGAATCCGCCACCACCTGAACCACTACCACTGCTCGATGGTGGTGTTGCAGATCGGCTAATAGAATTAGATAAGGATGAATTTAAGGTATGGTTAAATGTTGAAAAGTTGCCAACACGACCAGCATACCAAGTGGGTTGATAACTTTTATCAACCATAGCGGTGTTGATGAGGTTCTGAAATTTGTCTCCCCAAACATCTTCTGCTCCCAATACAATAGCATAAGGCAATAGTTTTTCAAAAATTTCTGGTGTTAAATCTGGTGGATTAAAGTGTGCAATTTGCGTTTCTTCGGCTGCATTCATGTACATTTTAAAGCCTTCTATTGATGATTTGAGTTTCAACTTTTCTAAACTCGGTTTCCGAATTAAAAATTGGTAAATCAAAAAGCATATTATGTTTAGAGCTAAGAATACAGCGAATACCAAGCCATCATTGTCGCCTTCAAAGTATTTTGTAACGAGTACCACAAATGACACTACATAAGCAACTATTGTTAACAATGGAATGATCCAGAATTTATAATTAAAACCTTGGTAAATTAAACCATGATGTTGCTTTCGTAGTGAGGCTTTAAACGCAGTCACGGCACTTTCTATATTGTCATCGTATTTTCCATCTAATTTGACCGTATCTGTACTAGAAAATAATTTTGAGAACAGCACCTTTTCTTCAGCATCGAGCAATCCTGAATCTTCCTTTATTTTTTGAATGACGAACGTTTTACTTTTAAACAATCCAAAAACATACTCCTGTGTTTGTTCTTCAATTTTTAGATAGCCTTTAACAGCCAAACTAATAATAGAGCCTGTAATTAAATCACCATGATAGCGCAGTTTGTCTAACATGCCTGCAGAAGCAGGTGTCATGCTATGTGGTACTTCCCACTGTGGAATTACGGTTGGCTTTGGTGGATCGACACCAAAACGTAACCAGGTGAATCCGTAATAAAATAAGAGTGCTAAACTGATAATTCCGCTTAAAATAAGCGCTCCAAACTTTTGAAAAAATGTTGGAGGTGGAGGTGGAGGAGGTTTATTAACACTACCTTTGCTAAACCCTACAGCCACAGTTAAGTTTTCGCCAGCGCCTAGATTAGCAGCATTAAAGCTTATACTATTCTCAGATAGTGCTGTTGCGCTACAGTTGCTACTCGTGCTACCATAGCGTCCGGTATAACACGCATTCTGAATAATGGTTCCATCGGTTGGCAATGTGATTGTACTCGAAACTGCACCAATAGGTAAAGCCCAACCAAAACCATTAACATTCCAGTAGAGTTCATCATAAGTTTCAAAAAAGCGAATTTGTCCTCGCATGCTATAGGTAATGGTATAAGTGTATTCACCATCCCTTAAAAACACATCCTTATCACCCACATAAATAGTAATGCTACCACTACCGCTTTTGGTATGGTATTTTGATGACCTACCATCTTTTTCTGCAGCTAGTAATTTAAAATCGTTATTAATCTTTTTCCCAGAACTATCCACACGAACCGTTGGGATGCTGCGTGTAATGCCTCTTTTAAAAATGTTGCCATTGGCATAAATTTTAATAGACTCTTTTACTGTAATGGTACTTGAGGTATCGACTACAATATCCGAATGAAAAGAAAGTACACGTTCACTTTGTGAAAACGAAGCAAAAGCATTGCTAACGAATAGGATAACAAATAAGAGTTGTTTCAACGCTTAAAATTTTACTTGTGGATTTTTGCGTTCTGCTGCAATATCAATTTCAAAAAATGCTGCTTTTTTAAACTTAGTGATGCCGGCAATAATATTAGATGGAAACGAATCAATTAAAATGTTATAATCGCGTGTGGTACCATTATAGTAACGTCTCGATTTTTCAATATCACCTTCTATAACTGACAATTCGTTTTGCAAGTTTAAAAAATTCTCATTGGCTTTAAGATCTGGGTATTGTTCCGCAACCGCATTTAGATTAATTAACGCCTTGTTTAACTGATTTTCAGCGGCTTGTTGGCCCTCAACAGTGGTGGCATTTTGAGCTTGACTTCTGGCTTTGGTGACATTTTCAAAGGTTTCTTTTTCATGGCTGGCGTAACCTTTTACAGTTTCTATAAGGTTTGGTATTAAATTATAGCGTTTTTTCAATTGCACGTCAATACCACTCCAGGCTTCATCGACGAGTGTGCCTAATTTTACCAATTTGTTATAAATGCCAATGCCGTAAAATGCGGACAACACTATAAAACCTAGAAATACATATAATATGATCATAGAAATTAACTTTTATAAGAATTAAAGGTATTGAAAAATTAATAAAAAACTTGCGGATGTTTGAGTTTTATTGGATCGTGTAGGATATGATGCATAATGGCTAAAACACTAGCCAAGCGTTATAAGGCCGATGTTATAATAAATCGTGAAAGTGGTGGGATTCGGGATTGGATTAGTTATAGGGAAGATTAATACTTACTTACAATCATCTTAAAGAGCAATAGTATGTTATAAAACCACTTCATTTAGAATAGTTTTTAGTTATAAACCCATTACCTTTAAACAAATTATTAAAAGAAGACACAACCGAATGGATATAAAACTAGCAGTACTAATAGATGGAGATAACATCCCATCAGCCTACGTTAAAGAAATGATGGAGGAAATTGCCAAATACGGCAACCCAACCATAAAACGTATTTATGGCGATTGGACCAAACCGCATTTATCTAAATGGAAAAATATGCTCTTAGAAAATGCCATTACTCCCATACAACAATACGGTTATACCACTGGTAAAAACGCCACAGATTCTGCTATGATTATCGATGCGATGGATATTTTATATTCCGAGAAAGTCGACGGTTTTTGTTTGGTGTCTAGCGATAGCGATTTTACACGTTTGGCAACGCGTTTACGAGAAGCAGGTATGTTAGTGTATGGTATTGGTGAAAAGAAAACACCGAATCCGTTTATTGTGGCTTGCGATAAGTTTATCTATATCGAGATTTTAAAACAGCAAGGTTCAGATAGTGAGTCCGCTTCTGCAACGGCGACTAAAACGTCTAAAAGTGGCTACGATAAAATCACTCAAAAAGAGATTCGGTTTATTTCTCATACCATAGATGATGTTTCTGATGATGATGGTTGGGCGTTTTTGGGCGATGTGGGTAGTTTGTTACAGAAGAAACAGCCTAATTTTGATTCTAGAAATTATGGATTTCAGAAATTAACTCCGTTGATTAAGTCGATTCCTAATTTTGAGATTGAACGTCGTGAGGATTCTAGAGGGCGTATGAAATTGATTTATGTTAAGATTAAAGAGGTGAAGTCTAAGAGCAGAAAGAGGTAGGGTTTTCTATTCATTTTGCCTTGATGCAAAACGAATCAAAAGATCAAAACGATTTGTTAGGAAATTGCAAGCACCACTCGCTAATACATAGCTGTTTGAGAACCTAATTCGCATTTTTATTTCAATCCTTGATTTATTTTAAAATAATGTTTATGGCTCATTATTTCTGAAAATCGTTGCTTCCGACGTTGTCGGAATATGGGTTTTGCTTGTTTGGTTATTTGTTGCTTTATGCCTTAGCAGTTGTTTTTCTTTTAGTTGGTTTCCACAATAATAAATAACAAAAAAGTGCTCTGAATTAACAGAACACTTTCGCTATATTATAATACGGTAATATTTTACTTTACCATAGCAATTTCATTCGCTTCAATAGCTTTGGCATAATTGGCTTTCACTTTACTCAAATATCCAAAGAATTTACTGCCATCTTTTTTCTTTAAGATTACATAAGTATTTCCTTTGTTATCTGTAATCACTTCATTAACCACAACTTTGTTTTTATAAACGCCTTTATAGCCTGTCACTGTACCACGCTTAATTAGAATGTTTGGTTTTGGAAATTTTATATGGTTATAGGTTTGCGCATTTGGCGCATTAATAATTAGTTCATCTCCAGCCTTAGGTTCGGTTTGAGCACTCAACATAAAACAGAATCCGAAAAATACAAGGGTAAAAAATAGCTTTTTCATAATTTTATAGGTTTAAATTAAGAATACTGCAAAATTATTGACTTTTGTGGAATTTTCAAAAGGTTTTAGGGATTTATTAACGTGTGTTGACTAGAAGCTAGAAGCTAGAAGCTAGAAGCTAGAAGCTGGAAGCTGGAAGCTAGAAGTAGGAAGTTTAATCTATTCAACCGAGTCTGAAAAATAAATTTATAGTTTTAATCCTTTTACGTTTCCCATGTCCAAATCCAAAAACAACAACTTATGAGCCGATGGTAATTGCGCTCCACTTTCTGTGGTGGTCCAGTTTTCCCAAGTGGCTTCTAATCCGTCAATAGGTAAGATAGCGACCCACATTTGGTAGCTTGTTGGTTTCCCAGTAGTATCTAAATGCCATAAATAGGAATCTCCAGGTGTGGTTCCTCCAGAGGTATACGTGACTAAAAGGGCGTCTTTGTTGTCTTCTGTTTTTACCAATCGACGTTCTACACCAGCATCAAAAACTTTATAAGGTGCTACCAACCAAAACGAATCGTTATTAAAGTAACTTTCGGCTTTATGAATGTAGTCGTGTTTTTCCTTATCGTTATATTCTTGTTTCGCTGCAAAAACTATGGAATTGTCATGATTTTCTAGATCTAAAATCACTGTAATGTCATCCCAAGACACTTCGCAGCTCTTATCGGTTTTGTACCATTTGTAATGGTGTATGCCTTTAAAGGTCCACTCTAAATAATCGGTATTATGATAGGCGTCTTCGTCTAAAGCAGTTAGCATTTTACTTGCTAGTTGATCCGCTTTTTCTCCTTGTAGTCCTGTTGGTAAGGGTTCGTTGTATTTGAGATACATAAACCCGAAGAGTAGGAGGGTTGGTAGGGTGAAGAAAATGATGACTCCTCCTATTATTTTTAGAATGCGTTTTGTTGTTAGTTTTTTTGCCATTAGATGTTGTTCTTTATTCATTTTGTCTTGACACAAAACGAATCAAAAAGCCAAAACGATTTGTTAGGAAATTACCTGTGGTATCATTCGCTAATACATTATTGATTATTCTTTAATTATTATTTTGTTTTCAATCCTTGATTTAGATAACAACATTATCTTTAGCTCATTATTTCTGAAAATCGTTGCTTCCGACTTTGTCGGAATTTCAAGTGCATTGATAGCTTAAGGATGTAACAAGCATTATTTAAAAATAGTAAGTTTCAAGTTTCTCTTTTTTGCCAAGATAGAGTTGTTGTTTTTTACAAAAATAGTACAATTTGGACTGTCATTGCGAATTGAACGGTCATTGCGAGCGAAGCGCGGCAAATGCGAAGCATTCATGAATACCTTAAAAGAACAATAATAATAGCATGAATAATCTGTTTAATGTTTCCGTTTCTATTTAAAAGATTGCCACGTCAATCGTTCCTCTTTCCTCGCAATGACAGAGCGTTTAGTTTTTTCTTTACGGCTTTAGCCAAAACATTAGCAGCATTAGGATGATTTCTAAACCATAGTTCGGGTTCGATAAGCTCTAATTCTGAGACGGCTAATTTACCATTGTTATCTGTAAAGATATCAACACGTGCATAAAGTGGAAGTTCAGGGCAACCTGTTGTGGCGTGCTCGGCAAAACGAATTTCATCTTCAGTAGGTGCGTAGTCATACACAGAACCACCAAAATCGTCTTGAACTCTAAAGTCACCTGTTTTCGCCTTCTTTAAAATCGCATGCGTAAACTGCCCATTAAATACCATCATAGAGATTTCACCTTGGCTTACAATATTATGCTGAAAAGGTTGAAGCATCATAGCTTCACTTTTAATTAATTCTGTAAATATAGTTTCGTGAGCGTCTAAGTTTTCTGTATTTAGTTTATAAGTATGTCTGGCAGCACCAGAGATACAAGGTTTTAGAACCGTTTCTGACCAATTTAGTTTATCGTGTAAGGCTTTGAGCGTCCACTCAGCACCGATTTCTATGAATTCTGTTTCAGGAATATGAATGGCGTTGTTTTTTAAATCTAAGAGGTAATGCTTATCGATATTCCAACGAATCAAACGTTCAGAATTAATAAGCTGTGTTTGCTTGGCAACATTACTTAACCATTGAGAGAATTCTTCAAAACGATCAAAATAATCCCAAGTGGATCTAAATAGAATGGACTTCGTTGTTGACCAATCAAACTCTGAATCGTCCCAAGCTTTTCGACTTGCCTTTAAACCTTCAGCTTTTAAGGCATTAACAACTAATTCGTCTTCATAAAAGACATTATGTTTATAAGTGTCTTTGCTATCTTTTAAGTAGCGATGGTCTGTTAGGACTATGATATCATAGTGATTCATAAGAGTGCGGTATGTGTTTTAGTTATTAGTTTAGCAAATACAAACCAAATAGAACATCTGGTGAAATTTACGTTAGAAAGTGATTAATGGTAATTAATTATTCATCTTGTTGTAAAACTGCTTATTTTTTAGATAGCAGCATAATCTTTTCCCAAATGCTTTCATTCACAAAAATGCCGTCTTTCAAATTTTTTGTTCTGGTTTGTGAGCTGCGTTCTCCTGGATAGTAAATTTTATCTTCAGAATTTATAGGTTCTACATTATGTGTATAATCAATGATTTCATCCATAAGTTTTTCTTGTAGTTCGCTATCGTTAAATACCTCAGGATATATGCAGATAAACACTTGAGAAATACCTGTTTCAATGTCTTTTGAACTTATTCTGTATGTAGAATTTCCGGCAGATAATATGGTGGCTAGCATATCTAACACCATAGAAAGGGCAGAACCTTTCCAATATCCAATGGGTAAACCGCGTTCTTTTGATAAAATTTTATCAGGATCATTAGAGAGTTCATCGTTATCATCCCAACCTCCGTGAAACGGTAACTTTTCGCCCTTTAATCTATAGTCGTTAATCTTACCAAATGAAAATTGAGAAATTGCCATATCTAATATCACATTACCTTTTTCTCTTGGTATGGATACTACAAAGGGATTATTTCCTATTCTGCTGTCTTTTCCTCCCCAAGGCGGCATGTTTGGTTTTGTATTTGTAAAAAGAATAGACATACAATTCGCTTCAGCAGCTTGTTTTCCATATGTTCCACCGCGCATCCAATGATTGGTATTCCGCAATGCCACTAATCCCATACCATGTTGTTTTGCTAATGCTATGGCTCTGTTTGTACATTTTGTTGCATTTATAATACCTGGGCCAAAATTGCCATCCCAACGCTCTATGCTGCCAAAAGAGGCTACTTTTTCGGCTTCGGCATCAATTTTAATGACTCCTTTTTCGATGTGCTCAATAAAAAGCGGTACACGATTGATGCCATGAGAGCTTACACCATCTAAAGTACTTTCTGTAAATACACTGGCTAGCAATTGGGCCTTCTCTTTGGTAAAATTATACTTAACGAATAGTTCGTAAAGCACCTTTTGTATGTTTTCTTGTGATATGATCATAATTATTTCAGTATTACGTCATTTTGAGTGATTTTGATATGGAAAGCTTTCCGAATAGAAAATTGTATAAAGAAGCTTATTGATTTCTATGATACTGTTCTCGATAGTTCTGCTGAGCTTGTCGAAGTGCATCCCGACTAAAATATCGGGACACTCGAACTGACGCTGGCTATGTTTTATGTCACTTCGAGTGATTCCGAAGTATGAGGAATAGTATCGAGAAGCTTTTATTTATATAATTGGTTCTCGATACATCCCGACTAAAACATCGGGACACTCGAACTGACGTCATAATTAATTATCAGATTTGTAACCAGCAGGTCGTTTCCAACGCACAGGTGCTGCTGGTTCTGGTTTCATTTTAAATTCATTACCCTTCAATAGTTTTAAAGCTTCTTGTACACCACGTTCTAATTGAGGATCGTTTCCTTTTGAAGTTAATTTAGGGTCTTGTATCACTTCAATGTCTGGTGCAACTCCTTCGCCTTCAACAGCCCATTCTCCATTGGCATCATAAAAACCTCCACGAGGCGCAACCATACGTCCACCATCAATAAAGCTTGGAGTATCCCAAGTACCGACTAAGCCTCCCCAAGTTTTGGTGCCGATTAAAGGCCCTATGTTTTTCATCTTAAACATGTAAGGCAGCAGATCACCACCTGAACCTGCGCGCTCGTTAATGAGCATTACTTTTGGTCCCCAAATTCCTGCAATTGGAGTGGTCCATGGTCTATTATCACCAGCTTTACTATTAAAATAGCCGAATAATTCTCGCGACATAATATCAATCATATAATCTGCAGCAGAGCCACCACCATTATTACGTTCGTCGATCACAACTCCTTTTTTGTCTTGTTGCGAAAAGTAGTAACGGTTAAAGGATGTAAATCCGCCACCACCTGTGTTTGGCACATAGACATAGGCGAGTTTGCCATTAGATAATTCATCTACCTTTCTGCGATTGCTTTCAACCCAATCGATAGTTCTTAATCCACGTTCGCTGCTTACAGGTTTTACCAAAATGGTTCTAGCATCTGTCATGGTTGGTTTTGAGTTCACCGTAATATTTATTTCGCGTCCTGCAGTTTGCTCTAATAAACTGTATGGATTACTATCTGAGGACAGTCTTTTCCCATTAATAGCCAAGATATAATCACCTTCACTAACATCTATTCCCGGTTGTGCTAAAGGAGCTTTTAGATTCGGATTCCAACGTTCACCACTAAAGATTTTAGAAATTCTGAAGTTCCCTTTATCCTTTTCTATATCGCATCCTAATAGACCTACAGGCACACGATCTACATCTGGGAAATCACCACCAGACACATAAGAATGACCTACAGCAACTTCTCCACTCATAATATCTACGACATAGTTTAAGTCTGTTCTGTGGCGTACATGGTCTATCCATGGTGAGTACCATTTATAAACATCATCCCAAGGAGCTCCATGCACATTGTCTACATACAAGAAGTCTCTCATATATCTCCAGCCTTCTTTAAAAATTTGATGGGCTTCTGCCTTAGGATCGAGCTTTATTTTAAGATTCGTTTTTAAATTATCTTTTCCAGGTTTTGGTGGTGCAGCAGCACTAGTTAAAACCCAATTTCTATTCTGAAACAGTAAGACTGAATTTCGATCTTCTGAAGCTACCATTTGGTTAACACCATCCGCAAAATCTGTTGCTTTTTCTTTTTCAATATCATAAGAATGCACTTTTAATCCCCTTTCATTTGGAATCGCTTCCGCAATAAAGACTTTATTCTTAGGTCCTTTTAGCAAGGCAATATAATTACGAGCAGTTAACTTTAAAGCCACTGCGCGATCGAAAATACCGTTTTCATCTATCGTAACTACGACATCTTTACCATTTTCTTTGTCTTCTTTCTTATCCTTTTTCTTGCCATCAGATTTTTTATCTTGGTTGCTGAGCGCAGTCGAAGTATCTTTTTTATTAATCTCTTCCATATCATTCTTTGGAAGATTTGGAGCTTCATCCTTCGAATTTAAAACCACCGCATATAAGCTGCGCGTTAAATTCGCTGCAGGATCATAATTACTCATGTCTAACCAACCCGATTGTAAACCATAATTAGTACTTGCTAAGGTATATAGATACTTTCCTGAAGCATCCCAAACAGGCGTAATCGCATCAGCTATTGGGTCCGTAAGTTGAATTGTTTTCTTTGAATCGACGTTATACGCAAAGATGGCTTTAAAATGGCTGTCTTGTTGTTTCGGAAATGCAATCCATTTACTGTCTGGTGACCACACCGGATTCATAGTACGATTTGGATGTGCGTAACGGTCAGTGGCAACTTTTGTTGTTTTTTTAGTGTCTAAATTAAGAATCCAGACATTATAATGTGTGTCTGAGTAGGCGATGTATTTACCATCTGGTGACCAATCTGGCTCAAAGTAGAAGGTTGGATTTGGTAATTTTATAGCTTCTGCGTTTTGACCATCTTGATCTGCAAGCATTAACTGATATTCACCTCCTTTATCAGAAAACCATGCAATTTTATCCCCCTTTGGAGACCAAATAGGAGTGCGGTCTGCCACATCTGGTGAATTGGTAATATTCTTCCAAGTTCCGTTTTCTTTAGGTACTGTGAAGATTTCTCCGCGATGTTCAAAAATGGCACGCTTTCCTTTTGGTGAAACATTCGGGTTTGAAAGCTGAAATCCTGAAACATCATCCCATTTTGTACGGTAAAAATTTAAATCGGCTTTAACGTCTATATTTAATTGGTTAGTACTTCCTGAGTTTGGATCTAACACATGAAGATAACCTCCTTGTTCGTACACAATTTTGTCTTTACTGGCATCTAAGCTTTTAACATCAAACTTTTTATGAAAGGTGATTTGTTTTTCTTCTTTAGTCGCAGGGTTGAATGACCAGATATTCATGGTATAGTCACGTTCAGACATAAAGTAAACCGTTCCATTTAACCATACAGGATCTAAATGACGCTCACCTGTTGGTTGTGATGTTCTTACCAAATCCTTTGTTTTCATATCCACAACCCAAATTGGCATTGCTTGTCCACCTCTGTAATTTCTCCATTCGGCGTCCCAACCCGTAATTGGAGTATAGGCGATATGCTTTCCATCTGAAGATAGTTCACCATAAGCTGCTCTTGGAATATCTAAGGCCTCAGGTAAACCTCCTTTAGTAGATACTGTAAAAAACTTGTTGGTCATGGTTGGTTGTGATTCCCTACCAGATCTAAATAAAACCTTGCCATCTGGTGTCCAACCTTGCACAAAATCTCCTGAAGGATGAAATGTAAGACGTTTAGGTTCTCCACCTTCGGAAGGCATAACAAAGACATCGACATTGCCATCGTACTGTGCAGTAAATGCAATGTGTTTGCCATCATTAGAATAATGTGGACTCGATTCGTAACCATCGTCGCTGGTAAGTCTAATGGCAGTACCTCCGTTAACAGAAGCTTTCCATAGATCATTAGCGTATACGAAAACGACGTCGTCTCCGTGTAATGTTGGTTGTCTTAATAGTTGTGTGCCTTGAGAAAAGGTGAATAGTGAATAGCAGAATGCTAGTGCAACAATAAATTGTTTCATTTTAGTTGGTTTTATAAAGTAAGTTAGCTATCAGATTTGATGAGTATAAATATACAATTTAGTGATGGTGTATATTTTAAAATGATGTTAAAAACATTATATATCTTCATTTTGTCTTGACACAAAACGAATCAAAAAGTCAAAACGATTTGTTAGGAAATCGCTAAAGCGCCATTCGCTAAGACATGATAATTTTAGGACTAAATTAAAGATTTAATTTTCAATCCTTGCTTGAGGCTTTTATCAATCTTTCCTGCTCATTATTTCTGAAAATCGTTGCTTCCGACTTTGTCGGAATTTCAAGTGCGATTGTGGTTTGGGTTATGTTATGATGCTTTTTGGTGTGACTAAAATAAGAATGAATTGTCATTGCGAGCATAGCGTGGCAATCTGTTTAATGGTTGTGATTTCATTTCAAGAGATTATTCATTTTTTTTATTGTTTTTTATATGGTTTTCATGAATGCTACGCATTTGCCACACTCGTTCCTCGTTCGCAATGACGGTGTGTTTGGCAATGACAGATGGTTAAAATCCAACGGCAGTATCATCACCTCGATAATCAGCTCCTCCTTCTAAAGTACCATTATCTAAAACGAGAATGGCTTCAACTCTTGCGGTGATTGGTGCAGCTTCTTCATTAATAAAATAGCCTTTGTTTGTGAGCTTTTGTTTTAAGTCTTCAGAAAATAAATCGACTTCCATACGGATTTGATCTGGTAGCCACTGATGGTGCAGACGCGCTGCATCTACAGCGTCTTGCATGGTCATTTCAAATTCGTGAACATTTAAAATGGTTTGTAAAACTGACGTAATAATGGTGGAACCTCCTGGTGTTCCTAAGACCATAAATAACTTTCCGTCTTTTTCAACAATTGTAGGTGTCATGGCACTTAACATTCTTTTTTGCGGTGCAATACTGTTGGCTTCACCACCAATAAGACCATATACATTTGGAACGCCTGGTTTACTGCTAAAATCGTCCATTTCATTATTTAAGAAAAATCCGAGCTCATCTACAAATAGTTTCGATCCATAACCGCTATTTAAGGTTGTTGTTACGGAGACTGCATTTCCAAAGGAATCGACAATAGAGTAGTGCGTGGTTTCTTCGGGTTCCTGATATTGAGCATATTCGGAAACTTCCATGGTGTAATTAGAAAGTATACCATAGGATATAGAATCGGAAGGTGTTATGTTTTCAAATGAAAAGTTTTCCATTCGGGTATTCAAATACGTAGAATCTAATAAATCGTTAATTGGAATATTTACAAAATCCGGATCACCTAAATAATAACTGCGATCTGCATAAGCTCGTTTTTCGGCTTCTACCATCACTTGAATTGCTTCTGGAGAATTATGTTCGTATTGTCCAATATCATACGGTTCTATCATTTTCATTATTTGTGCCAAACACAAGCCACCACTAGACGGAGGTCCCATTGAAATGATGTTGAGATCATCGTAGCTAAATTGTACAGGTGTTCTCCAAACAGCTTCATAGAATTCCAAATCCTCTAGCGTCATAATACTGCCTTTAGATTGTAGATAATTCACCAGTTTTTTTCCGGTTTCTCCTTTATAGAATTCGTCTCGCCCGTTTTTAGAAATGCGTTGTAAAGTTTCTGCTAAAGCTTCATTTTTTAATCGGTATTTTGCAGCTACAGATTTATTAATAAGCGTTTGTTTGCCATTAACGGCCGTGATAATACTGTCATAATGAACAAATTTATCGTACTGTTTTTGAGTCACAATAAAGCCTTCTTGCGCTAAGGCAATCACAGGTTTTAATAATTCATCTATCGGTAGGCTACCGAATTTTTTGTGCGCTGCAAAGATTCCAGCGATAGTTCCAGGTACTCCTACAGCATGAGCTCCGATAGTACTTTTGTCTTTTATGACATTACCAAGTTCATCAAGATACATGTCTTTGTGAGCAGCAAGTGGAGCTTTTTCCCGATAGTCTAATGATCCGACTTCACCAGTATTGAGGCGATAGACTAGAAATCCGCCGCCACCAAGATTGCCAGCATAAGGATAAACTACGGCAAGTGCCATTTCTGTAGCAAACATAGCATCAAAAGCATTACCACCTTGTTTTAAAATATCATTACCAATCTTTGATGCTTCTGCACGCGCACTTACGACCATTGCGTTTTTGGCAATGAGCCCTTTGTTATTTGTTTTAGAATTAGATTGTGATCTATCCGTTTTGCAACTTGTTAAACTTAGTAATACTGCAATTAAAAAGACAAGGACACGATTCATATGTTAAATTGTTTTTCTATTTCTAAACGTTTTTCTGTACTAAATGCAATAAGATCTTTAAAGAATTCGGTAAAATCTTGTTCAAAAGCTTCATAATTTTCTCGTAGTTCTTTAGTCGCTTTATTCATCTTTGAGCGTCCTTTTGTTCTTCTGTTCATTCCATTTAAAACGAGCTGAATACCATCAATAGTAGCATAGCTTAACAGCCAATTACCTTCAATCATGATTGGGGTCATTTTTTTAAAACGTTCAGGTAAATGGTCATGGTGTCTTACTAGACTTTCATAGAAGTTATCAATGTAGTCAGAAAACTGTATTTCTGAATATACTTTCCAATTTTTAGCCAAAAAGTGATCATAAAAAATATCCACAATCACTCCACTGTAATGTCCGTAATTTTTATGTAAACGTTTGGTACTTTGTCTTACAACTGGATGCGCATCAGTGAAAGTGTCAATTTCGCGATGTAGCTGAATACCTGCTTGCATTGCCACAGGAAAACGTGTGTAATCTTTACCTCTTACACCATCACCCGAAAAGTTACCTATGGTTAATAGTTCATTGTCACTAGACAGATAAATGTGTGCTAAGAAATTCATTTGTCGAATTTACAAATTCGAATTCATAATATTCGATTAAGATATTATATTTGCTGAAAATTAAAGGATATGACATTAATAAAATCTATTTCAGGAATTCGTGGCACCATTGGTGGACCAGTTGATGAGAATTTAACTCCGATCGATGCGGTTAAATTTGCAGCAGCATATGGCACATGGTTAAAGCAACAACGTGATAAAGAAAACTATCGTGTAGTCGTTGGAAGAGATGCTAGGATTTCTGGTGAAATGATTCAGAATTTAGTCATGAATACCTTGGTAGGTCTAGGCATTCATGTTATTGATTTAGGTTTGTCAACGACTCCTACAGTAGAAATTGCTGTGCCAATGGAACATGCTGATGGAGGAATTATTTTAACTGCAAGTCATAATCCAAAGCAATGGAACGCCTTAAAACTTTTGAATGCCAAAGGTGAATTTTTGAATGGAGAAGAGGGTCAGAAAATTTTAGAGATTGCTGAGTCTAACACTATGAATTTTGCTAAAGTTGATGATTTGGGTAAGATTACTAAGAATGAAGCTTACATCGATTTGCATATCGATGAAGTTTTAGAACTACCATTGGTTAATAAAAAAGCAATTGAAGATGCTAATTTTAAAGTTGTTGTTGATGGTGTGAATTCTACAGGAGGTATTGCTATTCCTTTATTATTGGAGCGCTTAGGTGTACATCCTGTGAAATTATACTGTGATCCAACAGGTCATTTTCCTCATAATCCAGAACCTTTAAAAGAACACTTAGGTGATTTAGCAAAAGCGGTTGTAAAAGAGCGTGCTGATTTTGGTATTGTTGTAGATCCTGATGTAGATCGTTTAGCATTTATGGATGAGACAGGTGAAATGTTTGGTGAAGAATATACATTGGTAGCTTGTGCTGATTATGTATTGAGTAAGAATCCAGGGAATACTGTAAGTAACATGAGTTCTACAAGAGCTTTAAGAGATGTTACTGAAAAGCATGGTGGTATGTATGAGGCTAGTGCAGTAGGAGAAGTTAATGTTGTGACTCTAATGAAGAAGAACAATGTAGTTATTGGAGGTGAAGGTAATGGCGGTATCATTTACCCAGATTCTCATTATGGTCGTGATGCTTTAGTTGGAGTGGCCTTATTTCTGAGTTTATTGGCTGAAAAGAAAATGAAAGTTAGTGAGCTTAGAGCGACGTATCCTAATTATTACATGAGCAAAAAGAAAATACAACTAACGCCAGGATTGGATGTTGATGGTATTTTAAGTACTATGGAATCTAATTATAGTCATGAAAAATTAACCACTATTGATGGTGTAAAAATTGACTTTGCTGATAGTTGGGTGCATTTACGAAAGAGTAATACAGAGCCCATTATTAGAATTTATACTGAAGCGCCATCTCAAGATGCTGCTGATACTTTAGCAGATCGTTTTATTGCCGAAATTAAGGCTGTAGCTAATATTTAGTATCTTTGAATGAAATTAAATTTGAAGACTATTTCTCTGTCATTTCGAGCGTAGTCGAGAAACTTAAGGGTTCTGAACTTCAATCCATTTCGACTGCGCTCAATGTGACAGTTTGATATAATTTAAGAATATTAACTATGATTTCTGAAACTCATACTATAGAAATTACTGATTTAGAAGCTTACTTCAATCAGTTTAGAAATCATATCATAGGTCAGAATCAAACATTTCTTTCACCTTATGGAGAACAGAAAATTATCTATACAGATTGGACCGCTTCTGGGCGTTTATATAGACCAATAGAAGAAAAGCTTTGTAACGAATTTGGACCTTTTGTTGCTAATACACATACTGAAACCACAGTCTCTGGTACGGCAATGACTAAAGCTTATCATAAAGCCAAACAGATTATTAAAGACCATGTGAATTGTAATGATGATGATGTCTTGATTGTGTCTGGTAATGGTATGACTGGTGTAGTCAATAAATTCCAACGTATTCTTGGTTTAAAAGTCCCTGAGAATTTAAAGGATTATACAAAGATTCCTGATGAGATGCGACCAGTGGTGTTCGTATCACATATGGAACACCACTCTAATCAGACCTCATGGTTAGAAACTATGGCTAAGGTTGAAGTTGTTCCACCAAATGAAAATGGTTTATTTAGTCTAAAAAACTTAGAAAAGTTACTCATCCAATACAAAGACTGTACAATTAAGATTGCTTCTATCATTGGTGGCTCTAATGTTACGGGCATACAGAATCCACATCATAAAATTGCGAAATTAATGCACAAGCATGGTGGAGTTTGTTTTGTTGATTTTGCGTGTTCTGCACCTTATGTTGCCATTGATATGCATCCTGAAGATGAAGAAGCACAGTTAGATGCTATATTCTTTTCACCTCACAAATTTTTAGGTGGCCCAGGAACTTCAGGTGTTTTGGTATTCAACAAGAAGTTATATAAAAACATGATTCCCGATTGTCCAGGAGGTGGTACTGTAAGCTGGACAAATCCTTGGGGAGAACATAAATACATAGATAATATAGAGGATAGAGAAGATGGTGGTACACCAGGTTTTCTTCAAACTATAAAGACAGCACTTTCCATTAAATTAAAAGAACAGATGGGAGTGACTAATATGCTTAAACGTGAGCATGAATTGGTTGGTACCGTATTTAAAAAGTTAAATGGCGTTGAGAATATTAATATACTTGCTGGTCAGCATCAAGAGCGTTTAGGTGTTATTTCATTTTATATTGATGATTTGCACTATAATCTTGGAGTAAAGCTATTGAATGATAGATTTGGAATTCAGACTAGAGGAGGCTGTAGTTGCGCAGGTACTTATGGTCATTTTTTACTACATGTGGATCAGAAAATGTCTCACGAGTTAACAAATGAAATATCAATAGGAGACTTAGTGCGCAAGCCAGGTTGGATTCGAATGTCTATTCATCCAACGACTACTAACGCCGAAATAAATTATGTTTGTGATAGTATTATTGATTTAGCTAAAAATCATGAAGCTTGGGCTAAGGAATATGAGTACTCAAAATGTAATAATGAGTTTGTTCATAAATCACTTTTAGATAAACCCTGTTCTGCTACTAATGTTGATGTTTGGTTTGATTTGGATTAGATTGTACTATTGAAATTCTGGCGGAATATCATCTCTATGTTTCCAGCGTTTATGCGTCCACAAGTAATACTCGGGCTTTTCATAAATTTGCTTTTCGATGTAGTCTATAAATCTATCTGTAAGTTCATTCTCGGCTAATTCTTTAGGATTCATAATGACTTCTTCAATAGTGGCTTCATAATAACCACGTTTTACTTTATCAATTCTAAAGAACATTACTGGCACATCCAAACGCTTAGCTATCATTTCTGGTCCTGTAATTACAGGCGCCTTTATTCCCATAAATTCTCTCCAATAATGCGCTTTGTTTTTTTTAGGTGATTGATCAGCCGCGAAACCAGCGACAAATAAATCACCATTAGATTTTAGTTCGGTTAAGGTGGAAATAGTCTCTTTTGTAGTAATTAAATATGCATTATATCTTGCACGCATACGCCTTACGAGTTTATCAAAATATTTATTTCTTAGACGCTTATATATAGCGTACCCTTTATGTTTAATATGACATTGTATAACCACAGACCATTCCCAATTTGCATAGTGAGAGCACATGAGTAAAACACTTCTGTTTTGAGATTCTAACGCCTTAATTTTCTCAATATTGGTATATACAAAGCGTTTTTGCATTTCATCTTTAGAGATAGATAACGATTTAATAGCTTCTAAAATCAAATCACATAGATGGTGATAAAATTTACTTGTTAAAATAGAAATTTCTTTATCAGATTTTTCTGGAAAGACTAAACGCAGATTCTCTTTTACTGTAGATTTTCTATAACCAAATACACGATATAAAAAAAAGCAAAGTATATCCGATAGTCCATAGAGCAATCTAAACGGTAGATTGGAAATTAACCAAAGGATAGGATAAACTAAAATATAGGCAATAAGTTGCATAGAAGCATGTTCTTTCTAAAGCGCAAATATATTATATTTGAATCAATAGACAGTTTTATGAACTTAGATCCAGTTACAATTGCAATAATTGCAGCAAACGTTATCATGTCTTTTAAAGGATTTGATGATCGTTTGTTTTTTGAAAAGTATAAATTTAATATAGGTAGTATAAGAAGAGGCGAGCAAATACGTATGTTTAGTTCAGGTTTTTTGCATGCTGATACTACACATTTATTCTTTAATATGTTTACGCTTTATTTCTTTGCGGATGCGGTAATATTTGAACTTGGTCAATTAAATTTTATAATCATTTATGTTGCAAGCTTAATATTTGGAAATTTACTATCCTTATATTTTCACAAGGAAGAATATTGGTATAGTGCAGTAGGAGCAAGTGGAGCAGTAACTGGTGTTTTATATGCTGCTATATTGTTACAACCAGAAATGAGTTTGTATATGTTCTTTGTACCTATACCAATTCCAGGTTATGTGTTTGGTATCGGCTATCTATTATACTCAATTTATGGTATGAAAAAAAGAATAGGAAACATTGGACACGATGCTCATTTTGGTGGTGCAGTAGGAGGATATGTAGTCACACTAATACTGTTACCTAGTTTATTTAAAACTGATTTAGGTCATATAGGTTTGTTGGCGGTACCTATTATTATATTATTTGTACTGTATAAAACAGGAAAACTCAATTAACTGTCTTAATAATTTTTGATGAGGATTACTATTTAAATTAAGTCGAAAAATTGACACATACTGAGCACATAAAATCTTAAAATTGACCATAGCCATTTTATAAAAATCATAATATTTTACAATACTTTTGTAGTAAAGCAGATTAACTATGCATAATGATACTATTGTAGCTTTAGCAACTCCTTCTGGTAGCGGAGCCATTGCTGTAATACGTCTATCTGGTAATGATGCCATTGGTATGGCTTCGCAAAATTTTAAATCAGTTTCTAATAAGGTTTTAAATCAGCAAAGCACACATACCATTCATTTAGGGCATATTGTTGATGGTGAACGCACAATAGATGAGGTTTTGGTATCTATTTTTAAAAATCCGAATTCTTACACAGGTGAAGATGTTATAGAAATATCTTGTCATGGTTCATCTTACATTCAGCAAGAAATCATTCAGTTGTTTTTAAGACAAGGTTGTAGAATGGCAACAGCTGGTGAATTTACGCTACGTGCTTTTTTAAATGGGAAACTAGATTTGAGTCAGGCAGAAGCTGTTGCAGATTTAATATCTAGTGATAATGAAGCGTCTCATCAGATTGCTATGCAGCAGATGCGTGGAGGTTTTTCTTCTGAAATTGCAAAGCTTCGTGAGGAGCTATTAAATTTTGCGTCTTTAATTGAATTAGAACTCGATTTTGCAGAAGAAGATGTAGAATTTGCAGATAGAACTCAGTTTAAGGAGCTTATAGAACGAATCACTTTTGTATTGAAGCGTCTCGTAGATTCCTTCGCTGTTGGTAATGTCATAAAGAACGGCATTCCTGTTGCCATTGTTGGAGAGCCTAACGTTGGTAAGTCGACTTTGCTAAACGCATTGTTAAACGAAGATAGAGCTATAGTTTCTGAAATAGCAGGAACGACTCGAGATACCATCGAAGATGAAATTTCTATAGGAGGCATTGGTTTTCGATTTATTGATACTGCAGGAATTCGAGAAACCAAAGATATTGTTGAATCTATCGGAATTAAAAAGACATTCGAAAAAATTGAGCAGTCTCAAGTGACTATTTATTTGTTTGATGCTAAGAATAGTATTAAAGATCTCGAATCCGTGCGAATAGAGATTGAAAAAATACGAAACAAACATCCACAAAAACCTTTGTTAGTCATAGCAAATAAAATAGATGCTCTTGATGATATTCAATTAGCAAAAATTAATGCAACAATTCCAGATGTCTTATTATTATCTGCTAAAACTGGTTTTGGTGTTGAGCAATTAACCAATTCACTTCTCAACTTAATAAATACAGGTGCACTTAGAAATAACGAAACTATTGTCACCAATTCTCGACATTATGATGCGCTCTTAAAGGCTTTTGAAGAAATCCAGAAAGTACAACATGGTTTAGAAACTGGTTTATCAGGGGATTTATTGGCTATAGATATTCGCCAAGCCTTATATCACTTTGGTGAGATTACAGGCGAAATTACTAATGATGACTTATTGGGTAATATTTTTGCTAATTTTTGTATCGGGAAATGACATTAGTATTAGGGAAAAGTAATGGCTAGCTAAAACTTACATTATTATAGAATTTTTACAATTTTTGCCTTCAACCACTAAACTTAGATTTTTACTTTTTATAGAATAAAAGATGCTGCTATATTTATTTTTAATAAAATTGCATTGGTCTTTTGTAATTTGAATATAAGTTTGATTTTCAAACACTTAATTGTTTCTGATTTTGTTTATAGCACGATAATTTTTCATTGTTATTGTTTTAGCACAAATTAGAGAATCTCACTTTATTCTAGGAAAAATAATAATAGTACACTGTCATAAGACATATTTTAATTTAAAAAGCTATGGGTAATTTTATAAAAAAATATGAAGTTTGGATCTTTTTAGTGCTTTGCCCTTTGGTAAATATACCTTTTGTTCAGTCAAGAATTGAAGGTCTTATATCTGAATCTACTTATAATACTGGCCGTTTTATTATTCTGTTATTTATTTTAATCTGTTTGTTACTATACACTAGAGGGATTAAAGGGGTCTTAAATTTGTTTAAGCCTATGCTAATTTGGAAGGTTCACCCTAAGTGGTATCTTTTAGCATTAATTTTTCCGGCAACAATAGCTACTATAACCTTGCTATTAAAAGGTGTCTATTATGATGATTCGTTTTTTCATATGAAAACTCATCCTTTTAGATCCTACGTTGCTTATTTTGTATGGGCTTTTCTTGGAGAAGTTGTGTGGGTTAGTTATTGTATTCGTGAATTATCTAAAATTATAAAACCCTTCTATGCAGGTCAAGTTGTTGCCGTTTTCTGGGCTTTGTGGTTCGTTCCTGTAATTCTTTTAGGTGAGGGTATATTACCTGAAATTCCAATAGTATCTGCATTTATTTTTATGTTTGGTGTTGCTGGTATGTGTGCTTTTATCTACAGTAATACTAAAAGTGGTATTTGTGTACTTATATTACAGTCTATGGTTAATTTGACCTTGGTATCATTCCCAATTGCACCTACAAATGGAGGTGCTCCAACATACACAGCCTTTGGTATCATTTATTTTTTAAGCATGTTAGGCTTATGGGGTTTGGATTATCTCATAAAAAAGAAAAAAAATGATATACAATCTAGAGCAGTTAATGCTTAAAAAAATAGTAAACTTTACTAATTTAAATCATTAATAAAATAATGCTTAACATAAAACATTGTAAATGATAAACATAATTTTAAGTTTTTTGGTGTTATTATGAAAAGAAAAATCAGATCTGCTCTTGTAGATATACTTACAAATACAGTAGGTAGAACACTTGTTTTATTACGACCAAAAAAAGTAGATGAACTCTCTAAAAAGGGTATGACTCTAGTATGGGAAGATAATTTAACTTCAACCGAACGTTTAATGCGGAGGTTTATTCTAAGGAAGATGGAGAAGAACCAAGATTATGATGCTTTAGCAAAATTACATCAAACATATTGGGCAGAGCAAGGCGATGATTTTGTAAATAGAACAGAAAATAATTTAGAGAATACACATCTCCCAGGTTATAAGTCTATACTTAATACACTTGAAAATCAGATCGCAAAAGAAGCGTTGAAATTTAATAAATTAGTTGAAATTGGAACTGGCAACGGCAGTGTTTTAGATTATTTATCTCATAGATTACCAGAGGTAGACCATATGATTGGAATTGATCTAAGTAAAGGTCAAACAGACGTTAACACGTCTAATTATGGAACCAATTCTAAACTAGAGTTTCTTGCCGCAGATGTATTGGAATGGATAGAAGAACAAGATCAAGAAAATGTTGTCTTTTTGACCTTTAGAGGAGTGTTAGAATATTTCACGCAGCAACAATTAGTTCAATTTTTTAGAAAACTTAATAGCATGGGCAATGTAATGTTCTTTGCTATAGAGCCGAACGGTCATGATCATAATTGGGAGATGAATCCAAATTCTCAAATTTATGGAGTTGAATCTTCCTTTTCTCATAATTATATAAAGCTTTTTAAGGATGCAGGATTTAAGATTTGGCATCATGAGCAAAAAAAGGAATCAGGTCAGCTAAACCATATGACTGTTGTAGGAGCAAAGAATTTTTAGAGACTAAAAAAAGCTGTAATTATTAGAATATCAATTAATAATTAAGTTGTGATTTTTTATAACGTAATTATCTTATAGTCTTCAAGTTACCGATTTTTTAGGGTTTATAAAGAAATAAATTAGATAATAAATTTCACTTCCGTTATATTTACTTAGAATCAAGCTATTAATATCAATAAATGAAAAAAGTGCCTCAAAAAATCTTAATTGACAATTACAGTATCATTTCCGATACAAATATTCTACATCATAAACATTCCATTGTGAATGTAAACGAATATTACAGACTTTACAGGTGTAAATAATAGTATTTGCTACAGACTTGACAGAATAAAAAAAAGTATTCCTAGTATTTATAACAAAATGCTCTATAAATTGTTGCGATACCTCAGGTAAGGTAGACCGAAATTATATATAAATAATTAGAAAATGAAGATAACCACATATGACGATTTTAATAAAATAGATGCTTCAGAAAAGGATAGGGTCGCGAACTTTATATTTACACATTTGGAGAAATATGGGGATCCTTTAAGTGCTGTAAAAAAAGCTATAGACTATGCTGCAAAAGATCGCCCTAGTTTAGGTGGTTATGTGTTTCTAATGAAAGAAGATAATAAAATTGTTAGTGCAATTGTTATGAATAAAACTGGAATGGATGAATACATTCCAGAAAATATTTTAGTTTATATAGCGACCCATAAAGACTACAGAGGAAATGGAATAGGACAAAAACTATTACAATATGCTATAGATAATAGTGAGGGCGATATAGCATTACATTGCGATTTTGATAACCCAGCAAAGTTTCTATATCAAAAGTTAGGATTTACGAACCCATATTTAGAAATGCGACTAAAAAAACAGAAATAAGTAAATACTAAGTTGTTAAGTAAAACTTATTAATAGAAAAATCTTTAAATAAATTTTTACAATTTTGTGTAAGAGGAAAATGCAATGGCAGAGCTAATAATACATACAGAGAAGATAAAGCAAAATATTAAGTATCTCAGTAGTTATTTTGATAGGCATAACAAAGAATGGTGTTTAATTACCAAATTATTTTCTGGAGATAAAACTTTTTTTGAAACGATTCTGACTCAGGATGTAATTGAAAGTATAGACTCGATTGGAGACTCAAGATTAACCAGTCTACGTGACTTGAGAGCATCATTTCCTCATCTTAAAACATTTTATATTAAACCACCTGAAGGCATATATGCTGATGATGTTGTAGATTATGCAGACATTTCTTTAAACACATCATTTTCCACTATTGAAGCGTTAAATGTATCTGCAAAAAAGAAAAACGTGATTCACAAAATCATTATTATGGTTGAGTTAGGTGATTTAAGAGAGGGAGTAAATAGTGATGATGTAATTGAGTTTTATAAAAGTGTTTATGACCTATCTAATATCGAAGTCATTGGTATTGGTACCAATTTGGGATGCATGCATACTGCAGAGCCCACTTATGATATTTTAAATGAATTATCGCTAAAAAAAGAACTAATATCAGATAAGTTCAATAAAAACCTAGAACTTTTATCAGGTGGTACATCGGTTACACTTCCATTATTAGAAAATGCTGTGTTACCCGAAGACATCAATCATTTTAGAATAGGGGAGGCTGCTTTTCTAGGCATTATTCCTTTAAAAAATAAAAAATTTAAAGATCTACATACAGATATATTTGAGTTTTATGCAAATATTATAGAGCTTGAAGAAAAAAAAGTAGCTAGCGCTACCAGCACTCACAAAGACGATAATACTGCGATTGCATCTTTCAGAGCAATTTTAGATTTCGGATTATTAGATGTAGATAAAAAAGACATAGAAACTGAAGATAGTATGTCTTACATAGGTGCTACCTCAGATATGTTTGTTATTGATTTAGGAGATAACAAAACAAAATCGGGTATGACAAAATACAAAGTTGGTGACAGAATAAAATTTAAACCAAACTACATGGCTATTAGTAGGTTACTAAACTCTAAGTTCATACAGAAGAGATATATCTAAGTATAATTATACTAATACGTATATTCTAATCTTATATTAAAACTAGTTGTTATTAAACTAAGAAAATTGCGATATAACTAAAAGTTTTTACCTAAGTAAAAATTAGCGTTAGATTTACTTAACCCTAATAAATCCCTCTCTATTTTAATATTAATTGACATTTAAAGATTATACTAATTGTTTAATTCTTTAAAAAGTTATAACGTTATATTATGGATTCAACCAGAAAAGAAATCATTGAATCGATTGAAAAATTTAACAACACGAGGTCTGATTTTCCTAGTGACAAAACAATTGTTGATCTATTTTTAGAGCAGGTTAAAAGTACTCCTAACAATATAGCAGTCGTATATGATAATAGAGAAATTGATTTTAAAGGATTAGATTCTATCTCTAATGATTTCGCAAGTTACTTAATTACCAATCACAATATAAAACCAAATGACTTTGTTGGTCTAATGATTGAGCGAAGCGAATGGATAGTCATAAGTATTTTAGGTATCCTAAAAGCAGGTGCAACATATGTGCCTATAGATGTTGATTCTCCAAGTTTAAGAAAAGAATTTATTAAAACGGATAGCAATTGTAAATTTACTATTGATGATTCTATTGTTAAAAAATTCAGCACTTCAAAAGAGCAATATGATACTAAGCTTTTAAATATAGATACAAATCCTAGCGATCTTGCATACATCATGTATACTTCTGGTACTACAGGTAATCCAAAAGGTGTAATGATTAAGAATAATTCTGTGGTTAATCTTATCGTTGGTGAGACTCAAAACTATGGTCTAGATAGCACAGAAAGGATATTACAGTTTTCTAACTACTTTTTTGACGCTTCCATAGAACAAATATTTTTAGCTCTTTTTAATGGTGCTGCAACAGTAATTGTCGATAAACAAACATTAAAAAATCATACACTTCTTGATTTTATTAAAAAAAACTCAATTACACATTTAAATTGTACACCAAGTTACCTTGAAACTATTGAAGGCTTATCGCAAATAAAGACACTTAAAAGGATTGTTGCAGGTGGAGAGACGTGTTCTTTAAAATTAGCACAAAAATTAAGTAAAATATGTGATTTTTATAATGCTTATGGTCTTACTGAAACTACAGTTACGTCCATGTTGTATAAATATTCTCCAGAAGATAATCATGGTAATTTACTAACAATAGGTAAGCCTATACAAAACACAAAAGTTCATATTTTATCTGAAGATTTAGAAATATTACCTGTAGGAACTGCGGGTAATTTATATCTATCAGGTATTGCTTTAGCTAAAGGATATTTAAACTTACCTGAACTTTCAGTGAAAAGTTTTGTCGAAAATCCATTTGAGCAAGATGGTTTGATGTATAAAACAGGTGATTTAGCAAAATGGCTTCCAGATGGTAATATAGAATTTATAGGACGACAAGATGAACAGGTTAAAATTGGTGGTTATCGTTTAGAATTAGGAGAAATAGAAGCAGCTATTAATATACTTCCAAATATTAAACGTGCTAGTGTTATTTCTAGTAGTCATTTTGGTGAGGCAAAATTAGTAGCTTATATAGAATCTGAAAATGAAATTAAAGATTCTAATAATGTAAAAAATCAGCTGTCTGAAGTGCTTCCGGAATATATGGTACCTTCATTAATAATGTGGGTAGATGATTTTCCGGTAACAACAAATGGCAAAATTGATAAAAAGAATTTACCTGTTCCAGAATTTCAACGTTCTGTTGATGCTCCTCCATTACGAAAAGCTAAGACAGCAACAGAAAAAGAAATAGCAAAAATTTGGAGTAATGCCTTAGGCATACCACAGATTGGTATTGATGATAACTTTTTTGAAATGGGTGGAAACTCACTTTTAACAAAAAAAGTAGCTGTTGAAATTGCTAAACAACTAAAATCAGAGTTACCAGTAACAAAGATTTACCAGCATCCTACGATTTCTGGACTTGCTAAATTTTTAGAGCCCGACAAAGATAAATCAACTTTAACATCATCGAAAAGAAAGAATAAGAGACAAACAAATAGCGATATTGCTATTATTGGAATGGCAGGACGTTTTCCTGGAGCAAACTCAATTAAAGAGTTATGGGAAGTCTTAAGAGATGGTAAAGAAACCATTTCGTTTTTTACACCAGAAGAATTAGATAAAAGTTTGCCAGAAGCGTTGCGTAATAATCCACTTTATGTTGGTGCAAGAGGTATTATACCTTCTGCTAAAACTTTTGATGCTAAATTTTTTGGGCTCAACCCAAAACTCGCATCAGCGATGGATCCACAACAGCGCTTATTTTTAGAAATATCTTGGGAGGCTTTAGAGCAGTCGGGATATCTACCAAAACATTATGATGGAAAGATTGGTGTGTATGCAGGTGTTTATTACAATACCTACTATCTTAATAATGTATTTCCGAATAAGGAACTAATGAGTCAAATCGGCCCTGTACAAGCCAATACAATTAATGATAAAGACTATATTGCTACACGTACAGCATACCATTTAAATTTAAAAGGTCCGGCTGTAAGTGTACATTCTGCCTGTTCAACATCTTTACTAGCAATTGCGCAAGCAGTTGAGTCTATACGTAATGGACATTGTGATGTTGCATTAGCTGGAGGTTCTAGTGTAACTTCTCCAATGTATAGTGGTCATTTATACCAAGAAGGGTCGATGTTAAGTGCTAATGGACAATGTCGAACTTTTGATGCCAATGCTACCGGAACCATGTTTTGCGATGGAGCAGGAGTAGTGCTTCTTAAAAGTTTAGAAGATGCTAAACGCGATGGCGATATTATCCATGGTGTTATAAAAGGAATAGGTCTTAATAACGATGGTGGCGAAAAAGGTAGTTTTACGTCTCCAAGCATAGAAGGGCAAGCTGGTGCCATAAGTAGCGCATTATTAGATGCTGATGTTAAGCCTTCTGATATAAGTTATATAGAAGCACACGGAACCGCAACACCTTTGGGTGATCCAATTGAAATTGAAGGTCTTCGATTAGCTTTTGGTGAACAAGATTCTAACCAATATTGTGCTATAGGTTCTATTAAAAGTAATATAGGACACCTTACAGCAGCTGCTGGTGTGGCAGGTTTAATCAAAACGACTTTAGCTTTAAAACATAGACAAATTCCTGCGTCTTTAGGCTTTGAGAAGCCAAATCCGGCAATTGATTTTGAAAATAGCCCGTTTTTTGTCAACAATAAATTGAGTAAATGGGAATCTGATACTCCTAGACGTGCTGGTGTCAGCTCTTTTGGAGTTGGTGGTACAAATGTGCATATCGTTCTAGAAGAGTATGAAGCTGAAAAGAAAGTACAGAAGGATTTAAGTAGACCTTTACAACTTGTTACTTGGTCAGCTAAATCAGAAAACAGCCAAAATGGTTATAAAAATGCATTAAGTGATTATTTAAAGACGAATCAAGAAATACCTCTTGCAGACATCTCATATTCTTTAACCGCAACTCGAGATGCATTTAAACATCGAAGTTTTGCCATAGCAAGTAATAATGATGAAGCTCATGGCTTATTAAGTTCTGAAGATTCTAAAGCTATAAAAACAAATACAATAAAAGTGATTCCTAGTGAATTAGCATTTTTATTCCCAGGACAAGGTTCTCAATACCTACAAATGGGTAAGGCACTTTATGATTGTGAAACTGTTTTTAGAGATGCGGTAGATCATTGTGCAGAACTATTGAAAGCCGATTTAAAGTTAGATATAAGACATATAATTTATCCTGAAACTAATTCACCAGAAGCTGAAGAAAAGTTGAAAGACACGCAGTACACACAACCTGCTTTATTTGTTGTAGAGTATGCACTATCACAACTTTGGATCAGTTGGGGAATTAAACCAACACTACTTTGCGGACATAGTATTGGTGAATTTGTTGCGGCACATTTAGCTGGAATCTTCTCTTTAGAAGACGCTTTACACTTAATAACTGTTCGTGGAAAATTAGTAAGTGAGCTTCCTGGTGGAAGTATGTTATCGGTTAGAGCAAATTTAGATAGTGTTAAAGAATTACTTCCAGAGACACTTTCTATGGCTGCCATTAATTCGGATCGCTTATGTGTTGTATCTGGTCCTGATAATGCTATTGAAGATTTTGCTAAAGTATTAACTGCTGAAGGTATTGCGAATATGCTTTTATTAACAAGTCATGCCTTTCACTCTACTATGATGGATCCTGTGCTGGAGGCTTTTGAAGATGAAGTTAAAAAAGTGACTTTAAATGTACCTCGTTTGCCTATTGTTTCTACAGTAACAGGAGAATGGCTTACGGATTCTGAAGCGATAAGTTCTAAATATTGGACAAATCATTTACGAGAAGCTGTGAATTTCTCTGGTGCAATGGATACTGTCTTGAGATTAGAAGATCCAGTACTCTTAGAGATAGGTCCTGGCCGTGCGTTAACAACTTTATCACAGCAAAAGAAAGGTTTAAAATCTTTAGCTTCTATTTCTAGTTTAACAAGTCCTAAGGAAGGTGAAGATTCGAATTATACAGTTTTGACTGCTCTTGGTGATCTTTGGATGCATGGAGTAGAACCTAACTGGAACGCATATTATGACAAACAAACAAGACAGAAAGTTTGGTTGCCTGCCTATGTTTTTGATCGTAAACCTTGTTGGTTAGATCCAATTGCTGTTGAGCAGACAACTAAATCTGTAGCACCAAAAATTGAAATTGTAGAAAATATAATTTTAGACCCCAAACCAAATACCAATATTGAGATTATGAGAAAGCCCTTAATTCTTAAAAAAATAGCCAATATTATTGAAGATAATTCAGGTATAGAAATTGAGACTAATGATGCCGAACTAAGCTTTTTAGAACTAGGTCTCGATTCACTTGTCTTAACGCAAATGGCTATTACTTGTAAAAATGAGTTCAATGTACCTATTACGTTTAGACAGCTTAATGATGAATTTGGAACACCAGATTTATTAGCTGAACATTTAGATAAGGTATTGCCAGCAGATCGTTTTGCTCCCGCAGTGGAAGCCAATTCTGTTCAACCTTCGTCTGTACAACAACCAACTGCAATAGTTAATAATGCATTTCAAAGTGTTAATGTTGTAACACAAAATGGTCAAAACCCTGCGTTGAATCTCATAGCACAGCAGTTACAACTACTAGGTCAGCAACTCGAATTGCTTCAAGGAAATGCTCCTGGCACTATACCAAGTGCACCAGCTGCTTCAAATATGGCGACTACACCAAGTGTTAAAACACAAAAAACTGCAAGCACTTTGTCTCCACTTTTAGAGAAAAACGACAGTCGTACAGAAGAAGAGAAGAAAGAGCATCAAAAACCATTTGGAGCTTCACCAAAGATTGAGAAAAAATCTACGGATATGAGTTCTGATCAGAGTACGTTCTTAAGTAATTTGATTAAGAGTTATAACAAAAAGACAGCAGGTAGTAAAGCATATGCGCAAAAGCATCGAAGTCATATGTCAGATCCTAGAGTAGTTTCTGGTTTTAAACCTCAAACGAAAGAACTAGTCTACCCTATTGTAGTAGAGAAATCTTCTGGTAATCGTCTTTGGGATATTGATGGTAATGAATATATAGATGTTTTAAATGGTTTTGGTGCATGTTTGTTTGGGCATCAACCAGATTTTATAAAAGATGTACTACATAAACAAATAGATCTTGGTTTCGAAGTTGGTCCTCAACACCCTTTAGCAGGTGAAGTCACGGAGCTTATTTGTGAAATAACAGGTAATGATCGTGCTGCATTATGTAATACTGGTTCTGAAGCTGTTTTAGGTGCTATGCGTATTGCAAGAACGGTAACTGGTCGTTCTCTAATAGTAGCATTTTCAAAATCTTATCATGGTATTAATGATGAGGTTATTGTAAGAGGTTCTAAAAAGCTTAGAACATTTCCAGCAGCATCTGGTATTATGCCAGAAGCCGTGCAGAACATGTTAATACTAGATTACGGAACTGATGAAAGTTTAGCTATAATTAAAGAACGTGCAAATGAAATAGCTGCAGTTCTTGTAGAGCCAGTGCAGAGTCGTAGACCAGAACTTATACCAATAGATTTCTTAAAAGAAGTTAGAGAGGTTACTAAAGCATCTGAGACGTTATTGATTTTTGATGAAATCATAACAGGATTTAGAATGCATTTAGGAGGTGCTCAAGAATTATTTGGGATTAAAGCAGATTTGGCAACTTACGGTAAAGTTATTGGTGGTGGAATTTCTATTGGAGCTATTGCTGGGAGTAAAAAATGTATGGATGCGCTCGATGGAGGTTTCTGGCAATTTGGAGATGATTCCTTTCCAGAGGTTGGTGTAACTTATTTTGCAGGTACTTTTGTTCGTCATCCGCTTGCATTAGCTTCAACTAAGGCGTCTCTTTTACACATGAAAGAGCAAGGTAATGCTCTTCAAGATGAATTAGCCAGAAAAACTGAGCGTTTAGCTACAGAATTAATTTTATTTTTCAAGTCTAAAGGCCTTCCTTTAGATATCGCATACTATCGTTCATTATGGAGATTGAAACTATTAGAGGATGTGCCATATGCAGAGTTATTCTTTGTTTTAATGAGAGAGAAAGGCTTCCATATTTGGGATGGTTTCCCTTGTTATATGACAACAGCTTTTACAGATGAAGATCTTACATATTTAATTAATACCTTTAAGGAGTGTATTGAAGAATTAATCAGTGCAGGAATTTTTAAGGGAGAAGATAGTTCAAATTCACAGATTAGTCGTAAAATAGTTTTTACAGATGAATTAAATAGACCACCTTTACCTGGAGCAAAATTAGGCTTTGACGACAAAGGAAACCCTGCCTGGTTTGTTGAAGATAAAGAGAAGAAGAATGGATATATTCAAATTGATTTATAGCAATAATCGAAGTATAATTTGAAAATTACCAGTTTTAACTAAATGAAATCATCCATAGCCAATCAAAAAAAACACTCAAATTTCGATCCGTTTAGTGGACCTGTTATTGAAAAAGTTATAAATATAACAGAAGCTCAGGCGGAAATATGGATTGCTTGTAGATTAGGTGGTAAAGATGCAAACAGAGGATATAATGAGTCTTTTTCTCTGATTTTAGAAGGGGAATTACACAGAGAATCTCTAGAAAGAGCTATACAAAGTTTAGTTCAAAGGCATGAATCATTAAGAGCAGTTTTCAGTCCGGATGGACGGTTTATGAGTATATTGAAATATATACCTGTAGAAATTGAGCATCATGATTTTTCGGCTTCGAATGAAAGAGATTCTGCTCTTGCAGATTACTTATCTAGTGATGCTAATTATGTTTTTGATTTAATAAAAGGACCGCTAATAAAAATAGCATTAATTAAAACTAAACAACAAGAACATCATCTTGTTATGACTGCTCATCATATTATTTGCGATGGTTGGTCTGTTGGGATTATGCTAGAGGATTTAGGTGCTTTATATTCTGCTTACGTATCTAATGAAACTCCTTCACTCCCAAAAGTCGAAAGTTTTAGTTCTTACTCTGATGATTATCAGGGGTACGTTGGAAGCGAAGAACAGGTCAAGACTGAAAGTTTCTGGTTAGATCAATATAAAGATTCTGTGCCAGTCTTAAATTTGCCAACAGATTTTACAAGGCCAAAATTAAGAACGTATAAGAGTAAACAAAAAGATTTTCCTTTAGACAAAGAATTACTTGCTCAGTTAAAAAAAGTTGGTATTAAATCAGGTTGTAGTTTTGTAACTACACTATTGTCTGCATTTGAGATTTTTCTTTTTAAATATACAGGTCAGAATGATATTGTGCTTGGTCTTCCTTCAGCTGGTCAAGGCATTAAAGAGAGGATTCAATTAGTTGGGCATTGCGTAAATCTGCTGCCTTTACGAAGTAAGCTCGATGCAGATCAATCTTTTAAAACGTATTTAAAGGATAGAAAATTATCAATGTTAGATGCTTACGATCATCAACAATTAAGTTTTGGTGAACTCTTGCAAAAACTACCATTACAAAGAGATCCGTCTAGAGTACCACTAGTACCAGTGGTTTTTAACATAGATATTGGTAAGACTAACCTAGTTAATTTTAAAGACTTAACGTTTAAAGCGCTTAATAATCCAAGAGCTTTTGATGCTTTCGAAATATTTTTAAATGCTAGCGGAACAGAAGAAAATTTTAATTTAGAATGGTCTTTTAATTCATCACTATTTAAATCTTCTACCATAGAAGGTATGATGAAGACTTTTGAAGGGGTAATTAAAACGATAATTAAAAACCCTGAAGATAAGCTTGCGGAAATTGTAAAAATAGATGATACCGCTTATAAAATTCTTAATGATACCGAATTTAGTTACCCTGATTTTGCATTACATGATTTAATTTCCCAAAAAGCAGGACTATTTGGGAAAGAACAAGCTATAAAATTTGGTGATAAGACAATTACTTATGGAGAGCTAGAAGAGCAAGTTAATCGATTAGCTCATTCGTTATCATCTAAAGGTGTAAGTTCCGGAGATTTTGTTGGTGTATGCCTACCGCGTTCTATTGAACTTATTGTTTCCTTGATCGCAATAATGAAAACTGGAGCTGCTTATTTGCCTCTAGATTCTAGTTATCCTAGCCAGCGTTTAAACTATATGCTAGAGGATTCTGAAGCTAATTTTTTGATTACAACAAAAGATTTTAAAGCTAAATTAAGTACTGATGCCGAGATATTAATACTAGATGATTTATTTTCAAATCTTACAAGCTCTCCAAATACATCTTTAGACATTAAAGTAAATACTACAGATGTTGCTTATATACTTTATACATCAGGTTCTACGGGTAAACCCAAAGGCGTTTCTGTAACCCATAAAAACTTAGTTAATTTTCTTTATAGCATGCTAGAAAGACCTGGTATAGAAGAAAAAGACAAGTTTTTATCTATTACAACTATTTCGTTTGATATAGCAGGATTAGAAATATTTACGCCATTACTCAAAGGTGCTGAACTCATTATAGCAGATGATGAAACCGTAAAGGACACACGTCTAATGTTAAAACTAATAGAGAAAGAGGGTATTACGGTAATGCAAGCTACACCTACAACTTGGCAAATGTTATTAGACTCAGGTTGGGAAAAAACTTTTGCTTTAAAAGCTTTGTGTGGTGGAGAAGCACTTTCATTAAATTTATCGAAACGAATTCTTTCTAAAGTTGATGAACTATGGAATATGTACGGACCAACGGAAACTACCATATGGTCTTCGATAAAACAAATTAAAAAAGAAGACAAACTAGTTTCTATAGGAAAACCGATTGCTAATACTCAAATGTATGTATTAAATGATCAAGGACTTCTGGTTAAGCCGGGATCTATTGGTGAAATATGCATAGCAGGAGATGGTGTAGCTAAAGGCTACTGGAAACGTTTAGATTTGACCAATGAAAAATTTATAGATAATAACTTTAGTTCTGACTCTAACAAAGTATTATATCGCACTGGTGATTTAGGTAAGTTATTGCCTTCGGGTGAGTTACAATGCTTAGGTAGGATAGATCAACAAGTTAAAATTAGAGGTCATAGAATTGAGCTTGGGGAAATTGAAAAAGTATTAGACTTACAAGAACATGTTCAATCTTCTGTTGTTTTAGTAAAAGATGACCGTATAGTAGCTTATGTATTGCATGATAAAAATGATCATATAGATAAAGACGTAATTGATCTTTGGAAGAAAAACTTAGCAGTTGCACTTCCTGCATATATGGTGCCTCAAGATATTCATTTGCTAACAAAATTCCCAACAACATTAAATGGAAAAATAGATCGTAAAGCTTTAATCAATAAATCAATAAATCAATCTGGTGAGAATAAATTTACTAGCCCTCGAACTAAAACGGAACAAATCATTAGTAAAATTTGGTGTGATTGTTTAGGTTTAGAAAATATTGATATTTTTAGTGACTTTTTCGAATTAGGTGGGCATTCTTTAATAGCGGTAAGAGTTGTATCGCGAATAGAGAAAGACACAGGTGAAAATTTACCTCTATCATCTTTAATGGTGTATCCAACGATAGAAAAAATATCAAGTTTTATTGATAGTAATACAGAAAAAATAACTTGGGATTCATTAACACCAATAAATACAAAAGGAAGTAAGCCGCCATTATATTTGGTGCATGGGGCAGATTATAATATTTTACTTTTTCAAACATTAGCTAAAAACCTCGATAAAGATCAGCCAGTTTATGGTTTGCAAGCAAAAGGTCTAAATGAAATAGATGAACCACATGATTCAGTAGAGGATATGGCTGCTTATTATATATCCGAAATAATAGAATCTAATCCTAAAGGTCCTTATGCTTTGGCAGGTTATTCTTTTGGAGGAGTCATAGCCTTTGAAATGGCAAAACAACTAAAGGCTCAGAATAGAGAGGTTACTACTATAGCTTTGCTTGATAGTTATGTATACCCAGTTTATTATTATCCAAATTCTTTTAAGAAGAAGTATATAAATTTTAAGTATAATATAGGTCAAATAGGATTTATGATTAAAACGATGTTTAGTAATAAACATAGTTTTAATCGAAGAATAGGTTTAATAAAGAAAGGGTTTTATAATGCATACTTAAGACTTAAACTAGGTAAAGAGAGACGACATAAATTATTACATAGCTGGCCACTAAAGTTAGATGAGAAACATAATTTAGCTTTTAGTAACTATCAAATCACACCAGAAAATCTCGAAGTAGATTTATTAAAAGTATCTGAAGACACAATCTATTATGCTCACGATACTAAATATTTAGGGTGGAAACCTGTAGCTTTAAAAGGTGTTAATAGGCATATGGTTCCAGGTAATCATGCGAACATGTTTAAGTCACCGTATTGCGAAGAATTGGGAAGTATTTTACAAAATATAATAAATAATAATAATCAGTTATAATTCTAATGTGTTTTGCAGTAAAAATGAAGTTAGATCTATTTCTTCAGAATTATTAGGTGACTTCAAAAATCCAAATATTCTAAGTTTTAATTTAGATGAAGACTATGTCGCTGCAGTAGCTTTTGATAACAACGGTTTTAATTCAGATAGAATTTTCATTTACAACCTTCTGACATTTATGGAAGAATTAATGTTATTTGGAAATATAAATGATGTTTAGCTCTAGTTTTAGGATATATAGTTACCATTCTCTTGGATTTCCTGACAAATATCATCTTTCTTAAAAATTATAGTTCTTAATTTTATACTCTCAAAACTTAATATACTCGAATATGATTAATACATTAATAGGACTGTATAGTTGGGCAAACGGAGTTGTAATGATTGCAATCTTTGCATTGGTTTGTATTATACTCGTTGGCATACTAATTAACTTTATGTCAAAAGGTAAAAGTAAAGACTCGTCTAACAATCTTAATGAAGATAATAACACTGAGTACTAATTAAAACTAATTTTAGCATTTAAAAGAGGGTAGTCAATAATTAACTACCCTCTTTTTTTATGTAATAAAACTAGAACTTAGATTGTAAAAATGCTGAAAACTAAATTATTTGGGTAGTAAGTTCGTTTTTAATTTCATTAGGTTATAAAGTTTTAGTTATTCTTTAAAATAGATTTAATCTACTTTATGTAACATTTTAAATACAATTACGTCCTATAGTTGTAAAATCATTAATCATGGAATCAAATTATCATACGCTTAAGCGCACAGACAATCAATTATTAGTAATTACACATTTATCACAATTACTAACTTATGTTACAGGTTTTGGTGGACTGATTGTACCACTAATCATTTGGGTAACACAAAAAGATAGGGTAGAATCTATGGATGCTCATGGAAAATCTATATTGAATTTTCAGTTAAGCCTAATAGTATATTCAATACTAAGTATTCCTTTAATTCTTGTTTTTGGATTAGGAATTTTAACCTTGATACTTGTAGGAATCTTAGCATTTGTAATGCCAATAGTAAACGCAATAAAAGCTAGTAATGGAGAATTACCTAGCTATCCATTATCTCTTAATTTTGTTAGTTAGTTATTAAAGAAATGGAAATGAAAAGGCTCACCAATCGGTGAGCCTTTTTTATGTTGATAAAAATTGCAAGAACCTCTACTAATTGTTGAGCATCACAGGCATAACAAGCATAGTCACGTGCTCGCCTTCATCTAAGCCATCAATTGGTGTTAGAATACCTGCTCTGTTTGGTAAACTCATTTCTAACTGAACGTTATCTGAGTTTAGGTTGTTTATCATTTCGGTTAAGAAACGAGAGTTAAAGCCAATTTGCATGTCATCACCTTGATAATCACAGGTTAAACGTTCTTCGGCTTTGTTGCTGTAATCTATATCTTCAGCAGAAATATTTAATTCTGCTCCAGCAATTTTCAATCGAATTTGATGTGTAGTTTTGTTAGAGAAAATACTAACACGACGCACAGAATTTAAAAATTGTGTTCTGTCAATCACTAATTTGTTCGGATTCTCTTTTGGAATAACCGCTTCGTAGTTTGGATATTTTCCATCAATTAAGCGACAAATTAATTCTGAATTCTCAAAAGTGAATTTTGCATTAGATTCATTGTATTCTACTAAAACATCATCATCGCTTCCTGCTAAAATACCTTTTAAAAGATTTAAAGGTTTCTTTGGCATTATGAATTCTGCTGTTTCAGTAGCACTAACATCATTCCTTGTGTATTTAACAAGTTTATGAGCATCAGTAGCTACAAATGTTAAATTGTCTTGAGAAAACTGAAAGAATACACCACTCATCACAGGTCTTAAATCATCGTTACCAGCAGCAAAAATTGTTTTGCTTATAGCAGTTGCCAATATATCTCCAGAAATGTTTGTTTTACTAGCATCTTCTATAGATACAGCATTAGGAAACTCAGCACCATCAGCATATGCCAGAGCATATTTACCATGATTAGAGCTAATTTCAACTGTATTATTTTCTTCAACAACAAAGGTTAAAGGCTGCTCAGGAAACGTCTTCAATGTATCTAAAAGCAATCTTGCAGGAAGTGCAATACTACCTTCAGAATCACTTTCTACATCAATGGTAGAAGACATAGTTGTTTCTAGATCACTTGCAGAAATCGTTAATTTTGATTTGCTAAGTTCGAATAAGAAATTGTCTAAAATAGGGAGGGTATTGCTACTATTAATTACACCTCCTAAGACTTGAAGCTGTTTTAATAAATATGTACTTGAAACAATAAATTTCATGCTGACTATGTATGTGTTTTTACTTTTAGTTGTGTCTTACAAATATATCTCAATAGATGGGTTTTATAAAACAAACTTATTAACATTTATTTCTGCGAAGGCAGGAAATTTTCTAATGTGTTAAGCGACTAAAACTAAGTATATTTTTTCTTTCTAAAGTAATTAAAAACAAAACCAAAAAGTGCAAGTACAGCTAATGGTAAAGCAATATTTATAAGTTGCCATTTACCTTTATTCTCTTTTATTTTATCAGAATCTAAAAATGCAATATTAATTTCTTTGGCTCTAATGTTTATAAGTCCTGTGTCCGCATCGTCTAAAAGATAATTAACTGTATTTAAAAGAAATTCTTTGTTTCCAAAAGACTTTCCTGTGAGTTGATCAAAACCTAATTCTAGAGGTCTGTTTCTAACAACTTCATTCTTAATGATGTCTCCATCCGAAATGATAACCATTTTAGTAGGCTTACTCTTAGATTGAAAATTAGTGACTTTAAATGGTAATATACGTTTGTCATAAACAGAAGTAAATTCGCCTTCTAATAAAACTGCTAAATTCTGAGAGCCTAAGTTATACGTGCTTTCATCTGGCGCTTTAGTGACATCTGCCAAGGAAATAGTTGTTGGAGCACCTTCTAATTTAGATTTTGGTGAACTCTGAAGCAAGATTGTTTTTTTAATATCGTTTTTCAAGGTGTCAATCGGACTGGCAAAATCGAATTTCACTAAGTTTAAATTCTTGGTTATCGGATGTTTAGGATTTGAAGCAGCCAACGGGGAATATTGCCATTGAATAGGTTGCATTTGTGCTTGGCTACCTTCTCCAATTGCCAACATAATAGGTGAGGAGTATAAATCTTTTACGAAATAAGGATTAACTCTAAATCCATATTTAAAGAAAAAGTCATTGAGTTTTAAATCTCTCATAATAGAGACACTAGTTCCTGCATCATTGTAAAGACTGTCTTTATCCATAACAACAGATTCCGTAAGCCAAAGACTTCTACCACCTGACATGGTATATTGGTCTAAAACTAATTTTTCGTTTTCAGAAAATGGCTCGCTTGGTTTGGCAGCAACGATTAAGTCGTATTGTTTTAAGTTATCTAAAGTGCCTTGAGCATTAGTAGTAACACTATCTAAAGTAAACTTGCCTAAGTTGTAATAAGGCTGCATTGTTTTTAAAAAGTCGGCAATGTAGTTATCACTGAGTTCGCCATTGCCTTTTAAAATGGCAATCTTTTTCGCTTTTGTATTTACAAGTTTACTAAACCCGTCAGCAAAAGCATATTCTAAGGATTGTACCGAGTTATTGATTTGTTCTTGCAGACCTAGTGTAATACTTCGTTTTAAAAGTGGAATTTTAACCCTTTGATCTTTGTAGCTTGCATAAGCCCAAGGAAAAATAATGTCTTGTGTTACTTTACCTGTACTATTATCTGTATTGATATAAGGCTCTAGTCCTTGTTTTGTTAACTCTTCAATATATTGTTGACGTGTGGTTTCATCCGCAATAGGATTTATGTAATTGATGATGATTTGATCGGTTTCTAATTGAAACTCTTCTATAATTTGTTTGACTTCAGTCTGAAGCAATCGAAACTCTGAAGGAAAATCACCTTCTAAAAATACATCGATAATTAATGGTGAATCTAAATCTGTGATTATTGATTTTGACGAATCAGAAAGGGTATAGCGATTATCTTTAGTTAAATCGAAACGCTGATAAAATTGACTTGCGATACTATTAACTAAAACGAGTACAACAATAACTGCAATTATGTATATTATGGTTTTATTCTTCTTCATTCTCAAATGTTATTTCTTCTTGGTAGGTTCTAAGTGATACCACTTTACCATCTTTAAATGTTATTTCAACACAATCCTTTTTATCATTAAAGGCACCAGGTTCTATACCAAGTCCATAATTCCATTTATTAGTATCGTGTGCTTTTTTAGCATCATCCCAAGAAAGCCATTCTTCTTTCCCTAAAAGACTGGTTATTTTTTCTTTTGAGGTTCCAATTAATGTATCCGTTTCGATAGTACTGTCTATCATTTCGTAGCGTAACGGAGGCTTTTCTATCCAAGCCTCACTATCAAAGTACTTTTGATGATGATAGTTACTTATAATATTTACAAAAGGATAAAACATATAGAAATACACAAAAGGAGTCAATACTAAACTGATTAAAGCGGATAGCCATTTGCGTTTATCAACTGTATTCAAAAACAAAAACAGTAGTACAAAAACAACTACCATAAATATAACTAACAAAGGAGTAATAATCATCGTTATTGTTTTTGAATTCTAAGTTTAGTGAATACTAAAAAGGCCAGAGTTATACTTATAAAATAAACTAAATCTCTAGTGTCTATAACACCACGACTCATACTATTATAATGAGCAGCCATACCCAGATTTTCCATATAAAATAGGTCACCAAAAACATTGTAGTTCGATAAACCTTCGAAACCGAAATACAAAAAGAAACAGATAAATACTGCAATAATAAATGCCACGATCTGATTATCAGAAAGGGTAGACGCAAACACTCCAACTGCTGTATATGCTGCAACCAAAAACAACAACCCAAAATAAGAACCAATAGTACTTCCCATATCCAAATTTCCTTCTGGGTTTCCTAATTGTGATACTGTATAAACATATAATAGGGTGGGAATTAGAGCCATTATAATAAGGACAAAAGCGCCAAAATATTTTCCTAATACAATCTGAAAATGAGATATTGGCTTTGTGACTAATAATTCCAAAGTACCTTGTTTTTTTTCATCACTAAAACTACGCATAGTCACTGCTGGTACAAGAAATATAAGAATCCAAGGTGCCAATAAAAAGAACGATGATAAGCTCGCTATACCATTGTCTAAAATATTGAATTCACCTTTAAAAACCCATAAAAAGAGCCCGTTAAGTAATAAAAATACACCAATGACAAGATAGCCAATTGGTGAGGCGAAGAAGGTGTTTATTTCTTTTTTTAGGATTGCTAGCATTTAAATGTTATCTTTTAGAAAGCCTTTTTAACTTTCTCAATTCTCTCTTTTTGACTTTTCTTAATTTTCGATTTCTATTACAAAGCCCAGTAACTAAATCTGTTTCATTTTCTGTTATAGACGAAAATTGGTCAGATACTCTTCCGTAAACTAAATAGAATTTGCCCACTTCAAAACTATATCCACAACTCGCACCATCAATTGGAGATGCAATTTCTACATAACGTGTTTTTATATTTCCTTTTATAATAGTTTTTATTTCAAACTTATAAATGATTGGATCAAAAGAAGATTGATATTGACGACTACTTCTTTTTGCTTGTCTAGAAATTACTTTTCCAGTTAAAATGAAATCTGATTGATTGAATGATTTTGTTATCTTCTTTGAAAGAGATTCATTAATAGTAATACACGAACAAGCAATACCGTTTGATATTGTGAAAATCGATAATACTACAGTCAATAATATTTGATTCATTTTTTAATTAAGTATTCAACTTTGCGTTTTTTGATTTAGTAACGGATGTTTTTCAATTCGTTATTCTAAACTCTCCAATTTATCCACACTCCAAGCTTCAGGTTTTGCATTAAACAGAGGTTTAGTTTTTGCCCAAACACTTTTAAACAACTCTGAGTGTCTGTAATTATTCAAATCGTTTTCAGAATCCCAATAACTATGCGTAAAAAAGATATTGGTATTGTTCTGGTCGCGATACAATTCTAAAAAGTTACAGCCTTCAAAATTGCGAATCTTTGTTTTATTTGCTTCAAAATTAGCTAAGAATTCTTCAATCTTAGACGGTTCAAAACTCATTTTTACAATTCTTACTAACATTTTATTCGGAGTTAAATAGGAATCTCTTTCATCATTTCCCATGACTCTATTTTTTTGAAAAATTGATAGTCACAGTATCCATCGTCTTTAAACCCATTAAAGTAGAGGCGCCACCCACTGTTGTGCAATTACTTTTGTAAACAGCAATTTCTAGATATTCTGAAGAATTAAAAACGACTAAACCTTTACCTTCATCATTACGTTTAGATTCATCAATGTTAAAGTCTATGATATCGCTATACTTGTTATATATTTTTTGAAACTTATGACTACGAGCCGATATGTCGTAGGCTCTAGTCTTTTGCACATTTTCAAAAAACTTACGTCTAATGTTTGTTACCACATTACCATAATTATCTATATAAATAACAGTACCAATAATCTGGTTTTGCTCGTCATTAACAAACGGTATTAAATTTTTAATTGGTTTTATGGTGTTAATAACTTTTCCTATAATCTCCAAAGTACCTCCTCTAGCAATATGGCAAGCTACTTTTACAAAAACATCTAATGAAGGAAAACTGGTTTCGACTTTGTCGTGTATGTTAATCTCCACAATCTTTTCAGGAGCAATTTCCGCACAAATCATACTCATTATTCCATTATTTGCGCATATAAAGTAATGATCGTCTAACTTAACTGCAATGTGCTTATTTTCAGGACTTAACTCAGAGTCAATTCCTATAATATGAATAGTTCCTTTTGGAAAACTACTATACGCATTTTGAATAATATATGCCGCTTCAGAAATATTGAATGGAGACACCGAATGCGAAATATCTACAATTCTAATATCCTCAAGTTCGCTGTAAACAGCTCCTTTTATAGCTCCGGCAAAGTGATCCTTTTCTCCAAAATCAGTCGTTAAAGTGATAATTGCCATGGATTGATTGTTGATATTTTTTTAAGAATTATGGTTGTAAAATTGCTAGCTTTGTATGTATACAAAACTAAGAAAAGAAAACAGATTAACACATCAAATAAATTTTAAAATGATACATAAATAATTTGAAATATATTGTCTTTAGATAAATTGTAAAATCCAAGCATAGCATAGCTATGGTTTTATTTTGTAATGAAATATAAGGGCAATAGAAGCAGATTATATGGGTTATTTTAGTGTTTATTTGGTGTTAACTAAAAAAAAGCAGGCTTTTGAACGAACTTATCCTAGAACTTGAAGAAATAACTCCAAAAGAATTCTTCGGTCCACAAAATGCTAATATTGAACTTCTAAAAAAATATTTTCCAAAACTTAAAATTGTAGCTAGAGGCAATAAACTAAAGGCTTATGGTGATGAAGATTTACTTGAAGAATTTGATCATAGAATGACCATGTTGATGAAGCATTTCGGAAAGTACAATAAGCTAGATGAAAATGTTATTGAGCGTGTACTCACAAGTAATAGCAGTGATGATTATAATACGTCCGCTAAAAGTGGTGAAGTTATTGTGCATGGTGTTGGAGGTAAATTGATAAAAGCTCAAACTGCAAATCAGCGTAAATTGGTGGAGAGTGTTCGTAAAAATGATATGGTGTTTGCAATTGGTCCAGCGGGAACAGGAAAGACCTATACAGGAGTAGCTCTAGCAGTACAGGCTTTAAAGAGTAAGGAAGTTAAACGAATTATTTTAACACGCCCTGCAGTTGAAGCTGGTGAGAATCTCGGTTTCTTACCTGGCGATTTAAAAGAGAAGTTAGATCCATATATGCAACCATTGTATGATGCTCTGCGTGATATGATTCCTGCTGAGAAGTTAGAAAGCTACATCGAAAAAGGTGTGATACAAATAGCTCCATTGGCATTTATGCGTGGACGTACCTTAGATAATGCATTTGTTATATTAGATGAAGGGCAGAATACAACACATGCGCAGATGAAGATGTTTTTAACTCGAATGGGTAAAAACGCAAAGTTCTTACTCACAGGTGATCCTGGTCAGGTAGATTTACCAAGACGTACCATTTCAGGATTAAAAGAAGCACTTTTGGTCTTAAAGAATATTGATGGAATCGGAATGATTTATCTAGATGATAAGGATGTCATTCGTCATAAATTAGTTAAGAAGGTCATTTCAGCTTACAAGAGTATTGAAAATAGAGATTAAGTATGAGTAACACTATAATAGATACCAATTTTAATTTTCCTGGTCAGAAAAGTGTTTACAAAGGAAAGGTTAGAGAAGTTTATAATATCAATGATGAGCAATTAGTTATGGTCGCTACAGATCGTTTGAGTGCTTTTGATGTTGTAATGCCTAAAGGGATTCCTTATAAAGGCCAAATCTTAAATCAGATTGCGACTAAGATGATGAAAGAGACTGAAGACTTGGTGCCAAATTGGTTATTAGCGACTCCAGATCCAAATGTAGCAGTAGGCCATTTATGCGAACCCTTTAAAGTTGAAATGGTAATTCGTGGTTATATGTCTGGTCATGCAGCACGAGAGTATAAAGCAGGTAAGCGAATACTTTGTGGAGTGGCAATGCCAGAAGGTATGAAAGAAAACGATAAGTTCCCTCAAGCAATAATAACTCCTGCTACTAAGGCAGAAATGGGAGACCATGATGAGGATATTTCTCGAGAAGACATACTGGCTAAAGGCATCGTTTCTGAAGAAGACTACATAATACTTGAAGATTATACTAGAAAGTTGTTTCAAAGAGGTACAGAAATCGCTGCTGAACGTGGCTTAATTTTAGTAGATACCAAATACGAATTTGGGAAAACCAAGGACGGGAAAATTGTATTGATTGATGAAATCCACACACCAGACTCGTCACGTTATTTCTATGCAGATGGTTACCAAGAACGTCAAGACAGAGGAGAGGCTCAAAAGCAATTGTCAAAAGAGTTTGTGAGACAATGGTTAATAGCAAATAACTTTCAAGGTTTAGAGGGACAATCAGTACCTTATATGAGTGATGAGTATATAGAAACTGTAAGTGAGCGCTATATTGAACTTTATGAGAATATTACAGGTGATACTTTTATAAAGGCTGATGTTAAGGATATTCAGAGTCGGATTGAGGGTAATGTTTTGGGATATTTAAAAACTGTTTAGTCGTTGATTCGTTGAGTTGGTAATTTGTTGTCACTCTCAACATGTTTCAGAATCTTACTTACTTTTTGAACATGAGATGCTGAAATAAATTCAGCATGTCAATATTTCTCTTTCAAAGTCTTAGCATGATGCTCAACATGATGCGCAGTCCACATAATAATTTCACGAACAGGCATTTTTCCCATTAGTGGATGTGGTAAAATTACTGTGTCTAAATTCTTATCACTGATTTTTTTAGTCTTGTATTGTAGTTTTTTGCTCTCGGTTTGTAGACGGTTTAAAATGTAGTTTTTATCAGCTAAAGTTGGCACTTTCATGTTTTGAGAACCTTTAAAAGTTTTACCTTTTGCATCTTGCAAACGTTCTTGGTAGCGTTTTACAATAGCATCATAATCTCTAACAGGTCTATTGGCTTTTCCAAATTTGAAACGCAATAAATACTTTGGCATGCTTAACGCATTGTTAAGCGGTTTTATGCTCTGAAGTAGGTGTAAAGCTTGTTGACCAGTTGTCCATTTGCCTTCTGGGCCTGACGTCCAAGATTCATCAGGATGTTTTTCTAACCAAGATATTAATTCAGAATTTTTTTCTTCTATTAAATCTACTATAGCCTCTTTATCCATGTTTGATTTATTGATAAAGAAAAGATAGTAAAAAAATGGCTTAGTTGTTTATTGGTTTATTAACCACAAGATTATTCTTCAACTTCCTTCTCTTGAACTACAATTTTATCCTTCTTAAAAATAGGGACTAAATAAGACAGATTAAAACCGTAACCAGCTCCAATACGCCCACTATCATAGGTTCTGTTGAATCCTGGGATATAAATATTTTCGTAGTTATTAAGTTCAGTTTCTGTGATTAAACCTTTGAGCTGTACATTAATGCCTGCAAAGAAATTATTGAAAAGTTCTGCTTTTAATCCGATTTGTAGTTCTATCCAAATTGCTGTTAAACCACTAAACTCCTCACCATCTTCAACCGAGAATAAATCATTTCCCCAGTATTGATTATTAATGTCATAAATTTTGTAGCTATTTCGCGTTTGACTAAATGAACTTGCACCAACTCTAAAGCCTGTATAGATCATGTTTTCCATGTCTAACCAGTTTTTATAGAGATTTAGGTCTATGCCACCCTTAAAGTAACTTCCTTTAGTGGTATTGTTTAAAACTTCATTTTCAATAGTGCGTTCCTCATTACCAATTTCACCAGCTAAATACATGGTTTTGGTTAGACGATAATCTCCCATAAGTTCAAAACCTGTATAATCATCTTCAAAAAAAGAACGGGCCAGTTTACTCATGTCAGCACCTAATCGTAATCCATACTTTTGTTTGTAGATTAAGGTGTCTTTAATGGTTTTTTTCTCGTCTTCTTGGGCATTTACTATTGCAGAAAACAACAGTAAAATAATTACGCTTCTAATGAAAGATGCGAACATGTACTGTGTTTTCATTTTCTATTATTGTTTCTACGATTTCTATATTACTTATCCAGTTATCTGTATCATTTTCTCTTACGACTCGTAATTCATTAAAAATACTTTTATATCCGCAGGCTCTAGAAACATAGACAAATTTAGTGGTATAGTTGATTTCTATAATGTCTATATTAGAATCTGTAGTAGTATCTTCATCTAATCGTAAGTTAGTATCTTGTTCTAAAATATAGCGTGTTACAGTTTCTTCTTCAGCGTCTATTATTAAGGGTAACTCGGCAGAACTGGTATTAGAATTATATACAATAGTTTCGTCAGAACTGCCTTGTGGTGGTTCATTAAGTAAGCCTTCTCCATATATTGTGAGTCTAGGTACATTTTTTAAATCGTCTGGACTAGTAGCATCGTAGAACTCAATTAATAAACGCGGAGTAGTAGGTGTACTTTCAGCACAGATATCGTCTCGCTCACAGTTTTGTAATGTTGTTAATATTACTAAACTTAGTATAACAGTGACAATAGTTCTTATTATATTTACTTTATTCATAAACTAATCAACAAATAAACAGATCTAATATTTCTCAAACAAAACAACTGTTTCTATATGTGCAGTATGCGGAAATTGATCTACCAAACTTAGTTTTTTTATCTCGTAGCCAGCTTCCATCAATTGCTCTGTATCTCTTGCTTGTGTAGCAGGATTACAAGATACATAAACCAAACGTTCTGCATTTAGGTTTATTATTTTTTTAAGAGTTTTTGGCGCTATGCCAGCTCTTGCAGGATCTAAAATAATGGTTCTTATTTTATTGGTGAATTCTGGGTGTTCAGTTAGAAATTTTCCAACATCAGCCGCATAAAATTCTAAACCTTTTATATTATTTCGTTTGGCATTTTCTTTGGCATCCTCAATAGCAGAGGCTACAATGTCTACACCTACAATTTTAGTGTTATTTGCTTTACTTGCGATGATTTGTCCTATAGTACCAGTACCACAAAATAAATCTAAAACTATAGTGTTGTCTATAGCTTCTTTATTCTCTAAAGCGTAATCAACCACTTTAGAATACAATTTTTCAGCACATTTTGGATTGGTTTGAAAGAAGCTTTTCATGCTGATTTCAAAATTCAAACCTAATAGTTCTTCAACAATTTTATCATCACCATAGACTAGAGAAATACTGCCTGATGTGGCAATAGTTCTATCACCAATTTCATCATTTATGGTATGCAATAATCCTGCAACACGATTACCAAACAATTCGACTAAATAATTCGCAAATTTATTTAAATCAAATTCTGGTAAATCATGAGATGTTGTGACTAAATTGAATAAAAGCTTATTTGTTTTATAAGATTTACGAACTACAAAATATCTAAAGAACCCTTCTTTTCTTGGTGCATGCCAAGGAGCTAAACCAGTAGCTTCACAATAAACTCTAATGTCTTTAAGGTGATTTTCAAATTCAGCATCAAATAAACCAGAATCTCTATTTAGATTATCGCCGCACCACCAAGTGCCACGCTTTTTAAAACCTAAGGTAAATTCATCGACGTCGGTTTTTAACTGGCGATCGTAACCAATCGCAGAGAAACCGTATTCCATTTTATTTCTGTAATGGAATGTGTTAGGCGAGCTAACAAATTCATCAAACTTAGTTTCAATATCAGTTACTTTACCAATACGTTTGAATAACTCTAAAGTGCTCTGTTTTTTATATTGGTGTTGTTTTTCAATGGGTAATTGTATGTATGGAGCGCCAGGGATATCTTGATAAGGCACATCTACTTCATCTTCCGATGGTTTTAAGACCTCAAAGAGTTTACCTTCAGCATATTTCTTACTCGATTTTTTTATCTGAGCTTTCACCAATTGTCCTGGCAATGTGTTAGGTACAAACACCACAAATTCGCCATGTTCGTTACGAATGCGACCGATACCTTTACCACCAAATGCATAGTCTTCTATTAAGATATCTATGATTTGTCCTCGTTTTACAAATTGGTTGCGTTCTCGTCTTGGCATTTATGAAAAATTAGAATGCAAATATAGTTGCATTTTAGTAAAATTCTCATGCTATATTTAATGTAATTATTGCATAAAAAAAGCTACTTATAAAATTAAGCAGCTTTTAATAAAATTAAGGGTTAAAAAGTATTAGTTCTTATTAAACTTGTCTAAGATTTTTCCCATTTGTTTTCCTGCGGCTTCGCGACCGCCTAAACCGAAAGATAATACCACTGTTAATGAAACAGTGCTAAGAGTTATACCGAAAGCGAGGTTGACAATTTCATCTGCTATTCCCATAGAACGTAAGCCGATTGCTAAGAAAATAGCTATAATGCTAATTTTAACTATAGATACAACAAACGGATTGTTTTTACTATTTAAGGCTTTAGTAAATAGATTTGAGATAATTAAACCAATACCAATTATAACTATTCCAAATAAAATTTTACCTGCATACGCTAATACGGTATCAATGATTTCTGTAAGCTGTGTAAACTCTAGTTTTTCAAAAGCAGTAAGCATTCCGAAAACAATAATAAGAGCATAAGCGATATTAGAAATTAGACTTGCTATACTTTTAGTGCCAACATATTCTGACATATTCATTTTTGCCACTAAGCCGTCGATATTAAGACTTTGTAATAATTCTTTTAAGAGCTGCGCTACAAATCGTCCAACAAAAACAAATATTAGAATTATGATAGTTGCAACTAAAATTCTAGGTATAGCCTCAAAAAACGAACTAAGCATAGTCGTTGCAGGTTCAGATATAGCTTTCATATCTAAAATATGAAATGCAGAAATTAATAATGGGATAAAGACAAAAATGAAAACCACCTTTTTAAGAATCTTTACAAGATTAATATTTTCTGGTAGCTTAAGTTTTGGAGTCAACTTTTGAATTGTATCACCAGATAATTCTACAAGTTCAGATACAATTGTTGCTAACATATATCCAATATATGCAACTAAGCCAGCTCCAATAATGTTCGGAATATAATTAGTAAATCCGTTTAGTAAGTTTTTGATAGGGTCTAAAACATCGGTTAAACCAAGTTTTCCTAAGGCGAGCATAAAAACGAATATCATTACTAGGAAATAAAGTAATTTACCCACAAATGAAGATATCTTTATTGATGCATTTTTTAGTTTATCATCGACACCAGTTTTTTTAATGAGTTTTGTAGTCATTCGTTTAATGAAACCGGCTACAAACCAGCCGATAATTAATATTAGTACTGCAGCAATAACACCAGAGAGGCTCTCACCAAATGATGCTGTGAATTTGTCAAATAATTGAGTTAAATAGTTCATGGTTAATATGTTGATTAATTAATATTGTATACAGTTAAGACACCATATTATTTAAAAAGACACATTAATGTTTTAAAATCTTACAAAATCAGTATTAGTATTAGACTATATTTATAGAAATAATTAAAATAATTGAACCTATTTATATTTTTACGTCTTTAGGGTATGAAACATTGATTACATAAAGTATAATTATATGTTATCTCTACTTTTTGAATGTTCCATCTAACACTAATATTTAAATAGATACTAGCAGATGAATGCTGTAAATATACATAAGCGTACTATTAATCAACCTAAAGAACAAGTGTCTCAGTTGATTAACACATTAGCGACTCAAAACGATTTAGTTTGGCCATATGAAAATTGGCCTGCCATACGTTTTAAAAATGGATTGCATGTTGGAAGTAAGGGAGGTCATGGAATTGTACGTTACTCTATTATTGAATTTAAAGAAGGTGAACATATTAAATTTCAGTTTTCAAAACCAGATGGCTTTAATGGTATTCATGAGTTTAAAGTAACAGCAATAAATGATCAAAGCACAGAACTACGTCATGAAATAAATGCCAAATTATCTTTTAAAGCAACCCTATTATGGGTATTTGTAATTCGTTGGCTTCATGATGCTTTAATTGAAGATGCTTTTGATAAAGTTGAAAATTATTTCTCAACAACTAAAAAGGAAACTAAATATAATTTCTGGGTTAAGCTTTTGAGAGAAGCTTATAAAAGACAATCCTTTCAAACTAAACATGTTTAATTGAAAACCGACCAAAGCATAGATGTGAAACTAGTTGAAGCTTATAAAGCCGGTGACAAAAAAGCACTGGCCGCTTTGGTAAAGCGATGGCATAAATTATTTTGTGATAAAGCCTATTGGTTGGTTAAGGACAAAGATGTGGCTAAGGATATAGCTCAAGATAGTTGGACGATTATTATCAATAAAATAAATCAACTTCAAGAACCAAAACAATTTAAATATTGGGCTTATAGAATTGTATGTAATAAATCAACTGATTGGTTACGCTTACAATCAAAAAATAAAAAAAATACAGTTAGTTATGATGTGGAAATTGAAAGTAGAGATACTAAATATTCTGAAAATGAACAGTTAAAACTGTCACTATTAAAAGCAGTAAATGAATTGCCAAACAATCAAAAAATAGTAATTAGGCTTTTTTATATAGAAACCTATAGCCTAAAGCAAATAAGTGATTTATTACAAATATCTGTAGGAACGGCTAAGTCAAGGTTGTTTCATGCGAGAGAGAAATTAAAAAGAACATTAAAAAATAAAGATTATGAAAACTAATATGGAAGACATAGACCAATTAATAAAGGAAACACTAACTCAGGAAGAGGCTAAGTTTTATGATAATTTAGAAGAACAAAATCTTTTCCAAATGATATCTGGACTCTTTTCAGGTAAGAATAGTTGGATTGTTATTATGATGAGTATTGTACAGGTCATCTTTTTTGGGTTCTTTATTTATTGTGCCATTCAATTTTTTAGAGTTGAAGCTACAAATGATTTAATTAAATGGGGAGTTCTTGGAACTGTGAGCTTGATGGGATCCATGATGTTAAAGTTGTTTTCATGGATGCAAATGGATAAGAAAGCTGTCATTAGGGAGATAAAACGACTAGAGTTACAGGTATCGTCATTATCGAGTAAATTGTCTGAGTAAGTTTTAATTCACGTTTATATTTAGTAATTTGCGTATCTCTTAGGGATGATTTCTTTCCCACGCTGAATTTTCGTACGCTTCGAAAGGATAAAGGTAGATAAGGAATGGACATTTTATATATCCATTTTTATGGATAGTAACCTTTAAAACAAATTAAAATGGCTGTTTTAGACCACATTTCATCGCAAGAAGCGATGGCACTAGAAAACAAGTATGGAGCTCAAAATTACCATCCATTACCAGTAGTATTAAGTAAAGGAGACGGTGTTTACGTTTGGGACGTAGAAGGTAAAAAGTATTACGACTTTTTATCGGCATACTCTTCATTAAATCAGGGACATTGCCATCCAAAGATCGTCAATGCAATGACGGAACAAGCACAACGTTTAACCTTGACGTCTCGAGCATTTTATAACGATATGCTCGGACGTTATGAAAAATATGCTACCGAATTTTTTAAGTTCGATAAGATGCTACCTATGAACTCTGGTGCAGAAGCTGTAGAAACTGCTTTAAAGCTTTGTAGAAAATGGGCTTACGAAGTAAAAGGTATTGACTTAAATAAAGCTGAAATCATTGTTTGTGAAAACAATTTTCATGGCAGAACAACTACAATCATATCGTTTTCTAACGACCCTGTAGCTCGCAAAAACTTTGGTCCTTATACAGATGGATTCATAAAAATAGAGTATGACAATTTACAAGCTCTTGAAGATGTATTAAGTTCAAATCCAAATGTTGCAGGTTTCTTAGTAGAACCAATACAAGGTGAAGCAGGTGTTTATGTACCTAGTGAAAACTATTTGAGAGAAGCAAAAGCTTTATGTGAAAAGTATAATGTATTATTTATTGCTGACGAAGTGCAAACAGGTATTGCACGCACAGGACGTTTGTTAGCGACTTGTGGTAATTGTGATTGTGCAGATAAAAACTGTTCTGGTATACCAGATGTGAAGCCAGATGTATTAATCCTTGGAAAAGCTTTAAGTGGCGGATTATATCCTGTATCTGCAGTAATGGCTAATAATGATATTATGAACGTTATTCAGCCAGGAAACCACGGAAGTACATTTGGTGGAAACCCAATTGCTGCAGCAGTGGCAATTGCTGCTTTAGAAGTAGTTAAAGATGAAAAATTGGCGGAGAATGCAGATTATCTTGGTAAGCTTTTTAGAGCGGAAATGAATAAGTTTATAAAAACGAGTAATATAGTCAATCTTGTAAGAGGTAGAGGCTTACTTAATGCAATTCTAATCGATGATGACGAAGATAGTGATACGGCATGGAATATTTGTTTACGACTAAGAGATAATGGATTGCTTGCAAAACCAACACACGGAAATATTATCCGTTTTGCTCCTCCTTTAGTAATGACTGAAGAACAATTATTAGATTGTGTCTCAATTATAATTAAAACATTAAAAGAGTTTGAAGCTTAGAAGCAAGCTCAAAGATAATTACAAAAAAAAGCGATTTTCAATTAAGAAAATCGCTTTTTGTTTATTCAAGGTTTGAAATGTTATTCTATTTCAATACCCATTTGTCTGTAAACTTCCTTTTGCTGTTCCATATAAGCTTCCCATCCGCCTACTGAATAAATTGAATATATAGACCAAATAAGAGTTAGAGCAGCTATAACCAATCCGATTATAGCAATAATTTTTGCTGTTTTAATTTGACTAAAATTGCTATATAAATCTGGTTGTTGAGCATACAAGTTTTCATCTTTTTTAGCTAAGAAAAGTGCAATACCAGATAGTATGATACCTCCAATACCAGCACTAAAGCAGCAGCAAATAAAAGAGATACTTCCTAGTACTATAGATGTGGTTGCATTAGGTAATTTTTGTTGTTCCATGGTTGTTTTATTTTAGATAAAGTTTAAGTAAATAACTGCTTATGATGGTAAACACATTCAGCAATGCCAAGATAATAATAATTTTATTGCCAGATTTAAAATTCTTGAAATGATTGACTATTAAAAAACCGAAAAGTGCAATTATGGTATAAACCGCAGGATACATTAAAAAAGCATCTGCAAACTGACCTTTTATGAGTAGCACAACGGATCTTTGAAGTCCACAACCCATGCATTCAAAGCCAAAATACTTTTTGTTAATGCAAGGAAGCATATAGTCCTCAAGTCCTTTAATGAGTAATCCCATATTGCTAAATTAAGAATTTGCTAAATACTTTTATAATATCATCCCTAAATTATTGTAAACCGTATTTTTGTATTGTATTTCAATTCTATACTATGAATATTTCTAGGCTTATAAATTTTATATGTATCCTTGCTGGTGGCGTAATTGCCATATATGCACAAGCTGAAACAAAGCAAAACACCTATTTATTAATGGGAGGCATTGTAATGCTAATGTTTGGAATTTATAGAACTTCTCGAAATATTCCAAGCAAACACGATAAGGACGAGGAGGAAACTTTTATTAAGTCAGAAGATGAAGATTAAGCTTGGTAATACTGTTGAAACTATAGATGATAATATTACTGGAGTTGTAACGAGGATCTCAGGAAATACCATTACTATTGAGGATAATGACGGATTTGAGTTTCAGTTTGAAGCTCATGAACTCATGCTTTCTTCTAATGAGTCTGTAATTGATAATGCTATTTATAACTCGGATATTGAAGCCGTAAAAAAAGAGAAGGAAACGAAAAAACGAAAAACTACACCATCAGTAAAGCCAAAAGAGCGGCATGCTCCAAAGTTTGAAGTCGACTTACATATCCATCATCTCACGGAATCTACAAAAGGCATGACCAATTACGATATGCTAAATTTGCAATTAGACACTGCAAGAGGACAATTAGAGTTTGCCATAAGAAAGCGAATCCCTAAAGTTGTGTTTATTCATGGAGTAGGAGAAGGAGTGCTTCGTCAAGAATTAGAAACCTTATTTGGTCGTTATAACAATATAAAGTTTTACGATGCAGATTATAAAACCTATGGTTTAGGTGCCACTGAGGTTAGGATTTTTCAGAATATTGAGCCTTAGTTTTCTGGTTGATAATCTGTTATTGTGGTGATTAATGTACCAAGGTCTACTTCAGTTGCTCTTAGAATTTCTACATCTATATCTTTTACCAGAAAATGAGTCGTAACCGTTCTTGTATATTGGTTGTCATCAGTTAGACCAGGATCACCATAATCGATGGTCTCAAAATTATTGAGATAATGTGCAATTGAAACCCCGTTATTATCACTGGTATCGTTTATAGGATTCATATCACCATCCTCATCTTCCAATCGTGTTAAAATACCATCACCATCATCATCAGTATCAAGATAATTTGCAATTCCATCGTTATCCGTGTCTAATGGCGTCGTGAATGGATTGTTATCTCCATCTAAATTGTCATCATCTAGCTCATTAATCGTCTTTATATTATCATTATCATCATCTTGGTCAAGATAATCCGGAATTCCGTCAAGATCTGAGTCTTGAGGGTTGGCTATACCTCCTGGACCGTATTCGTGTTCGCTTGGAATAAGATCATTGTCATCATCTACTATGGTCACTGTAACATCAACAGTTCCGCTATCTGCCTCATAGTCTTCAACAATACTTAAATCTCCAGGCGATACAATTGCACAAATATCAGTAGCATTTACGGATCTGTTATAGGTTCTATAAATAAATCGAACATTATTCATGTCAATAGTTAATACTTCAGGCTCATCAATTGGTGTTGGACTATTAAATAGCCCATCATTTGTTTCACTCCTCGGAAAAATTAAAATAAGAGCTTCATTAGGATCATTGCGCGTATCAAAAACTAAATAAGAATCTTCAAAGTTAGTACATCTCTCTAAATCTTGGCCAAAATCTAAATCAACAGTCATAATATCACCATCATCACAAGCCACCATAAAGAGTACACAAAAGAGTAAAGAAAAACGACGTATCATAGCTTCAATTTTGAACAAAAATAAACGATTTGTAAAATTATAACGCTCCATTAACTAAATAATTTTATTTACAATATTTTTGCAACATGAAAGAGGTATATCTAGATAATGCAGCAACGACAGCATTGCGATCAGAAGTCGTTGAGCGAATGACGCAAGTACTACAAGAAAGCTACGGAAATGCTTCATCAACACATAGTTTTGGACGTTCATCAAAGGCACTTTTAGAACAATGCCGAAAAAATATAGCAGCTCATTTTAATGTATCTGCAGCTGAAATTATTTTTACATCTGGTGGAACCGAGGCAGATAATTTGGCGTTGCGAAGTGTTGTTAGAGATTTAGGGGTTACAGAAATCATCACCTCTAAAATTGAACATCATGCGGTTTTACATACTGCAGAACAATTGCAAAAGGAATACGATATTGAACTAAAATTTGTGGACTTAGGTGATTGTGGTTTGATCAATTACGAACATTTAGAGCAGCTTTTGCAATCTTCTAAAAAGGCAGTTGTAAGCTTAATGCACATTAATAATGAAATTGGTAATATTTTAGATATTGAACGTGTTGCTAGGTTGTGTAAAAATCATGATGCATTGTTTCATACGGATGCTGTGCAGTCTGTTGGGCATTATAAAATAGATTTAAAAGAGATTTCTATTGATTTTTTGGCGGCTAGTGCGCACAAATTTCATGGACCGAAAGGTGTTGGTTTTTGTTTTATAAGAAAAGAATCTGGATTAAAACCTTTGATTTTTGGTGGTGAGCAGGAGAGAGGTTACAGAGCAGGTACAGAATCTATACATAATATAGTAGGTATGGATAAAGCCTTAACAATGGCGTATAAAAATCTTGATGCTGAAAAGGAATATGTATCAGATTTAAAAACATATTTCATTCAACAAATAAAAAAACATATCCCAAATGCAAGTTTTAATGGAGGTTGCGAGATTGTTGCAAATAGCACTTACACATTAGTAAATATATGCTTACCAATTGCACCTGAAAAAGCTCCTATGTTACAGTTTCAACTCGATCTAAAGGGGATTGCCTGTTCTAAAGGGAGTGCCTGTCAGAGTGGGAGTTCACAGAATTCTCATGTGCTTACTGCGATACTAGACGATAATAGTTTAAGAAAACCTTCAGTACGCTTTTCATTTAGTATTTTTAATACTAAAGAGGAATTAGACTATGTAATTTCGGTTTTAATTGAATTTGTTAATTCTTAGAAAAATATAATTTTAAAATCTAGCCGACAACCTCACATTAAAAACACGAGGTGTTAAAAAATTAGGAATGGCAAATTGTCTTTTGGTATAAACATCTCTAACCCATGTATTGGTAATAGAGTTTTGGTTATTAAACATATTATAAATTTCAAAACCTATGGAAAGTGCTTTTACGGACTTTTTCCAATTCGAATTATATGTTTTTTCAGGATTTACCAAGTCGTAAGAGATACCTAAATCTGCACGCCTGTAATCTCGCAATCGTATTTGGTATTGATAAGGGTCTGCATAACTAGGAGAACCACCTGGCACTCCGGTATTATAAACTAAGTTGAGATACATCTTTAAATCTGGCATGTTTGGCACATAATCCTGAAACAAGGCACCAAACTTTAAACGTTGGTCTGTTGGCCTAGAAATATAACCACGATCATCAATATTTTCTTCAGTTTTAAGGTAGCCAAAACTAAACCAAGATTCAGTTCCTGGTACAAATTCTCCATTAAGGCGCATATCTAACCCATAGGCATAAGCTACGGCATTGTTATCTGCTCTGTATCGAATTCTAACATTTTCTAGAGTGTAAGGATTTACATCAGATAAACCTTTGTAATACGCTTCGGTTACTAATTTAAATGGTCTATCCCAAATCTCGAAGCTGTACTCATTTCCTAAGACAATATGAAACGATTTCTGTGCTTTTACATTAGGTTGAACAACACCAGAAGAATCTCTTAACTCTCTATAAAACGGAGGTTGATAATATAAGCCACCAGCAACTCTAAATAGCATATCCTTTTCCCAATCTGGTTTTATGGCGAATTGTGCTCTTGGGCTAAATACAGTTTGCGAAGAACTCTCAATATCGTCACCATTAACTGTCCAACTATGTGCTCTAACACCAATATTATAAAAAACCTCATTACTATTCCATTCTGTGCGTTTACTGTATTGTGCAAAGGCTTGTAAACGATTTATTTGCACTTTGTTTAATGCTCTAATGTTTTCAAAAGCAGTTAATGGGCCAGCAAAAGGTTCGTAAGGTTGAAGATTGGGTTGACTAAAATTTGGAGGACGAATAGAAAATCCTGCTGAATCTATAACTTCATATTCCACAAGTCGATCTCTAATATCTTCATGTGTGTATTTTACAGACCATTCTACCGTACTTTCCTCATCGATTTTATAGTCACCTCTATGTTCTGTATTGACTATGAAAGCGTCCAAGTCGTTACGTGCATGAGTGAGTTGTGAACCAATACCTTCTACAAAAGTTGCTTCACCAAAGTTGTCACTACCTATATTAGTGTCCACCTCTCCTAAAAAATATTGTGCAAATATGTCAAAGTATTCTTGCTCAACTGTGTGATAAGCTGAAGCAATTAATTTTAGAGTTAAATCATCATTGGCAAAGTAATTCGCTTTAAAAGCGCCAAAATAGGTTTGATATTGATCTTTTTCTTGGCCATTATAGAAGACTCTCAATAAAATTGGATCTTGTAATGTTCCAAATTTAGTGTCTCTATCTTCTGGTTGAAAATTATATTTATTTAGAGAAATATTTCCTAAAAAATTTAAATGAAACTTACTCGAAAAACGATAGGTTAAATAGGTTTGTGCATCTGCAAATACAGGTTCTACATTGCCTTCCGTTTCAAGATTATTCAAGATTAGACTATTATCTCGGTAACGAACACCTGCTATGCCTGAAAATTTACCATCTTTTGAAACTGTTTCTGCGGCAATACTTCCTCCTAGTAGACTTAAATCTGTTCTAATACCAAAGTCAACAGGATTTCGATAAGCTATATCTAAAACTGAAGATAACTTATCTCCATATTTAGCTTGAAAACCTCCAGCAGAAAAATCGACATTCTGAACTAAATCAGTATTCACAAAACTCAAACCTTCTTGATTACCTGAACGAATTAAAAAAGGTCTATAGACTTCAATTTCATTAACATAGACCAGGTTTTCGTCAAAATTACCACCTCTTACAGAATATTGAGTACTCAATTCATTTGAAATATTTACGCCAGGTAGGGTTTTTAAAATATTCTCAACACCAGGTTGTGCACCTTTAATTGTTCTAATCATCTCAGGAGAAATGGAAGTAACTCCATCGACAGATTGCCTCGTATTTGTATTAATGACAACAGTTGCAATTTGCTCTACTTCAACTAGCATTACAGGATTGTATTCTAATTCTTGGCCGTTTTTCAAATTGAATTTCTGTTCAATTTGTTTATGAGAAATATGGGTAAATACTACTGTAACTTCAACTCCAAAAGGAATTTTCAGCTCATAAAACCCGTTATCATTGGTGGCAGTACCTTCACCAGTGCTGGCTTTAATGTTAACATCTTTAATAGGACTATTACTTTCGTCTAAAATAACTCCTCTTATAATTGCAGACTGTGAGAAGGATAGTACACTAAAAAGTAAGCTCAAAAGAACTATAAAATATAAGCGTTTCAAATAGTTTAGTTTTATTTTCTAAAAAATGTTGCTTCAAATGTAGAGCTATTTCCAACATTATCAGTAACAATTATTTTTAATTCATTCCTAGTATCTCTAACGATATTATCATTGAAATCGTGTGTAAGCATTTTGGTTTTATAATCGTATTCCATTAAAATCCACTTACCATTTACTGTAGCTCTGTACTTGCTAATTCCAGTTAATTCATCTTCAATTTTCACTTTTAAGTAGCGATACTTACTTAACCACTTCTTATCCTGAAAGTTAATAGGTTCTATAGTTGGTGCAATCGTATCTATTGCTAATGCATATGTTCCAAACTCTTTGCTACCAGCACTTATAATATTGCCTTTTCGTTTAGTGGAAACATAGTAAGGCTTTTTATAATATCCATAAAGTCTGGCAATATAAATTTTATCCCGATGTTCTGATTTATAGTTGCTTAAATCGTAATTGATGTAGAAATTCTTTTGTAGTGGTATTTTGTCTTCATGCAAATGTAAAGTATCAGAAACCACTTTGAAATCTATATAAGAATCATCGTATAGTGTATTGCTGTAAAAGTTAACAGTAACGTTTTCAGCTTCTAAAGTTGTTGTTTTATCACTATAAATTAATGATTTGTTTGATGCGTCACCTTGAGCTTCTTTTTTAATCACTTTGTATTTACCTTTTACAGGAATAGTCACCCAAGTTTCGTTACCCTTAAAATCTCTTATTCTAACCTTATAGACCGAAGATGTGCTGTCTTCAACCTTTATGTAACCATTATCATTGATATTTTTGTATAAGCTTAAAGGATTATTTTTTTGAATGAATAACTTCTGAATTCTTGATTTTTTACTTTTAAAATACTCATAATCAATTAAACGTTTGATATGCTTAGATTCATCGAAACTAAATCGCTTAAAGTCTATTTCTAAACTTTTGTTGCCATTAAAAAACGTCTGAATATTACTAACACCATTATTATTTGGTGCTAAATCTTGCTTATCGTATGATGTAATGCCAAATCCAATATTACCATAGGCTGTAATCTTTTCCACTTCGTAGTCACCAGTTTTCTGAGGAATCAATCGCAATGGCACACGTTCGTTCTTGCCATTGATTAAGGCGTTTTCATCTTTAGGATAGGCATATACTGCAGAGACAAATGGTGCTTTGGTGTCTTTTACATCTATGCCAAATAGCATTGGATTCATTGGTCGTTCTTGGTTATCTCTTATTTCGAAATGTAAATGCGGTCCGCCTGAACTACCTGTATTACCAGAATATGCAATTACTTCGTTTGGTTCTACTAACAATTCTTCGGTATTGGGAAACATTTCAACTTCGAAGCTTTCTTTTTCGTATTGGCAATCTTTAATGTATTGTTCTATGCGTTTTGAAAACTTTTGGAGATGACCGTAAACAGTTGTATAACCGTTAGGATGCGTAATATAAATTGCTTTTCCGTAACCAAAGTGCGAAACTTTAATTCTACTGACATAACCCTTTGCTGCTGTATAGACTTTTAAACCTTGTTTTCGCTGGGTTTTAATATCTAGTCCACCATGAAAATGAGAGGAACGCAACTCAGCAAATGTACCGGAAAGTACGAGCGTAATATCTAATGGATTTCTAAAATAATCTTGAGGATATTCTGATTGGGAGTAAACAGAACAAGATATAAGAAATAGGAGCAAAATTTTTTTCATACAATGACAATTGTAGCTAAAATATTAATTTGATGGCGATATACAAACGTTAAGAGATTATTATTTTAGTTAACGGTTTAGTTTTATGGCTATTATTCATATTAAAAATAATTGTAAAAGAATTGTGTTTTTTGATTAGGTATGTTAACTTTGTTTAAATAGTATTGAATTACTTTAATGAGTAAAATAGAAGACATTGTTGATGCATTAGAGAATAAAATCAGTAAGATTTTACATAAGCAAGAGGTTTTAAAACAGACCAACGCAAAACTCTCAGAACAATTAGAACAGCAGCAACAAAAGCTTTTAGAGCAACAAGAAGAATTAGGATCTTGGGTAGAAAAGTATGATACGCTCAAAATAGCCAATTCAATGCTTGGTAGTGACGAAAATAAACGAGAAACGAAGCTCAAAATAAATGCACTTATTAGAGATATTGACCATTGTATTGGTCAACTCTCGGAATAATGTTGTAAATTAGACTAAATGCCAGAACAATTAAAAATTAAACTTTCTATAGCAAATAGGGTTTATCCATTAACGATTAATCCAATTCAGGAAGAAGGTTTACGCAAAGCCTCAAAGAAAATTGAGGCTATGATTGGACAGTTTGAGCAGAATTACTCTGTTAGAGATAAGCAAGATGTTTTGGCCATGTGTGCCTTGCAATTTGCAGCTCAAGTAGAGCAAAAGTCAATAGATAAAGAGTATGTAAATGAAGAAGTTCAGGAAAAGTTAGAAGCTTTAAATGAACTTTTGAAATCACATATTTAACTCGTACGTTCTTTAAAATAAAAGGTTACTGCCTACATTAGTTACATTTTTTGATAAACTCAACGTTAATTCTTTAAAAAGGGTGAGTTGAAGTTGTAAAATCGGGCCGCTAGTGCTGAACTTGTTTCAGTATCTCAGGCGGATTTTTGATCAGCTTGTTAGCCCTAAACTTGTTTTTAAGGAGTTTATACAAAACCGATAACTGATGTAGGCTTTTTTTTATTCCCACGTTAGGTCGGAATCTTAAAAATGTATACCTATCAACTATAAACTAAATAATAAACATGGACACTAACACAATTTTATATATTGTTGGAGGAGTAGTATTAGGACTAATACTCGGATATATTATAGCAAAATCATTGGAGAAAGGTAAATCTTCAAAACTAATATCAAATGCAGAAAATGAAGCAAAGACTATATTAAAACAAGCAAAATCTGACGCAGAATCTTTAAAAAAAGATAAAATACTTCAAGCAAAAGAAAAGTTTATTGAGTTAAAAGCAGAGCACGAAAAAGTTATTTTGTCTCGTGATAAAAAAATGGCTGATGCCGAAAAGCGCATCAGAGATAAAGAATCTCAAATTTCAAATGAGCTTTCTAAATCTAAAAAAGCCAATCAATCTTTAGAATCTAAAATCAAAGACTACGATTTTAGACTTGAGTTTGTAGAAAAGAAAAAAGATGAACTAGATAAGGCACACAAAAGCCAAATAAAACAGCTAGAAGTTATTTCTTCTTTATCCGCTGAGGAAGCCAAAGAGCAATTAGTTGAATCTTTAAAAGAGGAAGCTAAAACTGACGCAATGGGTTTTATACAAGATCGCGTAGAGGAAGCAAAATTAACTGCTCAACAAGAAGCCAAGAAAATTATTATTAATACCATACAACGTATAGGAACAGAGGAAGCTATTGACAATTGCGTGTCTGTTTTTAATATAGAATCTGATGATGTTAAAGGAAGAATCATTGGTAGAGAAGGACGAAACATTAGAGCCATAGAAGCTGCAACTGGTGTTGAGATTATTGTAGATGATACACCAGAAGCTATTATTCTATCGTGCTTTGACTCTGTAAGACGTGAGATAGCGAGACTGTCATTACATAAATTAGTAACAGATGGTAGAATACATCCAGCACGTATTGAAGAAATTGTAAGGAAAACAGAGAAGCAAATTGAGCAAGAAATTATAGAAGTTGGTAAGCGCACTGTAATCGATTTAGGAATTCATGGATTAAACCCTGAATTGATTAAAATGGTAGGTCGTATGAAATACCGCTCGTCTTATGGGCAAAACCTATTGCAACACTCTAGAGAAGTTGCTAAACTTTGTGGTGTCATGGCTGCTGAGTTAGGTTTGAATCCTAAGTTGGCAAAACGCGCAGGATTATTACACGATATAGGAAAAGTACCTTCATCTGAAGCAGATATAGAAACACCTCATGCTATTTTGGGTATGCAATGGGCAGAAAAGCATGGTGAAAAACCAGAAGTTTGCAATGCTATTGGAGCGCACCACGACGAAATAGAAATGACGACATTATTATCACCTATTATTCAGGTTTGTGATGCTATATCTGGAGCAAGACCTGGAGCAAGACGCCAAGTCTTAGACTCATACATACAACGTCTTAAAGATTTAGAAGATGTTGCTTTTGGGTTTACAGGTGTTAAAAAAGCTTACGCTATACAAGCTGGTAGAGAACTTCGTGTTATAGTGGAAAGTGAGAAGGTGTCTGATGATAAAGCTGCAAGCTTATCTTTTGAAATCTCTCAGAAGATTCAAACTGATATGACCTATCCTGGACAAGTAAAGGTTACTGTGATTAGAGAGACAAGGGCAATAAATATTGCAAAGTAAATATTATTGGTTTTATATATTAAAAGGCGATCTAGAAATAGATGGTCTTTTTTTATTTTCTAGGATGAAATTTATTTAAGACATCGCTCAAGTGCGAACGATCTAAATGCATATAAATTTCTGTGGTTGTAATACTTTCATGTCCAAGCATCATTTGAATAGCTCTTAAATCAGCTCCGTTTTCAAGCAAATGTGTTGCGAATGAATGTCTAAAGGTATGAGGTGAGACGTTTTTATTTAAGCCAGACTTTTCAACTAGCTTTTTTATGATTGTAAAAATCATAGCACGTGTTAGTTTTTTTCCTTTATAATTTAAGAATAGAGTATCTTTAGAGCTCACATCTACTTTGATATGACTTCTTATATCCTTCCAAATAGTAATGTACTTTTGCGTATTTAAGCCGATAGGTACAAAACGCTGCTTATCGCCTTTACCAGTAACTTTAATAAAACCTTCGTCAAAAAATAAATCCGAAATTTTAAGTTCTATGAGTTCGCTTACTCTAAGACCGCAACTATATAAAGTTTCAATTATTGCTCTATTTCGTTCGCCGAGGTTTACACCATTATACTGATAGCTCAAATCTATAGCATTTATTAAATGGTCTATATCATTAACTGATAATGTATCTGGCAATTTTCTTCCAATTCGTGGCGACTCAATTAGGTCTAAGGGATTTGTTTTTCTATAATTTTCAAAAATTAAATAGTCAAAGAAGTTACGCAGACCAGAGATTAATCGTGCCTGTGATCTTGTATTAATAGATTTTGAAATGGCATATATAAATTCTTTAACAATCTCATTATCAATAGTAATAGGTGAAGCCGAAATAGAATTTTTCTCTAAATAATGAATAAGCTTTTTTATATCGTAGCTATAATTTTCAATAGAGTTTTTTGACAATCCACGCTCTATTTGTAAGTAATGTTTATAATCAACTATTGCTTGATGCCATTTCATGGTTAAAAATAGTGATTAATAGCCTATAAATTATAGAAATCTCTACGGATTAGAGCATAGTTAACACTAAATTGTTAATAACATATATTGTAAAATACTGGTTTACATAATTTTAAACGTAAATGTTTACAAAATTGTTAATAACTGTACTCAAAAGTCTTAATATTTAAAAAAAAAGCCTTTAGTTTGTACTAATCAATTTTAAAACTTAAATATTATGAAAAAATTATTTTTATGTGCTGCGGTTGCAGTATTTGCTTTTACAAGTGTTAATGCACAATCTTTTGGTGCCAAAGCTGGTATTGATTTAGCATCAAGTAAGGTGAAATCTGATGGATTTAGCGTTACTGCTTCTGAAACTGGATTTTACGTAGGTGTTTTTGGTCAATTTGAAGTTTCTGATGCCTTTACATTTCAGCCAGAAATAATGTATGTAATCATTTCTGATGGTGGAGAAATTCATATTCCTTTAATGGCTAATTTTTCTGTGTCTGAAGATTTCAGCGTTTTAGCTGGACCTGCATTGGGTATTCTTACAGAATCAACTGAGGGATTAAGTTCTTTTAATTATGGTATTGAAGCTGGTGCAGCTTACAATATTTCAGAAGAATTCTTAGTTGAAGCAAGATATAGTCTTGGATTAGCGAATTTAGTTGAGGACGCACCAAGTGGTGTATCTGCTAACCTTAGCGGTTTTTATATTGGTGTAGGATACAGATTCTAAGCTAAAAAATTTTGATATTTTAAAAAGAGGCAAATTGCCTCTTTTTTTTATTAAAATATCGACTAAATGTTATAAAAGTTAACGTACTAATTGTAATTGGTTATGATCTAAATCTTACATTTGAAGTCTTAATCAAATCAATAATCTATTAATATGAAAAAAATAGTTCTATCAGTTGTAATCACATTTTTAGCCTTCGTTAATCTTAACGCTCAAGATGATTCTACCTCAAATTCAAATCAACAATTTGGTATAAGAGCAGGTTATTCCTCATTTATTGCCAAAGTAAAAGTAGATGGCGTCTCTGGATCAGACAATATTTCAGGTTTTTATATCGGAGTTTTTACTGAAATAGAATTATCTGATAAATTTAATTTACAACCAGAGTTAGTCTTTTCAAATTTCAGTCAAGATGGTGAAAGTAGCAGTATATTTCTGGTTCCAGTTCTTGCAAAGTTGAAAGTTAATAATGAATTAAGTCTATATGCTGGACCCCAATTTGACTATTTACTTAATAAGGAAGATTCTGAAGGTTTAAAGAGATTTGGTCTTGGTTTAGCTCTTGGTGCATCATATGAGATTTCTCAAGAAGTTTTTATCGATATACGGTATTCTCTTGGAATTTCAGACAGACTCGATGGAGATTTAGTAGATTTCGAGGATTTCGAAGATTTCAACATTAAAGCGAAATTAAATTACCTTCAAATAGGTTTAGGTTATCGCTTCTAAAATTAACTTAAACTATAAAATCTACCGAAGTTAACGCTTCGGTTTTTTTATGATATAAATTTTAAAATAGACGCATTCTAACTAACAAATATAGACTGACCGATATCATTGTAACAGATTTAAACTACTTCTAGCTTTGCATAGTATTAATCAATAAACTATTATTATGAAAAAAGTACTATTATTTTTTGTTACAGCGTTTTTTGGTATTGCTGTTGTAAATGCACAGGTTAGTTTTGGTGCTAAAGCAGGTGTTAACTTATCCGATATTTCAGGTGAGATTGTAGATAGCTTTGATGGTAGAACATCATTATTCTTTGGTGCGGTTGCAGAAATACAAATTTCAGAGCAATTCTCATTTCAACCAGAACTATTGTTTTCTTCTCAAGGATCAGATTACTCTGAAGACTTTGACGGAGAAGATTTTGAAGGTACGGTTAAAGTAAATTACTTAAATGTTCCATTAATGGCAAAATATTATGTGGCTGAAGGCTTTAGTATTGAGGCCGGACCACAGATTGGATTTCTTTTGAGTGCTAAAGATGAGTATGAAGATCAGGAGGATGATATCAAAGACTTCCTAAAAAGCACTGATTTTGGAGTTAATTTTGGACTTGGTTATAAACTTGATAGTGGATTAAATTTTTCAGCACGTTATAATTTAGGTTTATCAGATAATATAGATGCTGATGGTTTTGAAACTGACGGGGCTGAGTATAAGAATAGTGTCATTCAGATAGGTCTTGGTTATTTCTTCTAGCTGTTAAAAGAATATTAAAAAAACCGAAGTATTTACTTCGGTTTTTTTATGCGCTATTTTCATATATTTACCTTATGACCCGAGCGAAAAACAAAACTATTATATTTATGCTTATGTTTCATGAGCGAACTGCATGTGACAATAAAAAACAATAACAATAAACACATGAAAAAACTTATCATTATAAATGGTCCAAATCTAAACTTATTAGGTAAGCGAGAAACCAATATATACGGTAATTTAAGCTTTACTGAGTTTTTTGATACTATTGTAAAAAAATATCCAAATGTTTCACTTGAGTATTTTCAGTCTAATGTTGAAGGTGAACTCATAGATAAAATACAAGAGGTTGGATTTTCTTATGATGGTATAATTTTAAATGCGGCAGCATATACCCATACGTCAGTTGGAATTGGTGATGCTGTTAAAGCGATAACAACTCCAGTTATTGAAGTACACATTTCTAATACCTTTTCTAGAGAAGAGTTTAGACATCAATCATATATTTCACCAAACGCTAGAGGAGTAGTGCTTGGATTTGGTTTACAGAGTTATGAGCTAGCAATTAATAGTTTTATCGATTGAGTATGAAAAAGACCTTTGTATTTATTTTTGCGTTATTACTAATTAGTCTTACGGCAACAGCGCAAACTGAGTTTGGTATTAAAGGAGGTTTAAATTTCACCTTTTTTAAAGTTACTGAGGGAGATTTTGGAACAAACCCAGATACAGAAATAGGTTACTATGGTGGTGTATTTGTAGATATAAAAATTGATAATGGATTTCACTTTCAGCCAGAACTATTATACAAGGGAGTAGGAGAGTTCGAATTTTTGAATGCACCTATGTATTTAAAATACGATATTAACAATAACTTTCATATTCTTGTAGGACCTAGTTTAAATTATTTCTTTGATGTTGTAAATGCTAATTTTAAAGTTAGAGCAGATATAAGTTTAGATTATAATTTGTCTTATAAATTAAGTATTCATATGAAGTATACTCTTGGTTTTGAAGAACTTTCTCCAAATATTATATTTTTAGGGTTGGGTTATAAACTATAGGTTCCTATTTAATATTAACTATCTTTTCTGAATTGCTTATAACTATTTAACAGTTAGAGTTGGTAAATTTACAATCTAACTCATTGATATTAATTGTTATGCGGTTTATTTTTACAATATTTATACTTTCTAATTTTGCTTTTTCTCAACAGCAACGAAGTAGTCATCAATTCAAAGTATTTCAAGATAACCTTGTTACTCAAAAATGGGATTTAACTGTTAAAGGTTTTAGAATAAACGATAATTTATTCTTAACCATGAGTCAAAATGATTATTTTAATCTGATTAATACAGTCAAAGAGGTTCCTGTATATCTCAGGTATAGTATAAACGATAAGTTGAGCATTTTAGCTGGTGCTAAATTTGATATTCATAGAGACCTAAATAGTGGATCTCAAGATCTAGGACTATCTACAAGTTTTGGTTTACAATACGACTACAATGAAAACACTTATTTTCAAGCCGTATTCGACTACCAGTTAAAACAAGTCGATAATCCTTATCACTACAATTACGAGTTGCCAGCGAGTTTTAGTTTTAAGTCTGGATTTAAGTTTTAAGCAAAAAAATGCGATTCAAACGAATCGCATTTTTTTATATTTCCAATTATAGACCATCCGAGTAAAAGTTCCTTCCCTCTGGGAAGGCCAGGATGGGCTCTTTTTTATAAATGAATAACTTCGTCATAAGCAGCTGCAACAGCTTCCATAACTGCTTCACTCATTGTTGGGTGAGGATGTACAGCTTTTAATACTTCGTGTCCTGTAGTTTCAAGTTTACGGCCTAAAACCGCTTCAGCAATCATATCTGTAACACCAGCACCAATCATGTGACAACCTAGCCATTCGCCATATTTTGCATCAAAAATCACTTTTACAAAACCATCTTTATTTCCACCAGCACTTGCCTTACCAGACGCAGAGAATGGGAATTTTCCAATCTTTACATCTAAACCTTGTTCTTTTGCTTGTGCTTCAGTTAAACCAACTGAGGCAATCTCAGGAGAACAATAGGTGCAACCAGGAATGTTACCATAGTCTAAAGCTTCAACATGTTGACCAGCAATTTTTTCTACACAAAGTATACCTTCAGCCGAAGCAACGTGTGCTAATGCTTGCCCTGGAGTAACATCTCCTATGGCATAATAACCGGGAATATTAGTTTGATAATAATCGTTTACTAAAATTTTATCCCTATCAACAGCGATACCAACATCTCCTAATCCTATATTCTCAATATTAGATTTAATACCAACAGCAGATAATACAATATCAGCTTCTAATGTTTCTTCTCCTTTTTTAGTTTTCACAGTAGCTTTTACACCTTTTCCAGAGGTATCTACAGAAGTTACTTCTGCAGATGTCATAATTTTTATTCCAGATTTTTTGAAGCTGCGTTCTAATTGTTTAGAGACTTCGTCATCCTCTACAGGTACAATTTTGTCTAAATATTCTACAATCGTAACTTCAGTTCCCATAGAGTTATAGAAATAAGCAAACTCTACACCAATCGCTCCAGAACCAACAACAATCATCTTTTTTGGTTGCTTATCTAAAGTCATTGCTTGTCTGTAACCAATTACTTTTTTACCATCTTGAGGTAAACTTGGTAATTCACGAGATCTTGCTCCTGTTGCTATGATGATATTATCAGCGGAATATTCTTTTCCGTCAACATCGATTTTCTTTCCTGTTTTTAATTTTCCAAAACCTTCTATAACATCGATTTTGTTTTTTTTCATTAAAAATTTAACGCCATTACTCATGCCATCTGCCACACCACGACTACGTTTTACAACGGCGTCAAAATCGTGCTCAGCATCTTTTACTTTTAGTCCATAATCTTCGGCGTGCTTTAAATATTCAAAAACTTGAGCAGATTTTAAAAGGGCTTTTGTTGGAATACATCCCCAATTTAAGCACACACCACCAAGGCTTTCTTTTTCTACAACAGCAGTTTTAAACCCTAATTGCGATGCTCTAATTGCAGTTACGTAGCCACCAGGACCACTTCCTAACACTATGATATCGTATTTACTCATGCGTAAGTTTTTTTAGTTGAATTTTTCGAATTACAAAAATATGAAATTCCAAATACTAAAATCTAAATTCCTTGAAGAAAAGCGTTTTAATCTAAAACTCTATTAAAATTTCTATTCTTAGTATTAAGAAATTGGTTTTAATAATTGAATGTTATTAAAGATCATCTGTAAAATGCCTACGACTTTTATCTTGGTTAAACTTTGTTTTATTGTAAGCTTTAGATTTTCCCTTAGCAATTGATAGAGACTTCCATTTTTCACCTTTAACTAATTTTCCGATAAAAACAATTTGTCCGACGTGATAAGCATAATGCATCATTTGCCTGTTAATGGCTTCAGTTACTGAATGGCCTTGGTTTCTAATGTAGATAACTTTGTCTAAATCCCTTGTCGCTAAGGGTCTAATGGCTTCAAACAAACAATTCCAACCTTTATTCCAAGCTTCTAGTAACTCTGCTTTCGATGTAAATGTGTCTAGAAACTCTTCATCACGTTTTCTCCATTCCTTTTCTCCATCTTCTGTTAAAAAGTTAGTCCAACGGCTCAGCATATTGCCGACTATATGTTTTACAATAATTGAAATTGAGTTAGAGTCTTCAGCAAATTCCTTTTGCAGATCTTCCCATGGAATTTGTTCTATGGTTTTATCTCCAAGACTTTTATAGTATTCAAATTGCTTAATTGCACTAGTTAAATAAGACTGTTCCATATGACTTGCATTTGCACTATAAAATTAGCGATACAATATCTATTATACTAGAATTTAGAATAGTTAGATATTATATCGCTATTTGGCTTTTGTATTATTCTGAAAATTTTATTCTTCAGATGGAACAAACTTTAAAGCGACTCCATTTATACAATGACGTTTTCCTGTAGTTTCTTTTGGGCCATCATTAAAAATGTGTCCTAAATGACCTCCGCATGTAGCACAATGTTCTTCGTCTCTACTGTAACCTAACTTATTGTCTGTGCCATAAGCTACATTACCTTCTATTTCTCTATCAAAACTTGGCCAACCCGTACCAGAATCAAATTTATGTTCACTTTTAAATAAAGGGGTGTCACATGCCGCACAATGATAAACCCCTTTTTCATAGTTCTTATTTAATGCACTAGAAAAAGGACGTTCAGTACCAGCTTCTCTTAAAACATAATATTGTTTTTCAGTGAGTTGTTCTTTCCACTCTTTATCTGTCTTTGTAACAGCAAAAGTTTCTTTTTCTTTGGTCTCATTTTTTTGAGCTGAACTGTTACAGCTAAAAAATAAAGCTAAAACGAATAGTGATATGATTTTTCTCATGTTATAAATTTAATGCTTTTTTGATATTAAATTAGGTCGAAAACGATATTAATTCATTACGAAATCGATTTAATTTTTCAGATCGATATTTTTTCATGTATCACGGTAGAGTTTAAATAATTTGTCTTAAATTTAATCGATATTCCCATCTACTATCATTTTTTTAAAGATCTTAACTAAATTAATAATTTACAGTACTGATAATTAATGAAGGCATTATTTTTTACAAGAGAATTCCCACCTTACGTTTATGGTGGAGCAGGAGTACATGTTGAATATTTGGCAGGTGAGCTTGCTAAATTAATGGAAATGGAGGTCAGAGCATTTGGTGACCAAGATATTTCAAACAACAACTTGAGTGTAAAAGGTTTTCCTTTTGAAAATTCAACTTTCGATAATGCGAATGACAAATTAAAGGCGGTTTTTAAAACGTTGAGTACTGGTTTAAGTATGTCTTCCGATGAGATTGATGCTGATATTGTGCATTGCCATACCTGGTATTCTCATTTTGCAGGCATTATGGCAAAATTATGTTATGGGGTACCTTTAGTTATTACGACACATTCTTTAGAGCCGTTGCGACCATGGAAAAGAGAGCAATTAGGAAGAGGTTACGATGCATCTTCTTGGATTGAAAAAACAGCTATAGAAATGGCAGACTGCTTAATTGCTGTATCTGAAGAGACCAAGGATGATGTTTTGAAGCATTTTGATGTTGACGAAAGTAAAATTGAAGTTGTCTATAATGGTATAGATTTAGAGCAATATGTTGTTGTTAATGAAACCTCAGTTTTAGACGAATACGGAATTGATAAAAACAAACCTTATGTGTTATTTGTTGGGAGAATTACACGTCAAAAAGGAATCATACATTTAGTAAATGCAATCAAATATATTGATGAAGACACTCAAATAATTTTATGTGCTGGAGCTCCAGATACACCAGGAATTGGTAGAGAAATGGAAACTGCTGTTAAAGAAGCCTCTAAGACAAGAGATAATATTATTTGGATAGATAAAATGCTCGATAAAAAAGATGTCATTCAACTCTATTCTCATGCAGATGTATTTTGTTGCCCTTCTATTTATGAACCATTTGGTATTATTAACATAGAAGCAATGGCATGTGAAACAGCTGTAGTTGCAAGTGCGGTTGGTGGTATAAAGGAAGTAGTTGTTGAAGGCGAAACAGGATTATTAATTAGTTTAGAACAGCAAACAAGTGCACCTTTTGAGCCTGTAAATCCTGATCAATTTTCAAGAGATTTGGCAGAAGGCATTAATAGAGTAATTAATGATAAAGCATTGCAAAATAAAATGGCGAAAAATGGTCGAAAGCGCGTTGAAGAATTTTTCGATTGGAGAGCCATTGCAAAACAAACAGAAACAATATATAAATCTCTAATAGCTAAATAATGATAAACAACAAAGTCTTAAGTATTATTTTAGGAGGTGGTCAAGGTTCAAGATTATATCCTTTAACTGAAAGCCGTTCTAAACCAGCCGTACCAATTGCTGGTAAATATCGACTGGTAGATATTCCAATTTCAAATTGTATCAATTCAGACATCAAACGTATGTTTGTATTAACGCAGTTTAACTCGGCTTCCTTAAATAAACACATAAAAAACACCTATCATTTTAGTTTTTTTAGTTCTGCTTTTGTAGATGTACTAGCTGCAGAACAGACTATTAGTAGTGGTGAGTGGTTTCAAGGAACAGCAGATGCAGTGCGCCAGAGTATGCATCACTTTTTAAGACATGATTTTGAGTATGCTTTAATTCTCTCTGGAGACCAGTTATACCAAATGGACTTCAATGAAATGATTGAAGCACATGAGGAAAGTGGAGCCGAAATATCAATTGCTACGTATCCAGTAGATGCTAAAGATGCTACGTCATTTGGAATAATGAAAACGGACGAGAATAATATCATTAAGTCGTTTATTGAAAAACCAGACGCATCTTTATTGCCAGAATGGACTTCTAATGTTAGTGATGACATGAAAAATAGTGGGCGACACTATCTGGCATCCATGGGAATCTATATTTTTAACAGAGACTTGTTAATTAAACTGATGAAAGATGATGGAACTGTAGATTTTGGTAAAGAAATAATTCCTGGGGCCATCAAAAAGCATAAAACTCTAAGCTATCAATATGAAGGCTATTGGACAGATATTGGTAATATAGATTCTTTCTTTGAAGCTAATTTAGGGTTAACAGATGCAATACCTCAGTTTAATTTATACGATAATGATCAACGGATTTATACTAATGCTAGGATTTTACCAACCTCTAAAATTTCGGGAACATTATTAGATCGTACAGTTATTGCAGATGGTTGTTTAATACATGCTGCAAAAATAGAACGTTCTGTAATTGGAATTCGCTCAAGAATTGGCGCTGAATCAACTGTTATAAATTGTTACATGATGGGAAATAGTCAGTATGAATCTTTAGAAGATGTACAAGCTAAGAAAGTGGATACATTTATGGGTATAGGTGAGCGTTGTTTTATAAAGAATGCAATTCTTGATAAAAATTGTCGAATTGGTGATGATGTAAGAATTAATGGAGGAAAAAATCTCAAAGACAAAGAAACAAAGAGTTATTTAGTTAAGGATGGAATTGTAGTGGTGAAGAAAGATGCTCATATACCTTCAGGTACTATTATTCAGTAGAAAACACCCTTTTTTTTATGAGTTATCCAATTCTAACATTTTAATTTAGAATTCCTATTATATAAAACAAAAAGTGATACTAATTTTATTAGTTTTGCTTTTGTATTATTCAATTATCCAACCCTATGCAAAACCAGAGACGAGTTGTTATCGACTCAGTTAAACCTCAAATTAACTGTGGAGAATTTTTCATTAAACGTATTGTAAACGAAATTGTAAATGTAGATGCACATGTTCTTGTAGACGGTCATGATGTCATTGCTGCATCGGTTTTATTTAAACACGAAAAGGCAAAAAGATGGAGTGAAGTTAGGATGTATGATGTTGGAAACGATGAGTGGAAAGCTTCTTTCTCTGTTGAAAAGCAAGGTTTCTATACTTACAAAGTTCAAGGTTGGGTAGATCATGCACTCAATTGGCAACATGGTATTGAACGTAAAATTGCTGATAACCAACACGTAAAATCAGAATTACTAGAAGGTATTACGCTATTAGAGCCTTTATTAAAAAAAGGGACTAAGGAAGAAAAAGACTATTTAAAGTATTGTATTGACAGCTTTAAACACGATATTAAGTACGAGGATGCTATTAAAGAAGCAATAAGCACTAAACTTCATAACATATTTGTAAAGTATCCTGAAAAGGATTTGGCTAACGAATCCAAAGAGCTTCAAGTTTACGTTGATAGAAAGAAAGCGAGATTCAGCACTTGGTATGAGTTTTTTCCACGTTCAGCATCTGAAGTTGAAGGCCAACATGGCACATTTAAAGATTGTGAACGCCTATTACCTAGAGTAGCACAAATGGGATTTGATACCTTATATTTCCCTCCTGTGCATCCAATTGGTGAAGTGAATCGAAAAGGAAAAAATAATACAACCGATGCAAAGAAAGGAGATGTTGGTTCTGCATGGGGAATCGGATCAAAGGATGGAGGACATAAAGATATTCATCCGCAATTAGGTTCTGTAGAAGATTTTAAGCGACTTGTTAAAAAAGCAAAAGAACTCAATTTAGAGATTGCTATGGATTATGCATTGCAAGCTGCACCAGATCATCCTTGGGTAGACTCAAATCCAGATTGGTTTAAATGGAGGCCAGATGGAACTGTACAGTATGCAGAGAATCCACCAAAAAAATATCAAGATATTCTCCCTATTTATTGGGAAAGTAAAGATTATAAAAATTTGTGGAAAGAATGTCTAGATACCATGTTGTATTGGATAGATTGTGGAGTCAATGTTTTTAGAGTAGATAATCCACACACCAAACCTTATTATTTCTGGAACTGGTTGATTGATAATGTAAAGAAAAAACATCCAGATGTATTGTTCCTAGCGGAAGCTTTTACCAAGCCAAAAGTAATGGAGCAATTGGCAAAACAGGGTTATACACAATCCTATACTTATTTTACTTGGCGAAATACAAAGCACGAATTTATTGAGTATATGAACGAGTTGACTCAGACTGATCAGCGCGAATATATGCAACCTAATTTTTGGCCTAATACTCCTGATATAAATCCATATCATTTGCAAGGGGCTAATGAATCTAAGTATCTTCAGCGCTATGCATTGGCAGCAACATTAAGTTCGAGTATTGGTATTTATGGACCTGTTTTTGAACAAATGATCGACGAAGCTATTCCTGGGAAAGAGGAATATTATATGTCTGAGAAATTTCAAATCTGTCATTACGACTGGTTTAAAGTCAGTAAATTGACATTATTGATATCAAAAATTAATACAATTCGTCATCAAAATGAAGCACTACAGCAAACCAATAATATTAAGTTCTGTGAGATTCAAAATGATAACCTTATCGCATTTTATAAATGGAATGATGCTAAGACCAATGAGCTTTTGATAATTATTAGCTTGGATCAATATTATGCACAACAAGCCAATTTACAATTGCCTTTAAGTGACTTAGGTATTAGTGCTGGCCACAGAGTACAAGTAGAGGATTTAGTTACGGCAAGTAGTTACAACTGGCATAACGAATGGAATTTTGTAGAATTACATCCAACACTTCCATTTCACATCTTTAAGATAAGCAAATAGGATGGCAAATAAAGAAGCAAAAGCAATAACACAACCACCACCATATAATTTTGACGATAAGTGGGAAGAACTTTTAGAAAATAAAGAGTTTATAAAAGTGTTTTTGTCCGATGTTCTCGAAGACTATATTGTAAAACAACGTTGGTATGGAGGTAAAGCGAGTAAGCTAAAATATATAGAACTTGCTGAATCTTTTCGAATTCAAAAAGATGGTGAAGTTTATTATGGATTGATTTTAGAAGTCAATTTTACCGAAGCTTTCTATCAACATTATTTCTTACCTATTGCATTTGTTTCTGATGAAAGTTTTGCGAAAGATGATCGTATCTTACCAATAAGTATTCAAAATCAAAAGGGCTTTATCATTGATGCTATAAATCTTGAAGCTTTTAGAAAAGTTGTTTTTGAACGTATATTAACTGCTGTCCCTAAAGACAAAACACGTGTGCGCTATCATAAAAGTGAACTTTTTAAAGATTGCGAATACGAATCATCCCGATATATGGGTATGGAGCAAAGCAATACTTCAATTGTATATAATGAAAAGTATGTTTTAAAATTCTTCAGACGAATTTATTCAGATCGCAATCCCGATTACGAAATGAGTCGTTTCTTATCCGATAAGAAAGATTATAAAAACACACCCGCTTATTTAGGAAGTGTTCAAATTAAAGATGCTGATAATCTAAATATCACTATAGGTTTAATGCAAGAGATGGTTGAGAACCAAGGTGATGCATGGGAATATATGCTCGAGGAGTTTCATAAAGTATTTTCAAATTTAGAATACAAGAGAATAGACATTTCAAAATTACCTAGAACCGAAGATTATGGACGGTTAGAAATTAAAGATGTACCAGCACAAATTATAGATTGGGTTGGGTTGAATGTTTTTACAAAAATTCAAACTTTGGCAAAGCGAACAGCAGAGATGCACATCGCACTAGGTAGTGAGTTTGAAGACACGTCATTTACTCCTTCGCATTTTAATGGAGATTATGAGGTTTGGCTGAAGAATCGTCTACTGTATCAGTTTCAAAATAGATTAAACACCATTGAGAATAATTTGCATAAACTAGAAGGACTAGCTTTAGAGTTGGCAAATGAGTTTTTAGAACAAAAGAATATTATTAGAAAGCGCTTTGTTGATTTCGATTGGACGAAATTAAAAGGAGAACGCATCAGAGTTCATGGAGATTATCATTTAGGACAAGTTTTGGTAAAAGATGAGGATTTTTATATTCTAGATTTTGAAGGCGAACCAGAAAGTACCATTAGAGACCGTAAGGTAAAGCAGCCACCATTAAAAGATATTGCTGGCTTATTTCGTTCTTTTCATTACGCTATCTATGCGACTATTTTTAATAATATAGATTTATACAAACATGAGCAACACCATCTTTTTGAAGCAGGTGAAATTCTTTATCAATATCTAAAAAGTGTTTTTCTAGGAACTTATGTAGCTAAAGTTCAGGAAGCAAATCTTAATATAGGTTACAACCAAGAGCGTATTTTTCTTTTAAAATATGCAATGCTCGAAAAAGCGGTATATGAATTAGGCTATGAGCTAAATTCTCGACCAAAATGGGCAGTTATTCCTTTAAAGGGAATTTCAAATATCATTAACAACTAATTTATGGCAGAAGTAATTGTACACAGTCGTTTTACAGATTTCGATATCAACCTTTTTAAAGCTGGAAAGCATTATCGTTTGTACGAAAAATTTGGATCTCACATCACTACAATAGATGGTGTTAAAGGAGTCTATTTTGCAGTTTGGGCGCCAAGTGCTAAACATGTCTCTGTTATTGGTGATTTTAATTTTTGGGTAGAAGGTGAGCACCAACTCAATGTAAGATGGGATTCTAGTGGAATTTGGGAAGGTTTTATACCTGGAGCGGGAAAAGGAAGTAAATACAAATACAAAATACAAAGTAACAATAACGATATTAAAACTGAGAAGGCAGATCCTTATGCTAGACGTGCAGAGCATAATCCTAAAACAGCTTCAATTGTTTGGGATGAGCCTTACACATGGAAGGATAGCAAATGGATGAAAAAACGTAAAAAGCATAATGCTTTGGATGCTCCATACTCAGTTTATGAAGTTCATTTGGGCTCTTGGAAAAAACATATTGAAGAAGGTCGATATCTGTCTTATGTAGAAATGGCAGATGAATTAGTGACCTATGTTAGGGAAATGAACTTTACTCACGTAGAGTTGATGCCAGTGATGGAGTTTCCATATGATCCATCTTGGGGCTACCAAGTAACTGGCTATTATGCACCAACATCGCGTTTTGGTTATCCAGAAGAATTTAAACTCTTGGTAGATAAATTGCATCAAAACGATATCGGAATTATTCTCGATTGGGTGCCATCTCACTTTCCAGAAGATGCACATGGACTGGGATTCTTTGATGGTTCTGCACTCTATGAGCATCCAGATCCAAGAAAAGGCTATCATCAAGATTGGAAGAGTTTAATTTTTAATTATGGACGTAATGAAGTGAAGTCATTTTTAATCAGCAACGCTATTTTCTGGTTAGATCAGTATCATGCAGACGGTTTGAGAGTAGATGCAGTAGCTTCAATGTTATTTTTAGATTATAGTAGAGAAGATGGTGAATGGGAACCAAATATGTATGGTGGAAGAGAAAACTTAGAAGCTATGTCATTTTTGAGAGAAATGAACGAAGCGGTTTATTCTTCGTTTCCAGATGTTCAAACCATTGCAGAAGAATCAACGGCATTTCCTATGGTATCTAAACCAACTTTTATGGGAGGTTTAGGTTTTGGTATGAAATGGATGATGGGTTGGATGCACGATACACTTCAATATTTTGCAAAAGAACCTATATATAGAAGTCATCATCAAAATGATTTAACCTTCTCTATGACTTATGCATTTACAGAGAATTTTATGTTGCCATTAAGTCATGATGAGGTTGTCTATGGTAAACAATCAATTTTAGGTAGAATGCCAGGCGATGAATGGCAGCGTTTTGCGAATTTGAGATTATTGTACAGTTACATGTTTACGCATCCAGGAACTAACCTATTGTTTCAAGGTGCAGAGTTTGGACAAAGTGGTGAGTGGAATTTTCAACAGAGTCTAGACTGGCATTTATTGCAATACAAACCTCATAAAGGCGTACAAGAGTTACTTAAAGACTTAAACGCGCTTTATAAAAAAGAGCCAGCACTTTATCAAAAGCAATTTTCTGCAGAAGGTTTTGAATGGATTGACTATAACGATTCTGAAAATTCAGTATTTACATACATTAGAAAAGGTAACGATGAGAAGCATGATTTGATCATTGCTTGCAATATGACGCCAGTTCCTAAAGAAAACTACAAATTAGGATTACCAAGAAAGGGTAAGCTCAAAGAAGTTTTTAATAGTGATTTAAAAAAATACTTTGGTAGCGGAGAATTCAATAACAAAATTAAAACTACGAAAGCTAAAGCTTGGCATTTTAGAGATCATTCTATAGATATTAATATTCCACCTTTAGGAATGGTGGTTTTTAAGTATTCCAAATAGACAAAAATGATAATTGTTTGGATTTTAGGTTTGTAATTATTTAAAAATTGGGCGATTTTTTTAGAACTAACTAATATATTTTTAATAAAAAATTTAGTAAAAATTGCTATAATCGTAAAATTTTACACTTAATCTGAATAGTTAATAACAATTACTAATAACCATAGAGAAGACTTTCAGAAGTTCTATTTTTTCCTTTTTTTTGCGAGTAATTTTTGCTAGCAAAATTAACCTATGATTGTAAATACAGAATTAGAAAATAAAGGGAATCTATTTCCTTCAAAAATAATAGACTTCAAAAAAGATGTTGATAAATTATACTTTTCGACAGATAATGATGTCATCCTTGAGCTGACAGTCGTAAGAGACAGTTTACTTCGATTTAGATATACCACAGTTGGCAATTTCGATAAAGATTTTTCTTATGCAATAACAAAACATGCAAGTATTGGATATAACAAATTAGAAATTAAAGAAAAAAAAGAAAGCTATGAAGTAACTACTTCTAAATTACGGTGTGAGATTTCTAAAGCCAATTTAAAAGTTTCTATTTACGATGCCAAGGATGGAAAACTCATTAATCAAGATGAAAGTGGTTTCCATTGGGAAGAAAGTTATGAGTTTGGTGGTAATATTGTTAAGATGAGTAAGGTCTCAAATGATGGGGAAAGTTACTTTGGGCTTGGAGATAAACCCAATCATCTTAATCTAAAAGGCAAGCGTTACAGCAATTGGGTAACTGATTCTTATGCCTATGGTAAAGATACTGACCCTATATATAAAGCTATTCCGTTTTATACTGGCTTGCATCATGGCAAGGCTTATGGAATTTTCTTTGATAATACGTTTATGTCTTCTTTCGATTTTGCACATGAGCGCAGAAATGTAACGAGCTTTTGGGCACAAGGAGGTGAAATGAATTATTATTTCTTCTACGGTCCAAAAATGAATGATGTTGTAGAAAGCTATACAGATTTAACAGGAAAACCACATCATCTGCCACCACTTTGGGCATTAGGTTTTCATCAATGTAAATGGAGTTATTATCCTGAAAGCAAAGTAAAAGAAATTACCTCAACATTTAGAAAACTTCAGATTCCATGTGATGCTATTTATTTAGATATTGATTACATGGAAGGTTTCCGTTGTTTTACTTGGAACAAAGAGTACTTTCCTGATCCAAAAAGAATGGTAAAAGAGTTAATGGATGATGGTTTTAAAACTGTTGCTATTATTGATCCAGGTATTAAAATAGATAAAGACTATTCGGTTTTTAAAGAAGCATTAGAAAAAGATTATTTCTGTAAGCGCGCTGATGGAGATTACATGAAAGGTAAAGTATGGCCTGGCGAATGTTATTTCCCAGATTTCACAAATCCTGAAGTAAGAGATTGGTGGTCTGGTTTATTCAAGGAATTAATTTCTGACATTGGTATAAAAGGTGTTTGGAACGATATGAATGAGCCTGCAGTCATGGAGGTGCCAAATAAAACATTTCCTGATGATGTACGCCATGATTATGACGGTAATCCATGTAGTCATAGAAAAGCCCATAACATTTATGGTATGCAAATGGCGAGAGCAACATACCAAGGATTAAAGAAATATTCTTATCCAAAACGACCTTTTGTAATTACGCGTTCGGCTTACTCGGGTACACAGCGTTATACGTCTACCTGGACAGGGGATAATGTAGCAACATGGGAGCATTTATGGATTGCTAATATCCAAGCACAGCGTATGGCTATGTCTGGTTTTTCTTTTGCTGGTAGTGATATAGGTGGCTTTGCAGAGCAACCACAAGGAGAGTTGTTTACACGATGGATTCAACTTGGTATTTTTCATCCATTTTTTAGAGTTCATTCTTCTGGTGATCATGGTGACCAAGAACCGTGGGCTTTTGATGAAGAAGTAACAGATATTGTTAGAAAATTTATTGAAATTCGATATCAGATATTGCCATATTTATATACTGCATTCTGGAATTATGTAGACCATGGAACACCATTATTAAAGTCTCTGGTTTTATATGATCAAGATGATGTACAGACACATTACAGGACTGATGAGTTTGTATTTGGGGAACAGATATTAGCTTGTCCAATATTAGAGCCTAATGCCAAAGGCAGAAGAATGTATGTGCCTAAGGGGAACTGGTATAATTTCTGGACTGATGAAATTGTTAAAGGTGGTAAGGAAATGTGGGTAGATGCAGATATTGATAGCATGCCTGTTTTCGTAAAAGAAGGTGCTATTATACCTAAATACCCAATTCAACAGTATGTTGGCGAAAAGGAAATTAAGCAAATTACTTTAGATGTTTACTATAAGAAAGGTAAGGAAAAGAGCGAACTATTTAGTGATGCAAATGATGGTTTTGATTATACCAAAGGACGTTTTAGTCTAAGAACATTTAATTTAACTGGTAGAACTAAAGAATTAATTATTAACCAACATAAAGAAGGTAAATTTATTACTCCATACGATACATTTAAGATTCAAATTCATGGGCTTCCTTTTGAAGTAGGTGAAATTCAGTTAGATAATGAAATTATTTCTTTAAAAGAGCTGAAGTCTAATGGAACGAGTTCTTTTGAAATTGATAAAAATTTCTCAGAGCTTCACATCATAAGTAAATAGATGATGTGACTAATATGCAAATATTGAGTCTAATAATATGATTTGATTTTTGTATTTTAGTAATTATTATAAAACCATTCGCTATGAATTTAAAAAAAACATTAGTATCATTTGTTATAATAGCCATTATTTCATCTTGTGCTACAAACCCTTTTACGGGTAAGAAAACTATGGCTTTTGTTGGTAACGATCAGTTATTTCCAATGGCATTTGCACAATATAACCAAGTATTGGGAGAGAATAATGTTATAACTGGCACTAAAGATTCTGACATGATTACTCGTGTTGGTCAAAGAATTGCAGTTGCTGCAGAACGTTGGTTAAATGCAAATGGTCATCAAGGGTACTTAGACGATTACAAGTGGGAATATAAACTTATACAATCAGAGCAAGTTAATGCTTGGTGTATGCCAGGAGGAAAAATAGCATTTTATACTGGTATTCTTCCAATTGCACAAAACGAAACAGGTGTAGCTGCTATTATGGGACATGAAGTTGCTCATGCATTGGCAAATCATGGTCAACAACGTATGAGCGCATCTTATTTACAACAAGGATTAGCTGTTGCTGGTAATATCGCACTTTCAAACGATCAACAGGCATTAGGAATTTTTAATCAGTCATATGGCGTAGTTTCTAACGTAGCTGGTATGTTACCTTTTAGTAGAGGTCATGAAACTGAAGCTGATAAAATTGGCGTCATACTTATGGCAATAGCGGGTTATAATCCGGATGAAGCTGCAGAACTATGGAAGCGCATGAAAGCCAACAGTGGCGGACAAGCACCACCAGAGTTTTTAAGTACGCACCCAAGTAATGACACAAGAATTAGTAATTTACAAACCTTAGCACCTACGGCTAAATCTGAAGCAAAGAAATTTGGTGTTACAAGTTTTAGACCTATAAATTAATAATATATTAATAAATATTTGATTACTTTAGAAGCTGCTCAACAAGAGCAGCTTTTTTATTTTAATATTTATGAGCAAACTTAAAAAGGGAAGTAAAAAACTTCTTAATGCTTGGGCATTTTATGATTGGGCAAATTCTGTTTATGTATTAACGATTGCTTCGTCAATCTTTCCATTGTTTTACGCTTCATTATTTGAATCAAAAAATGAATTAGTGTCAGCTTTTGGCTTTACAATGAAACAAGAGACCTTGATTACTATAGTGACAGCATTCACATTTTTAGTCGTTGCTTTTTTATCTCCATTACTTTCAGGAATAGCTGATTATGTTGGTAATAAAAAGAATTTTATGAAATTCTTCTGTTATGTCGGTTCCGCCGGATGTATAGGATTATATTGGTTTAATTTGAGTTTTATTCACTTAAGTTTGTTGTTTTATTTCATGGGTTTAATAGGATATTGGGGGAGTTTAGTGTTTTATAATTCTTATTTACCAGATATCGCTTTTGAAGAGCAGCAAGATAGTATTAGTGCTAAAGGGTTTTCTATGGGTTATATAGGAAGTGTACTTTTGTTAGTTTTGAATCTCGTTATGGTGATGAGTCAAGAGGAGAATACTGATAAAATTGAGATGATGCGTTACTCTTTTATTACAGTTGGTATTTGGTGGGCTTTATTTAGTCAATACACATTTTATATATTGCCTAAGGGGGTTTCTTCAGAGCATAAGGTTACAAAGGATGTTGTTTTCAATGGGTTTCGAGAGTTAAAATCGGTATGGGAAGATTTAAAACAAAACTTGAGATTAAAACGTTATTTAAATGCTTTTTTTGTATTCAGTATGGCAGTACAAACCATTATGTTAATGGCTGTATACTTTGGAGAAAAAGAGATTACTTGGTCTTCTGATGATGAAAAAACTATAGGCTTAGTTGTGAGTATTTTAGTAATACAATTGGTAGCCATAGGTGGTGCTATATTAACCTCCAGGTCTGCTTCAAAATATGGAAACATCAATACACTTATAGTCATTAATGGAATATGGATGTGCCTTTGTGTTTATGCGTATTTTATGAATACACCAGTTCAATTTTATGTGGCAGCTGGTTTAGTAGGTTTAGTAATGGGCGGTGTTCAGTCTTTAGGACGTTCTACTTATTCTAAATTTCTACCTGAAACCGACGACACAACCTCTTATTTCAGTTTTTATGATGTAGCTGAAAAAATAGGAATTGTTATAGGTATGCTAATCTTTGCTATAGTAACTGAATATAAATCTATGCGATATGGTATTTTATTTTTATTCGTTTTCTTTTTGATAGGAATAATTTTACTTTTCAGAGTTCCCAAAGAAGAATTATAAAATAATACGTAACTTTATCTCGCTATGATGATAAAAAAACGCTTATTGCGTCTTCTTTTTATACTCCTATTTTTTGTTAATTGCGATAATGAGCCTTATGAAGGCGAAATAATTATTGAAGATGACTCATGTCAAATAGCTACTAAAGCCTCAGTAATTGCAGCAGAAAATTATGCTCTTGCTTCAGATGAAGATTTCAGTATCTTATGTCAGACTTATAGAGATGCCTTAGAAAACCAAATAGAAACATGTGGTGATGAGGATGGAATCTTGCAAGCCTCTGTTGATGATTTAGCGGAGTGTACCATGGTTAATGAATTATGTGAGGAAGCCATAACTGCTGCGCAAACAGCACGACATAATTATTTAGCCGCTGAGGATATTAATTTCGAAGCGCTATGCACCGTCTATAGAGATGCTCTGCAATATCAAATTGAAGTTTGTGGTGATGATGGTTCGTTACAAACTCTAATTAATGAACTAGGTAATTGTGAATTAGACGCAGATCCATGCGAAGAAGCGATTGAGACTACGACAATTGCTGAGGAAGCATATAATAATTTCACAGAAGAGAATTTTGAAGCGATATGCAATGCATATAAAGATGCGTTAATGAACCAGATAGAAATTTGTGGAGATGTTGATGGGAATTTACAACTTATTATAGATCAATTAGGAGATTGTATACCGGAGGATATTGTGCCCATTGAGGGTACATGGGTTTTAAATTTTATATTGGTAAGTAGCCAATTAGATATTGATAATGATGAACTGGAAACAATTAATATATATGCTGAAATTGACTGCCATGAAATAGAAACCGTAGAATTTTATGCAGATGGAACAGGCGAGTTTTATCGTTCTACAGTAGCTAATTATTCTTATGCTAACAATTTTGGTTCTGCTGATGGTGTCGATTATATGGTGACTTGTAGTGAGATAAATACTGCTATAAGTTTCAATTGGGTTCGGGTTGATAACAATATTTTTGCAACATTAACTGGTGGTAATACTATAACTTTTCTTAAGAGCCCTAATGTTTTGTCATTATTTATTCCGGACGGTTTCTCTGCTAATAATATAGATAATATATCACCAAATATTGTGCACGATATCTCATATGTATATTATAAAGAATAAAAAAAGAGCAAGCAAAGCTTACTCTTTTTTCATTTTTTTTGGTTGGGTTATAAATCTTAGTTACTTACACTACCAGAACCTGAAACCTTAGTGTCTTTATTTGTTGGTTTACCTGAATACGTTACATCTCCAGAACCTGAAACTCTTGCTTTAAGTTTTCCGTTGCAAACCACAACTATATCTCCAGAGCCAGCTATCCTAGCATCAACATTTAGACTTTCTAAGCTTTTACCATTAAAATCACCAGAACCAGCTATTTTAGTGGTTAAATCTGTTGTAGAACCTGCTAATTCAATATCACCAGAACCAGCAATGCTACTTTCTATACTTTGAGTAGATACATTTAGGTTAATATCTCCAGAGCCAGCTAATGATACATTAAACTCGTCTGCTTTTATAGTTCCTGAATTTTCAACATCACCTGAACCAGAAAGAGATACAGAACTTATTGACTCGTACGGAACAGTAACAACAATAGTTTTAGTAGATTTAAGGTTGTATCCTTTTTTAGTTTTTACAATAAGCTTATTATCTTTTACTTCAGTAATAATATAGTCCATTAGATTCGCATCTCCTTTTATAGTAATATCACCTTCAGTTCCTTTTACTAATTTAAAATCCATTGATCCTGCCGCTTTTAAACCGTCATAAGAACTTGTTGATCTTGTTATTGAAGTAATGTTACCATCTCCTTTAATCTTTTTCCATTGTGCAAATGAGATAGATGTACTTAAAAGAAATACTAATACTGTGATTGATTTTAATAGTTTCATAATTTTTGTTTTTGATTAAATGATTTTTATTGTTTTTTGAAACTCACACTTCCATGCTGTGAGTTGATTTTCAACATATTTCCTGAACCCTCAGTGCCATAGTAACCTTGGTATTTTTTACTTGTATGATTTATTTCTTTGTTAGTGAAATTAAAATCATCAGAGTCTCTTAATGAGCTATGCGCAAAATATAAATCGAAATTAAAATTAAAGGCTGCATCAAAACCTATAGTCATACTTGTAAATTTAACATCAATATCTATGTTATTGGCTTTTGATGCTATGCGATCAATCTTTAAAGAACCATGGCTACCTTCTACAGTTAGATTTTTAAACATATTACCAATTCTAAAGGTAAGGTGATTACCTTCACCTTCTAAATTGTTTACATTATCAACTTTTAAAGATCCATGATTACAATCGTAATCAACGTTTTCTGCAAACTCTACTATAGAGCGTGTGTGATTGGCTTTAATAGTTATTTTTTCAGTTTTTGCCACTGTAAAACCACTATGGTTTGCTGAAATTTCACCTTCTTTAATATACTCAAAATAACAATTTCTTGTATGATTAAAATTAATCACGTTCTTACTAGACATTAATTCTTTGGTAGTGATTTTACCGTGATCACATCTAATTTTACTAGAGCCTTTTAATTTATCTAAATTAATTGATCCAAATTTATTGTTAAGATCTACATTGTTAGTCATAGGCATCTTAATGACATAGTCTATTTCCATTTTTAGATTCGCCTTCTTGCCCCAATTCCACCAACTTTTTTCAGTTTTACTAATTTCAGTTATAGCGGAAACCAAGTTAGTAGAAGATGAAAATTCTACATCAATTCCATCAAGACGTTCTTGTACTTTTTCAGCATTATTGCCGGTTATTCTAATCGTAATATCAAATTCTACTCGATTTTCATCCCAAGTGATAATATCTAAGTTTCCAAAGCTATTCTTCACTTGTACAGTAGCGTTAGAAGATACATTAAATGATTTTTTAATAGTTCTCTCTTCGGTCGTTTTAGCAGTTTCTATTTCTGTGTTTGCTAATACAACAAAAGGCATTAACAAAAGTAATAGGGCTAATCTAAATTGTATTTTTCGGTTCATCAGTATTAATTTTTAGTTCTTTAATAGTTTCTATTTGTTCTAAAACAGTATTTAAAATATCTATTCTGCTTTGAAAGTTCGAAATCATTGCATAAATAACACGTTGGTCTTTTCCGCTTTCGGTTAAATCTGTTTTTAAATTTTGGTAATCGGTTTCTAATAATTGAATTTGCTCTATAGCGTCGTTAATAATTTGCTCAGTTAAAGGCGAACGTTCGTCATTAAGTTTTTTTAATTCATTTTCAATAGTAACTGTGAAAAAATCTTGTGTTTCAGATAACTCTGGTGATACATTCGCTAAGTCTAAAGTTTCCGGTTCGTTTTGTAATGTTGTAAACACACTAAAACAAATCAATAAAGAAGCAGCAATAGCTAAAAAAGGTTTCCAGTTAAAATCAAATGACCTTTTTGTACCGTTCTGAGCAATATCATTAGTTTTGAGCTTATCCAAAAACCGTTGCTCATGTCCTTGTTTTGGTTCGTTTATATCAAACTTACCTTGTAGATCATCAAACAAATCGTCTATAGTATCTTTTTCCATAGTTGCTTTTTATTAAGCGGTTTGTACTAGTTTTTTTCGTAAACTTTCTTTAGCTCTAGATATTAATGTTCTGCAATTTGCATAAGAAATATCCATAATGCTACAGATTTCTTCGTAATCATAGCCTTCTATAAGATGTAATGATAACCCTAAACTGTAATTAGGTTTTAATGTTTTCATTACACGCATTATTTGCTTTACTTTTTCATTATTATGATTACTTTCATCAATGCCTTGGTCATCTTCAACTTTGTAAGTTATATTATCTAGAGGTACTTCATTTTGCTTCATTGTTTTGTTATAGTGCGCAATACTATTATTTACAACAATGCGTTTTAACCATGCTCCAAATAATTTGGAGTCCTCTAGCGTTTTTAACTTAGTGAATGCCGTTAAAAAAGACTCTTGCATAATGTCTTCAGCCTTAAAAGAATCTTTTACAATTCTAATCGCTGTGTTATACATTGCTTTATTGTATCTGTTGTAAACCTCTAATTGTGCACGTTGGTTGCCAGAACTACAAAGCAATATTAACTGTTCGATATTTTGATTGGTTGATGTCAAAAAAACAATTGCTTTAGTATAAAGATGAAGGCTTTCATGTTCTGTTACAGTTTTTATAAAAAAACTTTTAATTTTTATAAAGGTAATGGCATATTAATTGAAAATATACTAGTGTGAATAACTTTGAATATCTTATAACTATCTGATAGTCAATATAAAGTTAATTATTAATACATTTAAAACATATGCTATTCTGAAAATGTAAATGACAGAATGGCTCAAAAAGATATATGGGAAAATCTAAATTTATAAACCTTGACAGTTTGTCATTTCAGGATTTCGACGAGAATTCAGAATTAATTCCGTTAATGACTCCTGAGGATGAGGAACAGATAAATAATGAATCTTTACCAGAATCACTACCCATTCTACCGCTTAGAAATACAGTATTGTTTCCAGGTGTTGTAATTCCAATTACTGCTGGACGCGATGCGTCAATTAAATTGATTAATGATGCAAATAAAGGTGGAAAAGTAATAGGTGTTGTTTCTCAGAAAGATGAATCTGTTGAAAATCCAAGTGCGAAGGACATTTACAAAACAGGAACTGTTGCTCGTATTTTGAAAGTTCTTAAAATGCCAGATGGTAATACAACAGTTATAATACAAGGAAAGAAGCGCTTCGCCATTAACAAAATTATAGCTAACAAGCCTTATTTAACAGCGACAATATCTGATATTCCTGAGGCTAAACCGGCTCCAGATAACCAAGAGTTTAAGGCAATTATAGATTCTATCAAAGACCTTTCATTAGATATTATTAAGGAAAGTCCTAATATTCCTTCAGAGGCATCTTTTGCTATTAAGAATATTGAGAGTAATTCGTTTTTGGTCAATTTTGTGTCTTCTAATATGAACCTAAAGGTTGAAGAAAAACAAAAACTTTTAAAGATTAATGATCTTAAAGAACGTGCACTTCAAACCTTGAAGTTTATGAACATGGAATATCAAAAGCTAGAGCTTAAAAACGATATTCAGAATAAGGTTCAAAGTGATATGAACCAACAGCAACGTGAGTATTTCTTGCATCAACAGATGAAAACCATACAAGAAGAATTGGGTGGTGGAGTATCGTCTGGTGAAGAGATTGAAGACATGAAAGCGCGTGCCAAAGAAAAAAAATGGGACGAAAAGGTAAAAGCACATTTTGACAAAGAATTGTCTAAGTTACAACGTATGAATCCTCAGGTAGCTGAGTATTCTATTCAGCGTAATTATTTAGATCTGTTCTTAGATTTACCTTGGAATGAATTTACCCAAGATAAATTTGACTTAAAAAGAGCGATGAAAATTTTAGATCGCGACCATTTTGGTTTAGACGATGTTAAGAAGCGCATTATAGAGTATTTAGCAGTATTAAAACTTCGTAACGATATGAAGTCTCCAATACTTTGTTTATATGGACCTCCAGGTGTTGGTAAAACCTCTTTAGGGAAGTCTATAGCAGAAGCTTTAGGTAGAGAGTATGTGAGAATATCTTTAGGTGGATTACGAGACGAATCTGAAATCAGAGGACACAGAAAAACCTATATTGGTGCTATGCCAGGACGAATTATACAAAGTTTAAAGAAAGCTGGAACATCAAATCCTGTATTTGTATTAGATGAAATAGATAAATTATCTACTGGTAATCAAGGTGACCCATCATCTGCAATGTTAGAAGTTTTAGATCCAGAACAAAACAGTGAGTTTTATGACAATTTCTTAGAAATGGGTTATGACTTGTCTAAAGTTATGTTTGTGGCTACAGCGAATAGTTTAAATACGATTCAACCAGCATTAAGAGATCGTATGGAAATCATTAATGTGACTGGCTATACCATAGAAGAAAAGGTTGAAATTGCCAAGCGTCATTTATTACCTAAGCAATTAAAAGAACACGGTTTAGATAATAAAGCACTAAAAGTGGGTAAACCACAATTAGAGAAAATTGTGGAAGGTTACACACGCGAGTCTGGGGTGAGAGGTTTGGAGAAGCAAATTGCTAAAACTGTGCGTTATGCAGCCAAGAATATCGCTATGGAAGAAGATTATAACATCAAAATTTCTAATGAAGACATTGTTGAAATATTAGGAAGTCCAAGACTAGAACGCGATAAATATGAAAATAACAATGTTGCAGGTGTAGTTACAGGATTAGCATGGACTAGAGTAGGAGGTGATATTTTATTTATTGAATCTATTCTGTCTAAAGGTAAAGGAACACTTACTATTACAGGTAACTTAGGAAAAGTAATGAAGGAATCTGCAACGATTGCTATGGAGTATATTAAAGCCAATGCAGATGAATTTGACTTAAACCCAGAAATTTTCGATAAATATAATGTGCATATTCATGTACCAGAAGGAGCGACTCCAAAAGATGGACCAAGTGCTGGTGTAACTATGTTAACGAGTTTAGTATCTTTGTTTACACAGCGAAAAGTTAAAAAGAGCTTGGCCATGACAGGCGAAATTACATTGCGTGGTAAAGTGTTACCAGTTGGTGGAATAAAAGAAAAAATCTTAGCTGCTAAGCGCGCACGAATAAAAGAAATCTTATTGTGTGAAGATAACAGAAGAGATATAGACGAAATAAAACCCGAATACCTCAAAGGACTTACTTTTCATTATGTAACGGATATGAGCGATGTTTTAAAACTCGCCTTAACCAATCAAAAAGTGAAAAATGCAAAGAAATTGTAAATTAATTTTATCTATTATTGCTTTGGCGTTAACTAGTTTAGGTGCTTTTGCGCAAGATAAAACAGATAAAAAGGTTGAGTATAAAGAAGTTATTTTAGATGGAAAGCCTGCAAAACTTAATATAGCAACAGGCGAAATTACGTTTGTAAATCCGAAGGATAAAAAAAGTCCAGTAAAATTTGATGATTTTGTGGCCCAATCAGAAGCTAGAGCTAAGGCGATGAAGAATTCAAATTCTAAAAACGATTTAGCAAAGCCTGCTGAAACACCAACTACACATTCTGAGTCAACATCAGAGACTAGAAATACTGAGGTTGGTACAGATTTTCATATAGTAAAAGAAAATGAGACTTTATTTGATTTATCTAAGATGTACAATGTGTCTTTAACAGAGTTAAAACGTGCAAATAATTTAGAAACTACACTTATCGATACAGGACAAAGACTCCGAGTTAAGAATTTAGATGTTCATATAAATTTAGCTTCACAAAAAGATGCCAATGCATCTTATGAAAGCTATTCAAATAATAATAGTTCAAACTTTTATATGGTTGAGAAAGACGATACTTTATTTGGTTTAGCAAGGCGCTACAATCTAAGTGTAAATCAATTAAAAAGTATCAATAATCTAAATTCTAATCTGATTTATGTAGGTCAAAAACTTCGCATTACCGAATTTGGTTCAACGGACGATCGTAATAGCTCGTCAGTTTGGACAGTTTCTGCAGGTGATACGTTATTCAGTATTGCATCGAAAAATGGAACTTCAGTTGATATCATAAAGCAACTAAATGGATTAACTAGTAATCTTATAAAAGTAGGTCAGAAATTGAAGCTAAAATAGAAAAGAAGACCTCTCAAAAAATAAAAAAATCATATCATCGTTTTAAGATAGATTTAGTCATATATTTTTCTCTTATAATTATTGTGAAAGAAAATGATGATTTTTTGCTTTAGACGAAACTTAAAAAAATAAAGCATAGCTATTAGTTACGTTTTATTTTTTTATTGAAGTAAAAAGGAAAAAAGGGCGTTTTATAACAGTAATTATAAGAGAAAAAATATATAATATTGCAAAATCTATGACGAGAAAGATTGTTACCCCATTTTTTATGCTCTTGGCATTGCCATTGTTTGCGCAATTGGGTGGTGAATCTACTTATCAATTTCTTAATTTAGTATCCTCTCCAAGACAAGCGGCATTAGGTGGGAAAATTATTACTAATTTCGATCATGATGTCACGGAAGCACTTTATAATCCTGCTTCTATTAATTACCAAATGAATAATCAATTGGCCGTTAATATTTCTAACTATTTAGGAGGCATCACCTATGGAAGCGCAGCCTATGCTTACACTTGGGATAGACATGTGCAAACCTTTCACTTTGGTGTTAATTACATTAATTATGGCTCATTTGATGGCTATGACATAAATGGTAATTCTACAGGAACTTTTAAAGGAAACGAAGCTGCAATATCTGCTGGCTATAATTATAATATTCCATTCACAGATTTTTATATAGGAGCAAACTTAAAGATTATAACATCTGCATTAGAACAATATAATTCAATTGGTGGAGCAATAGATTTTGGTGCTATGTATATCAATGAAGAATTAGATTTACATGCTGCACTTACGGTTAGAAACATAGGAACTCAGTTTACAACTTACGCAGGTCAAAACGAGCCCTTACCTTTTGAAGTTAATTTTGGTGTGTCTCAAACCTTAGAACATGTGCCAATACGCTGGCATCTTACCCTAGAGAATTTACAGAAATGGCCGATAGGTGTTTCTAATCCTGCCAGAGCAACAATAGATTTAGATGGTAATCAAACCCAAGAAGAGCTTAGCTTTTTTAATAAAGGATTGCGTCATTTAATTTTAGGGGCAGAATTATTTCCAGAAGGTGGTTTTAATGTAAGATTAGGTTATAACTTTAGGCGCGCAGAAGAATTACGAATTGTAGACCAAAGAAATTTCTCAGGACTTTCTGTGGGTGTAGGTATTAAATTAAATAAAATGCGATTTAGCTATACACATGCCAGATATACGAGTGCTTCAAATACGAGTTTCTTTGGACTTCAAATAGATTTAAGATAAATTAGTTATTGAAATAAATTCAACATAAAATGAACAAAATTGTTATAGCCATAGACGGATTTTCTTCAACAGGAAAAAGCACCATTGCCAAAAAATTGGCTAATAAGCTTAACTATATTTATGTAGATACAGGAGCGATGTATAGAGCTGTAACGTATTTCGCTTTAGAACATAATTTTATTGGTGATGATTTTTTTCATTCTGAAAAGTTAATTGATAATTTAGATGAAATTACCATTACATTTAAGTTTAATGATATTAAAGGCTTTGCTGAAGTTTACTTAAATGGTAAAAATATTGAATCTGATATTAGAACGCTTAGAGTTTCTCAATTTGTGAGTCCTGTAGCAACCTTATCTGAAGTAAGAAGAAAGTTAGTTGAGCAACAGCAACTCATGGGAAAAGATAAAGGCATTGTTATGGATGGACGCGATATTGGAACAGTAGTTTTTCCCGATGCTGAATTAAAAATTTTTATGACAGCCTCAGCAAAAACTAGAGCTAAGCGACGTTATAATGAATTAACAGAACGTGGGCATATTTTAAGTTATGATGATGTTTTAGACAATGTAACGACAAGAGATCGTATAGATTCTACAAGAGAAGATTCACCTTTGGTAAAAGCTGAAGATGCTATAGAGATTGATAATTCTGATTTGACAATTGAAGAACAACTTGATACTATTCTAAACCTAGCTAGTCACAATATATCTAAATAAAAAAGCGACCATTTGGTCGCTTTTTTTAATGTCTAAAATCTTCCTGTTATAGATTAGGAATGATTAATTCTTGATCTGGATGGATCATATCCGGATTCTTAAGAATATCCGTGTTGGCTGCAAAAATTTCTTTATACTTCATTGCATCACCATAATAGTGCTTCGCAATTTTCCCTAAAGTTTCACCTGAAGCAACGGTGTGTCTAGCATATACAGATTCATCAGCAACTGAAATGTTTGCCTTAATATCAGCTGGATTATCTCCACCTGCTACTTTAATAGCATCCCAAAGTAAGTTCTTCTCATATTGTGTTGCAGCTGTACCTGTTACTTTAAGTACGCCGTTTTCTTCACTAACATCACCATTTTGAATGTTTAATTTCTCGCCTAAGTCTAATACTCCTTGGTATTTAGCTCTAACCATAATTCTAAATTGTTTTTAATTATTAATAAGTATTGTAAATATACCAATTTATATGCCAAAATTTAAAATTATGACCATCATTTTGGTATTGTATTTATAAGACACAAAGTATAAGGTAAAGTCACGTTATTAAATGTTTGGTTATAAGTAAAATATATAGTATTTTTGCACACCTTTTTGGCGAGGTTTAGAAAGTAGAAAAGGAAAAAACAAAATAATTAATAACTTCTGTAGGTTTTCGCTAATCTTTCAAAATTTACAGAATACAAAGTTTAATCAGCAATGGCTGAAAAGAAAACAAAAAAGGCTGAGGTAGCAGTAGAAGCAACTGAAGCAGTAACAGTAGAAGCTCCTGTAGTATCTGAAGCTCAAGCAAATCCAGAAAAATTCTTAAAAGAGTTCGATTGGCACAATTACGAAGAAGGAATTGAGCAAGTAGCGGACAAAAAATTAGAAGAATTCGAAAAATTAGTATCAGAAAATTTCGTTGACACTTTAGATGACGAAGTTGTAGAAGGTACTGTAATTACTATTACAGATCGTGATGCAATTATTGACATTAACGCAAAATCTGAAGGTGTAATTTCTCTTAACGAGTTTCGTTACAATCCAGATTTAAAAGTTGGTGACAAAGTAGAAGTATTAATTGATGTGCGCGAAGATGCAACAGGTCAATTAGTACTATCACACAGAAAAGCTAGAGTAATCAAAGCTTGGGATCGTGTAAACAATGCACATGATACTGGCGAAATCGTAAATGGTTTTGTAAAATGCAGAACTAAAGGTGGTATGATTGTAGATGTATTTGGTATAGAAGCGTTCTTACCAGGTTCTCAAATCGATGTGAAGCCTATTAGAGATTACGATCAGTACGTCAATAAAACTATGGAATTTAAAGTTGTGAAAATCAACCACGAATTCAAAAACATAGTCGTTTCTCATAAAGCTTTAATTGAAGCTGATATAGAAGAACAAAAGAAAGAAATCATTGGTCAACTAGAAAAAGGACAAGTATTAGAAGGTATAGTAAAAAATATTACTTCTTATGGTGTGTTTATCGATTTAGGTGGTGTAGATGGTTTAGTTCATATTACAGATTTATCTTGGTCTCGTATCAACCATCCAAATGAGATTGTTGATTTAGATCAGAAGTTAAATGTTGTAATCCTTGATTTTGATGAAAACAAATCAAGAATCCAGTTAGGTCTTAAGCAATTATCTAAGCATCCTTGGGAAGCTTTAGGTGAAGAGGTTAAAGTTGGAGATAAAGTAAAAGGTAAGGTTGTAGTTATTGCAGATTACGGTGCTTTTGTTGAAGTAGAAGAAGGTGTTGAAGGATTAGTTCACGTAAGTGAAATGTCTTGGTCAACACATTTGCGTTCAGCTCAAGATTTTGTATCTGTAGGAGATGAAATTGATGCTGTTATCTTAACTTTAGATAGAGAAGATCGTAAAATGTCTCTTGGTATTAAGCAATTAACACCAGACCCATGGACAGATATTACTAAGAAATATCCTGTAGGTTCTAAGCACACAGGTATTGTACGTAACTTTACAAACTTTGGTGTTTTTGTTGAATTAGAAGAAGGTATCGACGGATTAATTTATATCTCAGATTTATCTTGGACGAAGAAAATTAAGCATCCATCTGAATTCTGTAATGTAGGTGATAACTTAGATGTAGTTGTATTAGAGTTAGATGTAGAAGGACGTAAATTATCTTTAGGTCACAAACAGACTACTGAAAACCCTTGGGACAAGTACGAAACTGAATTTGCTTTAGGCACAACGCACAAGGCTGCCATTACAGAAATGGTAGATAAAGGAGCAACTATCGATTTTAACGAAGACATTACGGCATTTATACCGCAACGTCATTTAGAAAAAGAAGATGGTTCTAAACTTGGTAAAGGTGAAGAAGCAGAATTCAAGATCATTGAATTTAATAAAGAATTCAAGCGTGTTGTAGCATCTCATACAGCAGTATTTAGAGAAGAAGAAGCTAAAATCGTTAAGAAAGCTGTTAGAAAACAGGAAGCTCAAGCGGCAGAAGCTAAACCAACTCTTGGTGATGCAAATGATGCTTTACAAGCACTTAAAGATAAAATGGACGGGAAAAAGTAATTCTCAAATTCCTTTGAAAAAAGGAATCTCATTAATCTATATTATAAAGCCTCTCGATTTTCGGGAGGTTTTTTATTTTCATTAAATAGTTGGTGACTTCCATTTTAACTTCAAAATTTTTAACTTAACTTTGCCTACCAGCAAGTATGGAAACCAAATGAGTCAAAAAGTACTACTTAACTCTAAAGAAGTCAATATCACTCTACATAGATTGGCTTGCCAGCTTATTGAAAACCACGATGATTTTTCTGAAACAGCTTTAATTGGTATCCAACCAAGAGGACGTTTTTTAGCTGACCGTTTAGCTCAGATGCTGAAAGAAGAGTACAATATTAAGAATGTTCAACTCGGTCAATTAGATATCACTTTTTTCAGAGACGATTTTAGACGAGGCGAAAAGCCTTTAGAAGCGAATACCACAGAGATTGATTTTATAGTAGAAAATAAAAATGTCGTTTTTATTGATGATGTTTTATATACAGGCCGTAGTATAAGATCTGCTCTTACAGCTATTCAGTCTTTTGGGAGACCAAAAAATATTGAGCTGTTAACCTTAATAGATAGGCGTTTTAGTAGACATTTACCAATTCAACCTAATTATAAAGGCAGACAAGTAGATGCGATTGATAATCAAAAGGTCAAAGTAAAATGGGTAGAGAATGAAGGTGAAGATGTCGTGTATTTAATTGATAAATAGAACACTGAAATTATGAGTGAATTAAGTGTCAATCACTTATTAGGAATAAAGTATCTTACCAAACAAGATATAGAACTTATTTTTGAAACTGCCGATCAGTTTAAAGAGGTTATTAATAGACCTATTAAAAAAGTACCTTCTCTTAGAGACATTACTATTGCCAATTTATTTTTTGAAAATTCTACACGCACCAAATTATCTTTTGAACTAGCGGAAAAACGATTGTCGGCAGATGTGATTAATTTTTCGGCGTCCCAATCTTCAGTAAAAAAAGGAGAAACTCTTATAGATACAGTCAATAATATTTTATCTATGAAAGTAGATATGGTGGTAATGCGTCATCCTAATCCTGGTGCTGGAGTATTTTTGTCAAAACATGTTAATGCAAGTATTATAAATGCTGGTGATGGAGCTCATGAGCATCCTACGCAAGCACTATTAGATTCCTATTCCATTAGAGAAAAACTTGGCAGTGTAAAAGGAAAGAATGTCGTGATTGTAGGTGATATTTTGCACAGTAGAGTAGCGCTTTCAAACATCTATGCTTTACAATTACAAGGTGCAAACGTCATGGTATGTGGACCTAAAACTTTACTTCCAAAATACATCAAAGACTTAGGAGTAAAGGTAGAAACTAATCTCAAAAAAGCTTTAGAATGGTGTGATGTGGCTAATATGCTAAGAGTTCAGAATGAACGTATGGACATTAGTTATTTTCCTTCTACAAGAGAATATACGCAACAATTTGGTGTTAATAAAGAGCTACTCGACAGCTTAGACAAAGATATTGTAATAATGCATCCAGGGCCGATAAATCGTGGTGTAGAAATTACTAGTGATGTTGCGGATTCTAAACAGGCTATTATTTTAAATCAAGTGGAGAATGGTGTAGCGGTAAGAATGGCTGTCATTTACTTACTTGCTGCTAAAATAAAACAATAGGTTATGATTGTAGATAGAGACGGTAATATTACTATAATTACTCAGGAGAAAGCATCGGTAAAAACATTGGTCTATAATATTGAACAATCTTATAATACCTATAAAAACTACCATTTGATTGTAAATTTATCGAGTATAGATAAAATTACATTACAAGATGTTATAGAATTTTTAAGGTTATCTAATAGCCATAGAGAAGATAAAAAATCATTTGTAATTGTATCTGATAAAGTAAATCTAGACGAAATGCCAGATGAAATAGTTGTCGTGCCAACCATGCAAGAAGCTTTTGATATCATTGAAATGGAAGATATAGAACGCGATTTAGGGTTTTAATACATGAAATTAACAATCCTAGGCTGTCACAGTGCCACTCCGCGAATTAATACCAATCCTACGTCTCAGGTTTTAGAAATTAAGAACCATATGTTTCTTATAGATTGTGGGGAAGGTACTCAAGTAGAATTAAGACGTAATAAGATTAAGTTTTCAAGGATTAAGCACATTTTTATTTCACACCTTCATGGAGACCATTACTTTGGTTTAGTAGGTCTGGTAAATACATTTAGTCTTTTAACACGAGAAACGGAATTGCATATATATGCACCAAAGGGATTAAAGGAAGTCATAACACTACAAATGAAATTATCTAATGGTTGGACTAAATATCCGTTGATTTTTCATGAATTGACTTCAAAAGAATCAGAACTTATCTACGAAGATGATAAAGTGGAAGTGCATACCATTCCTTTAGATCATAGAGTTTATACCAATGGTTTTTTATTTAAGGAAAAAGAAAATGAGAGAAAGATAGATATTAACGCAGTAAGAGAAGCCAATATTAATGTGGCCTATTTTAGAAAACTAAAACAGGGATTTGATGTAGAAAATGAAGACGGGTTTTTAATAAGTAACGAAAAAGTAACTAAAGATCCTGTGCCATCAAAAAGCTATGCTTTTTGTAGTGATACGGCTTATGATGAACGTATTATTCCGCTTATAGAAAATGCAACTTTACTTTATCACGAATCTACGTTTTTAGACAAAAATGAAGCATTGTGTAAATCAACTAAGCATAGTACCGCTAAACAAGCAGCTGCAATCGCAAAAAAAGCAAATGTAGAAACTCTAATTCTTGGGCATTTTTCTACGCGATATAATGGGTATGATGAGTTTAAATCAGAGGCAGAAACAGTTTTTGATAACGTATTATTAGCAAAAGATGGAAAGACTTTTGAATTTTAATTCAATTCATCTAATTGCTTTACCCAATCAATTGCTTCACCTAGACTAGATGCCCTTTTCATTGGTATAGAAGCCATTTGTTTTTCAATATTAGCACTTAAAAAAGTAGTATCTCTATAACTAACAATTGATGCAGCAATTAAAATACTGTCATCTTTGTCAAAATACGACCAAAGTAATGGGTCTATAGAATAGGAATTAACTCTATTTGCTATATAAGCTACAGTTTTATGAAAGCCATAATGGTCTCTTAAAATGGTTATGACTTTATTTAATTCTTTCCAGTCAAAATGTTCGCCTTCATTAACTTCCATAATAAAAAAATTATCTAGTAAGTAATATGAGCCAATATCCAAAATGACTTTTTCATAATTTAAAGTTTTTGAGAAGGAGGATTCTTCAAAGCGCATTTGTTTTTTTCTAAATGTAAGCTTTTTTTTAACGATATGAAAAATTGAAGTATCTTGGTCCCAACATGGAAAAGGACTTAAGCAACTACAGAAAATCTTACGAAAAAGGGGAATTATTACTTAATAATGTACCAGATAATCCGATTGAACTTTTTCGTGATTGGTTTATAGAGGTAGATACGCATTTTAATATAGACGAAACTAATGCTATGACCATTTCTACAATAGGTATGGATGGTTACCCAAAGAATAGAGTAGTGCTATTAAAAAAATACACTTACGAAGGTTTTATTTTTTACACGAATTACAATAGTGAAAAAGGAAAAGCTATTGAAGATAATCCTAATGTGTGTTTATCTTTCTTTTGGCATGCAGCCGAACGACAAATCATTATAAAGGGTACAGCCGAAAAAATTGCAGAAAACTTAAGTGATGGCTATTTTGAATCAAGACCTCGTGGTAGTCAACTTGGTGCTATTGTTTCTAATCAAAGCGAAGTTTTAAAAGATAGAGCAGTACTTGAAGCGAATCTAAAAGCTTTAGAGACAAAATATGAAGGTAAAGATATTGAGCGTCCTAAACATTGGGGAGGCTATATGGTGAGACCTGTTGAAATTGAATTCTGGCAAGGTAGACCTAATAGATTACATGATAGAATTCGTTATCAACTTCAAGAAGATTTTAATTGGAAGATAGAACGATTATCACCTTGATTCTTATTTAGGTTTTATCGACAAAACATTATTTTTTACCGCTGAAATACACTTTTTTACTTTTATAACTACGTTTTATCGATGATTTGCATTAAAAATCGATAAAATACATGTATTTCATCGAATTTGTATAGTTTTTTTTTTATTTAATAAGTAGGTGCTTAATTTAGTAATCCAAACCTAATAACCTACTTATGAAACCGACAAAACTCTTGCCGTTTTTGGCTATTGTTGCTGTCTTAAGCTTTACATCTTGCTCAACAGATACTGTAGCAGAAGACGCAATAAGTTCAATAGAAGTACCTATTACTCCTCAAGCCAAACAAATAGAAATCGAGATTATAGAACTTATCAATGCTCATAGGATTGGTGAAGGCTTAAGTGCATTAAATCAGCATAATACCGTAAAGGCTGTTGCTTATACACATACAGATTATATGATAGAAGTAAATAACGTATCTCACGATAACTTCTTTCAAAGAAAGCAGAGTTTACAGGATAATGCAGATGCAAATATTGTTTCCGAAAATGTAGCTTATGGCTTCAATTCTGCTCAGGCAGTAGTTAATGCCTGGATAAATAGCCCAAGTCATAGAGACAATATTGAAGGTAACTATACAGATTTTGATATCTCTGCCGAACAAAATGAAGCAGGTAAATGGTATTTTACCAATATTTTTATAAAAAGATAGAAGTGCTTTAACATGTATTCAAAGCTTGCAAGAGTCACAATTTTTGTGGCTTTTTTTATTTAATCACCAGTATCTATAGACTCCAAGTTTGCATAAGCATATTCTTCAATAAGTTTATATAATTCCATCCAATTTTTCTTGCCGCTAATAAAGTTAAACTATCTTGATTTTCTCTATGTACTCTGGAAGGTCCAGTCATATTTGGTTTCATATTCAAATCAAACAAAAAGTAATTTCCATTTTCGTCTGCACGACAATCTATTCTTATAGGTGCTTTAATATTTAATAATTCAGCTGCTTTTTCACAATGGTTACCAACATCAATGATAGCCTTAGAATTTAGTTCACCATCACCAAGAACTGAACTGTTTGCCATTACAGCGACTATACCATTATAAGGTGCAATTCCATCTATATGGTTAAATCTTTTTACAGCAGGAAGACTCCAAGGTTTTTTAAAAATTCTTTTTTGATTATTAATTAAATAAGTGCCTGAAGGCATTACCGTAACCGTTATTTCTTGTCCACTTAAAAATTGTTCAACATATACCTTATTTCCGTAGATTTTATCAGAGAATATTTCATTTAGTTTGCTGTCTAATTCTTTTATATTTTTAACCAATGACACACCTTGGCTGCCACGTCCTCTTATAGGTTTAACTACTAAAGGAAAAGGGATATCTAATGCGTAATCTGTCCTATTATCGATTGAAATTAAATTGGTTTTGGGTATGGGAATTTCGTTTTTTCTCAAAAGTTCATTTGTAAAGTATTTATCATCGTAGGCATCTACTAGTCTTGGTATTTGTCCGACAAATTGAATTTCTCGTCCAAAGAAACTTTCTATAATGTGATCTTGGTATAAAATTGTATTTAGCCAAAATGTATTTGCCCCTTTATCTATAGCGTTTTGTATTCCTTGTTTAGTATCAGGAAACACCCAATCAAAATCGTTGTAAATATCTGGGTTTTCAGAAGGTGTAACTATTGAAATGTTATATTTCATCAATTCACAAGCGATGTCTGCTCCACTATCGGAATATCCACCTGGCTTCATTGGTTTCTGAATGCCATCTTTAATTGGTGGAAGATTGGCTTGGTATAAAATTGCTACGATTTTCACACTTTTAAGCTTATTCTTTATATTTTTTGTCGGTTCTATTTTTAATTTGAAGTCAGCTGAGAATAAAGATAATACAAAAAAAGCAAGCTCTTAGAGCTTGCCTTCTGTAATTAGTACTATTCGAATGGGTTAAAATTCACTCACTATATAGAAGTAAGAACGACGATTAATTTGATGTTCTTCTTCAGTACATTTTACGCGGTTCCCACATTTGTTTAATAGTTTGGTTTCGCCATAACCAATAGCACTTTCTATTCTATTTGCATCGATACCTCTAGAAATAAGATAATCTCTTGTTGATTTTGCACGTCTATCAGATAATTTCATATTATACTTATCGCGACCTCTGCTATCTGTGTGTGATTCAATTTTAATCTCCATATCCATATGTTTTCTCAGAACATCTACAATATTCTCTAACTCAAATTGTGCGTCAGTTCTAATATTTGATTTATCAAAATCAAAGAATATTGGATTAATCACAATTTGGTTATCAGTAATTAATGGAATTAAGGATAAGTCAACTATATGTTCCTTTTCATTATCATAGGCGATTTTGAGTGTTTTTTGGTCGTCTTTGTAATCTGGTTTACTCCCAACTATAGTATATGTTTTATTACAATCAATCTCAAAATAATATGTGCCGTCATCTCCAGTTATTACTTCTTGAACTACCATACCTGTTTCGTCAATTAATCTAACGGTTACATCTGGTAATTCTATATCAGATCGATCATCTTTCACAACTCCTTTTACATGTTGTTTGCATAATATAGCATTAAAACTATATATATCATCACCACCTTTACCTTCTGGTCTATTAGAAGAGAAATACCCTTTTTGACCAGTTGAATCTGCAAAGAATGCAAAATCGTCATAACCGCTGTTGTATGGAGCACCTAAATTTTTTGGTTCAGAGTTGTCATCTTTTAAGATGTTTGATTTAAATATATCTAATAATCCTAAATTTAAATAACCATCAGAAGAAAAATATAAGGTACTATCTTGACTAACAAAAGGAAACATTTCTCGGCCTTCTGTATTAATTTTTTCGCCAAGATTTATAGGTTCGCCATAATAGCCATTACCATAAATAGCCACCGAATATATATCGGTTTGTCCTAAGCCCCCTTCGCGATCTGATACAAAGTATAATGTTTCATTATCTACACTCAATGTTGGATGTCCTGTAGAGAATACCTCATCATTAAATGGAAGTTCTACAACATTTGTCCACTGATTATTAACTAAAGTTGCTTTATAAATTTTGAGATGTGTGGTACCGTCTTTATCATATTGAAGCCTATTGCGCTTGTTTATGTTATCCCTTGTAAAATAGAGGGTTTTTCCATCATTAGTAATGGCAATTGATGCCTCGTGATAATCAGTATTAACATTTTTGGCTTTAATTTCATTAGGAGAATCAAAAGTCAAAAATTCATTATTATCGATAATATTAACTTCAAATAAATCTAAGAATGGCTCTTTATTCCAATTGTATACTTTTTTACCATGACCTCTAGCAGAAGCAAAGTAGAGTTTGTTATCGACTACATAAGATCCAAAGTCTGAATTTTCTGAATTGAAAGGTAAATTTTCTATAGTTACAATGATATCGCTTTCTGCAGTTAACTTACTATATAAATCGACTTCATCAGGATTATAGCCTTTTAACCTGCTATCGCCTTCTTGAACAGCGCTTAACTCCTTAAACCATTTATCAGCTTCTTTGTAGTTACCGATACTTCTTAATGATTGAATATGCTTATATAAGTATTCTGCTTCAATCTTTTTGTGCTCTTTTAAAGCCTCACCATACCAATAAGCTGCTTTTTCGGATTTGGAATTGTTGTAATATGCATCGCCTAATCGTGTTAAGACATGTGCACTATTATCACCTTTAGAAAGTGCTTTTGTATAAAGTTCAATAGCTTTTTCGTAAGAATAGTTTTCGAAAAATTTATCTGCTAATTTCGTTTGCGCAAAAGATAACGAACTGCTTAAAATTAGAGTTATGACTAATAATTTGGTCTTCATAATGCGTTTCTTTTTAGAAATATCTTGGAGATTTGATTCGTTTACTTTTAAAGACTTCGAACATCAATAATATTTCGTGTGTTCCACTGGTATATGCTCTAAGATCTGAGAATGGAAATTCATAGGCATAGCCAATTCTTAATTGTTTTGATACCTGAAAGTCAGCAATAGCACCTAAAGAAGATGTATTCTGATCAACTCTATAACCAGCACCAATCCAGAAGGTTTCATTGAACAAAAAGTTTGCTGAAACATCAAAAGAAAGTGGCGCACCATTTGTTGCTTTTAATAAAACAGATGGTTTTAGCTTGGTTGTTTCACTTAAGTTAAACACATAACCACCAGTTAAATAGTAACTAATACGCTCTAAGGCAATATAATCTAGAGTCCCTTGACGCCCCTTATTGTAATCCGTATTTAGTATTCTAGGAGCAGAAAGTCCAACATACCAACGCTGTGAATGCAAGTACAATCCACCACCAACATTAGGACTCCAACGATTAGAAACATCATTAAAGAAAGGGTCATTGGTCACAGATGGATCGTTTAATAACTCTTCATCTAAAGTATAATGCGTAAAACCACCCTTAATACCAAAAGCTAATTTGGTATTTTCACTTGTTTTGATGGTGTATGAATAATCTGCATATAAATACGAGAAGTTTTCATAGCCTAATTTGTCATTAATAAATGAGATACCTAAACCCATTTTTTCGTTTCTCATTGGTGCATGGACAGATAAGGTTTGGGTTTCTGGCCCACCTTTTAATCCTACCCATTGGCTTCTATGCAAACCAACTACACTTAGTGTTTCTCTGCTACCAGCATAAGCAGGATTAATAGAAATAGTATTAAACATGTATTGCGTAAACTGAGGTAATTGCTGCGCAAAGGCAGTAGAGACACTCAATATGACTATGGCAATACTTATATATTTTGATAACTTCATAGGTTAAGTTTTAATTTGTTGCCACGTAGATAGGACCTGCAAAAGGTGCTAAACCACTATCTTTTATATTAATAATATAATAATATGTACCTGTTGGAACTTTTCCTGAATTACCTACAGAGGATCCATGAGCATTACCATTCCAATCGTTTTGGTAGTTGTTTGATTTGTATATCTCAGCTCCCCAGCGATTGAATATTTGCAGTTCAATAACGAAGCCACATTGTTCTATTGAGTCTACTGTAAAATAGTCATTAATATTATCTCCATTAGCTGTTACAGTTTTTGAGATTACTATATTATCTTCAGAACTACAAGGTAATACTAAGCAGTCATCATCCATAGTTACGTTAACTTCTACTTCGCTAGGACATGGTCCTTCACTTATAGAGTACATAAATGTATATACACCAACTTCTGCAGTTGAAGGATCAAATAAACTACCGTCTAACGTTGTGTTTCCTGCAACAACACTCCATGTACCATCCATGCTGAAATCTCCAGATAGTAAATCGAATAAATCAAATTCAATATCTAGTACACAACGTTCGGCATCTGTAGCGTTGATAACATTACTTATTTCTACAGTTATATCTTGGGTAAAAACTACGTCGTTGCCACAATCGTCAGTTACAGTCCATGTTCTAATAATTGAATAATTTTCGAAATTATTTACTTGAGTCGAAACCTCCTCGAATACTACATCTATATCATTAGAACAAGAATCTTCAAAGACTAAATTAGGTACTTCAGGTATATCGTCACATGCTACTGTTATGTTTGCATCAAAAGCTGTAACTAGTGTTGGTGCAGTATTATCTTCTACAGTAATTATTTGTGTGTGAACAGTTTCATTGTTACAACTGTCAGTTACAGTCCATGTACGTTCTATAATATAGTCACCAATACAAGCTCCATCCGTAATTACCTCATTAAATTCTACACTAGCATCACCACAATTATCATTAGCAGTTAATGTTTCTGCTGTAGGAACGCTATTACATTCTACATTGGTATCCGCAGGCAGTGTTTCATTGAATTCTGGTGGAGTTGTGTCTTCAATAGTCAAAGTTGCACTTAATGTTGAAGTGTTGCCACAATCATCTGCAACTGCATATATCACAGTAATAGTGCCACCAGTACCACAAGTAGTAACTAGGTTCGTAAAGTCAAAATCTGAAGTGACTACATTAGTTGGGTTTACATCACAAGTATCAGTACCACATGTTTCGAGAGTAGCAATATTTGCTATATTCCAAGCTGTAGCTAACGTTTCGTTGTCATCACCGCTACATTCAATAGTTTCATCAACAACTGTACACGCTGATAAATCAGGGCCTGTTGTGTCTTCTAGTGTAAGTATAGCAGTAAATGTTGCAGCATTTTGACTTGCATCTGTTAATGTGTAGTTCACAGTAATAGTACCACCAGCACCACAATCAGAAACTAGGTTTACATAGGCGTAGTCTGAAGTAACTGTAAAATTATTATCACAAGCATCAGTTGCACAATTTTCTAGTGCTAAGATATTAGCAGCATTCCATCCGTCAGCAATTGTTTCATTATTGGTACCACTACATTCAATAGTTTCATCAAGAACAGCACAATTAGAAGTGTCTGGAGGTGTTGTGTCTTCAATTAAACCAGTTGTGGTTTGAGATGAATTAGTTACAGATGTTTGATTTACAACTTCTGTTGCGTTTACAGTTGCAGTATTAATTACTTCAGTAGCATCAATATCTGTTTGCGTCACTAAATAAGTAGCATTGTATATCCAAGTTTCATCAGTATCTAATTGATTATCGCCATCTGTATCTCCAGAATCAAAGTTTATACTTACAGTAGGTGTTGCATTTTCTAATAGTGGGTCAGAGATAACTACATTATTTAATGCTACATCTCCAGTATTTGTTACAGTAAACGAATAGGTGATAGTTTCTCCAATTTCTGTGCAATCATTCCCATTTTCGTTGTTAAATACACCAGTTTTTACAAGGTTTATACCAGAGTCACTACAAAGTGTTACATCCGGATTACTAGCATCAATGATATAAGTATCTGTTGCTTGCACAGGAGTAGTTCCATCAGGCTCTAAACCGTCAGCAGTTACGTTGTTGGTAATGTTACCAGCATCCACATCCGCTTGTGTGATTGTATAATCAGGAGCAGTAAATATCCATGTTTCAGTAGGATCAAGGATATTATCACCATCATCACCAGTAAGTGTTAATGTCGAAGTAATATCACCACCTAATAAATCGTCAGTTATAGTAATAGAATTAATAGATACATCACCAGTATTGGTAACAGTGAAGGTATAAGTTACTATATCACCTTCGCCAACACAACCAGCAGTTGGACTAGAAGCCGCTTTTACAACAGCAATACCACCATCATCACAAAGTGTTACATCAGGATTATTAGCATCAATTACATATGTATCAGTTGCAGTTACAGGAGTCGTTCCATCAGGTTCTAATCCAGCAGCCGTTACATTATTGGTAATGTTACCAGCATCCACATCCGCTTGTGTTACTGTATAGTCTGGTGCTGTAAATATCCAAGATTCAGTAGGATCTAATTGCCCATTACTATTAGTGTCACCATTTAAGGTTAGTGTTGAAGTAATATCACCACCAAGTAAATCATCAGTAATGGTAATAGAATTTACAGACACTTGTCCATTATTTTCAACTCTAAACGTATAAGTTACTAAGTCACCAGCAGCAATACAATCAATAGCTGTACTAGAAGCTGATTTAAATACTACAATACCAGAATCACTACAAAGTGTTACATCAGGATTGCTAGCATCGATAACATAGGTATCTGTTGCTTGTACTGTTGTTGTACCATCAGGTTCTAAACCGTCAGCTGTTACGTTGTTGGTAATGTTACCAGCATCCACATCCGCTTGTGTGATTGTATAATCAGGAGCAGTAAATATCCATGTTTCAGTAGGATCAAGAATATTATCACCATCATCACCAGTAAGTGTTAATGTCGAAGTAATATCACCACCTAATAAATCATCAGTTATAGTAATAGAATTAATAGATACATCACCAGTATTGGTAACAGTGAAGGTATAAGTTACCAAATCACCTTCGCCAACACAACCAGCAGTTGGACTAGAAGCCGCTTTTACAACAGCAATACCACCATCATCACAAAGTGTTACATCAGGATTATTAGCATCAATTACATACGTATCAGTTGCAGTTACGGGAGTCGTTCCATCAGGTTCTAATCCAGCAGCCGTTACATTATTGGTAATGTTACCAGCATCCACATCCGCTTGTGTTACTGTATAGTCTGGTGCTGTAAATATCCAAGATTCAGTAGGATCTAATTGCCCATTACTATTAGTATCACCATTTAAGGTTAGTGTTGAAGTAATATCACCACCAAGTAAATCATCAGTAATGGTAATAGAATTTACAGACACTTGTCCATTATTTTCAACTCTAAACGTATAAGTTACTAAGTCACCAGCAGCAATACAATCAATAGCTGTACTAGAAGCTGATTTAAATACTACAATACCAGAATCACTACAAAGTGTTACATCAGGATTACTAGCATCGATAACATAGGTATCTGTTGCTTGTACTGTTGTTGTACCATCAGGTTCTAAACCGCCAGCAGTTACGTTGTTGGTAATGTTACCAGCATCAACGTCAGCTTGTGTGATTGTATAATCGGGTGCAGTAAATATCCATGTTTCAGTAGGATCAAGAATATTATCACCATCATCACCAGTAAGTGTTAATGTCGAAGTAATATCACCACCTAATAAATCATCAGTTATAGTAATAGAATTAATAGATACATCACCAGTATTGGTAACAGTGAAGGTATAAGTTACTATATCACCTTCGCCAACACAACCAGCAGTTGGACTAGAAGCCGCTTTTACAACAGCAATACCACCATCATCACAAAGTGTTACATCAGGATTATTAGCATCAATTACATATGTATCAGTTGCAGTTACAGGAGTCGTTCCATCAGGTTCTAAACCGTCAGCTGTTACATTATTGGTAATGTTCCCAGCATCAACATCAGCTTGTGTAACTGTATAATCAGGCGCTGTGAATATCCATGTTTCAGAAGGGTCAAGAATATTATCACCATTATCACCAGCAAGGGTCAATGAAGCGGTAATATCACCACCTAATAGATCATCAGTGATTGTTATGCTATTAATAAGTACATCACCAGAATTAGTTACTGTGAATATATAAGTTACTAAATCACCAACACCAACACAATCAGCAGTTGCACTAGATGCAGATTTTACAACACTAAGACCAGCAACACCCTCAATAGTAATATACACAGTAGCTTGATCACAAGCTTGAGGACTTCCATTATCACAAATTGTGTAGATAAAAGAATCCGTACCTGTATATCCAGCATTTGGAGTGTATGTAAACTCACCAGTATTAGGATCAATATTTACAGTAACACCTTCAGAAGTTGTAACTGTGGTTGTTGTTACTGTCTGTGTATCACCTTCAATATCATTATCATTTAATAAAACATTGCCGATTAAAACACTAGTTGGTGTAACTGTATATGCATCATCGTTTGCATTAGTAGTATTCGGTGTATTTGCATCTTGGACAGTTACAGTTACAGTAGCTGTATCACAAAGTTGAGGAGTACCATCATCACATATAGTGTAAGTAAAAGTATCTTCACCAGTAAATCCAGGATTAGGAGTATAAGTAATAGTTCCATCAGGATTGAGGGTCACTGTACCATTAGTTGGATCTGTAGTTGCCGTGATTGTAATAGGGTCACCATCTGGATCAAAGTCATTAGCCAATACTACAATATCAATAGGAGTTCCTTCTGGAGTTGCAGCCGTATCAGCGTTAGCGATCGGTGCTTCATTTTCAGGACCACTTTCTGGTAATACTTCAATATAAACCGTAGCGGTATCACAAGCTTGAGGATTACCATCGTCACAGATTGTGTATTCAAAAGTATCTTCACCTATAAATCCAGGGTTAGGAGTGTAGGTATACGATCCATCAGGGTTTATAACTACCGTTCCATTAGCAGGATTAGTATTAGCAGTGACCGTTTGGTTATCACCTTCAAAGTCTTCATCGTTAGTTAATACGTTACCAGATACTGGTTGATCAACAAATGTGTTGTTAATATCAGCTATAGCGTCAGTTGTATTAGCAAGACCACCAACAGTGATATAAACTGTAGCTTCATCACAGGCGACAGGACTTCCATTATCACAAATGGTGTAAACGAAAGAATCAGTTCCAATAAAACCAGCATTCGGTGTATACGTAAATACACCAGTATTAGGATCAATATTTACTGTCACACCATTAGCAGTAGTTACTGTAGTAGTTGTTACAGTCTGCGTATCACCTTCAATATCATTATCATTAGCTAGGACATTACCAGTAACATCAGCACCAGGTGTTGTGTTATAAGCATCATCATTAGCGTTAGTTGAATTTGGTGAACCAGCATCTTGAACAGTTACAGTTACAGTAGCTGTATCACAAAGTTGAGGAGTACCATCATCACATATAGTGTAAGTAAAAGTATCTTCACCAGTAAATCCAGGATTAGGAGTATAAGTAATAGTTCCATCAGGATTCAGCGTTACAGCACCATTTGCAGGATCTGTAGTTGCCGTGATTGTAATAGGGTCACCATCTGGATCAAAGTCATTAGCCAATACTACAATATCAATAGGAGTTCCTTCTGGAGTTGCAGCCGTATCAGCGTTAGCGATCGGTGCTTCATTTTCAGGACCACTTTCTGGTAATACTTCAATATAAACCGTAGCCGTATCACAAGCTTGAGGATTACCATCGTCACAGATTGTGTATTCAAAAGTATCTTCACCTATAAATCCAGGGTTAGGAGTGTAGGTATACGATCCATCAGGGTTCATAACTACCGTTCCATTAGCAGGATTAGTATTAGCAGTAACCGTTTGGTTATCACCTTCAAAGTCTTCGTCGTTAGTTAATACGTTACCAGATACTGGTTGATCAACAAATGTGTTGTTAATATCAGCTATAGCGTCAGTTGTATTAGCAAGACCACCAACAGTGATATAAACTGTAGCTTCATCACAGGCGACAGGACTTCCATTATCACAAATGGTGTAAACGAAAGAATCAGTTCCAATAAAACCAGCATTCGGTGTATACGTAAATACACCAGTATTAGGATCAATATTTACTGTCACACCATTAGCAGTAGTTACTGTAGTAGTTGTTACAGTCTGCGTATCACCTTCAATATCATTATCATTAGCTAGGACATTACCAGTAACATCAGCACCAGGTGTTGTGTTATAAGCATCATCATTAGCGTTAGTTGAATTTGGTGAACCAGCATCTTGAACAGTTACAGTTACAGTAGCTGTATCACAAAGTTGAGGAGTACCATCATCACATATAGTGTAAGTAAAAGTATCTTCACCAGTAAATCCAGGATTAGGAGTATAAGTAATAGTTCCATCAGGATTCAGCGTTACAGCACCATTTGCAGGATCTGTAGTTGCCGTGATTGTAATAGGGTCACCATCTGGATCAAAGTCATTAGCCAATACTACAATATCAATAGGAGTTCCTTCTGGAGTAGTAGCTGTATCAGCATTAGCTATAGGAGCTTCATTTTCAGGACCACCTTGAGGTAATACTTCAATGTAAACCGTAGCGGTATCACAAGCTTGAGGATTACCATCGTCACAGATAGTATACTCAAAAGTATCTTCACCTATAAATCCTGGGTTAGGAGTGTAGGTGTATGATCCATCAGGATTCATAACTACCGTTCCGTTAGCAGGATTAGTGTTAGCTGTTACCGTTTGATTATCACCTTCAAAGTCTTCATCGTTAGTTAATACGTTACCAGATACTGGTTGATCAACAAATGTGTTGTTAATATCAGCTATAGCGTCAGTTGTATTAGCAAGACCACCAACAGTGATATAAACTGTAGCTTCATCACAGGCGACAGGACTTCCATTATCGCAAATGGTGTAAACAAAAGAATCTGTACCAGAGAATCCGGTATTTGGTGTATACGTAAATATACCAGTATTAGGATCAATATTTACTGTCACACCATTAGCAGTAGTCACAGTAGTAGTTGTTACAGTTTGCGTATCACCTTCAACATCATTATCGTTTAATAATACATTACCAGTAACATTAGCACCAGGTGTTGTGTTATAAGCATCATCATTAGCATTAGTTGTATTTGGATACCCAGTTGGTTGCACAGTTATAGTTACAGTAGCTGTATCACAAAGTTGAGGATTACCATCATCGCAGATTGTATAAGTGAAGGTATCTTCACCAATAAACCCAGAATTAGGAGTATAAGTAATAGTCCCATCAGGATTCAGCGTTACAGCACCATTTGCAGGATCTGTAGTTGCCGTGATTGTAATAGGGTCACCATCTGGATCAAAGTCATTAGCCAATACTACAATATCAATAGGAGTTCCTTCTGGAGTAGTAGCTGTATCAGCATTAGCGATAGGAGCTTCATTTTCAGGACCACCTTGAGGTAATACTTCAATGTAAACCGTAGCGGTATCACAAGCTTGAGGATTACCATCGTCACAGATTGTGTATTCAAAAGTATCTTCACCTATAAATCCAGGGTTAGGAGTGTAGGTATACGATCCATCAGGGTTTATAACTACCGTTCCATTAGCAGGATTAGTATTAGCAGTGACCGTTTGGTTATCACCTTCAAAGTCTTCATCGTTAGTTAATACATTACCAGAAACTGGTTGATCAACAAATGTGTTGTTAATATCAGCTATGGCATCAGTACAATTTGATAATAAATCAACTGCAATTTTAAAATTACATCCATTCGAATCAAACACATCAACGATATAGTTTCCTACGTTGAGATCAGTAAATGTTCCGCTACTTATAAGGGTTGTGCCATTATCGATAGAGTATGAATATGGCGTTGCACCACCAATTCCTTCTATAGAAAATTGGCCCAAGCCAGCACAAATAATATCTGTTTGATTAGTAATTTTCGCTGATAATTTATTTGTAGGTTCGTTAATGGTTACGTTTTGTACAACAGGATCACAAACGGAACCGTCCATAGCAATACTTACAGAATAATTACCAGCAATAACATTAGATATAGTACTAGAAGTAACACCAGTATTGATTTGGCCGTTAGACCAAGTAAATGTATAAGTAGCAGCTGGGTTAATTACAGAACTAGCAGAGACAGTAGCTTCACCAGTAGCATCGCCAAAACACAATACATTAGTTATAGGCCCAGTTGTAACAGCCGTATCACAATCATCAGTACATTTAATATTTATAGTGTGATAAGTTGTACAATTATTAGCATCAGTAACAATAACAGTATGATCACCTACAGGTAAATTACTAGCAGTAACACCAGTTTGATCACCAGTTGAAGCACTCCATTGATAAGAATATGGTCCTGTACCACCAGAAGCTGAAGCTGTTGCTGATCCATCTGTACAACCTTTAATAGAAGTTGCATCTACAAGATTAACAGAAACACTTAGAGCATTAGAAGGTTCATCAATAATAAAACCTTTGTTAATTTTACAGCCAATACTATCTTCTATAGTTACTGAATAAGAACCAGCACCAATATTTATTAGATCTTGACTTGTTGCTGAATTATTCCATGTGTAAGAATATGGAGGTACACCACCAGTTACATCTATATCAATTGCTCCTGTTGACTCACCAGAACAATTGACGTCAGTTTCTGTAATTACATTAACTGTAAGAATAGTATGATTAACGTTAATAGTTTGCGTGTGATTAATATCATTTCCGCAATCGTCCGTAGCTATCCAATTTCTTTCTATAGAATAAGAAGCATCACAAATATTACCATTTATTGTTTCAGAGAATATTACATCAACATCAGAATCACAAGTATCTGAAGCTGTTAAAATAGCTGCTGTTGGAATTGTACTAGATGTAACGGTAACATTTCCAGGTAAACTTTCATTAAAGAAAGGATCAGTAGTATCAATTACCGTTATAGTTTGAGAATCCGTTGCAGAATTATCACATTCGTCGACTAATGTCCAAGTTCTCGTAATTGTATATTCATTTGGACACTTACCAGGAGTTATAGCATCAGTGTAAGTAGCCTCTAAATTAAAGAATGCAGAGGATGGTGAACAACCATCTTGTTCGTCTGTAACATCACCAACTATAGTTAAATCATTAACATCAACATCACATTGCACAGTAATATCATCAGGTGCTGTAAAAGTTGGACTTGAGGTATCCGTTACATTAATTGTTAAATTTCTAGTTGTAGTATTACCACATTGATCAGTAGCGACCCATTGTCTTAATAAAGTATAATTATTTTCGCAATCACCATTGGTTCTAATTTCACTAAATGTAACGTTAGCATCACCACATTGATCAGTTGCAGTTAAAACTTCAGGCGGTGTTAAATCTGAACATTCTACAGAAATTTCTTCTTCTATGACAGTCGCATTTGTATAATTTCCAATACATGCAAATTCTACACTATGCTGTCTTCCAGAACCAGAGACGTTATTTTTTCTTGCCACAACTCCCATTCTAAAACTAAATGTAGTTGCATTGTTGTATTGTGTTGTAATATTAGTTTGTGGATTAGAGTTTGTAACTCCTGCGTATTCTACAATACCTGCCGTAGCAACTAACCAAGGACTTTCATTTGTAATGGTTAATTCTGTAGGATTATTAACTTCATAATCGGTGTTAATATCTGTCCAGTTTTGCTCCCCATAACTCGAATTTCCATCGATGTCATTGAAATTTGCTAAAAATTCTGGTAAAGATGAAGGTGTATTAGTGCCGGCTTCAACAAAATCGAATTTAAATTCAGTATAGGCTCTATCACCTGCATTGGTTAAAGAAAAAGCAGTTTGTGGTCTAAAAGAATTTACACCTATTGCATTATCATCTAAAATAGGAATAGTTGTGTTATTGGTTTCAACTATTGTTAATAGAGCGTCCACATTAGGAGCAATATTAGTGAATCGGAAAACTTCACCCTGTAGAAACGTGTTGTTATCACCATCTCCAGATTCTTCTGTATAATTTGAAAAAATAAGTTCGGGTACGCCTACACAAGATGCTTGAGTATTACCTGCTCCAGCCGGATAACCTTCAAGCGTAGGTGGCAAATTATCCACAATTACAAAAGTAGCTGTAGTTAAACTAATATTTCCAGAAGGGTCAGTAGCAGTAAACGTTACCGTTACAATTCCTGTATCGCCACATCCATCGGACATACTGCTGTAGTTGTTACTCCAAGTAACACTACCAGAGTTATCTACAGCAACAGCATAGCCATTATTATTTAACCAATCATTAAACTGAGTTGTATTATCGGGTCCACATTGTACTTCGAAATTAACAGCTTGCGTATCTATAGCAGGCCCTTCTGTATCTTGTACAGTAATTGTAACAGTTGTAGTTTCTGTAGTAGTGCTATTGTCAGCATTTGTAACCGTATTTGTATATTCAAAGGTGTCTGTTCCTAAAAACCCTGAATCAGGTGTATAGGTTATGGTTCCAGATGGGTTAATTACTACAGATCCGTTTGCTGGATCTGTTGTACTCGTAATTTCATTATTTGTACCTTCAAAATTATCATTTGCTGATAAGTCTCTAGTTATTGCTGTATTTAGCAATGTTGTGTATATATCTTCAATCACATCAACTTCAGGAGTGACAGTAACACTTACTAATGCAACATCACATAAGGCAGATGAATCACAAATTTGATATTCAAATGAATCATTACCGTTAAAATCTGCATTAGGAGTATATGTTATTTGACCTGTAGTATTATTTATGGTTATTACTCCGTTTGCTGGTTGTAATAGACCTGTATTATTTAAAGAGCTAACTAAAATATCATTATTGTAGTCTATATCGGAAGTACCGTCTCCATTATTAATAACATTATAAGTAACTGAGTTTTCTTCAATTACATTAGGCATAATATCATCTACTGCGCAAGGCGGAGCCTTTATAATTATTGGAGAACTTGTGACTTCACAACCGTTTGCGTCAGTTACTGATACTGTATAAGTGCCAGCATGTACATCTGTTAAATCTTCAGTAGTAGCTGAGTTACTCCAATTGTAAGTATAAGGAGCAGTACCACCAGTAACAGTAATGTCTACAGCGCCAGAATCTACTGATGTACAATCAGCGTCTGTAATATTATCTGTGATTACCATCTCAGATAAAACGATAGGATCACTTGTATAAATTTTTTCACATTCAGTAACTGTATTTGTTACAGATAAAATGTAAGTGTTAGAACTAACAGAAAATTCATTAGAACTTTGATAAGTACCACTGTCTAATTTATATTCATATTCAGACCCTACAGGAGAAGTAACTTCTATAGTAAAATTATCACCACCATTACAAGTAATATCAATTTCAGGAGCATCAGGGAAAGCACTCAGCGGTGTTGTAAAACTTAATGTTTGGTTTGCACATGCATTTGGGTTAGATGGATAAGATAAGTGCGCGTAATACGTGCCACTATCTGTTAATTCATTATAGGGATTCAAGTTCAGTGTGTTTCCGTTTCCTATGACTGTAGGATCACCATCTTTTGTCCACTCTACATCTAAAAAAGAAACTCCTTGTACAAATAAAAGCCCTTTTTCTCCATCACAAAGATTTTCAGCTATTATTGTAGGAGGAACTGCAAGACCTGTATTTAATTCAATATTTATAACATTAAAACATGCATCTTCGATTTGTACCGTATATTCACCAGGAGTTAAATCGGTAAAAACATTATCTTCACCATTATCTATGGGAGTTATAGCTGATCCATTAAATTCTATAATAGAGTAATTCAATGGAGCTGAGCCAGAAGCATTTATGAGCAACTCGCTGTTACCGTTAGAGCAATTTCCTAAATAGTAACTATCTACAGTTATATTAGAGGTAGCAATAGTAAAAGTCTCTAAAGTTATTCTACAATCTTTACTTGTTGTAGTTTGTCCGTTTATATATTGCTCAGACTGCACTATCACACGCATTAAACCATCACTCAATACATTGTTTAAAGTGCCATTTCTAGTTCTTAGGCCTTCACTTGATCCATCATTATTTCCAATTGCCATGGCATTTGCAGAAGTCAATTCTGTACCTGCAGTATGTAAAACTTCTGTTTCAGGATGTCCCCATTGATTTAAAGCAGGATAGTATTTCTGCAACCACATTTGCTCCTTACCTAATCTAGATGTTAAAGACGCATCGACATTAAATGAGCCACAATTTTCTTGATAAGTTACAGATGAGGTAAATTGATCTGTAGGTACAGAAAAGGTTTTAGTAACTATACTACCACAATTGGTCGTAGCGACAAACGTATAATCACCAGATGGCAAAGAATTCATAGAGAAACGTCCGTTTGATGCAATGTTAGCACTGACATCATCTGGCAGAGGATTAGGGTACGCGGATGGCGCTGAAGTAACAATCATCGTAGTAATATTTGCTGCTTGTGTCCATCCAGCATTTAAGTCTCTAATATAAAATGTGGCACTTGCTTCGTTTACACTACAGCCACTATATAATCTTTGTCTTACTAGGTCTAAGTCAATTGAACCACCAGTTGTAATTGTTTGTACTGAAGTGCTACCGCAAGAATCACTAATTTCTATGGTATAAGTACCGTCGGGTACAGGATTTGATGAATCGCCAAAATCTAACCACCAAGGTATATCAGTAAAGTTAGCACTGTAAGTTCCCTGATCAAATTCCCAAGGTCTGAAGTCATAAGGATCAAACCCAGCTGGATACGTCGTAAAAGTTATATCCAAAGGAGCTAGAAACCCTTCAAATCGACTAATACTCATATATTCTTGCCCACAATTGGGTGTAGTTTCTGATTGAAATTGAACTTGTGATTGTGCATTAATGGTTTCATTTCTAATATCGTTGTTACCACAAGCATCAGTAATTTCAAAGCTATAAGCATACGATTGCCCAGAATAAAATGGAATTGAATATTCAGAATCATTTTGTGCATTACTCGTCCATGTATCTGTAATTATAGTAGGTGATCCAGGATTTGAAGGATTTTCTACAGTTATAAGTATATCTATCGGAAACACATAATCAGGTAAAGTACTTGACCCATTAATTAATAATTCCTCCGAATGTAAATAATTGGTACAATCTTGGAGAAAAGTAAAACCATTTGTATTCTCTGACCAAACATAATTATAAAAAGAATAATTTTCGACTGGAGTAGTTATCGTAATCCCTTGGGTAAATTCATCTTCACAAGCATCCGAGACAACAACTAAATAATTGCCTGGAGATACAGGTGTTAATATATTAGAAGTTTGTGGTGGTATAATAACAGTATTTGAAGGGTTTCTTAGTTCATAAGTAGTAGCGGTTCCTGTGGTTACATTTACAGTAATTTCACCACCATCACATATGGTACTTTCGGTGGCTGTAAATATTAATTCCTCTCTATTGTCTTCTATACTAGCGTTTTTAAGTTTTTGGTTGGTTTGCGTTCCTAATGTTTGTGTTGCTACCACACGATAGTTTCCCGCAGGAAATGAAGTTTCTATATGTTGAAATTCTGTAAAATTTGGACCAATGGGTGCTATACCGTTAGTTACTCTAAAAGGCGTTGCATTATCTGGCATTTGATAAATTACAAATTCGAATTCTGCTCCTTCTTGAGTACTATCAATATCTATAGTAAGAATACCATTACCATTACAAAATTCATCTGTAGGAGTAACTGTCATTCCAAATGGAGTGATCTGTGCATTTAAGTTTGAAAAACATAACAATGCAAACAATAAGATGAACAAATTGTTTTTTAAATGCAACGTTGGTAATTTTAATTTCATATTGTACATAATAACTTATAATGTATAATGATGTAGCAATAACTAAATAACCGTAACTCCTAGAGTAATTCTAAGACGTAGCTTATTTTGCTGCTAACAGCATAATTATTATTCTTTATTAAAATATGAGGGAAGTATTTTTAATGAAATGAAATATATAATGGATTAATATATTTTTTGATTTGGGATCATTTACATTAAATTTACGTAACAAAAGAACTTATAACTAAAATCATAAACAAACATTAATGTTTAAGCGGCAAAATAGTCGTTAAAACGGACATACGCAACATTTAATCGAAAAAAAATGCATTTAATCGATAAATTATGAAAACTATTACATTAGTAAGACATGGTAAATCATCTTGGGAACATGATCTTTCAGACAGAAAAAGACCATTAAAATCAAGAGGTGTTAGTGACGCTATGTTGGTTGCAAATCAGTTTGTTAAGCATCAAAAAATCCCCGAAATAATTTACTCTAGTCCTGCCAATAGAGCTTTAAGTACCTGTAAGATTTTTATGAGTATTTTTGATTTGTCAGAAAATTCAATAAATGTGATTGAAGATTTATATGATTTTGGCGGTGAAAGTGTTATCAATTTCATAAAAAATGTATCAAACGAATTTGACCATGTTATGATTTTTGGTCATAACCATGCTTTCACATCAATTTCTAATATATTTGGCAGCACATTTATAGCAAATCTTCCAACTAGTGGGTTAGTAAAACTAAATTTTGAAATTAATAATTGGAAAGATTTAAAAAAAGGTTCTACAGAATTGATTATTATTCCAAAGGAATTTAAAAAATGACAAAAGATAAAAACGTTTATATAAATAGGGAGTTAAGTTGGTTGCAATTTAATGCTCGCGTATTGCAAGAAGCTGCAGATAAAGAAGTTCCATTAATAGAACGTTTCAGATTTTTGGGTATATTTTCAAATAATCTCGATGAATTCTTTAAAGTAAGATACGCCACCGTAAAAAGAATATATGAAGCAGGAAAAGAGGGTAAGAGTCAGTTAGGAGGTATAAAAGCTGGAGATTTGCTAGAAGAAATTACAAAAATTGTTATCGATCAGCAAACTGAGAGCTTAGGGATTCTTGAGGAAATCAATAAAGAGCTAGAAAATGAAAACATTTATATTGTTAATGAAACAGAAATAAATAAAGAGCATCACGAGTTCATTAAGAATTATTTTTACCAAGAAATTAGTCCAGCATTGGTTGTTATAATGCTAAATGAAGACATAGCTCTGCCAGAGCTAATGGATATTTCAGCCTATTTGACCGTAAAAATGACAAACGCTGATGGTAAATTTCAGGTCGCTTTGGTTGAAATATCTGCAGAAATGGATCGATTTGTTGTGTTGCCAAGCGAGGGTGATAGTAGTTATGTTATTATGGTGGACGATATTTTGAGATATTGTTTAGATGATATTTTCAATATTTTTAATTACGACAGTATTACCGCACATATGATTAAAATCACCAGAGATGGTGAGCTAGATTTTGATAGCGATCTTAGTAAAAGTTTTATAGATAAACTATCAGAAAGTGTTAAAGACCGACAAAGTGGAGATCCTGTACGTTTTGTTTATGATAAGAATATTGAAGAAAACACATTAAGCTTTCTATTAGATCGCATGTCTATACACAAAAAAGAAAGTATTATTCCTGGCGGACGTTATCATAACCGCAGAGATTATATGAGTTTTCCAAGTTTAGGAAGAACAGACTTGCTCTATGATAAAATTAAGCCCTTAAGTGTAAAAGAGCTGAGCTTAGAAGATAGTATCTTTAAGACGATAGCTAAGAAAGATTATTTGGTTTATACGCCTTATCATACATTTTCATATATCGTTAAATTTTTAAGAGAAGCTGCATTAGATCCTAAAGTAAAAACTATAAAAATTACTATTTATAGATTGGCGCAGATATCTCACGTGGCAAGTTCTTTAATTAACGCAGCAAAAAATGGTAAAAAAGTAACTGTATCTATTGAGCTTAGGGCGCGTTTTGATGAAGCAGCAAATATTAACTATGCTGAACAAATGCAAGATGAAGGTATTAAGATGTTATTTGGCGTTACTGGTTTAAAAGTACACTGTAAAATGTGCGTAATTGAGCGCGAAGAGAATAATAAATTAGTCAGATATGGTTTTATTAGTACAGGCAATTTTAATGAATCGACGGCAAAAATTTATACAGATTTCACACTTTTAACTGCAAACTCTAAAATTCTAAAAGACATCAATAAAGTGTTTAATTTTTTTGAAGTTAATTACAAAATTTATCGATACAAGCATATTATAACCTCACCTCATTATACACAGTCTAAGTTTTTTGCATTAATTGATAAAGAAATTGAAAGTGCTAAAAATGGTAAGGATGCTTATATAAAACTAAAAATGAATAGTATAAGTAGCTATAAAATGATTGATAAGTTATACGAAGCCAGTAGAGCAGGTGTGAAGATACAGATGATAGTAAGGGGATTATGCTGTTTAGTTCCTGGTGTTGTAGGTATGAGTGAAAACATTGAGATAATAAGTATTATTGATAAATTTTTAGAACATACCAGATTGTATATTTTTGGGAATAATAATGATCCAAAAATTTATATAAGTTCAGCAGATTGGATGACAAGGAATATTGATACTAGAGTTGAAGTAAGTTGTCCGATATATGATAAAGATATTAAACTTGAGTTACAGCATTTATTTGATATTTGCTGGAATGATAATGTAAAAGCAAGAATCATCAACGAAACTCAAGATAATACCTATCGTAGAAATAACAAGCCAAAAGTCAGAGCTCAATTTGATACATATAATTATTACTTAAACAATTTAGAGAGATAATATGCTGAAGATACAGAAATATGCGGCTATAGATATTGGATCTAATGCTGTAAGATTATTAATTTCAAACATTATTGAGCAAGATGGAGAACCTGTACGATTTAAAAAGAATTCATTAGTACGTGTGCCAATTAGATTAGGAGCAGATGTGTTTCTCAAAGGCGAAATTTCTGAATACAACCAAGAGCGAATGATGGATACGATGAAAGCATTTAGTCTCTTAATTAAGTCTCATGGTGTTACTCGTTATAAGGCTTGTGCCACATCAGCTATGCGAGAAGCTAATAACAGCTCTCAACTTTCTAAAAAAATTCTTGATACCAGTGGTATAAATATAGATATTATTGATGGTGAAGAAGAAGCTGCAATTATAGCCGCAACTGACTTAAACACCTACATTGATCCAAATAAGACCTATTTATATGTCGATGTTGGTGGTGGAAGTACTGAGTTTTCAATTATCCATAATGGAGAAAAAAGACAATCAAAATCCTTTAAAATAGGAACTGTTAGATTATTGAATGATATTGTAAAAAATGAAACTTGGATAGAATTAGAACAATGGATAAAAGAAAATACCAAGGACTATTATAAAATTGATCTCATTGGTTCTGGTGGAAATATTAATAAAATATTTAAAATTTCTGGAAAAGATTTAGGTAAGCCATTGACTTATTTCTATTTAACCAGCTATTATAAGACGCTTCAAAACTATTCTTACGAAGAACGTATTACCAAGTTAAATCTTAACCAGGATAGAGCAGATGTTATAATTCCAGCTACACGTATTTATTTATCTGCGATGAAATGGAGTAAAGCAAAAGACATTTATGTACCAAAAATTGGACTCTCAGATGGCATTATAAAAAGTATGTTTTTTGAGACCGTTTCTAGTGTAATTGTATAGATAATATTGAAAAATTCTCCATTTGTCTGATTTTTCTCTATAAAAATCTGTAAATTCAGTTGATTTTTATTTTTTAAATTATATTAGCCATTTCAAATTAGAAATTATGAAAAAATATGTATTTGCCTTAGTATTAGTTTCGTTTACAACTGTTTGTATGTCTCAAGATATTAGATATGGCGTAAGAGGAGCATTAAATATTTCTAACTTAGATTTTGATCCCGAGGGAGCTTTTGTAAATCAACACCGTAACGGGTTTGCTTTTGGTGGATTTGCAGAATTTGAATTTGCAGAGAAAACATCTTTATTATTAGAAATACAGTGGTCTGCTGAAGGTGGTAAGAATGAATCTATCAGAGCAGATTATATAAAATTGCCAATTTTTTTAAGATTCTCTTTATCTGATCGTTTTTTATTAGGTGTTGGTCCGCAAGCAGCTCTTAAAACTTGGAAAGATAGAGATGGGTTTGCAACTTTTGCGGCCTCTGGTGTTGTTGGTTTAGAGTATATGATTACAGACGAACTGTTTGTAGATGCTAGAGCTACTTATGGCTTTACTAATATATTGGATCAAGATTTAAGTGATGCTAAAGCCAATAATCACTTACTTCAGTTTGGGTTTGGAATAAAACTCTAAATTAAAATTCATAAAATAAGGTCTCAACTAATGTTGAGGCTTTTTTTTATCCGTGAATGGTTTCTTTATTACTAAGGTTTTTCATTATTTCAGCTTCATAAGCAAGAAGTTGTTGCCATTTTTCATCGACTTCTTTTCGCTCGCCATATTGTCTAGCAAAATTTAAAAACATCGTATAATGGCTAGCTTCGCTAATCATTAATTTCTTGTAAAATTTAGCTAATTTTTTATCTTCTAATGCTTCAGATAATAATCTAAAACGCTCACAACTTCGTGCTTCTATAAGTGCGGCATATAGGAGACGGTGAACTAATTGCGTGGTCCTACTACCGCCTTTAGGAAAGAATTTTATTAGTGTAATTACATAATCATCTTTGCGATCTCTTCCAAGTATCCAACCTCTTTCAAGGATAAGATCGTGTACCATTTTAAAATGACTCATTTCTTCATTAGCCAGTTCTATCATTTCTTGCACAAGTTCTGTATATTCAGGGAAACTTACAATTAATGAAATAGCTGTGCTTGCTGCTTTTTGTTCGCAATACGCATGATCGGTAAGAATATCTTCAATGTTCTTTTCTACGATATTTACCCATCTTGGGTCTGTTGGTAGTTTTAGTCCTAGCATTAGTTATATTATTATGGCAATTCGTAAGCTTCCAATTCTTCTAAGGTATATTTTCCTTTTTTATCGTAAATAATTAAAAAATCTTTACAAATATCAGTCTCAGGCACACAATAATAAATATTAAGAGCCAATTCATTTTTAAGGCTTTTTAGTCCATTAATACTGACAAAGCCTAGTATTGCTTTTTTCCAAAAATCTAAGTCTTTCTGATTGGTAAATAGAGATTTATTTATTCTTTTTGAGGCTACTAATGAATCGTTGTAATATACTTCTAAATCGCTCAGATGTTCTCTGTAGAATTTTTTATAGATAGTAGTATCTTTTTTAAATTCTTCTAATAAAGTACTATTATTCATATCAGAATATGTTTTAATTTTTACTCTAAATCCATTGCTTAGAAGTGTGTCAATAACAACCTCATGGTATGTTTCTGGTGTATACATTACCTTTTCAAAAATAGTAGCTTCCTTAAACGCTTCTATACTTTCAGCAAGTGCCTGATTCTGAGATTTTCTGCCCTCACAACTAGTAGTAGCAATGCCTAAGATTAATAAAAGCCCAAGTAAATTTCTCATACATTAAATATCTAAACCAAATGTTTTTCGCAAAAGCTCAATGTTTGGGTTTTTCTCTTTTAATTTTTCATATTTCTCTTCTGGAGTAAAAGCATATTTCTTAGCAACTTCCTCATTAACCGTAATATCTAATTTTAAATCGTAATTCAGAAGCGTCTTCTTTAGAAAAGCCATTAACGGAAACTCTGCACGCTCTAGTTCAATTTTATTGGTATTATTAGAATAGGTGAGATGTATAGTGGTACCTCTTAGTTTTGGAGTATCCATTTGCAAAATAGAAGCCATAATTTTTTCACCTTTTTTATCCATTCTAGCAGTATAGGTCTTCCATGCTTCGGTTAAAGCTTCTTGTGTAACTGGCTCTTTAGGTAAATCCTCTTCATCTATAACAACATCCATTTGCCGTATAAGATGTTCTTTCTTTTCTTTTATACTCTTTAGCGATAATCCTGAAGTAACTTTACTGGGTTTGTTAATTGAAATTTTTGGCATAACAACAGGTTCCGCAACTGCAGAAAGCGTTTCTTTCTGAATAACTTCTACTTCTCTAACGATTTCCTTTTCTGGTGTCTTTACTTCTTCAATTTGTGGCTTTTTAACAGGAATCGGAGTAATACCTTTAGCCTTAAAGTAAGAAGGAGGAATTATGAAGTACTTACTGTTTTTTTTTTCTCCATCAAAAGTGATAGAGGCTAATTGCATGAGCGTAAGTTCAACTAATAGACGTTGATTTTTACTTGTTTTATATTTCAAATCACAGTCGTTAGCAAGTTGAATGCCCTTCATGAGGAAACTATTAGACGTTTTTTGCGACTGTTCAATATATTTTTGCTTGGTATCTTCTCCAACTTCTAATAGTTCGATAGTTGATTGGTTTTTACATACCATTAGATCTCTAAAGTGAGATGCTAAGCCAGCAATATAGTGATGACCATCAAATCCTTTTGATAGTATGGTGTTGAATTGCACTAGTAATTCAGGAATTTTATTCTCTAATATTAAGTCTGTACTCGTAAAATATGTTTCGTAATCAAGTACATTAAGATTCTCAGTAACGGCTTGTCTAGTTAGATTTTTACCAGAAAAGCTAACCACACGATCAAAGATTGATAAAGCATCACGCATAGCTCCATCTGCTTTTTGAGCAATAATATGCAGTGCATCGTCTTCCGCAGTGATATTTTGTTCTTTGGCAATATACTTTAAGTATTCTTTTGCGTCAGTTACAGTAATGCGCTTGAAATCGAATATCTGACAACGCGATAAAATCGTTGGAATGATTTTATGCTTCTCAGTAGTTGCTAAAATGAATATACAATGCTTAGGTGGTTCTTCTAAGGTTTTTAAAAACGCGTTAAAAGCGGCTTGAGATAACATATGTACCTCATCTATGATGTATACCTTATACTTTCCAACTTGTGGTGGAATGCGGACTTGATCAGTTAAACTTCTAATGTCGTCAACTGAATTGTTTGATGCTGCATCGAGTTCAAAAATATTGAAAGCAAAATCTTCATCCTCACTTGTATTGCCATCACTGTTTATCATTTTGGCCAAAATACGTGCACATGTTGTTTTACCAACACCACGTGGACCCGTAAATAATAAAGCTTGTGCTAAGTGATTGTTCTCAATAGCATTAAGCAACGTATTTGTAATAGCTTGCTGACCAACAACATCCTTAAAGGTTTGTGGTCTGTATTTACGAGCCGATACTACGAAATGTTCCAACTTATGCTGAACTAGATTCAGCATCTTTCGATGCTATTAAACTTGATTTTTGAACTGAATTACAAATTTAAGAATAACCTATAAATAGCCGATTGTTAACGACTATATTTAGTATGAGTTATTAACAATTTGTGTACTTTTGCGCCAAGCAGATCGCCTTATCGATCTTGTGCTGAATTTATTTCAGCATCTTATCAATTTAGTAAATAGCTTTTTTGAAAAAGGTACTGAAACAAGTTCAGCACTAGGTAGGAAAGTCCGAACACCATAGTGTAATCATAGTGGTTAACAGCCATCCATCGAAAGGTGAGGAAAAGTGCAACAGAAAGTATGTACAGGTAATGCTGTAGTGAAATCAGGTAAACTCTATGTGGTGCAATGTCATGTATACTAACGTCCCGATAGCTATCGGGAGAGCGTACACGCGCGATTGTTAGAGGGTAGGCAGCTAAAGTTTGCTCGTAACAGTAAACGTAGATAAATGATAAGGTAGTTTTGTTCTTGTAAGGAAGAGATTCTGAAACGAGTTCAGAATGAACAGAATTCGGCTTATAGATTTGCTTAATTAAACAAGCTTCGTGTTAACACGAAGCTTTGTTTTTAACTAAAAAAACTAAACATATTTCCACCATAGCTCTTAGAATGTGAGTAGTGTTCTAAATGACTTAAATCAGTATGTTTAGAATGTTCTACAATTAGTAAACCTTCATCTTCTAATAATTGATTTTCAAATACCAACTCTGGAATTTTTGAAAATGCATCAAGTTCAAAATTGTATGGTGGATCAGCAAAAATAATAGTATGTCTTTGTTTCGATTTCTCTAAATACTTAAAAACATCACTTTTTATAGTATTAATTGGCATTTCAAATGCTTCAGCGGTTTCATTAATAAATTTTATGCAACCAAAATTATCATCAACGGCAGTAATGTTTTCTGTACCTCTTGAAGCAAATTCATAACTTATATTTCCGGTGCCAGAGAATAAATCTAAGACAGATATATCATCTAAATAGTACTGATTATTTAAGATGTTGAACAATGCTTCTTTAGCCATATCTGTTGTTGGTCTAACGGGAAGCTTTTTAGGCGCTGTGATGCGTCTACCTTTGAAAATACCAGATATTATACGCATTAAAAGGAATTTAAAATAAGATAATTATGGTGAACATTTTTATCTTTAATGCTTTCAGAAATTTTATAATCTAAATCGGAATCAATAAATTCTATATGTCTTACGTAGGTGTATAAGATGGAATAAAGTTCATCATCTTTGTCAATAATTCCGCTTAATTTTATTGGTGTGGTTTCTACATCGAGTTTTAATTGCTCGTATACAAATAGGACGTAGTAAATAAAATCTTCTTTGCTGTGATATTCAAAAACATTAAACAATTGAAGTTGCCCTTTAGTGACGGCTAATAATTCAATAGTATGCATATTAATGTTTATATATACGATTGGATCTTCAGCGCGCTTTTCCTTACTTAAAATAGTATCAACTAGTATGCTGGATGAATGTTTATAAACAAACGCACCAAAGGTTTCAAAAATATAGTTGTTGATGTTTACATAAGGTACATAAACGTTAATACTTTCATTTACATTAATATCATCTTCTGTGATAAAATCAGTTCTAAGAATTTTAGAGTTAAACTTTAAATAGTCTGCCTTATTGTTTTCGTTGTACAGCGTTTTAGGAACAAGGGTAGCTAACTCGTTTTGATGAATCACTGTAACGGCATCAAAATCTTCGGAAAATGCTGTATTGCTGCTTAATTCTGCCTTAAGATGATTAAGAACTTCGTTTGGAGTTAGCTTATTCGCAAACGTTATTGTATTAAGAAATTCAATAGAGTTTGTTTCCTTATTTAGGATACAAAAAGAAAGCCCATTCAAATTAATTTGAATGGACAGTTCTTTAATATTATTTTCTTTCAAACTTATTCTTTAGTTGTGTAGCTCTTTGGCCAGTTTCCTTTAGTGAATACTTCTTCCATAGAACCAACAGTTAATCTAGATCCATTAACACCATCAACAGAAACCACTTGGTTTTCCTTTTCGATGAGATATTTTTCTTGGTCGTCTAAAATTACAGCTTTTTCTACACTAGCTTCAAACACGGATATGTCTTCTAGTTTTCCGGCCTTAAGTACAAATTTGGCTCCTTCTTTACCAACACCAACATTCATCATTGTTTTGTAACGATCAGAACCATTAAAAATTGAATCCTTAACAGAGTAAAAACTTAAGGTGTCAATTAGAGTTTTAGTCATAAAAGTCTCAACACCACCAAAGGCACGAGTACGCTCTTCATCTAATATTAATGTATCACGTCTTTGTGTAATTGGCACTTTTCCGTTTTCAACAAATTTTATTAATGAGTCAAAACTAGCTGTGTATTGACCATGTACTTCTTTGTAAGCTAATTCAGAATCTCTAACATCAATTAGGCGATCAATAACTTTTTTATAGCGCTCAACCTTCAGCTTATTGAATTTAATTTCTTCATATACAGACATAAACGTTGTATAACTTAAGAAAATAATTATGGCCCAAAGTACAAGATGAATAAGAGGTTTCATTTTCTTTGGAACAAACTTGTCGATCAACCAAACAATTGCTATGGTTAATACTATAATTAATACAATTGCTAAAATTATCATATATGAGAGTTTATTAATTAGGTCTATCGCAAATCTACAATTTTTTTTTGTTGGTTAAAACTATCTAAAATAAAAAACACTAAAAATATCGAACTAAATGAGTTATGTATCTAAAAAATATAGAATAATACTATCTTGCTATATATTTATTTCTTTATGATTTCTAATGCTTCTGCATTTTATTCGTTTCTAAAATCTAAGTTCCCATTTACGCCAACATCTAAGCAAGATATGGTGTTAATGCAGCTTTCTCAATTTATTTTTGACACTAATAAAAATTCAATTTATCTACTTAAAGGCTATGCAGGAACAGGTAAAACCAGCATTATTGGTACTATAGTTTCTAATTTATGGCAAGCAAAAAAGAGCGCAATTTTATTAGCACCAACGGGACGAGCGGCTAAGGTAATTTCAAATTATTCTAAAAAGGAAGCATTTACTATTCATAAGAAAATCTATTTTCCAAAAAAAGATAAAGGTGGTGGCGTAAAATTTGTAATGCAACCTAATAAGCACAGAAATACAATTTTTATTGTTGATGAAGCATCGATGATTCCAGATACGCCATCAGATTCAAAATCTTTTGAAAGTAGTTCTTTACTCGATGATTTAATGCAATATGTGTATTCTGGTCATCAATGTAAACTCTTACTTATTGGCGATAAAGCACAATTACCACCAGTAAAATCAGATTTGAGTCCAGCTTTAAATGAAAATAAACTAAGCTTAAACTATAATAAAGATGTTATAGGTATTGAATTAGATGAAGTGGTACGACAAGAACAAGACTCTGGTATTTTAAATAATGCCACAGAACTTAGAGCGGTTTTAGAATCTACTTTTTATGAAAGTTTTAAATTCGATTTAGAAGGTTATACAGACAGTGTGCGTTTAATTGATGGGTACGAAATTATGGATGCTATTAACGATGCATACAGTGAAAATGGTTATGAGGAAACAGCTATTATTGTTAGAAGTAATAAACGTGCTAATGCATATAATCAGCAAATTAGGCAGCGCATTTTATTTAATGAAACCGAACTTTCAGCTGGAGATTATTTAATGGTTGTAAAGAATAATTACTTTTGGATTAAACCAACAACTGAAGCAGGTTTTATTGCCAATGGTGATATCATTGAAGTGCTCGAAATCTTTAGTATTAAAGAATTATATGGATTTAGATTTGCTGAAGTAAAAGTAAAAATGGTAGATTATCCACGTATGCGACCTTTCGAAACGGTTTTGCTTTTAGATACCATTGATGTAGAAAGTGCCTCACTGAGTTATGAAGAATCTAATCGATTATATCAAGAAGTCTCAAAGGATTATGAAGATGAACCTTCTAATTACAAACGCTTTTTGGGTGTGAAGAACAATAAATTCTTCAATGCTTTGCAGGTAAAATTCTCTTATGCTATTACATGTCATAAATCACAAGGTGGGCAATGGAATACCATTTTTGTAGAACAACCTTATTTGCCAAATGGAATGGATAAAGATTATATACGTTGGTTATATACAGCAATTACAAGAGCCAAAGAAAAGCTCTATTTAATTGGGTTTAAAGATGACATGTTTGTTGAAAAAGATATAAATTAGAAGAATGACAACAGAAACGATTATTAGCGTGTTTTTGGGTATAGGGCTTGCGGCATCTGTAGGTTTTAGAGTCTTCTTGCCTTTGTTTGCTTTAAGTTTAGCAACTTATTTTGGCAAGTGGGGCCTTAATGAATCTTGGTTATGGATTGGGAGTTCAGCAGCTGTAATCACTCTTGGTATTGCTACATTGGTTGAAATTGTTGCCTATTATATTCCAGTAGTTGATAATGCCTTAGATACTATCGCAATTCCACTGGCAACTATCGCTGGTACAGCAGTAATGGTATCAACAGTTGCAGATTTAAGTCCAGTAATTACTTGGGCATTGGCTATAATTGCTGGTGGAGGTACAGCCGCAGCTGTAAAAAGTTCGACTAGTGCCACAAGATTAGGTTCAACCGTTTCTACTGCTGGTTTTGCAAATCCTATAGTAAGTACAATAGAAACAGCTACTTCTATTGTAATGTCTATAATATCTATCTTTCTGCCAATATTGGCTATAATTCTGGTAGTTCTGATATTCTATTTTATTTACAGGCTTTATAAAAAGATACGTCCAAACCAACCAAAATCATCTTAAAATATTATTTTTGAATTTAAATGAGTTCTTTATACAAATCACATAAATGAAAATTATTTCAATGATTCCCGCACGTTATGGTGCATCGCGATTTCCAGGTAAATTGATGCAAAATTTAGCAGGTAAATCGGTGATTTTAAGAACCTATGAAGCTACTGTAGCGACACAACTTTTTAGTGAAGTTTATGTAGTGACAGACAGTGATATTATTTTCAATGAAATTGTGAATAATGGCGGGAAAGCCATTATGAGTTTAAAGGAGCACGAATCTGGTAGTGATCGAATTGCAGAAGCCGTGGCAAATGTAGATTGTGATATCGTAGTTAATGTACAGGGTGACGAGCCATTTACTGAGCGGGAGAGTTTACATAGCGTTTTAGAGGTATTTAAAAGTGATGTAAATAAGGAAATTGATTTGGCATCGCTTATGGTTGAAATTACCGATTGGGATGAAATTGAAAATCCTAATACTGTAAAAGTTATTGTAGACCAGAATAATTTTGCTTTATATTTTTCTAGAAGTCCGATTCCCTTTCCAAGAGATAAAGATGTAGCAACACGATATTTTAAGCATAAAGGCATCTACGCATTTAGAAAAGATGCCATATTAGATTTTGCAGTATTACCAATGCAATTTCTTGAAGCCACTGAAAAAATAGAATGTATTCGGTATTTAGAATACGGAAAGCGTATTAAAATGGTAGAGACTCAAGTACAGGGAGTAGAAATTGATACACCAGAAGATTTAGAAAAAGCGAAGCGTTTGTGGAAGTAGTTTCTGCAACTTTTGATAATGAATTAAATATTGAATAAAGACTATCAAAATATAAAAGTAATTGGCTTCGATGCAGACGATACACTTTGGGTAAACGAAACTTATTTTAGAGCTGCAGAAGAGGAAGCTGGTCTATTATTATCGCATTATGAAACTCCTAATAAGATAGACCAAGAACTCTTTAAAATGGAGATTAAGAACCTTCCGACATATGGTTATGGTGTTAAAGGGTTTGTTTTATCTATGATTGAGCTTGCTATAGAATTATCTAACGGAACAGTTTCTAACAAAGTAATTGGGGAAATGTTGAAGATTGGTAAAGACATGATTAACAAACCAATTGAGTTGTTAGATGGAGTAGAGGAAGTACTTAAAGGGTTATCAAAAGATTACAGATTAATTGTGGCCACCAAAGGTGATTTATTAGATCAAGAACGAAAATTAGAAAAGTCGGGATTATTAAAATATTTTCATCATATTGAAGTTTTAAGTGAAAAACAAGAAGCCAATTACTCCAAATTATTAAAGCATCTAGATATTGAACCAGAAGCTTTTTTAATGGTAGGTAATTCCTTAAAATCAGATATTTTACCGTTGGTAAACATTGGTGCAAAAGCTATTCATGTTCCTTTTCATACCACTTGGCAACATGAAGAGGTTTCGAAAAAAGATACAAATGGATCTGATTATAAAACCATAAATAGTTTATCGGAAATTTTAGATTTTTTCGGTACTAAAAAATAAACTAAGTTATTATTTTTGTCAAAGATATAAAGTAAATGATATACAAAAATTATCCAATGGTGTCGCGAGTTGTTTTCGGACGTGGAAGTTTCAATCAACTAGATGAAATTTTAACGCCTAAACGAAAAAACCGTAATGCACCATTTATATTTTATGTCGATGATGTCTTTAAGGGCAATCATTGGTTAACGTCTAGAATAACGTTGTCCTACAAGGATAAAATCATATATGTACCAACAATAGAAGAACCAAAAACATCTCAAATAGATCAACTGGTTGAAGACATTATTCTTGAGTATAGCGAATTACCATCTGGAATTATTGGTATTGGTGGAGGCATAGTTATGGATATTGCCAAAGCAGTGTCTTTAATGCTGACCAATAAAGGTGAATCAAAAGATTATCAAGGTTGGGATTTAATTCAGTATCCTGCGATTTATCATGTTGGCATTCCTACAATTTCTGGAACTGGTGCTGAGGTCTCACGTACTACAATTCTAACTGGTCCAGAGCGTAAACTCGGAATAAACAGTGATCATACGCCTTTTGATCAGGTCATATTAGATCCTGAATTGACTAAGAGCGTTCCAAAAGATCAATGGTTTTATACTGGTATGGACTGTTTTGTGCATTGCATAGAATCACTCAATGGTACGTTTTTGAATGCATTTAGTCATAGCTATGGTGAAAAGGCGTTTGAGCTGTGTAAAGAAATATTTTTAGAAGATACTTTAAGCACAGAAGAAGCACAAGACAAATTAATGATGGCTTCCTGGCATGGTGGTATGAGTATTGCGTATTCTCAAGTTGGAGTTGCTCATGCTATGAGTTATGGCTTAAGTTATCTATTGGGAATAAAGCATGGTATCGGAAATTGCATTGTTTTTAATCATTTAGAAGACTATTATCCTCAGGGTGTTTCATTATTCAAGGAGATGAAGGCCAAGCATAATATAGAATTACCCAAAGGCATCTGTGCCAATTTAGAAGACTATGAGTTCGATAAAATGATTGATGTAGCATTAAGTTTAGAGCCACTATGGGAAAATGCTATTGGTAAAAATTGGAAGACCATTATCACAAGACAAAAACTCCTAGAGCTCTATAAAAAGATGTAATACCGATTATGTCTATCGGCATAACACCTTAAAAAGTGTTTAAATTTTAATAAACAAAATGGTGTCAGATGCGCTGGTTAGCAAAATTCATTTATTTTAAATTGTTGGGTTGGAAAGTTGTTGGTAATATCAATTTTTCTAAAGATACAATTAGAAAAGCTGTTATCATTGCCGTTCCACATACGAGTTGGTACGATTTTGCTATTTCAATATTATTAAGAAAAGTTGTTGGTGTAAAAACTAATTTTGTTGGTAAAAAAGAACTTTTTACTTGGCCGTTTGGTTATTATTTTAGAGCCGTTGGAGGTAAAGCATTAGATAGAACTTCTGGACAAAATAAGGTAGAAGCCATTGCTAAGCTATTTAAAGAAGAAGATGAATTTCGTTTGGCGTTAGCACCAGAAGGCACAAGGAAGAAAGTCAAAAATTGGAAAACAGGATTTTATTACATTGCTAAAGCTGCAAAAGTGCCAATAATAATGTACACTTTAGATTTTAAGAACAAGCAAAACAAAGTCTCAGAACCTTTTTACCCTACTGATAATATGGAGGCAGATTTTAAGTTTATGAAATCCTTTTACAAAGGGGTAGAAGGTAAGGTTAAAGACTTTAGTTAGTTATTTTCGGTCTTTTAGTCTATACATAAATTTAAGACCACTCCAATCCTCATCTATTGCTGCTACTTTGATATCTACTAATCCAGTTTCTAAAACAACGGATCTTACAATTTCTCTATTAATATCAGTTGCAATATCAGAAGTACCTTTTGGCCAGCTCAACCAAAGTATTCCATTTCGTTTTAAGCCTTTTTTTAAATTTTGAATTGCCTCTTTTAAAGCTTCGCGTGAAGTAAAAAAAGCATGTATAAAATCCAATTGCACAGCATCCGAAGTTTTTAAATATTCTAAGTTGTCGGGCAGTTTGTCGAACAAATCAATATAATGATCTGGTGCATGATATAAATAGATTTTAAAACCTGCTTTTAAACCTAATTTTTTTGCCAATGGTGTCTTAGAATAGCCCGATCTCATTTCTAATATTTAACTTTAAGAATAATTAATCTTTGGCATAAGATTTGTGTTAGATATTATGCAATGAAACATAAAGTAAACTTTTAAGTCCCTAAAAAGAAACATTGCTATTAAAAAAAGCTATCTGCCGCTAAGAAGATGGCTTTTTTTCTTTTATAAACTTGTCTAAAAGATAATTGGTTTGCGTCTGTAATTTTGTTTTAAAAAACTTCATACCTCCAAACAACAATCCTTTTATTCCTATGGCTTGTTTGGCCCAGCTATGTAAATTAAAGTAATCCGTATGTTTTATAATTAAGCCATCTTTAAATTCAAAATGGGCATCAATCTTATTATGAACTTTTCTACCGGTTTTACTAAACGTATAAAAGGCTTCCCAATGCGCAGATCCTTTATTTTCAATAGCCTTAACATCTGAATAAACAACTTTAAAATTTTGCCCTTTCTTTTGAGATTCGCATAGCATTTGCCACATGGCTTTTGCACGATCACCTTTTAAAATTCCAAAGGCAGGATCTTCAAAAACGATATCATCATGATAACATGAAATCATAGTGTCTGCATCAAGATTAGTAAAAGCTTTATAGAAAGTTTCTATTGTAGTTTTCATAATTAGTTATATGATATTAGCACTTAAAGATACAAGTTTAAAATGCCTTAATTCGTGTATTTTTTTACTTTATCTATTAACTTTCTAATACTAGAGTAAATAAACTTATTGGTTTTTACATAATAAAAAGAGATAAAGCAAACTGTAGTTAAAAAGAACAATGCACCAATTATAGCTTGCCAAGGAACTAAAGTTTTACCAATAAGTTGATGCAAGCCTATACCTGTATAACTTCCATATATAATGATAAAATGAATAACATAAATGGAAAGTGTTTTTTGTCCAATTTTTAAAATAATGGGTTGTTTAATATAGTTTTCAGCGGCGTAGAATAATGCAAAAAGAATTAGAACATTTCCAAATCTGGTGAATAAATAGTTGTAATACGCTACATCCTTTAGTATTTCTAAATCCGTAATAAAATAGAGCTGCATTAATAACCAAGCAGATTTAGAAATTAAAAGGATGCCTACAACAAAAAAACCAGATACAATAGCGACTTTAAATCTTGGACGCTCTACATACCTATAAAATAAAGTAGAAATAAAGCCTCCAAATGCCACATAACCAAACCAAGGAATAATATTAAAAATTGAACCATTAGATTTTGATAAATAGTTGGCAAATAATTTAGGAATATTAGGTAATTCTATACCTCTATACAGAGGTTCTGAAATAAATATAGCTAATCCAAACAACAGCATTAATATAGAGAATATAAGTGTTTTCTTGAAGGTTAACCGATATATAACTACAATAATGATTAAGGATAAGCCAATACATTGTAAAACATCTATAACTAAGAAATAGCTATTGAATTTTCCGATAAGCCATTCAAAAATGGGAATTCTAAGCGAATATCCTATACCAATTAGCATTAAGCCTCGTATTAGACCTTTGCGCATTCGTTCTTTTTCGGTACCACTATGTTTTGCTTTAATAAGTAGATAAGAAAATATTAAACCCGAAATTGTAAAAAATGTTGGTGCAGTAATTCCTCTAAAGTATTCCCAAGTTTTAAAAGCCATGTTGCTAGAATCTCTATGAGATACATCTAAAAGTGTATCTATAAAATGGCCTTGCAGCATCATTAAAATTGCAAATGCTCTTACAGCATCAATAAAGTACAGGCGTTTTGCGCTCAAGCTAGTGATTTGTTAGACTAATATTCTAATTGAATAGCTCATACTCGCCATTAAGTTTAATTGTAACAACAATATCTTCACTGGTGTCGTTTCTAAAATACCAACCATGTTTTCCTTCAAAAGGCGCAGTAAATGTGCCAGCCATATTATTAGAATAAGCTACAGTATAACTTTCATAGAATACATTTTTTGGAGGATTTTCTTGTTTTACTTCACCATGAAAGTCTAGGTATACAACACCTTTGTCTAAAGTCCATTCATATTTAGTATGGCCTAGTTTTAGGCTTTTAAATTTATACTCAACCCCTTTTTTAGCTGGTACTACGACTTCAATAGTATCTTCTCTTTCTGGATATTGATTTTCGGGTGGTGGATTATTGGCTTCACTTGGTTTGGGAGTACTTTTTGGTGAACCCAATTTTTCCATTTTTATGGTTTTAAAATTCAAGCTAGAATAACTATCATAATTTTCTGCTTGATTATTTCCTTGATACAATTCAGAAAAACCTAGCAGTTTACCTGTTCCTAAAGGATCAATACCATATTCTGCAGGTAATACAGCAGTTACTAGTACTATCGCTCCAATAATTATGGCGATTATTAATGATTTTAATAATTGGCCTTTACTTAAATGAGGTTGATTGTTTGTTGTCATGTCGTATTTATTATGAGAAAAAGTATCCGGTTAGTTGGTAGCCAAGTAATAAAAAACCTGCTGCCATTAAAAATATATTAGTGATTTTGGAAAACTTGAGGTAGCTACTGTATTGTCTCCAAAATGAAATAATTAAGAGTACAAATCCCAAAGCCAAGAACTGACCAATTTCTACACCTAAGTTGAAGCCCAATAAATTCGTAAAAAGTCCTTCTTTATCAAATTCAAATTCTTGCAGTTTTGTGGCAAGTCCAAAGCCATGAAATAATCCAAAAATTAGAACGGCTGCTTTGGTATTAGGTTGCGTTCCTAAGATTTTTTTGAATCCTCCTAAATTATCAAATCCTTTATAAACAATAGATAAAGCTATTATGGCATCGATTAAATAAGCATTAACGTTGATGTCTGCCATAACTCCAAATAAAAGCGTTGCACTATGACCAATAGTAAAAAAACTTACATATAGAATAATTTCTTTGGTTCGATATAAGAAAAAAATAACTCCGACTAAAAAAAGTAAATGATCGTAACCCGTAAGCATATGTTTAGCGCCTATGTAAAGAAAAGGACCAAATGCAATACCTTTATTTGTAGATAAAAATGATTGTGTTTCATCATCTACACCATGTGCATAAGCCGAAACAGAAACGAGACAACAAAGAATTACTATAATTGGAGTCGTTAATTTTGCTATTTTCATAGTCATTTAATTAGTGCGCATGTCCATGCTCTTTAACCTGACGAATACTATCTAATCTTCTTTTTTCGTCTTCAGATGTAGTGTCCTCGATTTTAGTTTTGGTCTCTTCTTTTATAACTTCTGTTTTAGTTTCCTCTTTAGCTTTTTTCTTATCAGTACAAGAGTTAAAAACACCTATTGATAGTATTAAAGCAATAATTAATGTCTTAGTTTTCATATTTTAAAATTTAATATCGATTATTTATTGTTGCTAAATTTGTTGATGAGCTAAGTTAACTTTTTCTAAACTTATAATCAATAGCTTAGAGATTCGATTCTAAATTAATTGTAAACAATAGAGAATAAGTTTAGAAGGATTACTACATTTATAATCTATGGAGACTCTTAACCAACTACTCAAAGATTTTTCGTCCCTTGCTTGGGGTTTACCGTTACTTATATTATTAATTGGTGGCGGATTATATTTATTGATTCGTTCTCAGTTTTTACCATTTCGATATATAGGACATGCTATTAGTGTTCTACGAGGAAAGTATGACGATCCTAATGATCCTGGTCAGATTTCGCATTTTCAAGCATTAACAACGGCACTATCATCTACAATTGGTATGGGGAATATAGCAGGTGTTGCATTAGCTATTTCAGTTGGTGGTCCTGGAGCTATGTTTTGGATGTGGGTGAGTGCTATTGTTGGTATGGCTACTAAATTTTTCACATCGACTTTAGCTATAATGTACAGAGGTAAAGATAGTAATGGAGAATTACAAGGTGGACCAATGTATTTTATCACAGAAGGTTTAGGTAAAAACTGGAAATTCTTAGCTATAATGTTCTGTGTTTTTGGGATGTTAGGTGCGCTTCCAGTGGTTAATGTGAATCAATTAAAACAAGCCATAAATGATATCATATTAATTCCTAATGGAGTAGAAGTTAGTTTTAATACTAACTTAATCATAGCTGCAGTATTAGTGGTTTTTACAACCATTGTAATTTTAGGGGGTTTAAAACGTATTAGTTCTATTGCATCTAAAATGGTGCCATCCATGGTATTACTATACTTTGTTCTTGTGCTTTTTATTCTTGGAATGAATTATAGAGAAGTACCGAAATATTTCATGATGATTTTTACGGATGCCTTTGAAGCTAACTTCATAAAAGGTGATGCTGTGTTTGGAGGTATGTTAGGAGCACTCATACTCCTCGGAATAAAACGTGGAGCATTTTCTAATGAGGCAGGAATTGGAACAGCGCCAATGGCTCATGGAGCTGCAAAAACTGATGAACCTGTAAGAGAGGGTTTAGTAGCTATGCTAGGGCCAGTAATAGATACATTGATTGTTTGTACATTGACAGCATTAGCAATTTTAGTCACAGGAGTTTGGCAAACGACTGCAGATAATGGTGTTAGCCTTACCGCTTCGGCCTTTAAAGATGCGCTTCCTTATGGTCAATATCTATTAATGCTTTGTGTATTTATATTTAGTGTATCTTCTTTATTTAGTTATGCCTATTATGGTACAAAGTGTATGTCATTTTTAATAGGAGCAGATAAAAAACACTATTACAATTATTTATATATTTCTAGTATTATTCTTGCTGCTACAACTGAGTTTGAAGCCATGATTAATTTCATAGATGGAGTCTTCGCTTTTATGGCAATACCAACTATGGTGGCCACAATTCTATTGGCACCAAAAGTGGTTAAAGAATTAAAAGCCTACATAATACGATTAAAACAAGAAAAAAATGGCATCAAAAAGTAACGCAAAAGCCTATTGGCGAGATAATATAAAGTATGTCTTAATCCTACTTGTAATTTGGTTTGCGGTGTCTTATGGCGCAGGAATTCTATTTAAAGATGAACTAAATACTATTAAAATCGGAGGCTTTAAATTAGGTTTTTGGTTTGCACAACAAGGTTCCATGTATGTATTTGTAGTACTCATTTTTGTTTATGTCAAACTGATGAACAAGCTCGATAAAAAATACGGTTATGATGAATAAATTATTACTAATAGCCGAAATGGATGTTCAAACTTGGACTTATATTTTAGTCGGAATTACATTTACATTATACATTGGTATTGCGATATGGTCTAGAGCAGGTTCTACAAAAGAATTTTATGTAGCTGGCGGAGGAGTTTCGCCTTTAGCAAACGGAATGGCAACTGCTGCGGATTGGATGAGCGCAGCGTCATTTATTTCTATGGCAGGTATTATTTCTTTCGCAGGTTATGATGGTGCGGTTTACCTCATGGGTTGGACAGGTGGATATGTGTTGCTTGCATTACTTTTAGCACCATATTTACGTAAGTTTGGAAAGTTTACGGTTCCAGATTTTATTGGAGATCGTTATTATTCTAAAACTGCTCGAATTGTTGCTGTTTTCTGTGCGCTTTTAGTATCCTTTACTTATGTAGCTGGTCAGATGCGTGGAGTAGGAATTGTGTTTTCAAGATTTTTAGAGGTAGATATTAATACAGGTGTAATAATCGGAATGCTAATTGTATTATTCTATGCTGTTTTAGGTGGCATGAAAGGCATCACATACACACAAGTTGCTCAATATTGTGTTTTAATTTTCGCTTTCATGGTACCTGCAATTTTTATTTCTATTCAAATGACAGGAAACCCCATTCCACAATTAGGCTTTGGCGGAGAATTAAGCGATGGTTCTGGTACATATTTACTAGATAAATTAGATGGTTTAAGCACTGAACTAGGTTTTGCAGAATATACTGAAGGTTCTAAGTCTATGATAGATGTTTTTGCCATTACACTAGCATTAATGGTTGGTACAGCAGGTTTACCACATGTTATTGTTAGATTTTTTACGGTGAAACGTGTTAAAGATGCTCGAAAATCTGCAGGAATTGCTTTATTACTTATTGTCATTTTGTATACCACTGCACCAGCAGTTGCCGCTTTTGCAAGAACAAATATGATTGAAACTGTTTCTAATCAATCTTATGCGGAAGTACCAGAGTGGTTTAAGAAATGGGAAGAAACAGAATTAGTTGTATTTACAGATAAAAACTCAGATGGTAAGATTCAATATTTAGCCGGAGATGCATTTTTAAAAGGAGAAGATGGTAAATTGGATTATAATAAACCTAATCCCGAAACCTTAAATGAATTATATGTAGATAGAGATATAATGGTTTTGGCAAATCCTGAAATTGCAAAGCTACCTAATTGGGTTATTGCTTTAGTTGCAGCTGGTGGTTTAGCAGCGGCATTATCAACAGCAGCTGGTCTTTTGCTCGTAATTTCTTCATCAGTATCTCACGATTTAATCAAAAAAATAATTAAGCCTTCGATATCGGAAAAAGGAGAGCTTGTTGCAGCAAGACTTTCCGCTGTTGGTGCTGTTTGTGTTGCAGGTTATTTCGGTATTAATCCGCCAGGGTTTGTGGCAGCTGTCGTTGCTTTGGCTTTCGGATTAGCGGCAGCATCTTTTTTTCCGGCTATTATTTTAGGAATTTTTTATAAGCGCATGAATAAAGAAGGAGCAATTGTAGGTATGATTGTAGGAATTGTGAGTATGCTTTTATATATGATGAAATATAAATTGGGTTGGTTTGATGAGGTACTTCCAGATAAAAGTGAATGGTGGTTTGGAATTTCCCCAGAAGGTTTTGGTACTATCGCGATGATGCTTAACTTTATCGTGTCTATAATCATAATGAAATTTACTAAAGCACCGCCTCAAGACGTTCAGGATATTGTTGAAAATATAAGGATTCCGAGTGGTGCTAAAGAAGCCATAAATCATTAATTGCATGAGTAATTATCACATAAAACATTTAGAAGAATATTACCAAGTTTATCGTAAGTCTGTTAGAAACCCTGAAGTATTTTGGGAAGAAATTGCAGAAGAGCATTTTTTGTGGAGAAAAAAATGGGATAATGTTTTAAGTTGGGATTTTAAAAAGCCTGAAGTGAAATGGTTTGAAGGAGCAGAGCTAAATATTACTGAGAATTGTATAGATAGACATTTATATACCAGAAGTGATAAAACAGCTATTATTTTTGAACCCAATGACCCTAAGGAAGAAGTAGAGCATATTACCTATAAGCAGTTGCATGAACGCGTTTGCAGGTTTGCAAATGTACTTAAAGATAAAGGCATCAAAAAAGGAGATCGTGTTTGTGTTTATTTACCAATGATTCCAGAACTGGCGATTTCTTTATTAGCATGTGCGCGTATTGGCGCTATTCATTCTGTAGTATTTGCTGGCTTTTCTTCTATTGCTTTGTCTACTAGAATAAATGATTCTGAATGTAAAATGGTAATTACTAGTGATGGCTCATATCGCGGATCAAAAACTATAGATTTAAAAGGTATTGTTGATGAAGCATTAGAAGATTGCGATTGTGTAGATAATGTTTTAGTTGCTAAGCGAATTCATTCGGAGATAAATATGAAAGCAGGTCGTGATCATTGGTTACAACCTCTATTAGACGATGCTTATAGCGATTGTGTACCAGAAATTATGAAAGCAGAAGATCCTTTATTCATTCTATACACCTCAGGATCTACAGGAAAACCGAAAGGTATGGTACATACAACGGCTGGTTATATGGTTTATACAGCATACACGTTTAAAAATGTATTTCAATATACAGAACAAGATGTGTATTGGTGTACAGCAGATATTGGCTGGATTACTGGACATAGTTATATCGTTTATGGTCCATTATGTAATGGAGCCACGACCGTAATGTTTGAAGGAGTACCGAGTTATCCAGATTTTGGACGTTTTTGGGACATTGTGGCAAAACATAAAGTCAATCAATTTTACACAGCACCAACAGCTATAAGAGCTTTGGCTAAAGAAGGTGTTGAACATTTAGACAAATATGATTTGTCTTCTATAAAAGTTTTAGGAACCGTAGGTGAACCTATTAATGAAGAAGCATGGCATTGGTACGATGATAATGTCGGAAAGAAAAAAGCTCCAATTGTAGATACATGGTGGCAAACTGAGACAGGAGGTATTATGATTACACCAATCGCTTTTGCCACTCCAACCAAACCAACCTATGCAACTTTACCGTTTATTGGTATTCAACCAGCATTAATGGATGAAAATGGACAAGAAATTAAAGGCAATCAAGTTGATGGGCGTTTGTGTGTGAAGTTTCCATGGCCAAGTATAGCAAGAACCATTTGGGGAAATCATCAACGTTATAAGGACACCTATTTTTCAGCTTATGAAAACATGTATTTTACTGGTGATGGAGCTTTAAGAGATGAAGTTGGCTACTATAGAATTACTGGTCGTGTAGATGATGTTATTATTGTTTCTGGTCATAATTTGGGTACAGCACCAATAGAAGATGCCATTAACGAGCATCCAGCGGTTGCAGAAAGTGCAATAGTTGGTTTTCCGCATGATGTCAAAGGAAATGCATTGTATGGCTATGTGACGTTAAAAGAAACAGGAGAAAGTAGAAATCACGATAATTTGCGTAAAGAAATTAATCAAGTCATTACAGAGCAGATTGGACCTATTGCTAAATTAGATAAGATTCAGTTTACTGAAGGTTTACCAAAAACCAGAAGTGGTAAAATTATGAGACGTATTTTGAGAAAAATTGCTTGTAATGAAACAGATCAGTTAGGTGATACGAGTACGTTATTGAATCCTGAAGTGGTTCAGGATATTATGGATAATGTTGTGTAAGTATTACTGGTAAAATACTGATTTCAATATAATTAAGATATATTAGAAAGTCTTTTATTCAATTTTAGGCGTATATAATTTATATACTTAACCTTCTTGATTATGAGACTATTTATTGTTTTTTTTGTTGCAACTTTTTTTGCGAATGCTCAAGATTTATCTCAGGGTTACATTCCAAATGATCTAAGTGCACATCCTATGCAACCACTAAGTAAACCTGATTACTTATCTGGAGTGTCTGATCCTTCTTTTCCAAACACAACGATTAGAAGAATTTCTGAAGCTTTACCAGGTGGCTATATTAAGCCAATGTATAGTACAATGCAAGCTTGGAACGCAGATGAAACTTACCTTATTTTATACTCAAATACAAATGGTCATCAATTGTTAAACGGATTAGATTATACGTTTATTAGAAATCTAACTGATGTTTCACCAGATGATATAGAGACTATTATGTGGCATTTTACCAATCCACAACTGCTTTATTATCATGAAAGTACTACAAATGATTTCATAGAATATAATGTAGTAACGATGTCTAAAACAACCATTGTTAATTTCAATACGGTTTCTAATTGTAATGAAGGTATATCGCTTGGAAATGATATTCAAATGATGTCATGGGATAGTGATGTGGTTAGTTTTAGGTGTGGTAACACTTCTACTTATTATTATCGCATTTCTACAAGTACTTTAACGCAATTCAATATCACTGATATTGCCTATACGGCTCCGATGCCTTTTCCGAGCGGGAATTTGTTTTTTCATGGAGGTAATGTTTATGATGCATCAGGAAACTTTGTGAGAGCATTTAATGTGAACGGAACTGAACATTCATGTTTAGGCAAATTGAGCAATGGTGACGATGCCTATTTTGCTATTGGATTTGAAGAAGGTCCAAATGGAGGTTGTCAAGGAACTTTGGTTGCTCATAATGCAACTAATGGTAATTGCTTTCCGGTAACATCTTATGCAGATTATGGTTATCCACAATCTGGTACTCATATTTCGTCTTTGGCTCATACAAATGCAGAAGGAGGTTGGGTAGCGGTTAGCATGATGGGTTTTGATTTAGACGGACAAGATCTTCTAGATCAAGAACTATTTGTAGCAAAGGTTAATGCAACTGATGCAGATGTCTATAGAGTAGCACATCATAGATCTGATGAAGAGGATATAGATTATTTTGGCGAACCTCATGTTACGATTAGTCCTTCTGGAACACGGCTTTTGTTTGGGTCTGATTGGAGTGGGACGGAAGATGGAATTTCAGTTGATAGTTATGTTGCAGAATTAAATGCGTATACATTATCGACATCAAATATTGAAAGGTCATCAGTTAAATTATATCCAAATCCTGTAAAAGATATATTAACTGTTCAATCTCAAGACTTAGTAGATACTAACTACAAAATTTACAATATTCATGGTACAAAAATTATGGAATCAACTATAGAAAATTCAAGTGTAATAGATGTTACTGAATTATCTAGCGGAGTTTATTTTATTGAACTTAACATGATGAATACTACGAGTGAAACATTAAAATTTATTAAACAATAAAGTACATAACTTAAATGTTACTTTCTTTTTTAGTTTTTGCTAATTCTACAATAGCTTTAAGACGCGCTTTACGTTCAGCCTGCTTAGCTTTAGTTTTATTCTTTTTCTGAGCAATTAACTTACTATGCTTGGCTTTATTTGCTGTGTTTTTTTCGCGTCCTTTCTTTGGCATTGTATTATTAGGCTAAATTATATTCTGATTTAAATATGGTAAGATTGCCACCTCCTTCGTCCTCACAATGACATATACTTTTTATATTCGCATAAATATAAGAAAGTTATGCTCAAAGCTGTTTTATTCGATATGGATGGTGTTATTGTAGATACAGAACCTTTACATCGTAAGGCTTATCATCAAATGTTTGGTGATGTCAATATCGAAGTAGATTCTAATTTATACGAATCCTTTACTGGACAATCAACAATCAATATTTGTAAGCGACTTGTAGAGCATTTTAATCTGAATGATTCTCCAGAATATTTAATGGGATTAAAGCGTAAAAATTATAAGTATTTGTTTGAGAATGATGATGAGTTGGCTTTAATTGATGGTGTTTTGGATTTAATAAAAGAGTATTATGCTAATGGAGTAAAATTAGTCGTAGCATCTTCTGCGTCTATGAATGGTATCAATCAAATCTTTGAACGATTTGATCTCAATAAATATTTTATGGGAAAATTTAGTGGTGCAGATTTAAAAAAATCAAAACCACATCCAGAAATATTCTTAAAAGCAGCAGAGCATACAGGACATCATAAATCTCAATGCATGGTCATTGAAGATTCTACCAATGGCATTAAAGCAGCTTATGCAGCAGGAATTTTTTGTGCAGGATTTAAAAGTATTCATTCTTCTGGCCAAGATTATACTTTAGCAAATATTGTTATTTCAGATTTCACAGAAATAAGTGTTCTAAAAATACAAGAACTATTTTAAAATAAATAGACATTGTATAGCGTTGATAAAAAAGCAATTATGATACATAGATTTTAACAATTATATAAAATATATGTCTTGTTTATTTTATATATTGTAGGCTTTCGAACACATTTTAACTAATCACTAAAAATTATGATAATCAAAAAACGAAATGTCTTTAGACTCTTGTCTTTGACATTACTTATGTGTGCTTTTATTGCACCACAAAACTTAGAAGCTCAGCGCAAAAAGAAAAAGAAAAAGGACAAAACTGAAGCTCCTGCACCGAAGCCTAAACCCAAGACTAAATCAATAAAAGACCTAACAAAATCGAGTAAAAAGATTGAAGGCCTTTTTACTATGTACAGAGATACCGTTACTGGTGCTTTACAGATGGTAATTAGCGATGATCACTTAGGTAAAGATTATATTCATTTTAATCAGGTATCTAATGGTGTAGTTGATGCTGGACGTTTTAGAGGTGCTTATGGAGGTTCAAAAGTTTTCAAAGTAAAAAAATACTATAATAAAATAGAGTTTGTGTCTCAAAACACATCCTTCTATTTTGATCCAGAGAATGCTATTTCTAAATCAAAGGATGCCAACACAAGTGAAGGTATCATGGCCACTGTGAAAATTGAAGCGCATGATAAAAAAGAAGGTTTATACTTAATAAAGGCAGATGGCTTATTTCTAAAAGAAACATTTGCTCAAGTAAAACCTCCACGTTTTCCTGGTTCTAGTCCATTCGCTTTTAGCCTTGGTAATCTGGATAAATCAAAGACAAAAATTAATAGTATTAATAACTATGACGATAATACCAATTTAGAAGTTGAGTATGTATATTCTAAACCATCAATTTTAAATGGTGGATCTCAGGCAGTAACTGATGGTAGAAACGTTAGTATTAAGGTCTTTCATAGTTTAATCGCTATGCCAGACAATGATTACGAAATACTCTTAGACGATCCTAGAGTTGGTTATTTTACGACACAAGTCAACGACCAAACAGCTACTAATTCTGCACCATTTAAAGATTTAGTTCATCGTTGGAATTTAATTAAGAAGGATCCTAGTGCAGCTATATCAGAACCAGTAACTCCTATTACTTGGTGGATGGAGAATTCTACACCAGTAGAATGGAGAGAAACTATTACACAAGGTGTTTTAGAATGGAATAAAGCATTTGAAAAAGCAGGATTTAAAAATGCAATGGTTGTAAAAATGCAACCAGATGACGCTGAGTGGGATGCAGGAGATATTAATTATAACGTATTGCGTTGGACGTCTTCACCGAATCCACCTTTTGGAGGTTATGGACCTAGCTTTGTAAATCCTAGAACAGGAGAGATAATTGGTGCAGATATTATGTTAGAATATGTGCATTTTACGAATAGAGTATTCTATGACCAATTGTTTGACTTGGCGAAAGCAGATGTGGAATTTGATGCATCAGAATATTTGAGAAAGAATAAAGTATTATGTTCTTTCGGTCATGTAATGCACGAAAACACAATGTTTGGTCAAGCCGTTATTGAAGCTTCAGGTAACTCTGATTTAGAGATGGCTCGCATGAAAAAAGAGTCTATGCTAGCTTTAATTATGCACGAAGTTGGTCATACACTTGGTCTTAATCATAATATGAAAGCAAGTCAATTATTTTCACCTGAAGAATTGGCAAATAAAGATTTTATAGAGGGTAAATGCTTAACAGGATCTGTAATGGATTATGCAGGTATTAATCTTACCAATGACAGAACGAAGCAAGGACAATACTATGACACCTCTGTAGGTCCTTATGATGTTTGGGCAATTCAGTTTGGTTATACTCCATTTAAATCTGAAGCAGAAAAAACAGCATTGCTTAATAGATCTACTGAACCAGAATTAATATTTGGTAATGATGCAGATGATATGCGTGCTCCAGGAAAAGCAATTGATCCTAGAGTAATGATTGGTGATTTGTCTAATGACCAAATTGGCTATTCTATTAACAGAATTAAGTTAGTGGATAGTATGATGGATAATGTGAAATCTAAGTTTTCTAAGACAGGTGAATCGTATCAAGAGTTGAGACGCGCGTATTATTTGTTAAGTGGTCAACGCGCTATTGCTACTGGAGTTATTTCTAGATTCATTGGAGGTGTTTATGTTGATAGAGCAATGATAGGCCAAGAAGGCGGTAAGCAACCATATACACCAGTAAGTATAGAAGATCAGAAACGCGCTATGAATGCATTGAAAATGCATGCTTTTGCACCAGATGCTTTTAGTGCACCTAGCGAATTATATAATTATTTAGCAATGCAACGTCGTGGCTATAACTTCTTTGGAGGTCCAGAAGATCCAAAAATTCATAGACAGGTCTTAATATATCAACAGAACATATTAAGACATATTTTGCATCCAAATACTTTGCAAAGAATTACGGATAGTGAATTGTATGGAAATAAATATAGCTTGTCTTCGTTTATGTCTGACCTAAACAATGCTATTTTTAAAGCAGATATTTATAGTAATGTCAATTCGTTTAGACAGAATTTACAAATTGCTTATACCGATATGCTTATTGATATGCTTATAGGTAAGCAGAGTAGTCGTTATACAAATAATGCAAAATCAATGGCATTATATAATTTAAAAAGAATTAGAACTATGGCTGCGCCAACTGGCAATGTCTCTAGTAAAGCTCATAAGCAGCACTTACGTACTTTAATTGATAACGCACTAAAAGAAGTAAAATAAAATTGGAGGTTAGCAGCTATTTAACCCCTTAGTTTTTTGGAATTTTCCATAAACGTCAGGTTGAGCGCAGTCGAAACTTGCTTCTTTACATGAACAAGTTCTCGACCATGCTCAACCTGACAAATTATGTAGTTAAATCTTTAGTAATAATATCAATCTATTTTAAGATATGTTTGTGACTATATGCAGTTATACGTAACAATGCAAAATATTGTATTGAAATCACAAAAGAACAAGTGGTTAATGAAAATACTATTTGGACTATAAATAGTTTAACCCTGAAAAATTGAGCTCACACACTTTTTGGGAGGTGATTTTTTAGCGACTAAATGCTACTATATTGCTCCCTTATATCCTAAAAGTATTTAATATTGAAAGGTAGATTGTTTTCGTCTATCCAAGTTTTAAGAAATTGCTAATGAAGATTAAGCTTATAACTATTAATTTCTATAGCTTATATTTCATCTTCAAAATTTAAAATTACAGTAATTGTCCATTGATAATAACTTGTTCCACAGGATTATGAGCAAACGCATATGGAATCTCGCTATAATGGTTCATAGGTTTTGTAATAATTAAATTTGCTTTTTTTCCTCTAGTGATACTACCATACATATTGCTAATTCCCATGGCATAAGCACCATTTACTGTAGCTGCATTTATGGCTTCTTCAGGTGTCATTTTTAATTTTATACAAGCAGCACTCACTACAAAATTCATGTTGCCGCTTGGTGCAGAACCTGGATTATAGTCTGTTGCAATGGCTAATGGTAAACCAGCATCAATTAGTTTTCTAGCTGGAGTATAAGGAATACCTAGAAAGTAAGAACAACCTGGTAATGCAACAGGCATAGTATTGCTGTTTTTTAAGGCTTTAATATCCTTGTCATTCATTTCCTCCAAATGATCTACAGATAGTGCATTGTGTTTTACACCCAAAGCTACACCACCAAGAATATTAAATTGATTAACATGTATTTTTGGTCGTAAGTTATATTTTGAACCTACTTTTAAAATGGCTTCAGTATCCTTTATGTCAAAGTAACTTTCTTCGCAAAACACATCAATATAATTTGCTATATTTAGTTTAGCAGCTTTTGGAATAAGCTCTTCAGTGATTAGTTTAATATATTCCTGTTTTTTATTTCTATATTCCTCAGGAATGGCATGTGCAGCCAACAATGTAGGAGTTATTAAAGCTAGGCTCTCACGCTTAATACGTTTTATAACGCGAAGCATTTTTAGTTCAGCTTCAACAGTTAGACCATAACCTGTTTTAATTTCTACAGCTCCAGTTCCCATTTTTATGAGTTCATCTAAGCGTTTTATCGATTGATTGTATAAATCATCTTCGGAGGTATCTTGTAGTAGTTTTGCTGAGTTTAAAATGCCACCACCATTATTAGCAATTTCTGCATAACTCAAACCATTTATTCGGTCTACAAATTCAGAAGTTCTATCACCTGCATAAACAATATGCGTATGAGAATCGCACCAAGACGGTAAAACAATTTTGCCTGTGGCATCTATAACGGTTTCGGCCTCAATACCTTCACAATTTTCCATTTTACCATATTCAATAATGGTATCGTGCTCTATATAAACATAGGCATTCTCCTTTACCGTAAGTCTTTGCATTTCGCTACCTTTTAGTACAGTAAGATTATGCTTATGAACTTGAAGTAGTTGTTTTATGTTGGTTATAAGTATGGACATATTGGTTATCTTTTTGTAAAGATTGTCATTTTTTTGAATAAAAAAAAAACGCTAGTCAAATTAAACTAGCGTTTCAAGTATTTTGAATTGTGTTTATTTATTCTTTTATAAATTTAGAAGCAAATGTTCCATCTATTGAAATAGAATAAATACCACTTACTAATTGAGAGACATCCAATGTTTCATTTGTGTATAATGATTTTGTTAAGACATTTCTTCCAAGCATATCTGTGACAGAAATTGTAGCAACATCATTTGTTAAGCCTTTAATATGAATAATACTGTTTGCAGGATTTGGATAGATTGTAACATTTTGTAAGGTCACGTCTGCAATGCTCAAAGAATTAAGGTTGTTTTCGTACCAATCTAATGCGTCACTAAATACACCAACTGCAGCGATATCCAAATCTGAATCACCATCAAAATCATTAACTGTAATTGCCCAAAATTGAAAATTATTATCATCTATAAGTGATGCTGTTGAACTAGGATTGGCACCATCCGCTCCTTTAAACCATATAATAGAATCGTCTGCAGATCCACCATCAGTTAAAATGACATCGTTATTACCATCGTCATCTAAATCTGCAACTACCACAGTTCCTGGTCTTGCAATAATCGAGCTATCGGAAATAGTGTTAGGTGTAGATGCTCCATTTTTAATTTTACTGAACCACTCTACATCACCAGTTGAGTTGTTCAATTTGATGACATCCATAACATCATCGTTATTTACATCGGCAAAAGCCATTTGATGGGTAGGGACAGCAAGCCAAGAATTTCCATTAGCAACAGGAACATCATCCATTATCCATGAAACGTTACTAGTTCCACTTTCAACATATTGGTTATAATAAATTTCAATATTTCCAGTATTAAAAAAACCTACCACTACATCCAAATCCGAATCACCATCAAAATCACCAATATCAAGATACCAAGGTCCACCAGTGCCTCCACTTTGAATCGGAGACGCTGTTTGCTCCACAAAACCACCTAATCCATCACCCATAAACCAAATAGTATTATTATCTGTATATGATGCTACAGCCAAATCTAAATTACCATCATTATTAATATCACCAGATACGACTTGACCAGGACTGTTTATCGTATTACTAATAACGACTTCTGCACCAAAACCGCCAGAACCATTATTAGGATAATAAACTAACTTGCTACCGAATGCTACTGTGGCAATAATATCATTTCCATTATTATTAAGAGCATCTACGTCAGCAATTATCATACCTTGAACCCATACCACAGATTCAGAAACAGAAGTTTGTAATTCAAAGTTTCCATTGCCATCATTTTTATACCACTTAATATAATCTTGTGCAGTTTGATTGAAATCATATGTTCCAATTGCAATATCTATATCTGTATCACCATCTAAATCACCTGAGACAACAAACGTTGGCTGATTTCCTGGATTAGTGTCTATATTCTGAATTGGCTCCCAAGTGGTTTGAGCAAAATTTAAATTACTGAAACCAGCAAAAATTAAAATTGTGAGTAAAGTTTTTTTCATCTTAAGTGGTTTTAATCTTTTGTAAGTTAATCATTCTTTATTTTAAACTACCAACCATATCTTCTGGTTTTACCCATTCGTCATAGTCCTCAGCAGAAACGTAACCTAAATTGATCGCTTCTTCTTTTAACGTAGTTCCATTTTTATGCGCAGTATTCGCAATTTCTGCGGCTTTATAATAACCTATTTTAGTATTTAAAGCTGTAACAAGCATCAACGAGTTATTCAATAATTCTTTAATAACGTGATGATTCGGTTCAATACCACTTGCACAATGCTCATCAAAACTTACACAGGCATCACCAAGCAATTGAGCCGATTGTAAAATATTTGAAGCCATCATTGGTTTAAAGACATTTAGTTCATAATGACCTTGAGTACCTCCAACAGTCACAGCAACATCGTTACCCATCACTTGCGCACAAACCATAGTTAGAGCTTCGCATTGTGTTGGGTTTACTTTACCTGGCATAATAGAACTTCCAGGTTCGTTTGCAGGAATGATGATTTCTCCAATACCAGAACGCGGACCAGAAGCCATCATTCTAATATCATTTGCTATTTTATTTAAAGAAACCGCTAATTGCTTTAAAGCTCCATGCGTTTCTACGATGGCATCATGTGCCGCTAAAGCTTCAAATTTATTTTCAGCAGTTATAAAGGGTAAGCCCGTAAATTCTGCAATATACTTTGCCACTATGACATCGTAACCATCTGGAGTGTTTAAACCTGTGCCTACAGCCGTTCCACCCAAAGCTAATTCACTAAGATGTGCTAAAGTATTTTCTAAAGCTTTTAAACCATGATCTAATTGCGACACATAACCAGAAATTTCCTGACCTAAAGTTAAAGGAGTAGCATCCATTAAATGTGTACGACCAATCTTTACACAGTCTTTAAATTTTATAGATTTATTATGCAATGTATTTCGTAATTGAATGACTCCAGGAATGGTCGTTTCTACAACTTTCTTATATGCTGCAATATGCATTCCTGTTGGGAAGGTATCATTAGACGATTGTGATTTGTTAACATCATCATTGGGTTGAATGGTTTTCTCACCTTCACCAATGACTTTACCAGCAATTTGGTGTGCTTTGTTAGCAACCACTTCGTTAACGTTCATATTGCTCTGTGTACCAGAACCCGTTTGCCAAATGACTAAAGGAAATTGATCGTTGTGCTTATTGTCTAAAATCTCATCACAAACCTGAGCAATTAAATCGCGCTTCTCTTTAGATAGAACGTCTAATTCGCAGTTAGCAAAAGCAGCAGCTTTTTTTAGATAGGCAAAGCCATGTACTATTTCTAAAGGCATAGATGCAGGCGCACCAATTTTAAAATTATTACGAGATCGTTCTGTTTGTGCTCCCCAAAGTTTATCGGCTGGTACTTTAACCTCGCCCATGGTATCTTTTTCTATTCTGTAAGTCATTGTTTTGTAATTTTTATAAGCACTACAAAATTACAGATTTTGTAAGTTAATTAATGGAGAACATGGGCTTTTATTTAACAGTTTATACAAAATGAAAGTTGATAAGTTTTGGTTGAAATACGTAGTTCTATGTATTGATTTTGCACTTTAGAAAAGCTACTTTCGCTGACTTTTGCTGAACTCGTTTCAGTGGCGACTCATATAAGTTATTAAAATAGTGCTATATCATAACTCATTACAAGTAACTAATAAAGTACCCAACAATTTCATTATACTTAAAACTTAATTCCAAATTTAAAACCTAATGAGAAGTTAAATGTATTTAGGTCATCAATACCCTCATATCTTGGTCGGTCTGGGAAAATCCAATTATCATCATTGTAAAAATCATAACGAGTATAATTTTGGTAAGAATTATTTGGGTTTTTTATAGTTCGCCTTCTTTGCCCAAAGCCCATATAAAGATCTAAATACAATTGTTCTCCAATAGGAAAATTGACACCGTATTTTACATTAAAAATATCTACTGAATTCTGAATGGTTAGAATTTCATTTCTTATCAAACTTATGTCTTCGTTGTAAACACGATATGAAATATCATCGTTTGTTTGCGTTCTTATAAAACGTGCTTCGAGCCCAATGTATTCGTTAACTCTTACATTGTTGAATATGTTTGCTAGATTGTAAAATTTTAGCTCAAACCGTATTGAGCGACCAATATGTTTTACAAATCTATATTTAGGATCGTACCGCCATTTTCTAAGATATCGTGTGCCATACTCACCACTAATGCTCATATCATCTACGAAAAAGTATTCTGCTCCTAAGGTTAACATTGGAGTTGAGAACACATCCATAGCTCTTAATGGCGACGTGTAGAGAAATACGGTTTCTTTTTTAAATTCAATTATTTTTTCATCAGAATGGTAAAACTGATTGCTTGTTGTATCAATTTTTACATTAACATTTCTGAGATATGTAAATCGCTTGTGGTTTGTTAAGTCTACTAATACTCCCAATCCATAGGTATAAGGTAGATTAAGATAAATTAAAGGTGATATTTTTCTTCTAAAAGAAAAGGTAGTGGTTATAGAATCGTTTTCTACAGTAAATCGCAGTGTATCTTTTGAACGTTCTGGGAATATTTCAGCTTTTCCTTCATTTAGCGTCTCATGAGATTCTTTATACACAATAGTTGTCCCCTCGGGTGCGTAAATCTTAACTTTAGTTGTACGACCGTTTAGCAAGGTAGCGCAAGAGTTAAGAATTAAACATAAATAAAGAAGTAATATAATTTTTTTCAAGATGCGTTACACTTTTTTAATAGATGTAAAAAGTGCGAAATGGTTGCGTAGATTAACTAAACAATCTTCCCATCAATCATGGTCAGTTTCCGATCTGCCATATTCGCTAATTCCTGATTATGTGTTACGATAACAAAGGTTTGTTTAAACTCATCTCTCAGTTTAAAGAATAAGTTATGAAGTTGTTCTGCAGATTCGCTATCTAAGTTACCAGAAGGCTCGTCAGCAAAGATAATATTAGGCTGATTTATTAAAGCTCTGGCTACTGCGACTCGTTGTTGTTCTCCGCCAGACATGCTATTGGGTTTATGGTCAATACGATCTTTTAAACCCAAATAATCCAATAATTCTTTAGCACGTTTTTCTGCTTCAGCTTTTGGAGTATTATTTATAAATGCAGGAATACAAACATTCTCTAATGCCGTAAATTCTGGTAATAATTGATGAAATTGAAATATGAAACCTATATTTTTATTTCTGAACTTAGCTAAGGCTTTATCGTTTAAAGATGTAATGGATTGATCATTAATAACCAGTTCTGTATCTGCTATGTAATCTGGTTTGTCTAAAGTACCTAAGATTTGGAGTAGTGTGGTTTTGCCTGCACCAGAAGCGCCAACAATAGAAATGATTTCACTTTCAGAAATATTTAAATCAACACCTTTGAGTACCTGGAGGTCTCCATAGGCTTTCTTAATCTGTTTTGCAGAAATAACAGTTTTACTCATACGGTGTGAAAGTAATACTTAATGAATTAATTCACAATATTAGGACGCAGTTTTGTTTCCTTTGAACACCGACTTAATGCCATTAAAGTCTATAAAATATTGAACTCGTAATGAGAATGTATTTTGCATAGGCTGATCAAATAAGGTGTTTAAGCTATCAGAATAATTATCTTCGGACATCTCATTGAAATTAAATAGCTGATTTCTATACAAAGCTGTTAAAAAACTACCAGGTGCAAATTGCCATGAGTAACTCAAATCTATATTCCATGTACTAAAATTGATATTTGGACTTCCACCAATATTATCCACTCTGTAACCGGAGTCTGAAGTTACACGACCATTATCTAATAATGTAAATAATTCATCATCATAATTTACAGTGTCCCAATAATGTCTGAATGACAGAGCTAAACTGTTAAAAGGATTGAAGGTGTAATTAGCCGATATAGTATTAGTAATTACCTTTCTGTTACGTTCTCCAAGTAAGGGCTGGTCATCAACAAAAGTAGCATAGCCTCTTTGGCCATTTGCCAATCTTAAATCAAAACTATAGATTAACAATAAGTTTTCATTAGGACGTACTCTCGGCCTAAGATTAAAATTAAAACCCGATAAATCTCTACCATCTTCCACAATGAAAAATGGGTCTAGTCGCACATCAAAGGCAAATTTCTTATTATAGTTAGAAGAGTAGAAGCCACCAAAACTTATAATATTTTCATAGATAAATGGACGTCCATCTCTAGACTCAAAAAAGTCATATTGTTTACCAGGTTCTATATTTAAACGAAATCCATAACCGTTTAAGTTTTTGGTTTGTGCGTTATAGAATGCACCAAAGTTAGTACCTGTAAACGTTCCTGGATTTGCCAAATTTCTATAATTTACCCAGGCACCTACGCGATAGCTATTTAAGTTACCTTTAGGCTCAAAAATTCGGTATGAAACATCGGCTCCAAAATTATTGAAGTTGTTTCTGAAAATAAGCCCTAAATCATTAATATCAAATTTGGTATCAGCAAACCTATGATCAAAGCTATAGCGCCAATTTCCGTGTGTCTTAGCAACTACCAATTCTGTATTATAACCAGTAACATTATCACCAAATTGAGGATTTACAGTACTCATTTTGGCCTGTGCATTGATTAAGTAGGTATTCCTTTTGTTTTGAATATTTGCTACTAAAGCAGTTGCGTTGGCATCTCTATAATTACCTTCCCTGATGACGTTTGTGTTAATTAAACTTATAGATGAGTTGCCATTAAATTGTTGATCTACAACAAGAATATTATAATTTGTAAAAGGTTCTACAACTTCTTTACGCTTATCACCAGTAACCGTATTGGTAATAGTGGCTTCCGTTTTTTCAGTAATCGCATTAAAAATACCGACACCTAGTCCTTTTTTTGTTCTTCCGGAAACTTTTAAGGCGTTGAGAACTTTTACTTCATTAGGGACATTGGCACTCTCATTATCAGATAAATTTAATTGTCCGATAGGTCCATTACCAATACGACGCGAAAAAAACAAATCTCCCTTTGAGAATAATTCTACTCCTTCAGTGAAGAATTGGCGTTGTTCTGAAAAAGTTTGCTCAAAAGGACCAAGGTTAAGAACCACATTGTCAAAACCAGCTTGACTAAAATCTGGTACCAAAGTAGCATCAAGTGTAAAGTTATCAGTAAGTCCATATTTAACGTCCATACCAAAGGTTAAATCTGTTTCTGTTTCTCCATCAAAACTATTCACTATTCCTGTAGAAAAAGGGTAGAGGTTGAGTCTAACAGGAGGTTTTATGTTTTTTAAACCTTTAAGTTCACCATGGTATAAGCCAATATTACCTTGAGTCGGATCAAACGGATTCCAAGTGTATTGCGAACGTTCTCGTCTAAACTGTCTATGAAATTGTAAACCCCATGTCGGTTCTTCCTGATCGGTAAAACGTAAGGTTCTATAAGGTAGTTTCATTTCTACAATCCAACCATCATCCACAATTTTTACGGCACTTTCCCATACGGCATTCCAACCAAAATCTTCATCAATTGTTGGATTGGCTATTGCATCTGCTTGTTGTCCAGAACTAAATACAAAAAACTGTGTATCATTTTGAGCATCATTATTTGGGTTTAAAACCACAGCAAAAAAATCAGATTGTCCAAAATTATCACGACTAGTGAGTTGCCTCATTATTTTAGAAGGGTCATCATAAAGATATGCCGCCACATATATGGCTTCATCATCATAAGTCATTTTAACTTCTGTACGTTCTTCTGGTGGTGGAGTATTACCTATTTCTGGTCTAAACTGAATAAAATCTGTAGCAATATCAGCATTCTTCCAAACGTCATCATTAAGCACTCCATCAATTTTTGGAGGTCTTTCTGCACGTTGAATATTTAAGGTTTTTTTACCTTCTTGCGATGATGCGATGTTGTAAAAACATAAAAGCGGAAAGCATAAACATAGAAAGCGTAAGCACATAATTGATTGATGATGGTTTTATAGTATTAAAGATGTAATTACGTTTCTATTGTTACATTTTAATTTTACAAATCTACATTCTCATGCTATGAAACGCTCTTAATTAAAAGTTAAAAGTGTTATGGCTGCTCCTCATGCGAATGTGACAGGTTATATTTTTGGAATGTTTATTGCTTTATGTTAAGTAGATTAATGCTAAACATTTATATGAATAAATACAAAAAACTTTTATTAGGCCTATTGTTTGATGCTTTAGGTTTTGTTTCATTTATAATTCCTGGAATAGGGGAATTCTCCGATATAATATGGGCACCAGTTTCTGGTTGGTTGATGACAAAATTATATAAGGGTAGAGATGGAAAAATTGCTGGTGTCATAACTTTTGTGGAGGAAGCATTACCTGGCTTTGATGTTATACCAACATTTACATTAATGTGGTTGTATACCTATATTTTTAAATCTAACAACGGACTTAACTAAGTACTAATTTCTTAAAGTAGTTTTCTAATAGCTATAAATACAAAAATCATTAATGAGTAGCCTATAAAGAATGGTATAATAAAATCTTTTAATCCTGTAACTAACATAATAGCAATAATTAAGAGTTGAAAACCTAAACCAAAAGTTGATATGGAAGTCATTAACCATTTAGGTAGTACTTTACCTTTAGGTGCATTTTTGTCTAGGGTATAAATCACCTTATCAAATAGACCATATAATAATTTATAGAGTCCAAATAAGATGTCGACATTTTTTTGCTTTTCACCTGCTAGTGCAGTAGGCGTGCTATCTTCGAATATTCGACTTGTGGTATCTCCATTAAATTGATTTCTCAATATTACATAGTAATAATTATATAGCGTTCCTTGTAATTGGATTCCTAAAAATGCTAAAAATGTATAATAAATATTGGTGTCTGTGATGTACCATAAGGCTAATAAAATTATGGCATTTAGAATGATATCTGCTACCGAATCGAGATAACGACCAGTATAAGAAGGGGTTTTCTTTATCCTTGCTAATTCGCCATCAGCAGCGTCTAAAATAGATTTAAAGATAAGAAAGAAAGCAGCAAACCAATAGTATCCATAAATAATACAGAATACCGCAAATAGTCCTGAAATAATAAATCCGATAGTAACGTCTATTGGTGTGAATTTTGTGTCTTTTAAAGCTAAAGAAATAACCCTTGCTGCTGGTCTTCCATAATCAGAAAGATCAACAAATTTGTGCGCTTTTGGTAATTTTGACATTTAATTTTGTCATTGAAATAGGTCTTGAGGAATATACCCTAATATTCAAAATCAGTTTTGTTTAATTTTATAAAATTGATGATTAAACCAACAATATCTTCTTTTGAGTTTACCAACTCTAGTTCTAAGTTTGACCATAGTTCTAAATCTGTGATTTGCAACTTTTTCATGAACTCTCTGCGTATACCAATATCTTTTGGTACAGGTAATTCTGGAAATAATCTCAAAGCTTTGTCTAATATATCAGCTGTTGCAATAGCTTTTATCTTTATAAACGCTTGTAAAACTTCATGTGCAAATTCGCCAGAAGTATTATAGAAAAACCCATAAAAACCTTGATCATTTAATTCACTTTCAAAAATATCTATAAAGACAAACGTCTTTTCTGATTCAGATAAATTTTGAAACGATCCTTGCTCATTTGCCTTATTCCAAACCACTGTACCAACAAGTTCTATGATATCAGTTACATCGTTTTGATTTAAAGCAAAATCAATTTCAGTCATTAAATTCTATACTCATTTTGAAGTTGTAAAGATACGCTAATATTTAGTGACTTTATTTTCTATTATCAGAAAATGGTTCATAAAAAAAGCACTCTTTTGAGTGCTTTTTTTAAACTATGCTTAAATTTTAGTTTACATCATAAATAAATGTAGCTTCAACATCAGTTTCTCCATCAGCGTTAGTAATATCTCCATCACTTACACCAGAAGCATCTTTAGCAGGCTCGTGTATTAATGTCACTGTTAGTGTATTACCAGTTGCAGCTGTACCAGAATTAAAATTTATACTAAGGCCTATTGGGTTACCATCTTCATCAGCATCTGAATAACTCACTGAGCTATTAGAATTTCCACTAAAGCTATAAAATACTTGGTGCTCGTCTGCTTCATCAGCAACTTCTTCTGTAATATCTTCTGCAGGATCTTCTAACTCATTTAAGAACTTAACAGTTCCGATATAATCACTCGATGCATTTATACTACCCATGGTTGTAATCACTGGTGCATCTGGCCCATCAGCATCCAAATCTTTACTTTCAAAAATTACAGTTTCTCCTGAACCTACAGGAATTAAGGTTAAGCGCACGGTTGTTATAACCTCTTCTTCATTTACTGGTGCTGGTGTGTCATCATCTGAACATGACATAAGAAATGTTGAACTTAAAATGGCGATAAATAAAAATTTAATAGTTTTCATGTTAATGTGTTTAAAATGTTTTTCTCTTTTTAATAATTAAATTGTAATTGTAACATAATATTTCTTCCTAAGTCATCAGCAAAATAACGAAGGCGATTAAGGTATGCTCTGTAACTCGTATCTAATAAATTATTGACACTTAGAGCAAGGTTTAAATTTGTAAATTTTGATGTTTTAAAAGTGACTTCAGAATAAAAATGAAGTAAATGAAAGGCACTAGGAGGTGTACTAACATCTACGAGTATATTTTCTCCTGTTTCCGCAATGAATGTTTCAAAATTATTATTTGGAAACTCTGTTTGTTCCGCTGTCCATTCACTAGTCAATGATGCAGAAAAATTATTCCAGTTATCATTTGTATAGCTTAAACTGTTTCGGGTATTGAATGCAGGAATATTGATTATTGGTCTATCGTTTTCTAAATCATTACCAACTGTATAAGATGACTTATTTGTGAAGCTTATAGCATCAGTAAGCTTATAATTCGCACTAAGATCAATACCATATAACTCTGCATCTGATTGTAAATAGTTCCATACAGGAAAAGCACCTTCTGATTGTTTGTTCAATGCCAAAAGGTTCTAAGTACATAAAATCACTTATGCGATTATAAAACCCTTCAACCATAAGTTCTAAATCAGCATTACTGTAATTATAACTTGCTGATATTCTATTAGAAATTTCTTGATTTAATCTTAAATCTCCAAGCTCAATGCGAGCAGCAGAGTGGTGTAAGCCATCACTAAATAATTCGGAAGGATTAGGTGGTCTACTTGACAAGCTGTAATTACCAATTACGTAACTATAATCATTTAACTGATATTTAATCCCAGCCGAAGCCGAAAAATTATGATAATTGAATACGGGATTCACTAATAATTGTGTTCCTAAATCATCAATAACAATATCTCCAAAATCTTCATCGTAGCCACGTTCTTCCCAACGACTTGTGCGATAGAATTTCTTCGCATCGATGCGGTTAAAATCATATCGCAGTCCAAGATCTACAGTAGTCGATCCATTTAAAGCATATTCTGCAGTTGTATAAACTCCGAAATCGTACTTGTCATAATCTGGTATCAAACGTCTAACACCAGTATCTGGGTTTGCGAAATTATTTTGATATCTGCCCATTAATCCAAAATTCAATTTATAATCAGAGTTTGAGTCTAATATAATATCAGTAGACAACGTATGTGTTTCTAAATTGAGATCTAAAGCTGGTTTGTCTTTATCATCTCCTACGCGAATATCAAACTCAAAACGTTGGTTATTTTGGTAATCATACTGTAAATTTACTTTTCCAAATTTTTTGAAACGTTTGTAATAAGTGGCTTTAGCCAAGTGATGCGTTACATCTTGCTTCGCGGGATTTATAGCATAACTAAAATCATTGATAACCGAGGGCTGTTGTGTATTAATAGCATCTACTAAATCACTGATATTACCAATGTGAGCAGCTCTTAGTATTCCGATTTCATTATTTAAATAACTATAGAATATTTCAAAACCAGATTCAAAAGTTTTTTTACCAGATCTTAATGAGAAGCCTTTGGAATTTGCGCCTGTATTACTAAGAACATAGTCTGGCGCTTCAAAATCACCATTCTTTTTCAAAGATCCTTGAGCATTAATAAACCAACCATTTGCGTAGTTTTTATTTACAGAAGAACTTATACTAATACCTCTACCATTGGTTTGACCTCCCAAAGTTGTTTTACCAAAAAGTGTATCTCTTAAAATTACTCTACTAGGATTAACAACAATAACACCTCCAATAGCATCTCCACCATAGGCCAAAGCTCCAGAACCTTTAATTACCGAAATTTGATCGGCAGAATTAATATCTATGTTTGGTGCATGTTCAATTCCCCATTCCTGATCTTGTAATCTTACATTGTTATTCAGAATGAGTAATCGACTACTATGCATACCATTAATCATAGGTTTTACAATTGAGTTACCTGTATTAATAGAAGATACACCAGCTACTTCTTTTAAAGCATCACCAATGTTTAAAGCACTATATTTTTTGAGAGTACTAGCTTTAAGCACCGTTTCTTGGGCTGTTTTAGTTTCTTTTTTACTGGTTTTACCAGAAACAGATATTTCACTAAGCTCTTCGATGTGATGTTCGAGTTGAATCGCTTCATGTGTATCTCCTTCAATAAGGAAGCTTACCGTTTTGGTTTCGCATCCAACATGAGTTATTGTTAAAGTCAGGACTCCACTGCACAGATTTTCAATTTTGAATTTACCATCAATGCCAGACACTAGGTATTTATCACGTTCTTTGATAAATATAGTAGCTGATGCTATTGGTGTTCCATCATGAAAATCTGAAAGTTCTCCTAAAAAAGTATATGTACAATCTTGGCTGAAACCAAAGCATGATAGTGCTATGGCAATACCAACAATGAGTTGTTTCATCACATGTTTTTGTTAGTGTAAATAATTTTAAAATACTACACTAATTGAGGTGGACCTCTAAGAAACCTTGATAATTGCTGATAATTATTAAAAGAAATATAATAGTTTGTCGTTTCATTAAAAAACGGAAACTCTACTTTGATTTCATATTTTGATAATACGAAAAATTGATTTTCACTGAGCTTGAATTTATAAAAATCACAATCTAAGTCAGACTCATGAAAATGGGTTTTTGATTCGTTATCCGATTCACAGACTTCATGCGTATGATGATTAAAGGCATGCTCTAATTTTAACGCTGAAGGTAATAACACCGCAAGTATCAGCATAATTGCTAATGTTTTGCATATTAATGATATTAATGATTTAAAATTCAATCTAAAAAGCGTTTAAGTCCAAACCGTTTGAGCATTTTCTTTTCAAATTCCCAGAAAAATTTGAACTGCCCAAAAAGCCATCCAAAAGTAACTAGAAGAATCTGATAAAATATAAGCCCAATGATAATAAATAAAACCCAATAGAGTAGTGGATTTAAGTTTTCTTTAGTAATTCCGAGTAGCTTTATAATTGGACGACCAATATATAATGATGAAGAGCCAGTAATAGCAAAAACTATAAATACACGAATCATTTCCCATTTGTAATCGAGAATCCACTTTTTTTCAAGTTTTTTAAAGATAATTAATGTTAGTTTTAGTAACAAGAAAAAAATAGCAACAGAAGCTATTATCGTTAATATTAGTCCATAAGATTTTAAAAAGGCATTTGAAATTTTAAAAGCAGAATAACCTAAAGCTAAAACACCAAAAAAAGGAAATACCAGTTGCCAATTGTGTTGTATTTCCCAGTGTTTTTTAAATTTTTCCATAGCACTTTAAAAGTGCTGCAAATTTAGTAAATTTTATGCATTCTTCACCAGGTTATATTCTGGGAACAAAAGGCGATAATCTCTGGTTGTATTTTAACTGAAAATATAGAAAATAGTTATATAGTTTGTAATTAATATCATAACCATAATCCGTGTATATATCATAGTCTATACGAAGTTCATAAAGACTTGGGTCAAAAGTCATAGGTTGAAGGTTTCTCTGGTTCCAAGTTTGTACCATAAGCGCATTTCTCGACTCTAACCATTGCTGTGAGTGAAAACCTCTAGGACGTGCTGTTGATACTAACCATGCATTAAATCCTGGTTCAATAATAATAATTTCATAATCGCTATCGTCACTACTTATTGATACCGTGTCATTTTTTACTAAACCACTATCGTTACCATTATTAATGGTTTGATTGTTGTTATACGATTTACAGCTAGCAATAAGTACAATAATGAAGATAAATGGAATAATCTTTTTAAATAGATGTTTCATAATGTATTAAAGGTATTAAAAATTTGATAGTGTTTTTTACTTTTTACTTTGATTTAACACTACAAACTAACAGTATTAATTATGATTATAAAATGGTAATTGAGTGAACTTCTCTTCTAAATGAGTAAAGCTGTAATTTTTAAAAGTTTTAGAATTTTAAATAAAAAAAGCAGCTCTAATATTAGAACTGCTTTTATATTAAAATACGATAGAATTCTATTTTCCGAATAATCCTCCTAAAAGACCGCCTAAACCGCCTTTTTTGCCACCACCTAGAACCATGCCAGCTACATCATCAATAACACTACCATCACCATCTGAATCCAATATTTTTTCAAGGAACGTTTGTTCTTTGGTTACTGCACCAGTATTACTAGCTCCTCCAAGTAAACCTCCTAAAAGACCAGATAAATCTCCGGCAGAACTCACATTGTTCTGTCGAGATTGTTTTCCTAAAACACCCATTAAGATTGGTGCTGCTACTTTTAAAATGTTACCTACAGAACCAATATCCAAACCAGATTTTTCACCGATAATTTTCTCAACTCCTTGCTGTTTGCTTCCTAAAACATGACCAAGAATTTTTGAACCATCAGTTTTTACGTCGTCGTCAACACCACCACCAAATAAACCACTTAGGTTATCTAAGATACTTCCGTCATGCTTTCCGCTTAATGCTCCCATTAAACCTTGAGCACCTTCTGGCGTAGAAGCATTACGCTCCATTGCTTTCATAAGTACAGGTAACGCCATTGTTAATACACTACTAGTTTTATTTTGATCTGTTCCTGTTGAACCAGAAACACCACTGATAATAGTTTTTCCTAAATCACTGTTTAATAAGTCTAAAATTCCTGCCATTTTGTTTTTAATATAATTAAGTTAATAAAATTAAGTTTTGTAAGGTACAAAAAAAAGTCCCACAATTGTAGGACTCATTTTTATCGATTTGGTCACATTTCTGATATGTTAACCTAAAATACTAATGATTTGTTCGGCTAATTCTGTGCCAATTCTGTCTTGTGCTTCATTTGTAGCTGCTCCAGTATGCGGTGTTAGTGACAAAGCAGGATTCATTAATAACTGAATTTCTGGCTTTGGTTCTTTTTCAAAAACATCTAAAGCAGCTCTAGCAACTTTACCACTTTCTATGGCCTTTACAAGTGCTATTTCATTAACAACTCCGCCACGTGCGGCATTAGCAATAATAACACCATCTTTCATTTGATTGAAATCCTTTTCGTCTATAACATAGTCCTTTTGTGCAGGAACGTGCAATGTTAAGAAGTCTGCTTGCTTTAATACGTCTTCTTTAGAAATGGTTTTGATTTCAAAATTTACTTTTTGTCCATCAAAGAAATCTAATTGCAAATCAGCTTTTTCTAAGAAAGGATCGAAAGCAATGACTTTCATACCTGCACCTAGAGCGACTTTTGCAGTAGCCTGACCAATACGACCAAAACCAAGAACACCAAGAGTTTTTCCCTTTAATTCTGTGCCTTTTGCATATGCTTTCTTTAAACCTTTAAAGTTAGCGTCACCTTCTAACGGCATGTCTCGATTAGAATTATGTAAAAAACGCGCTAAACCATAAAAGTGTCCAAATACTAATTCTGCAACAGAATGCGATGATGCAGCAGGTGTATTAATTACTTTTAGACCTTTGCTGCGCGCATACTCAACATCTATATTATCCATACCAACGCCTCCACGACCAATAATTTTTAGGCTTGGGCAATTGTCAATAATGTTTTTTCTAACTGTTGTTGCACTTCTAACTAATAAGACAGAAATTTCATTCTCATTAATATAGTTCTCCAATTGTTCTTGTGCGACGGTTGTTGTTATTACCTTGTAACCAGAAGCTTCTAGGGCTTTAATTCCACTTTGAGAAACTCCATCGTTTGCTAATACTTTCATTGTTATATGTTTTGTCATTTCGAAGAAGTATGACTTAGTCATCTTTTTGAATAGATGACTTTACTTCGTTCTCAATAACGATTACTATTTTTATGCTTTGCTTTCTAATTCACTCATTATTTCTACCAATGCTTTTACACTATCTAGAGATAATGCGTTATACATTGATGCTCTGTAGCCGCCAACGCTTCTATGGCCATTTATACCATTTATACCAGTTTCTTTTACCATCGCTTCAAATGTTTCTTTTAGATTTTCATTTTCTAAAGTAAAGGTAGCATTCATAGTTGAGCGATCTTCTTTTACCGAATAACCCTTAAATAGCGGATTTAAATCTATTTCAGAATAAATAAGTCTGGCTTTCTTTTCGTTTTCTTCTTCAATGGCTTTAATACCACCCAAATCTTTTAACCATTGCATAGTTAACATAGAAACATAAACTGCAAACACGGGAGGTGTATTAAACATACTGCCTTTACCAATATGGACTTTGTAATCCATCATAGAAGGAATCTTACGCGATACTTTACCTAAAATATCTTCTTTAACGATAACTAAGGTTGTACCAGCAGGACCCATATTTTTTTGAGCGCCTGCATAGATTAAATCAAATTGTGAAAAATCTAATTGACGAGAAAATATATCACTACTCATATCACATACCATTGGTACTGGTGATTTTGGAAATTTTTTCATCTGCGTTCCAAAAATGGTGTTATTAGATGTGCAATGAAAATAATCGTAATCATCTGGTATATCATAGCCTTTAGGTATGTAATTAAAACCAGCATTTTTAGAAGAGCCTACTTCGTATATATCATCATAAATCTTAGCTTCTTTAATTGCTTTATCGCTCCAAGTACCAGTGTTTAAATAACCTGCTCTTTTCTCTAATAGATTTAATGCTACCATTAAAAACTGTGAACTTGCACCACCTTGTAAGAATAAAGCTTTATAGCCTTTTCCTTCTAAACCTAACAATTCTAGAGCTAAAGATCTTGCGTTTTCCATTACGTCTACAAATGGTTTACTACGATGAGATATCTCTAAAAGTGAAAGCCCTTCATCAAAATCTAAAACAGCTGCTGCTGCTTGTTCCATTACCGATTTTGGTAATACGCATGGTCCTGCACTAAAATTATGTTTTTTCATGATTTTTGTTGTTTTTTGACAGGTACAAAGGTGCTAATTAATTGCTAAATTTGTGTTGCGAAAATGATATTTTTTTGGCTATATTGTTAACAAGAATTCAACAGTATCTACATTATCTGCATAATCCCAAAGTTGAGGCTTTTGGGTTTTACCAAATTCAATTTCATTATCTGTAAAACCACTAGCAACAATACATTGTATTTTATCTGCTTCAGAGCTCAGTTTTTTATGTAACTCGTCAATGGTGTTGTAATAATCATAAAAAAGCGTAGCAATAGGTGAAGCGTAACTTTCATCTTGTTTTATCATTAAAAAACCGTTCTCTAGCATATCAAATTCACTCATTAAATACACCGCTTTGTTATAGTCATAATTGTTTGCGTATTTAGCTTCATTAATTATAGGATGCCATTTATAAACTGCATTAAAGAACGCATCAAAATTGTAATTGTTTGGCACAAAAAGTTTGGATACATTCCTACAGCCTAAACCATAATATCTAAAGATGTCTTCTGACAAGGCTTCAAGTTGTTCGTTAGTTTCATTTCCTGTTAGTATAGCTATGGAATTTCTGTTTTTTCTAATGATAGAAGGTTTGTCTTTAAAATAATACTCAAAATAGCGTGCTGTATTATCACTTCCTGTGGCAATGACAGCATCAAATCCTTCTAATTTTTCTTCCGTAAATTTAATTTTGCACTTAAAATCTGGCTCAACAACTTCTAAATATTTGGCTAAAAAGAGGAGTAGGTGTTTATCGTTAGAAGATTGTTTGACTAGTACATTATGACCAGAAACAAGTATAGATAAAAAATCATGAAAACCAACTAAAGGAATATTTCCTGCCATGATAATGGCAATAGTTTTTGGGTTTATAGTATTAAAGTTATACTTATCCAACCATGTATTAATATTATTGTTAGTCAATGCTTTACACCATGATTCTAAGCTAAATAAGATATTCTTTTCAGTAAACCAGCCATTATGTTCTTTTGCAAGTTTTATTTGATGTTTAAAACCATCAAAAAACAAATCATTAGCAACTACAGTGTCATCTTTTTTGATGCCTTTACTTGTAAATTGACATAAAAAAGCGCCTAATTTTGTAAAAGCGTTAATTCTTTGTTGTAAATCCATATATGGTTTGGTTATACGATGTTTTGGCTCTATTTTTGCAATTGCAAAATTACGGAAACGAAATGAGCAACAAAAGGTTTGTTTTAATAATGGATTAAATATTTCGAATTCAATCTGACATTAAAAAAAATTAAGCAAACGAATTAAAAAAGAAAAATTACTATGGCGATTATAATAACAGACGAATGTATTAATTGTGGAGCATGTGAGCCAGAATGCCCAAATACTGCTATTTATGAAGGTGCCGATGATTGGCGTTATTCTGATGGTACTAGTCTAACAGGAAAAATAGTGTTACCTAGTGGTAAAGAAGTAGATGCGGACGAAACACAAGAACCTATTGATGACGAGGTATATTACATTGCACCAGACAAATGTACAGAGTGTATGGGTTTTCATGAAGAGCCACAATGTGCTGCGGTTTGTCCTGTTGATTGCTGTATTCCTGATGAAGATAATGTTGAGACGGAAGAGGTACTTCTTGGTAAACAAAGATTTATGCATCCTGAAGGATAGACGCTAAATGTCATTTGCAAATACACTGTTAAAACAAGTTTCTGCGATTACAAAAATTAGCTTGAATTACTTGTATTTTAATTTATGTCCTTGTTGTACACAGTTATTTTATTCCATTTCATAATTTCCATTCGCCCATTGTATTGTAGGTTCTATCCATTCTTTTAATGGCTTAAATAAAAATCCGTGTCCCATTCCCGTATTCAGTTCAATTTCTTTGAAGTTTTCAATGTCACACGTCGAGTTTTCTTTTCTCTTAATGGCAGAAACTCCATAAGGGTCAGATTTTTCAAAAATATTCAATATGTTTCCACAATAATTAATGTCAGGAATATTTTGGATATCATTTTCTCTATAACTTGCTATAAATACAAAATTTAAATTTGGGTTATTAATTAAAGTCGAAACGTATTGAGCGATATAACCACCTTTCGATGTTCCGACAATTGTTATTTTATTCGGCTCAACGCCACTAGAAATTAGACTGTCAATTTGCTTAACAACTTCTTGAGCATATTCACGAGCATTTACATTTCCATTTCTTTTTTCACTAATAACTTTCAATCCACTTTTTTCAAATTCTGATAAAATTTCTTTGTATTCTGTTCGTCCGAAATCAGGATGGGATTCTTCTAGTTCGTGAGTTTCTAAAAATCGATTGTGAAGAAAGAAAACAAATCGGTCATCATTTTTGTTTCCGCATGCAAACAAAGTTGAGTAAAAAAGAATTCCAGTTAATAGGCTTATTTTCATTGATTTACGATTTTCATCAAATTGTGACTTTGCTAGCTAATTAATAGAAAGCAGCGTTTACAAAATGCGATTCTACGTGCCGCAGGCAATTACATATCAACGTGTTTGTGTATGGTTAGTTGCGTGGGTTAGCACTTAACTTTACAAGTACACACCAAGTTGGAAATTCCGCAGGAATTTCCAAAGTAAGCGAGAACAAGCAATTACTTATAGCCATTGTTACCACACGTTTTTATTTAATTATTAATTCTATCGTTTCATTCGGAAAACTTGAAAAGCCTCCTTTTTCTCCTTTTGTTAAATCAACTTCCAACTTTAATTTCGAGTGTGCATTTTTATCTTTTTCAATTAATTGTCTTGAAAAAACCACTCTAATTTCAGCTTGTTCATTTGGTCTGATAGTTTCTTTGTTCCAGCTCAAATATGCAATTTGTTTATCCAATTCAATATCAGAAATGTAAAAGTCTTTTTTGCCTGTATTTGTTAGTGTGAAAACATAAGGTTTAGAGAAGTCTTTTTGTAATTTTTTAAACTTCAACTGTTTATCAGAAATCTCATAACTAATTTCCTTTGCAGGTGCATCATATTTAATTCCGAATTGGATTCTATTCCCATTACTTATGTCAATACTGGACATACTCCAATTTCTGTTTTCAGCTTGGTCTGCAAGTAGAATAATTTCTAAATCTCTTGTATCTCCTGGTTTTAAAGGTTTATCACCTAAGTCGAACTTAACCGCATCATTTCTTAAAAAGGTTGGCTCTTCAAAAGTCATCTCCAAATTTGAGTTGTTTTTAACTCTAATAATTTTTGTAATATCTTCTTCTCCATTTGTTCTTCCAAAGTCTACCAGTAAATCACCTATGTTATGTTCTTGGTCAATTGATAAATCTGTCATATTAAGAATCTGTAATCCATATTTACTTTTAAATTCCGATTCGAATTTTTCAAGTTGTTCAGAGCTTGATTGGTTTTCACCTCTTTTATCAATTTCTTCTATCACATATGAATTCAAATTCTGTGACCATTGCATTAGTCCTAAGCTCAGCTTTTCTATAATTATAGGTTGTTTTTCTGTAATCAGCTTTCCAGTCTCGGAACTATAAAAAGTTATGAGATTATCAATGTTAGATTCTGAATAAATTTGAGTGTAAATTGGAACCACAATTTCTTTAAGTTCATTTAAGGATTTTTTACTGACTTTGCTTTTTAATGCTTCCCAATATTGGTCAGAAACTCCAATATTTTCTTTTTTCTGTTGCTCAATAGTTTCGTCAATAAGATCATCAATATTATTAAAAGTTCCATCTAACTCTAAAAGATTAATGATTTTTTCTTCAAGAGATTGAGCATATATCTGTACTGTAAAAATTGTTAAAAATGCGATAAGTAAATTTCTTCTCATATGTTTTTTCAAATGTGTGGTAACGTGTTTGTGTATGATTTCGTTGCGTGTTTAAGCACTAAAGTTAGCAAACAAATCACGGATAGAAAATTCCAGCGGAATTTTCGTAAGTAAGCTCTAACTAGCAATGAATTATACACATTGTTGTAAGCAGTTTTTATTTTGGTCTATTCAATATTATTGTTTCCGAACTTTTAAAATCAATTGGTCTTGGTGCATTATTTGTACCTCTCGTAAATTTTATTTTATCTTCATTAATAATTTCAAATATACAATTCCAAGTCATTTGATTGCCTTTATCAAGATTAGTAAAGACCAAATCAATTTGTTTCGGTTCAGTTTTATATTCAACTTTATAATGTAAACTGAATGGTATTCCTTTTTTTTCAAACCTTTTTCCGCCAATAATTCCATCTTCCATTTCAATTATAACAAAACCATCACTATTGAAAGTAAAATAACCAATTTCCTGTTGGTCTTCGCCTTTCCAATTTCCAATTATATCAAATTCAGATTTTTCGTTTTTAGAATTACACGAGGTTAGGGTTAATCCAAAAATAAGTAGCAGAAATATTTTTTTCATATGGGTCTTAAATTGCTTACAACTTGTTATATGATCACTAAAAGTAACGTTATCCCGTCTTATATTCGGGATAAGATTACTTTTTAGTTGTTTTTATCAATCTATAAAACTAATAAATAGTTTCAAGTTTTATATACGTAAAACTACGTACATTTTAGTCTTCAAACTTTCGTTTACCAGTAAAAGTGCCATTAGGTTGTATAAACTTTACAGCACTAATCTTGCCATCCGTTTTAACAAACTCAACTTTATAACCATCCAAAACTTTGAGATTAAATTGATGCTCTGCAGTTGGTACTAATTCGTATTCTGGTTGGTTAGGTACAAACGCGTACAATACATTCCCATCCTTAATGTATACTTTTATTTCTGTACCCATAAGATCGTATTTGCCTACATATTGCTGTAATGTTTCTGCATCTACATCGATAGTGTTTGGAGTACGTTTAAAGGCAATAGGGTCTACCATTGGTTCAATACCTACACGACCATAATCTATATCACCTGCTTCGTTGGTACTAAACGTAATTTTTAGAGATTTCCCAATTGCTGCTGTATCGACCTTGCCCTCTATAACATCTATAAGTTCAAAAGTATCGTAATGGTAATGATGTAAATATTGCCTTTTGTCATTTAGCACAGTGAATAGGCTATCATTTTCTACAACGATATCAACTTTACCGTAGCCTTTATGCTCATATAAACCCGTATAATCTAGTTTAGTATGAGAAGGTCTCGTGTTTTTTACACTAGAAATTTCGGTATTATCTTTGGCTTCATCTAGGCTTTGGAGCATTTTTTCGATGTCTTCTTTGTGTTTTTTTGCCCATTCGGTTTTTTCTTCACCAAGCATATAATCGGCTGCAATGTTTCTAATTAGCCTCGGAACTGCTGAACCATTTTGATTGGCCAATACAACTATACCCAAACTATCGGAAGGATAAAACGCAACACTTGCAGAAAACCCATCAATGTTACCACCATGTTCTACTAAATAATGGCCCTTGTATGAATGTAAAAACCAACCGTAACCATAATTAGCAAATTGTGCATCTGGTAATTCTTCTGATGGTAGACCAGCAGCAACCACCATTTGAGAACTCATAGCTTCTTTAACGTAGTTTTCAGGAATGATCTGCTCCTCCTTATATTTTCCGTTGTTAATCCAAGTAATTAACCATTTACTCATATCGTTAACACTGCTATTTATACTGCCTGCAGGAGACATACCTGCAATATCATAATAATCCATTTTTTCAATAGTTCTATTATCATCTAAGGTATAGCCAATAGCAGCATTAGAACTCGATTTCATACCTTCAATCCGTGTTCTAGAACGATTCATGCCTAAAGGCTTAAAGAATTTTTCTTCGATATTTTCTTCCCAAGATTTATCAGTAAGTTTCTCCGTAATGACTCCTTGTAATAAAAATCCAAAATTGTTATAGTACCATTGTTGGCGTACACCAGTAAAAGGCTCATGATATTGCATACGAGCTACCAAGCTGTCTTTATCATGGCTTGGAAAAAAGTACCAGGCACCATCGTGCCTTGGTAAACCTGTACTATGACGCATTAGGTCTTTAATGATGATATTGTTATTCATATCACTATTGTAAAATTCTAAATCAGGTAGGTGTTTTAATGGGCTGTCATCAAAGGATAGTTTATCGTCCTCACGCAGCAGTCCTAATAGTGCCGAGGTAAATGCTTTGGTAGAGGAACCAATGGCAAATAGCGTATTGGCATCTGCTGGTACTTTATTTTCATAATCACTATAACCAAAACCTTTGGCATAGATGATTTTATCTCCTTCTACAATGGCAACAGCAAATCCAGGAGCTTTTGTACTTTCTAATACAGAGTTGAACTGTTTTTCAATACCTTTTAGACGTTTGTCAGTTTGCGAAAATGCTACTGTAGAAATTAGCGTTAGGGCAATAATTAGAATGCGATTGTGCGTCTGTGATTTCATACGGATTGGATTTTAATAAGTGATTATGAAATATATGTAGCTAAAAGGCTTACTAAGTTACTATTTTTTAGTGCCAATTTAAAAAAAATACAATTCGTCATTAAAAAAATACAATTCGGTAAATCTTGTTTTAAAAATCTGTATTTCTGTCAGATATTTGTGTCAAATCAAAAAACAACATCATGAATGTATTAGTTAAAATAGTAGTCGCCTTAATTATAGGTTTTGTTTGCCATCAGTCTGAAGCTCAGAATAAACATAATATAATCGTTACGGTAAAAAACGCTAATAGTAATGAAGGCAAAATGTTTATAGCACTTTACAAGACGGAGTCTAGCTTTTTAAACACAACATATAAAGCTGTAAAAAGTGAAATTAAGGATAATCAATGTACCATTACTTTCGAAGATATACCTGACGGAATTTATGCGGTTTCAATTTTTCATGACGAAAATAATAATGGTAAATTAGATAGCAACTTTTTTGGGATACCAAAAGAAGATTATGGTTGCTCTAATAATGCAAAAGGTTTTATGGGACCGCCAAAATGGGAAGATGCCAAATTTCAACTTAATAAAAATGAATCACTAACAATAAAATTATAATAAAATGAAGAATGTAATAATCTTAGCTGTATTGGTAATCTCAGGAATTACACAAGCACAGACCAACTTTGAAAAAGGCATGTCTAAAGCTTTTGAACTTTGGGAAGCTGATAAAACCGACGAAGCGCAAAATATGTTTGAGCGCATTGCTAAAGCAGAACCAAAAGAATGGTTACCAAACTATTATATTGCTCAAATCAATAGCTTAAAAAGCTGGAACGAAAAAGATGAAGCCATATTAAAGTCGCAATTAGATAAAGCACAAGAACATTTAGATATTGCTATGACTAAAAGTGAGGATAATGCAGAACTTTTAGTGATGCAAGGTCAAGTATATACAAATTGGGTGGCGTTTGATGGTGCAACTTACGGAATGAAGTATGCTGGTAAAATTGCTGAGTTATATGCTAAAGCCATAGAATTAGATTCAAAAAATCCAAGAGCAGCATTTTGCAAAGCAGATTGGTCAATGGGTAGTGCTAGATATTTTGGACAAGATACTGCACCTTATTGCAAAGATGTTGAGGCATCCATAGAACTTTTTGATACCTTTAAACCAGAGACCGATTTTCATCCAAATTGGGGGAAAGAGCGTGCAGAACAGGTTGTAGCTGAGTGCAAAGAATAAGTAAACGAATTAAAAATATGTCAAAGTCAATTAAAAATATTATTGTCACTTTTATTATTGGATGTCTAATATATCTTATTGGCAATTTTCTTTCTGATGGTTTTGATTATAAAAATGTAAACGAGTTTTTAATTAACTTTGGTTTCTATCAGTTGTATTCATTTGTTTTAGGATATTCTAATATGGCGTTTTTCAACTACATGGAAAAACGTCAATGGAAAAAGGGAGATACTGTAAAGAGGATTATCGTTGGTATAATCGGCTGCACAATTATTACTTTAAGTGGTATTTTCATATTAAGAGTATTTATTGCTGTAGTCATATATGGGACACCTTTCGAAACTTTTATAAGTAGAGAATCTTGGCAAGGGTATTCCTTTGGTCTTTGGATTACGCTGGTAGTTATTTCTGTTTTCCATATTATATTTTTCTACAACAGGTATCAGAAGAATAAAATAAAGGAACAAAAAGTAATTGCTGGTGCTGCAAGTGCAAAGTTCGATGCTTTAAAAAATCAATTAGATCCACATTTTCTTTTTAATAGCTTGAATGTGTTAACGAGTTTAATCGAAGAAAACCCGGATAACGCGCAGCGATTTACAACATCTTTATCTAAAGTATATCGCTATGTTTTAGAACAAAAAAGTAAAGAATTAGTTACTGTAGATGAAGAGTTGAACTTTGCAAGAACCTATATGTCTTTATTAAAGACACGCTTTGAAGACAGTATTATTTTTGAAATACCAGATAAAGCATCAAATCCAGAAAGTAAAGTTGTGCCTTTGTCGTTGCAACTACTTTTAGAAAATGCGGTAAAACACAATATGGTGACATCTAGCAAACCATTACACATTAAAATATATGAAGATGGTGATCATTTAGTGGTAATGAATAATCTTCAGCCCAAACAAATTGTAAAGAAGAGTAGTGGAGTAGGTTTAGAAAATATAAAGCAACGTTATCAATTGCTATCAAATAGAAAAGTACACATCAATCAACGAGACAAGGATTTTGCAGTTGCAATTCCTATGCTCACAAAACAAGTATCAGTCATGAGAACAACACAGAAATCGGAAGCTAGTCTTAACGAAGATTACGTTAGAGCTCGCAAGCGTGTAGAAGAGTTAAAAGCATTTTACTATAGTTTAATCGCCTATGTCTTTGTTATACCATTTTTAGTCTTTATATGGTACAAAACTTCATATAATACAATACAATGGTTTTGGTTTCCTGCTTTTGGTTGGGGACTAAGTTTAGTATTCCAAGCGTATCGCGTCTATGTAGATAATGGACCTTTAGGAGGTAATTGGGAAAAACGTAAAATCGAAGAATACATGCGTAAGGAAGATGAAAATAACCGCTGGAATTAATACAAGACATTATGAAGCTAGCATATTAAAAGTAACATTACTAAGACAATGATTAAAAGCGAACAGCATGTGTCTTTAAAAAAATAAATAAACTCATGAAAACAGAAGATCAAAGTTTAAAGTATATAAAGGCTAAAAACAGGGTAGAAAAAGTAAAAGGATTTTACAATCATTTGGTTATTTATATCATAATTAATCTCGTCATTACAGGATTTAAAGTCTCTAATAATTTAAGTAGTTGGAAAGATTTTACTACCGAATTGTTCAGTTTCGATGTTTTAAGTTCTTGGACAGTTTGGGGATTAGTATTAGTAATACATTTTATATCTATAACCTTTTTACGAGGATGGGAAGAACGCAAAATAGAAGCGTTAATGAAAAAAGAATTATCAAAAAATACTAAAGATTAGGATCATGGAAAAGTTTAATATAGAACCTTATAATAGCGACGAAATTTCTAATTTCAGAAAAGAAGAAGCATATTTAAGAGCAAAGAAAAAAGTAGATACTATTATAGGATTTTACTGGCATTTGGCAGTATATGTCATAGTAAACATCTTTTTAATAATCCTAATAGGAGTTAACGCTGGGTTTGATGGTTTTGGTCCATATGCAACAGCAACATTCTGGGGAATCGGACTAGCTTTTCATTTTCTCGGTGCTTTTGGACCAGATTTCTTTTTTGGCAAAGATTGGGAAAAGAAAAAAATCGAAGAGTATATGGATAAGGAGCGCCAGAGTTGGGAGTAAAATTAACAAGCAATTTTCTACTTGTGCTGAACTTGTTTAAGTATCACATTTGGTAGTCATTAAAAATAAAAATTATGTATAAAATTAATATGCTTATTGTGCTATTGGTATTAACCCTTTTTGGCAATGCGCAAGACAGTTTTATAATTGAAAACGTAAAAGTATTCGATGGCGAAACAGTTATTTCTTCTACTTCAGTAAAAGTTGAAAACGGAATTATTGTAAAAATATCTAAAAGAATTAAATCATCTGGTAACACAGAAGTTATTGATGGAAGAGGTAAAACCTTAATACCAGCTTTATCTAATGCACATGTGCATGCTTGGGCACCTGAGTCACTAGCACAAGCAGCAAAAGCAGGTGTGTTAAATGTTATGGATATGCATGGAGTAGAGACATATCAAGGAGCTATGCGCCAATTAAAAGACTCTACAGATTATGCAAGATTTTATGTTGCTGGTTATGCGGCTACGGCACCAGAAGGTCATGGAACACAATTTGGTTTTCCTGTACCTACTTTAACAAAACCAGAAGAAGCTGCTAAGTTTATTGAAGATAGAGTTAAGGCTAATGTGGATCATATTAAAATTATTTTAGAACCATGGAAAACGACATTGAGTATAGAAACGGTTTCTGAATTAATTAAAGAGGCACATAAGGCTGAAAAAATTGCTGTTGTGCATATTAGTCGTTTAGAAGATGCTATAAACGTTATTTCAAATGACGCCGATGGTTTAGTGCATATTTGGTGGGACAAAGAAATAAAGTCTACTAAACTAAAAGAGCTAGCTGAATCAAAATCATTTTTTGTGATTCCAACTTTATTAACCACTATTAAAGTTTTTGCAACCATGGGTGGAGCGGAAGAAAAGTTTTTATCTAAGGATCAATTACAATCAGAAGTGAAAAAAATGTATGACGCAGGAATTCCAATTCTTGCTGGTACAGATCCACCAAATGCGGGAATTAATTACGGAACTGATTTATATAAAGAGTTAGAGCTTATTAGAGATTCTGGTATGCCAACTATTGAAGTCTTAAAAGCAGGAACCAGTAATGTTACAAAAGCTTTTGGTCTTAAAAATACCGGATTTATTAAAGAGGGTTTCATCGCAGATTTAATCTTAGTCGATGGTGATGTTACCGAAGATATAAAAGCCTTGAATAATCATAAGATTATTTGGAAAGATGGTAAACTAGTAAAACAGTAAGATGAAGCATAATATTGATGAACAACGGCTGTTGGTTAAAGCAAAACGTAAAGTTAGGCGAGTCCAAATATTTTATTTGCATTTGGCCTTCTACATTATAGTTGTTGCACTTCTGTTATTTAACTTATATATTATTGAGGAAGGACCATACAAGAATAATATCATCGCTTTAAACCTGAGTATTTTAGTGGCATGGACAGTTTTTATCATTATCCATGGATTGAACGTGTTTAAAGAAAAACGAATTTTTAAAAAGAGTTGGGAAGACAAAAAAGTACAAGAATTTTTGGAAAAAGAGAATGATGTTAAGACCACAACTTGGGAATAGATTATTAACGATAAAATAATATTTTAAATAATGAGTATAATCATAATTGAAGATGAAAAACCGTCAGCAAGACGTTTGCAACGTATGTTAAAATCTTTAGATGTTGAAGCAGATACCATGCTACATTCTGTAGAAGAATCTATAGAATGGTTTCAGAATAATGAGCATCCGAATTTAATATTTTTAGATATTCAATTGAGTGATGGCTTATCTTTTGAAATATTTGAAGCTATAGAGATTAAGTCAGCGGTAATTTTTACAACTGCTTATGATGAGTATGCTTTACAGGCTTTTAAGCTTAACAGCATTGATTACTTATTAAAACCAATAGATGATGATGACCTAAAAACTGCAGTAGATAAATTTAAAACAAGAGCTCCACAAGAACAATCGGTTACATTAGATTTTAATGATATAAAAAAACTACTCATCAACCCAATTGAGCGCGAGTATAAGAAGCGCTTTTCGGTTAAGGTTGGTCAGCATCTAAAGCTTATAAATATTGAAGATATTGAATGTATTTATAGTGAAAATAAAGGGACTTATGCATACACTAGCGAGGGTAGAAACTATTTGTTAGATTCAACTTTAGACCAATTAGAAGATGAGTTAGAGCCACATGTGTTTTTTAGAATTAGCAGAAAGTTTTATGTCAACATCAATGCTATAAAAGATATGGTGAGCTATACAAATTCGCGCTTACAAATAAAACTGAACCATTTTAATGAGCAAGATATTATTGTTGCGAGAGAACGCGTTAAGGATTTTAAGAACTGGTTAGAATAGTTTTTATTCACTTGACCTTTTCTAACAAATAGTTGGACTTTTTATAAAAAGATTCTAGTGTCTTCACTTTTAATTTTGACTTAAACAAATGTTGAATTTTAAAAGTTTAGAAATTATGAAAAAATCAAGCCACAGTATTGAAGTTCAAATTAATGCAAATCCAGATACAGTTTGGGAGATTATAGGCTCAGGTAAGGATGTAGATAAATGGTTGACTCCAATAACGAGCTGCAAAGTAGAAGGTGATAAACGATATTGCGCTACAGTTGAAGGTAGCTTTGAGGAAGATATTCTTGAAGTAGATCACATTAATAAAAAATTCACTTACTTTATTCCTAAGCAACATATACTTCCTGTTAAGGATATTGAAGGTAATATGGAGGTAAAACCTATAAATGAGAATTCTGCTTCTGTACTTTGGAGTTGGAATTATTTAGTTGAGGATACTGATGACCAAAAAGTGAGAGAAGCGCTTAATGGTTTAGGGGAAATGGGAATTAAAGGTATCGAGTCATTTGCCAACAACTTGGTAAGCTAAATTTGTGTAATTATAATTCATCTCACTTTAAAATAATATCTTTAGCTTAATGGTAAAAGAACATCTTCAATTTACTTTATTCGAAAAGGGCATATTTGAGCGTGTGGTTTTAAAACCACCAATGAAGGCTCCAGGAATTATGCACAATGAAGCCTGTTTTTTGTATGCTGTAGCTGGTGAATCTAAGGTATTTTCTGCTGTATCTGAAATGATGTTACGCACAGAAGAAGCTGTAGTTATGAAATGTGGTAATTACCTAAACGATTGGTTAGAAACCACAGATCAAAGTACTTGCGAGGCTATAGCCATTCATTTTTATCCAGATGTTTTAAAAAAACTATACAATAAAGAGTTGCCAGAGTTTTTTAACTCTGTAAGAGATATAGAACCAACTTGTATTGAAAAAGTTAAGTCGAGCAAACTTCTAAAAAACTACATAAATAGTTTGCAGTTTTATTTTGAAAATCCTGAATTGGTAAATGATGAATTATTAAAATTAAAGCTCAAAGAAATCATTCTTCTTTTAGTGAAAACTGATGCAACTGGTTCGATGCAAGAGCTTTTGGCTAGTTTATTTACTCCAACGGAATATTCTTTTAAAGAATTAGTAGAAGCCAATGTTTATAATAATTTAAGTCTAGATGAGCTTGCTCTACTTCATGGAGTAAGTTTATCTTCTTTTAAACGCGAGTTTAATAAAGTTTATAAAGAAAGTCCAGGGCGCTATTTTAAAAGACGAAAACTAGAACGAGCCGCAAAGTTAATTCTAAGTACGAATGAGCGAATAGGAGAGATTGCTTTTAATTGCGGATTTTCTGAAATAGCTCACTTTTCTAATTCTTTTCAAGATCAATTCGGATGTTCACCAACGCGTTATAGAGTGAACCAAAATCATAATTAATTGACCTGATTCTTAAATTTTCTGGTGTATCGAAAAGCTAATTTTGAGAAATAAGAATTTAAATCTCAAAAATTATGTTTAAGAATCAAAAATTATCAATTATTATGGCTTTATTATTCGTTATTGTCTCTACAAATGATGTATTTGCACAAAAGAAGAGACAAAAGAAAGTTCAGAAGTTTAAGGTATCTAAAATTATTCCGCATAGTGCAGAAAAAGTTTGGGCTGTCGTTGGTGAAGATTATGGAGCAGTTGCTTATTCACATCCAAAGATTATGACTTCAGATTATGTTAATGGATCTTTAATAGCGGAAGTAGGTGCAGAGCGCGTGTGTTATTTCAATGAAAAGGAAACACAGTTTTTAAAAGAGCGTATCATATCTTATGATCCTGAGAATATGACTTTTGTTAACCAAGTTTTTCAAGCAGGAAAATTTCCTGTAGATCCAAAATACACAAAAGGTATTTATAAAATTGAGGCTATAGACGAGAACTCTTGTCGTTTTGTGTTTAATATGGAGTATAGAACAAAACCTGCATTTATGGGTGGTTTCGCAAAAGGAAAGTTTAAGAAACTAATTAGAGATTATGCAATCTCTATAGAACATTATGTTGGTACTGGAGAAAAAGTAACAAAAGATAATTTTAGGCAAGTCAAGAAAGCCTTTAAAGCTAGACAAAAGAAGAAATAATAGTTCGGCATTTTATTTAAATAGTCCTAATCATGAGTGGTTTGGACTATTTTTTATATTAAAGAATTACTCATCATCAATCCTATTATCATCAAAAGCCGATGGTAACAGCTTTGGAATAAACTTAACAAATAAAGGTAAAAGTAACATACCACCAGGTAGCATAAAAATTGCTAAGCTAGGTATAGACTTAAAAATATCTAATAATTGCGATTGAATTTTTTTTTGCTCTTCATCACTAAGGTTTCGTTGGGTCGACTGTGCTAAAAGCGACATTGCTTCCTTGCTTTCAGATAATTCTTTGATAAGGCGTTTGCTATTGCGAGTAATTAATTTAGAAACTACTTTGCTACTATTATCATAAAAACTTTGCGCTAGGTTTTTAGACCTTAAAAAGGCGACATCCTCTTTATGCTCGTCATAAAAAGCATTGATGTCATCTACGGATTTTGCGATAGCTTCATTGTTTAATGATAAATCCGTTTTTAAACGGTACAAAAATTCGCGCTCCTCAGTGTCAATAATCTTATCTGTCCAAGATGCCATGCACACCAAGTCTATGACATATAATTTTTCTAGAGGTTCATTGATAAGAGAAACAGCATTACTATATGAAGGTAATTTTGCGTTTTTATGACGTATAGACTCTTCAAATAATCTAATGAGATTATCATCGTACTCGGTTTTTTCTGATTTATTATCTATAACAGAAAACACAATGGTCTCTAAAGAAGACTCAAGTTTGTTTACATATTTTCTGATATTTTTTTCATCTCTCAAAAAGCGTTGATAGCCCAATACATCAACAAATAATAAAGCATTAATTAAAAAATAATTAAAACTTTTGGTAATAAAATTATCATCAATATGAATGCGCTTATGAATCATTTTCTCTAATAAACTATCTGATGTTTTATCACCAAATAATTCTTCAAAAAATGAACGTTTTTGGTCGCTAATAGCTTTATAGTATCTAATTAAACTATCCGTAAAATTCTCGTCAGGTTTTTCCTTTTTATAGATAAAATAATAGGTGAGTAGTAAATTGATTTTACAGCGTTCTTCCTCGGTAAAATCAAAAGGTTTAACAATATCGAGTACAACTTTTATATTGCTGCCATATATAAAACCAGCTTGTTTTAATTTGTTGTAAAACTCATTAGTTTCTGTTTGAGCATACATAGTCTCAGAAACTTCATTGAGCAATTTTTTTATCCAGCCACTAGCTGATGGATTCATACTAAACAAGATTTATGTAAAAGTAAAAAAGCTACCGTTAAAGTAGCTTCTTTATTTATATTTTAATAAAATTATTCTATAATACCTGCACAACCTACACGAGCACCAGCAGCACCAGAAGGTTGAGATTTTAAATCGTCCACACCTATATGTACAATAATTGCTTTGCCTAAAATATCTTTAGTGTCATCACCACAACCAATACACCATTCATCTGTAGTTTTTGTTACGGTTCCTTTACCACTTGCATCGGTTTTAAAATTACCAATATCACCTTTGTGATAACCGGTTGCGTCTCCCCAAGCACCATGCGGTTGCGTTGTAGGATTCCAATGTCCACCAGAAGATTTTCCATCTGGCGATGAGCAATCTGCTTTTTCGTGAATATGGATAGCGTGTTCGCCTTCTTCTAAACCAGTAATAGTGCCTTCCATAGTTACCATACCATCTACTTCAGTAAAATTGATAGTGCCTTCTACATTACTATCACTTTTTGGAGATAATGTAATTGATAATTTTTTCTCTGTTGAATCTTCTTTAACTACCTCTTCAACTTCTGTTTCTATAGTCTCTTCAGTTTCTTTTTTAATCTCTTTACAAGCCGTTGCAAATACAACAGAAAAGGCTAACGCTATTAATTTTAAATTTTTCATGACAAGTTATTTTGTTTGTAGTAAAGTTAAGTAGATAATTACGTTAATGCAAGTAGAGTATTAATTCTTCTTTAACCATAATCTAGGATCTGAGATGCCACGCCTTAGATTTTCTGTTATGACTAATGCCTTATCAACTCGGGTTTGAGCCGATTTATATCTTGAAACAGCATAAATAATGCTACGTTGTCGTCCTGGAGTTAAATTCTCAAATAAGGTATAAGCTTCATAATCACTAAGTAGAACAGCTTCAAGTTCTTCAGGCATTTCTACTCCATATTTAGAAGTGTCTTCAAAGATTTGAAGCGTAAAATAATCATTCACAAAAACACCTAATTCCTTTTGTTTGGCTTTACTAAAATAGATACGATATAGTCCAGATTTTTCCCGTTTTAAAGCCGCATAAAATTCAATATAGTTCTCTTCAAATTTTGCTTTTGCTTTTATTCGCTTATGATTATTCGCTATAAAATCACTAATACGGTCTTCTGGTAAAATCACACTTTGCTTATCTGCAAGGGTCACTTCAAAGGTTTCGGTTTTTAGCATTTTATAGCTCATTACATGGTTATATGACAAATATCATGTTTTATAACTAGACATACCAGTAATTTTGGATATCAAATAAAAGGTATGAGTCACTCTTTAGTTAATAAATACAACGTTGCCGGACCACGGTATACAAGCTATCCAACGGTTCCGTATTGGGATATAGATAGTTTTTCGTTACAACAATGGAAAAAGTCTTTAAAGCAATCATTCTCTGAGAGTAATAGCTCAGAAGGCTTAAGCTTGTATCTACATTTGCCATTTTGCGAAAGTCTTTGTACGTTTTGCGGTTGCCATAAACGCATCACTAAGCGCCACGAAGTAGAATCGCCTTATATAAAAGCACTTTTAAAAGAGTGGAGTATTTATAGAAATCTATTGGGTGGAAAACCAAAGATAAAAGAATTGCATTTAGGAGGCGGAACACCAACTTTTTTCTCACCAGAGAATTTGAAATTTTTAATTTCTGAATTGCTTAAAGTTTCGGAAGTAGTAGAAAATTATGAATTTAGTTTCGAGGGACATCCCAACAATACTACCGAAGCGCATTTGCAAACATTATTCGATTTAGGTTTTAGACGTGTTAGTTTTGGTGTACAAGATTATAACTTAAAAGTGCAGCAAGCAATACATCGTATTCAACCTTTTGAAAACGTGAGGCGCGTCACAGAGTTAGCGCGTACAATAGGTTATACTTCTGTTGGTCATGATATTATTTTTGGTTTACCGTTTCAAACTAAAAATGATGTTATAGACACCATTATTAAAACTGGAAGTTTAATGCCAGATCGTATTGCTTTTTATAGCTACGCCCATGTACCTTGGATTAAAGGAAACGGTCAACGTGGTTTTAATGATGCTGATTTACCATCTGGCGATTCTAAACGCCAACAGTATGAAACCGGAAAACGTATTTTAGAAAATATAAGCTATAAAGAAATAGGAATGGATCATTTTGCTTTAAAAACAGATGCACTCTACAAAGCTATGGAGAATGAAACGTTACACCGAAATTTTATGGGTTATACAGCGTCTAAAACACAAGCTATGATTGGTTTGGGAGCATCTTCAATAAGTGATAGCTGGTATGGTTTTGCGCAAAATGTAAAATCCATTGAGGAGTATTATCATTTAATTGATGAAGGGATGATTCCTGTTTATAGAGGACATATTTTAAATACAGAAGACCTAATTATTAGAAGGCATATTCTTAACCTTATGTGTAATTTCAAAACGTCGTGGATTAATGAAGATATGACTTTTGAAGAATTACCAGAAGTCCTAATAAAACTTAAAGAATTTGAACAAGATGGTTTACTCGAGTTTGGAAGAAAACAAGTAACCATAACTGAACAAGGAAAACCCTTTGTCAGAAATATATGTATGGCTTTCGATCTGTTGTTACAGCGAAAAAAGCCAGATACTCAATTATTTTCAATGACAATTTAAAACAACTACAAATGAAAAAGATTATTGTACCAATAGATTTCTCAGAACACTCCGAATATGCTTTAGAAGCAGCTGCTACTTTGGCTAAAAAGTATGATTCTGAACTGATTGTTCTACACATGCTAGAATTATCTAATGCTATTTTAACTTCTGCAAGTGATACATTAAGCCAAGAAGCTGTATTTTACTTAAAACTGGCTGAGCAAAAGTTTGATCAGTTTTTAGACAAACCCTATTTAGAAAATATTAAACTAACTCCTATTGTAAAGCATTTTAAAGTCTGGAGTGAAGTTAACGACGTTGCTAATGAGCATGATGCTAATCTTGTTGTAATGGGATCTCATGGTGCGAGTGGTATAAAAGAGGTGCTAGTGGGTTCAAATACTGAAAAAGTAGTACGTCACTCTGACATTCCTGTTTTAGTGATAAAGCACAATCCAATTTTGATGGAATTTGAAAATGGAGTATTTGCAAGTGATTTTTCAGATGAAGCTGTTGCTCCTTATTTAAATGCAAAAAAAGCACTTAATAAGCTTGGGGCAAAGATGCATTTGGTCTATGTAAATGCACCTGATGGAAGTTTTAGAAGTTCATCAGAAATAGATAAACGTGTGTCAGACTTCTTAAGAAAAGCAGATGGTGATTTAGAAAATTTACCAAACGTAACTGTTGTTTCAGATTATTCTATAGAAAAAGGAATTTTAAACTTCGCTAACCTAATTGGTGCGGATGTAATTGCTGTAGCTACGCACGGTAGAAAAGGCTTAGCACATTTCTTTGAAGGCAGTATTTCTGAAGACATAGCCAACCATTCTACGTTACCAGTAATGACTTTTAAAATTTAATTCTCTTGATGTTTATTAGTTAGTGTTTTATCATCAAGTTAAAACGCCAGAGATTCTAACCTTTGGCGTTTTTTAATTTCTTATTGCCTTTATAAACTCCCGTTCTTGTTCTGGGTTAAGATTTAGGCTGTTTTTAATCTCAAATTTTGTGGGTTTACGACTTATTAGATAAACTAGTAGTGCAGCTGAAATAATTAAATAATACTGATTAGAAGTAATTAAAAAATTAACTATTCCTAAAAATGCGGGTGCTTCAATCAATGCAAATTGAATGAATTTAGAGCTTTGATACTGCATTAATTTTTCCTTTAAGGTTGACTTGCTATGTGCCTGAATTATGGTCTTTTTAAAAAGGTATTGACTGGCTAAGGCTCCTGCAATAGCTAATCCAGGAACGATATAGAATAATTTATCAGAAGTATCAGCAAAATCCAAGATTGCATTTTTTGTAATATATAGCACGACTGTACCAAATAAGACTATTGATACACAAAATGCCATATGAATAATAGTTAAAGTTCTTAGTATGGATTTTACGGATTGTGGTTGATTGATTGAGTTCATAGCTGTAATAATTCAGAAGACGAAAATAAGAAATTAGTTTAATGACTGCAGTTAAAATGATGGCCTAAATACAATCAATAATTATTAATATTGTTGTGAATAGTTTTAATGACATTCCATTGCACTCGAAGCCAATTCGACAATTGGAGCAGGTGAGAGGTAAGGAATACCCAGTCCTAAACCACGAAGAATAAATAAAGCACCTATGACAACCACAAAAACCGGAATCGCTTTTTGGATTCGTTGTTTTATAGTACTGTTTAGAAACTTACCTAAATAAATGGCGGAGGTCATTAGAGGTATTGTTCCCAATCCAAATAAAACCATATACAAACTACCTTCTAATAGACTGCCGGTTGCGACTGCACCAAAAACAGCCATGTAAACTAAGCCACATGGTAAAAATCCATTAAGAAATCCGATGGTTAAAAAAGTGTCAGCAGTTTTCTTTTTTAGTGCCTGTCCTAAATTAGACTTTACTTTAGAGATGAGTTTATTTAAAGGTTGAGATAGGTTATACTTGCCAATAGTTTTATAGGGAATCAATACAAGAATAATCATTAGGATTCCGATGGCAATAGATAATTGTTGTTGTATACCAAAAAGATAGAGACTTTTACCTACCAACCCAAAGACCAAACCAATTAAACTATAGGCTAATAATCTACCGAAATGATAAACTCCTATTTGACTTACTTTTTTATAAGAGTTAGAGCGATCTACAGGCAACATAAAGGCAATAGGACCGCACATGCCAACGCAGTGCAAACTTCCTAATAATCCTAATATGAGTGCAGAAACTAACATTTAATACGTGATTTCGGTTTTATAGAGGTAAGAATTATTATTATATTTCCAATCTACTTTAATGTTCCAACGACCACCTAATAAACGTTTGTCAGGTATGAGCAAATTGTGATTAGATAATGAAATCGGAATTTCAAAATCAAATTGTTTATTAGATGGTCTGTATAGGAACACTTTTCCTTTAATGTCTTTTAAATCTAAGTTTTTAGGAAAATTAATTTTAATACCTTCTGAAGTTTTTTGCCATGAGATATCGGTATCTAATGTTTTAGAATGAGCCTCTTTATCAATATCCGTTTGAAATTTTAACTCTTCTTGATAGTAATCTTCTACCACTAGATCGTGATCGTATTTTTTATCTGTACTCATACTGATTACAAAATACATGATGAATGCTATGAAGCATACAAATGCAATTACTATGGCTGTTCCCCAATTTATTTTCATAACATTATTTATTTATCATCCTGAGTTTAATTCGGGATATCTTTTTTTTCTAATTATAACTACGAGGACCTAGGAAACCTACATTTGTGGTTTCAATTAATTCTCCGTTACTGTAAACATCAATTCTGAGTTTATTTTTGTCTCCTGATAAATCACTTTGTTGTAATTCTATGAACAATGTGCCTTCAGCTATTTTTTGCGCTTCAACTTCAAATGTTCCATTAGTTGATACTAATTTAATTTCTCCATTAATACCTCTTAGTTTAAAGCTAATATCATCAATTTTTTCTGTTGTTTTATTTACCAATTTAAAGGTATAGACATTACTAATTATATTATTGTCTTTACGTTCATAGAGTTGACCAGGCAATCTTAAAATTCGTGCTTCAACATCATTTCTTAAAGTTAGCATTCCTGCTAAAACACCAATTAAAATGACCAATACAGCGATATAGCCTTTCATTCGAGCTGTAAGTTTAAATGGCTCTTTCTTTTCTATATTTGCCTCACTAGCATAACGGATTAGCCCTTTTGGAAGGTTAATACTTTCCATTATATGATCACACTCATCAATACAAGCTGTACAATTAACACATTCTAGTTGTGTTCCGTTTCTTATATCAATACCTGTTGGGCAAACATTGACACATTGAAAACAATCTATACAATCTCCATGTCCAAGTGCCTCACGATCTTCATTTTTTCTAAATTTCTTTCGACCGCTTTCAGCTTCTCCTCGTTTATGGTCGTAGGCAACAATAATAGATTTGTTATCTAAAAGAACGCCTTGTAAACGACCATATGGACAGGCTATGATGCATACTTGTTCTCTAAACCAAGCAAAAATAAAATAGAATACAGCCGTAAAAATAATCAATGGTATTAGTGTTCCTAAATGCTGAAATGGACCCTCTAGTATATACTTAAGTAATTGGTCGCTACCAATAAGATATGCTAAAAATACATTTGCAATAAGAAATGAAACCACTAAAAAGATAAACCATTTTAAAACACGCTTTCTAATTTTTTCTGCATCCCATTTTTGTCTATCAAGTCTACGCTGCTTATTTCTGTCACCATCTATCCAATATTCAATGCGTCTAAAAACCATTTCCATAAAAATGGTCTGCGGGCAAATCCAACCACAGAAAATACGTCCAAAACCTACGGTAAAAAGTGTAATAAAAACTACACCAATAATCATAGATATGACGAATAAATGAAAATCTTGAGGCCAAAACGGAAATCCGAAAATATTAAAGCGACGATCGGTAACGTTGAATAATAAAAACTGATTCCCATTAATCTTCACAAAAGGTGCCGCAAATAAGAAAGCTAGTAAAATATAGCTTACTATTTTACGCTTTTCGTAAAAATAACCTGAAGGTTTTTTAGGAAAAATCCAATTACGTTTACCATCTTCATTGATAGTACCAATTGAATCTCTAAAAACTTCATTCTCTGGCGTTTCCATTTAGGGAAGCTTTTCTGTTAATTATTAGAAACTACGGAATTTGGGTCTTCAACTTCGGCAGCATCTTCTATAGTGTTTTCTGTTTCAGACTCGCTTTCCGATTTATCTAAAGACTCATCAATCCAGATGTCTCCTTCAGCAGGTTTTGGTTCTGCAGGTGTTGTGCCTTGAAATTTTAAAATATAACTAGAAACCTGAGCCATTTCTAGCGGTTTTAATCCTTCTTTTTTCCAAGATACCATACCTTTACCATCACGACCACCTTCAGAAACTGTTTTGAAGATATTTTTAATACCTCCTCCTAAAATCCAGTTTTCATCTGTTAAGTTAGGACCAATTCCTCCTCCACCATCAGCTTTATGACATACCGCACATTTCGCTTCAAAAATTACCTTTCCAGCACTTAAATCTGCAGCTTCTGTTAAAACTTCAACAGTATTATAATCCACTAAGTTTTTTGCTGTTTTTTTGTATTCTTCTATGGCTTTATTGGCTTCTGCATATTCAATTTCATATTCAGCAAATTGGTCATCTGCATTAAATACGTGGTAGCGAAACATATATATCACACCAAAGATTATGGTAAGATAAAAGCTGTAAACCCACCATGGTGGTAAATTGTTATCTAATTCTTTTATGCCATCATAATTATGGTCTAAAATAATTTCACCTTCTTCTTCTATTGGTTTAGATCCCAAAAGCTTGTTGTAAATATTCTTAAACCATATGCTAAATTTTGATGGAGCCGTTTTTTTAGCGTCGTATCTTGCTTTAGCTTCATCATCTAAACTTTGATAAAGAATATTATCCATAGAACCTACTATTCCTTCTATTGCTAATAAAACAAGAAGTACTAACAATAAGAATAAAAGAATTATTGGCTGTTCCATAAAGGCTGGTTGGTCACCAGACTCTACAAAATATTCTACAAGTGCAGCAATTGCGAAAAATACTACTGGTACTCTTATGTATGATGGAATTAAATTTCTCATAATATAGTTTCGTTTTGGTTGTCTAATGGTAAATTACTAACTGTATTTATATAGTCTTTCTTTGCAGTAAATACCCAATAAAATAAGACTACAAAAAAGATAAAGAATATGAGGAGTGATATCATAGGATATATCTCTATCCCTGTAATACTTTCCATGTGGTTTTTTACAAATTTCAGCATGAGGTTTTTAGTTTTGAGCAGTTTCGTTAATAATGTCTTTTACTTTAATATCTGTACCTAAACGTTGTAGGTAAGCAATCATGGCAACAATTTCTCTGTTTTTCATTTCAACAAAATCACCTCCAGAAGCTTGTTTATCTGCTTCATAAGATTTTACAAAATCAGGATCATCATAAAGGTTCTTTACAATCAATGAGCCCTGTTCTATCATGGAAGCTTGTGCATTTGCAATATCTTCTTCTGAGTAAGGCACACCTAAAGTAACCATAGCTTCCATTTTCTTTTCAGTCATGGACTTATCTAGTTCGTTTCGTATTAACCATTGATACCTTGGCATAATAGATTCTTCATTCATAGCTTGTGGGTCATATAAATGGCTTAAATGCCAGCTATCAGTGTATTTTCCTCCAACTCTATGTAAATCTGGCCCAGTACGTTTACTTCCCCAAAGGAATGGATGGTCGTAAACAAACTCACCTGCCTTAGAATATTCTCCATAACGTTCTACTTCAGACCTAAATGGACGTACCATTTGAGAGTGACAACCCACACAACCTTCTCTTATATATATATCCCTACCTTCTAACTCAAGTGGAGTATATGGTTGAACACTACTTATAGTTGGAATATTAGACTTTACTACGATTGTTGGTATAATCTGTACTATTCCACCAATTAAAATTGCAACTGTAGCATATATGGTAAGCAATACTGGTTTACGCTCTAACCAAGTGTGCCAGCCTTCACCAGCAACACGTCTTTTAGATACGCGTTGTAAAGCAGGTGCTTCGGCTAATTCGTCAGTAACTTTGTTATTAGACCTTACAACAGTCATTATTACGTTATAAACTAAGATTAACATACCAGTTATGTACAAAGTTCCACCGATAGCTCGCATCCAGTACATTGGCATAATTTCAGTCACGGTTTCTAAGAAGTTACCATAAACTAAAGTACCATCTGGATTAAATTGTTTCCACATACTTGCTTGTGCAAAACCTGCAACATACATTGGTAATGCATACAATATGATACCTAAAGTACCAATCCAAAAATGAACATTGGCTAAACCAGTAGAATGTAGTTTTGTTTTAAATAATCTCGGGATTAACCAGTAAATCATACCAAAGGCAAGAAAACCATTCCATGCTAATGCACCAACGTGTACGTGAGCAATAATCCAATCCGTAAAGTGTGCAATCGCATTTACATTTTTAAGTGAAAGCATTGGACCTTCAAAAGTGGCCATACCATAACCAGTTATAGCTACTACCATAAATTTTAAAACAGGATCTGTTCGTACTTTATCCCAAGCACCACGCAATGTTAACAGTCCATTAATCATACCTCCCCAAGATGGAGCAATTAACATAACCGAGAATGCTACACCTAGGTGTTGTGCCCATTCTGGTAAAGCCGTATATAGCAAGTGGTGTGGTCCTGCCCAGATGTAAATAAAAATTAAAGACCAAAAGTGAACAATAGATAAACGATAAGAGTAAACAGGCCTATTTGCTGCTTTTGGTACAAAATAGTACATCAGTCCTAAAAATGGGGTTGTTAAGAAGAATGCAACGGCATTATGTCCATACCACCATTGTACTAAAGCATCTTGAACACCTGCATAAACGGAATAACTTTTTAATCCACTAACGGGTAATTCTAAGCTATTAAAAATATGAAGTACTGCAACCGTAACAAAAGTTGCTAGGTAGAACCAAATAGCAACATATAGGTGACGTTGACGACGCTTAAGAATAGTCGCAATCATGTTAACACCAAAAGCAACCCAAACTAATGCGATAGCGATATCGAAAGGCCATTCTAATTCAGCATATTCTTTTGACGTTGTGTAACCAAGAGGTAAAGTTATTGCTGCACCAACAATGATTAATTGCCATGCCCAGAAATTAAAATTACTTAGCATATCACTAAACATTCTAGCTTTTAAGAGACGTTGCAATGAGTAATAAACACCAGCAAAAATGGCATTACCAACAAAGGCAAAGATTACAGCATTGGTATGTAATGGTCTTAAGCGACCGAAACTTAGCCATGATATACCATCTGTCATATTTGGGAATAAAAACATAAAGGCCAGAATAAGGCCTACAAGCATCCCAACAACTCCCCAAAGTATTGTGGCATAAAGGAATTTTTTAACGATTTTATTATCGTAATAGAATTGTTGCATTTCCATATTAAAAAAATTAGTCAGTTTTTGTTTGTTTTGATGTATTGGTTTGTTCTTTTACAAGTTCGTCTTCAAAAAGCATTCGTACAGATGGAGTATAATCGTCATCGTATTGCCCAGACTTTACAGCCATTATGAAAATGACAAAGAAAGTCACGCCAACGACAACGCTCACTGTTAATAAAATATAAATAACACTCATACCTACTGAAGTTATGGTTCAAAAATAAAGCTGAACCTTTTTTTAAAACATGACTTTTATCATGTTGATTAATTTATTTTAATTTCCGTCCTAAAAAATTTGTAGCAATCGTTGTAAATACTACAATACTGATGGAGCTTAAAGGCATTAAAATTGCGGCAACAACAGGTTCTAATTGACCAGTAACTGCAAAATATAAACCAATGACATTGTAGAAAAACGAAAGCACAAAGCTCCATTTAATAATTTTTATTGCGGATTTTGATGCTTTAATAAATTGATAAAGTTGTTTGAATTTTGAGGCATCCAAAATACCATCACAAGCAGGCGAGAAAACATTTACATCTTCCGAAATTGCTATTCCAACATTACTTTGTGCCAATGCACCTGCATCATTTAATCCATCACCAATCATAAGCACTTTTGCCCCTTCAGATTGATGGTATTTAATGAATTCTAATTTATCTTCTGGTTTTTGATTGAAAATCAATTTCGTTTTTGCTGGAAGCAATTTTTTTAAGTTTTCTCGCTCGCCTTCATTATCTCCAGAAAGAATAACTAAATCGAAATGTTTTTTGAGTTGGTTGAACAGTTTTGAAACCCCTTTTCTATAACTATTATAAAAGGTATATTTTCCTTTGTAAATATTATTACTACTGATATGAACTGTTGTGTTTAACAAAGAGGTTTCCTTTGCGTTACCAACAAAATTGGCGGAACCAATTTTCATACTTACCGCATCGTGTTTGGCTTCAATGCCTTTACCGATGTGTTCTTCAAAAGCATCAAGTGTAATGATATTGTTTTCCTGTAAAATATTATATAAAGTTCTACTTAATGGGTGATTAGAACCACGAAGGGAATTTTTTAAAACTACATTTTCAGAGTCAGACAGTACATCGCCGTCATATTGCGCATTGCTATGTTTGTTAGATGTAATCGTTCCTGTTTTATCAAAAATAACAGTATTAATTTGTGCCAATTGCTCTATAACAGTGGCATTTTTGACATAGAATTTTAGTTTACCAAAGATGCGTAATAAGTTCCCAAATGTAAACGGAGCGGATAATGCAATGGCACAAGGACAGGCAATAATAAGTACTGCCGTGAATACATTTATAGCTTTGCTAGAATCAACAAAAAGCCAATAACTTGTGGCAATGAATGCTATCGTTAAAATAGCAATGGTGAAATGTTTACTAATAGTATTGGTAATATTTGTAAAACCATCTTCTTTATTTTTGCTAAAAACATCGTTACTCCATAATTGTGTTAGATAACTCTGTTCAACAGATTTTAAAGCTTCCATTTCAATAACTCCATTGGTTTGTTTACCACCAGCGAATAGTTTATCTCCAGATTGCTTAGAAACGGTTTGTGATTCACCAGTAACAAAACTGTAATCTATTTTTGCTTTTCCATTAATAAGAATACCATCAACAGGAATTAATTCTTCATTCCGAATAAGAATGCGGTCTCCTTTTTCTATATCGTAAACCTGAATCGTTTCTTCGTAACCTTCCTTATTTATTTTGGTTATTGCAATTGGGAAGTAGGATTTATAATCGCGCTCAAAGGATAAAAACTGATAAGTTTTTTGCTGAAAGAATTTACCAACTAAAAGAAAAAATATCAATCCAGCGAGACTATCAAAAAAACCAGAGCCCAAATCGAACATAATTTCAATAGTGCTTCTTATGAATAAGACAGAAACTCCTAAAGCAATGGGAACATCAATATTTAAAATTTTAGCCTTTAAACCTTTATAAGCTGAAATGAAATAATCCTGTGCCGCATAAAAGACAATAGGTAAGGACAACGCAAACATTAACCATCGAAATAAAGGTTTGTATTGTTCTAACCAATATTCGTTCACCTCAAAATATTCAGGAAAAGACAAGAACATAATATTACCAAAACCAAATCCTGCAACTCCAAGTTTATAGATGAGTGTTCTGTTAACATGTTTTTTTCTTGATTTAAAATCATCTAAACTGATATAAGGTTCATAACCAATTGAGCTAAGTAATAACACAACTGACTTTAAATCTGTGACTTCAGAATTATAGGTCACTCTTACGGTTTTCTTGCCAAAATTAACTTGGGAATCTGAAATATTAGGATTTAATTTATTGAGGTTTTCGAGTATCCAAATACAAGAGCTACAATGTATATGTGGAATATAAAGTGTTGTAATTTCAATAGTATCACTTCTGAATTCCGTAAGTTTTTCTATAATATTCTCTTGTGAAAGAAAATCATATTTACCTTCTATTTCCGTTGGAATAGCACCAGGAGAATTCTGTAAATCGTAATAACACGTTAAATCATTTTCGTTAAAAATCTCGAAAACGGTCTTACAGCCATTACAACAAAAGGATTTGTCTTGAAACGTAATTGGATGATTACCACAACCATCTCCGCAGTGAAAACAAGTGTTGTTTTCCATTCTAAAATTTGCTCATTTATACCTGAAACAAAAGTCTCAAAACTTGTACTTATATAATATGATATTTGTCATGTTTTAGTTAACTTTGGGATTGACGATAATTTAGATGTTATGAGTAAATGTGAATCATGCATTATTAAAGAGTTTAATGCTTTAAAGTCCTTAACTAGAGATGAGTTAATGCGAGTTTCAGCATGTAAAACAGGTAAAATTTACAAAAAAGGCCAAGTCATTTTTGAAGAAGGAGAAACTGTAAATGGTGTTTATTGTGTAAAAGATGGTGTTTGTAAATTGACGAAACTCAGTGAAAACGGAAAAGATCAGGTCGTAAAATTAGTTGTTAAAGGTGGATTATTAGGAAAACGATCTTTAGTATCAGAACAGAAAACCAATCTTAGTGCTATTGCATTAAATGATATGGAAATGTGCTTTATTCCAAAAAGCGAAATAATGAATGACCTGCAGAAAAACCCAAAATTCACAATGGATGTCTTAAAAAAAATGGCAGAGGATTTAAAGGTGTCGGATGAGTCATTGGTAAATATGGCACAGAAATCTGTGAAACGAAGAATGGCCGAAATACTATTATATATCCATGAAGACTTTGGTGTTGATTCAGATGGATTTTTGAGTATAGTCCTTTCCCGCGAGGATTACGCTAATATGGTTGGCACTGCAACTGAGTCTGCAATTAGAATTCTTTCGCAATTTAAAAAAGAAGGCTTAATTTCTACATCTGGTAAACGAATAAAAGTTGAAGACCCTAATGCTCTTAAATGGGTAGAATAAACAAAAAACGCTCTAGTATCTAGAGCGTTTTTTGTTTATCATTACAATTATTTAATCAATACCAAAAGTCTTAATTTCCTTAAAAGGATCCATTTGAATTTGTTTCATACTAGTTTGGTAATTTGACCATTCTTTATTAAAAAAGTTATTTGTTTCGCCTAAGAGTTTATTTAAAGCATCTTCAGCATGCTTAATCAACGTGGTTTCAGTTGATGTTAAACCTGTTTGACTATTATAGACATAACCTTGTGCTGTTCTGAGCCTCTGTAAAGGTGTTACTTCTGGATTTCTGGTAATACCTTGACGTTTATCAACTTTTCCTAAGTATTTGTCTATTAAGCTATCTATTGATTTTACAATATCCTTAGACCCTTTAATTTGATCTTTATATTTTTCTTTATCCAATTTAGATAAATTCTTTTTATAAGTTTCAGCAATTGTTTTACTCTCAACTAATTGTTTAACAGCATTAGCTGAAGTTTCTTGCATTTTCTCTAACTGTTTTGCTGCAGTATAAACTTCATCAATATTCTTTTGAGATACTTCTAATCTCGGATCAGATTCAACTTTTATAGTAGTTTCAGACATTTGATCACCATAATGCAGAACCGCTTTGTATGTTCCTGGTTTTACAGAAACTCCACCAGGTTCTCTGGTCTGTTTTCTTATAGTTCTCGATGGTCTACTAACTCCAGCTTCGCTCATGTACCATGTCCATTTATGAATTCCGTTTTCTTTTGGAGCTTTGGTTTTTAAAGTTCTAATTAAACGTTGTCCATCATATATTTTTAAGGTTAGAGAATCCCATTTAACTTTCGCCTCTTCCTTTTTAGAATCCATATCTGTCTCATCATCTTCGTCTTCACTTTTTTCTTTTTTCTCACTTTTCGGTTGCTCTTTCTTATTAAATAAATAACTGAAACGTGCACCACCACCACGATTTTCACCATGATACATGGCATCTGCACCAAAACGACTTCCTGTTGGTTGTTGGTATGCAGCCTGATATGCAGTTGGTGTATCAAATAACTTAATATTTGAATTCATTACTGATTTGTTCTTCGCCATAGCTCTTAAAGGTCTAATATCATCTAAAACCCATGCTGCACGTCCAAATGTTCCAATAACTAAATCGTGTTCTCTAGGCTGAATCACCAAATCTTTTACAGAGGTGGTCGGAAATCCTTCAGTCCATTTTGTCCATTTTTCGCCAGCATTTAAAGAAACGTATAAACCATCGTCAGTTCCTAAGAATAGTAAATTTGGTTCAACTAAATCTTCAACAATAGCTAAAGTATAACTCTGTACATCGTTTTCATCCACAATACGTTCCCATGATTTTCCATAGTTTTTTGTTCTATAGGCGTAAGGAGTATAATTAAATCGTCTGTAATCATTGGCGATTAAAAGGGCTTCTCCTTTATTTTTATTAGACGCCTTTATTTGCGCTATCCAGCTGCCTTCAGGTAAACCTTTTAGATTTTTAGAAACATCTGTCCAGTTGTTTCCTCCGTCAGTTGTGTAGTGTACACGACCATCATCAGTACCAGCCCAAAGCATATCCTTTTCGAGTACTGAGGGTTCAATTACTAAGATGGTTGTATGATTTTCTGCTCCTGTAGCATCCATGCTTAGTCCACCACTTTCAGACTGCTTTTGTTTTTCTGGATCGTTAGTTGACAAATCTGGAGAAATGACAGTCCAAGTTTCCCCTTTATCTGTTGACTTATGCACAAATTGACTTCCGAAGTAAAGCGTACTATTATCAAACGGATCAATATTTATGGCAGAATTCCAGTTGAAACGCAAACGCACATCTGGATCTGGATGTGTTGGTCTAACTCCATAGTTGTTTCCTGTTTGCCAATCGTAACGACTCACATAACCTTGTTGACTCATAGACCATCCGTAACGGGAGTCATCTCTATCGGGAACCACATCAAACCCATCCCCAAAGCTAATTTCTTGCCAGTAACTATTTCTTATGCCTTGTGCACGCCAAACATAAGCTGGTCCTCTCCATGAGCCATTATCTTGCATACCTCCATAAACATTATATGGATATTCATTATCTACATTAATATGGTAGAATTGTGCTACAGGTAAATTACCTATGAATCTCCAGGTTTTACCTCCATCTTTAGTAATATTCATTCCACCATCATTACCATCTATCATAAAGTTGCCGTTTTCTGGATGAATCCACCAAGCATGATGATCTGGGTGAACACCATTACTCACTCCATAAGCTGGCATGAGTTGCGCAAAGTTTTTCCCGCCATCTTCAGAAACATTCACATAAGTAAATACTGAATATACACGATTTTCATTTTGAGGATCGACATAGATTTCAGAATAATAGAAAGGACGATTACCAATATCGCTTTTATCATTTACCTTTTTCCATTTAGAGCCACCATCTTCACTTTTGTAAAGTGCATTTTTCTTTGCTTCAACTAAAGCATAAATGATATTTGGTTTGTTTGGAGCTATAGCGACACCAATACGACCAAGATTTCCTTTTGGGAAACCATCATCTTCAGTGATTTTTGTCCAGGTTTTTCCACCATCATGAGTAATATGCAAACCAGAACCTTCACCGCCAGAATTAAAGAACCAAGGGTCACGTTTATGTTCCCACATGGCAGCAATTAACTTATTAGGATTAGTTGGATCCATCACTAAATCAGCAACACCAGTTTTGTTATTGGCGAATAAAATTTTATTCCAGGTTTTTCCACCATCAGTGGTTTTAAAAACTCCACGTTCTGGATGTTCTCCCCAAGGAGAGCCAATAGCTCCAACATATACTACATCAGGATTTGTTGGATCTACAATAATTCTGTGAATGTGTCTTGTTTTTTCAAGACCCATAGCCATCCATGTTTTTCCACCATCAAGAGATTTATAGACTCCATAACCACCATTAAGGGAATTACGGGGATTACCTTCACCTGTGCCAACCCAAATTACACTTGGGTTTGATTGCTGAATTTCTACAGCACCAATTGAAGCTGTGAGTTCTTTATCGAAAATAGGTTCCCAAGTAATGCCACCTGAATTAGATTTCCAAAGGCCACCTGAGGCAGTTCCGACATACATGACATCAGGATTAGTTGTTACAACATCAATGGCAGTTACACGTCCAGACATGCCACCAGGTCCAATATTTCTTGATGTCATATTTTTGACCATGTCCATTGAAAATTCTTGTGCCGAGAATAATGTTACACTGAATAGCATAACAAGAGTGAAAAATTTCTTCATTATTTTTAGGTTAGTTGAGTAAAACCCTAAAATTAAGGAAAAGATGTGATTGATTTCTAAAAGAGATGTTAATGTATACTCTTATTTAGTATCAATTTTTACTGGTATTTCTTTGTTAGCATTAATGATCCACTGTGTTCCATAAACATCAGCATAAATTATATTGAAAGAAAGATTACTTTCTGAAAGAACTTTTCTAAATAGATTAATACCAGCAGGATTTTTAATGTTAATAATTTCTAATTTTTCATTCGCTGGTAATACTATACCATCAGTTAGTGTACTTGATGTGTAGCCTATTGAATCCAAACCTTTTGTATTTTTAAATATACTTTTTAGAATATCATCGCTACTGTTAAAGACCAAAGTATCCTTTTTATTATCTATCATTTTCACTTCTACTTTTTTAATAAAAGCAGGCCCGACTCCCTTATTACCTATAACAATTTTGAAGCTATCAGATTTATAGCTAGACCATTGACTTAAATGTGGAAGAACAGAGGCACTCTGCTGCATTTGTATAAGTTTATTTTCCTCTCTTGCTAAGTATGATTGGTAGAGTAGTGCTATCAATGAAATTACACTGATAAACAATGCTGAGGTGCTCATTATTTTATCAGTTGTCCAATTGATTCTTTTTTTTTGCTTTTTGATTTGCTCTTCCGCTTCTTCTGACATTTTGTGTTGTATTTCTGTAAAGTTAATAAAATGTTAGAATCTAAAAATAGGTAATTGATATCGCTTTAAAAAGCATTATTTTTACATTGCCATGAAAGAAAAATCAAATAAATCAGGCTTTGTATTTAAAACCTACGAAGCACCAAATCAATCTCCTTTCGAAAAACTCTTTGAGATTTTTAAGGAGTTAATCACATATACTTCTGGAGATTTTGATGAAGCTATTGATTGGTTGCGACAACTTGATGTAGAATATAAGCTTACAACTCCTGAGTATACCATTGATGACTTTATAGAGGATTTAAAAAACAAGGGCTATATCCGAGAAGAGATTGATCCAACTGGTAATGGAGACGGAAAAGGTAAAACAACTATTACCGCTAAAACCGAACGGGCTATACGTCAGCAGGCTTTAGATCATATTTTTGGAAAGATAAAACGAAGCGGTTCAGGTAATCATAAAAGCAAAGGAGTAGGTTTAGGTGATGAGCATACAGGTGACTTTAGAGCATATCAATTTGGTGACGCTTTAGACAAAGTTTCTATGACTGAAAGTATTAGAAATGCACAAATCAATAATGGTATTGGTGATTTTAGTATTACAGAAGACGATTTAGTTGTTGAAGAAACCCTTCATAAAAGTCAGATGAGTACTGTGCTTATGATAGATATAAGTCATAGTATGATTTTATATGGTGAAGATCGTATTACACCAGCTAAAAAAGTAGCGATGGCATTGGCCGAATTAATTACTACACGTTATCCAAAAGATACTTTAGAGATTTTGGTATTTGGAAATGATGCATGGCCGATTAAAATAAAAGAATTACCATACTTAAAAGTTGGTCCATACCATACAAATACAGTTGCTGGATTACAACTAGCTATGGATATGCTTCGCAGAAAGCGTAACACAAATAAACAGATTTTTATGATTACAGATGGTAAGCCAAGTTGTTTGCGTATGCCAGACGGTCAGTATTACAAAAACAGTAATGGTTTAGATCCGTTTATTACTAATAAATGTTATGCAATGGCACAACAGGCACGACGCTTACATATTCCGATTACTACGTTTATGATTGCTGAAGACCCATATCTGATGCGATTTGTACGTGAATTTACCCAAGCCAATCGAGGCAAAGCATTTTATACAGGATTAAAAGGTTTAGGTGAAATGATTTTTGAAGATTACGAAAATAATAGAAAAAGAAGAATAAAGGGTTAAAAAAGCCCATCCTAACCTTCCCAGAGGGAAGGAACAAAAATTAATACTTTAAAAATAAAGCTCAAATTCCCGCATTGAGTTTTTCCCGAGCCTGTGCTGAGCGCAGTCGAAGTAGGGAAATTAAAAGGGTCTTATTTATGACAGATATTAAAACACTAGGCGAATTAAAAAAAACAGGTTACCAATCCAAATCTATAAAGGACGAATTGCGTGATAACTTGATTGAAAATATTAAGAATAAAGTTACAACGTTTGAAGGCATTCATGGTTATGAAAATACAGTGATTCCTGAACTAGAGCGTGCTATTTTATCACGACATAATATTAACCTTCTAGGTCTGAGAGGTCAGGCAAAAACACGTTTGGCGCGAATGATGGTAAACTTGTTGGATGAACATATTGCTGTTGTAGAAGGTTCAGAAATTAATGATGATCCCTTACAACCTATTTCACGATATGCAATTGAGTTAATTAATGAAAAAGGTGACGACACACCAATAACATGGTTGCACAGAGATGATCGTTTTGCAGAAAAACTGGCTACTCCAGATGTTACAGTAGCTGATATCATTGGAGATGTTGATCCAATAAAAGCAGCGAATTTAAAATTGAGTTATGCAGATGATCGTGTGATTCATTATGGAATGATTCCAAGAGCGAATCGTTGCATTTTTGTGATTAATGAATTACCAGATTTACAGGCACGAATTCAAGTGGCTTTGTTTAATATTTTACAAGAAGGTGATATTCAAATTCGTGGATTTAAACTACGATTACCATTAGATATGCAATTTGTGTTTACGGCGAATCCTGAGGACTATACCAATCGTGGAAGTATTGTTACACCTTTAAAAGATAGGATAGGCTCACAGATTTTGACGCATTATCCTGAGACCATTGATACAGCGAGAATCATAACTTCTCAAGAAGCAAAATTAGACGAAAGACAAGCTGGTTCAGTCTATGTACCAGACTTGGCCAAAGACTTATTAGAGCAAATTAGTTTTGAAGCTCGTGAAAGTGAATACGTAGACGTAAAGAGTGGAGTGAGTGCGCGTATGAGTATTACGGCTTTTGAAAATTTATTAAGTACAGCAGAGCGTCGTGCTTTGTTAGCTGGTGATGATAAAACTGCGGTAAGGCTATCGGATTTTATTGGAGTCATACCAGCTATTACAGGTAAAGTAGAATTGGTGTATGAAGGTGAACAAGAAGGAGCAGATTTTGTTGCAAATACTTTAATGGATGAAGCGATTAAAACTCTATTTCCAAAATATTTTCCAAAGATTGAAAAGTTAGAAAAAGAAGGAGAAGATACTCCTTATGATGATTTAATTTCCTGGTTCTTTAATGGTGATGGCTTTGAGTTGTTAGATGATTTTGATGATGCAACATATAAAGCCAAATTAGATGAGGTAACACCTTTAGATGCATTACTGGCAGATTACCAACCAGACATAGATAAACGAGATGTTTATTTTGAAAAAGAATTTATTCTTTGGGGATTGGTACAGTTTAAAAAACTGAGTAAGTATCGTTATTCTGAAGGGTTACAGATTAAAGATCCTTATGGTAGTTATATAAGTGGATTGTAGTAAAATTTCTGTCATATCGAGCGTAGTCGAGATGCAAACCTTCCATCAAAAATGTTCTCGACTACGCTCGAACTGACAGATTAACTATGTTTGTTGTCAGTCTGACTTTGTAAAATAGAGAATGGCTTACCAAGCATCACGACTTTTAATATTAGCATCGCAGAGTTTTATGATCTCTGCGATTCTTTTTTGTCGTGTAGCTTCCCGTTTGGCACTGTGTAACCAAGACAAATAACTTTTTCTATAACCACGCGAAAAGTTTTGATAATTTTCAAAAGCTCGTAGATTCTTATTAAAAGCATCTTGTAACGCTTTAGGAATCACACCATTTTCCACATCATCCATTTCAGTCCATTTACCCGTTTCTTTTGCAAGATTAATCAGTTTTCGACCAGGTTCTTGGATTAAACCACCTTTTTCGAGCTCAATGACGTACTTTTTATTTAGCGCACTCCAAGTACTTTTTGGATTTCGTGGAGAGAAGTATTGTCTTCGTTTTCCATTACCTAGACTTTTTACTGTAGAGTCAATCCAACCGAAGCATATGGCTACTTTAACAGCTTCTTCCCAACGCATTGTTGGTATACCTGTTTCAAGTTTATAAAAGATGAGGTATATGGCTTTATACTTATCGTGATTGGTTAAAAGCCAATCGTACCAATCGGTATCGCGTTCAAAATGAATTTCTGGAATTTCCAATAGTTTTAAGTTGTTTGACTATTAATTTAATACAGTATTTATTCTACTGAAAAGGTACTAATTTGATGTAATGGAATACCTGATTCTGAAATACCCTCTACTTCAATAATATAATCACCTTTTATATCACATGTAAAAAATGAAATTTGTTCCGTCTTATTTTCAGCTGTGATTCTAATTTTAGGATTCCAGTAAAGCGTTTTTCTCAAATCATATTTAGAATTTTCATCAGTATCTTTGGTGTAATCTGGAGAATAGAATTCTTTAGCCGTGTAAAACCCTTCGGTAGTAAAGTTTATAATGCCTGGTTTTCTTTTTTCTGGAGATATAAATTTTCCTCTTCTAGTATAGACAACGAGTACTCCATTACTTGCATTAGAAAAAACTGCTGAATTTGCTCCTCTATAAAAATCTATAAACGAAATTTGATCTGTAGGTATACTTAATAGTTCATCTAAATCAGTGGTTATGTCATTAATAATGATTTTAGGTGAACCACTACTACCTCTTATAAAAAAACTGTTTCCGATAAAATTTAATCCAGGAAATCTCGCCAGTAGAGAAGTAAGAGGTTGATTCTCTAAGGTCTCATCTGATTCTACATCTAGTCTGTAACTTGGGAAGTTAAATGTTGCGATATCATCCATTTCTTGTTCTCTTAAACTCTTTTCAGCTCTCTTTTTTCCAACAACAACCACTTCATCTAGTTTTTCACTGTTTTGATCAAATTGAAAATTAATAGCTCTTACATATTTAGTAATTTTTGAATAATCAGTGGGTTCATTATTTTTCTTTAGATAAGTTTTCTTGTTGTTATTTCTAATGATTTTTGGACTCGGTATTTCCTCATCAATTAAAATTGATAATTCTCGATCTTTGTCTTCTTTAGATTTAAAATCGTTTAATCTAGACTGAATAATTGTTGGTATGGAATCATAAATTATAAAAGGTCCGAAACTAAATTTACCATCGGCATCAGATTTTTTAATGGGTTGTTGCGCTATTTCTTTTCCAAAAAATGTTAAGGACGTATATGCAGGTGCTAGCGTATACGGCTTTTCTAATAGTTTGGTTTCGCCAGAGATGATAATGCCTTTTTCAATATTATATTCTGAGGTTTTATTTTCTTCATAAAGCAAATCTTGCCAATTAAAACGTCTCCATCCATGAGTCATCATCACTAAATCTAAAAGATATTTCTTCTTGTAATCTTTTGTGTCTGAAAAAAAATAGCCAGGATTTTTAATCTTTCCTCTTAAATCAGAAGTTCAGTAATAACCAAGTTTTAATATTTTGAGAGTTGCTATTATAATGAATTGTATTAGAATTTCTAACACTTAGGGATAAATGACTCGGAAGACTTCTTTCTTTATGATCGTCTACATAAAGCTGTAATACAACTTTCTCTTTGGTAGCTAAAATCTCTTTATTTTTCTCAATTTTAATTGTCGCTTTATTTTTAGAGTTTTCAATAAAAACTAGGCGTTCACAAACGGGTTTACCTTTAGGATCAAATAATGTAATATGTGTAACGCCATCTTTTAAGTCTTGGGTTGATAAGCTAACAGTATAATTGTTTTTGTTATTTGTTTCCAGTTTTTCATAAAGGATATCTCCTCTTTGGTGCAGTATTAGATAAGAACCAGAAAGTCCTTCATATTTAGTAGTCTTAATATCTATAAGTAACTGGTTGCTTTTTTGGCTAACACTTATGTTATAACCCAATGGTAAGGCCTGTGGTAGTTTATATTTATAAACAGAATCATTTAGTTCTATGTTTGCATAATATGTTTTATTTGGCTTTGGTGTTATAAAAAAATAGCTCAAACCATAATCTGAGGTTTTAAAATCTGAAATAAAAGTGTCTTCATTATCTACTATGTATCCGCTGAGGTGATTTTTATCATAGATGTCATCCTTAATTTTAATAGCAACTTTACTAGTTAAATTTTCTACTAAATACCCACTTTCAGGATAAAAATGTAAATCTGGACGATTCGTATTTGTTGACTTCTCTGATAATTCACCAATACTTAAAGCTTTTGAATTTTCATTTTTACTGACTTCCCATATATCTATTTCCTTTTTGAAAAAATAAGTAGGATCCTCATTGCGCATATAGTTGGTGTATGCTCGTAAGAGGTATTTACCTTTTTTCCATTCTTTTTCAATTTTAAAGTCACCTCCTGTACTAATATCTTCTAAGTAAAGTTTTCTTTTGCTAATAATACTGTCTTTATCATTGATAAGTTCTACATGAAGTACAGCACTTTTAGTGCTTTTTTGATTGGTGATTCCGTTTACCAAATATGCAGAAAACCAAATAGTTTCATTTGCCAAGTACAAATCTTTGTCTGTATGAAGGTATACTTTTTCAGGCCATCCAACTTCACTATAATTTTGAAGTTTCTTAGTAATTAAATCTACTAAGTTCTCACTGCTGTTTGAAACAAGAAACGAACTTGAAAGAAAAATCAAGGCAGAGTAGATTAGACCTTTTTTCATTAGGTTTATAATTTATTCACTTCAATATAATAATCACGATCTACTTTGAAATCCGAGGTTCCGATGGTTTTTGTTTTCCATTCTGCGTCAGGAAATAGCCATTCTTTTTTTCCATTAATTGAAACTTCAATGGGCATGTCAAAATCATTGACAATATTTATATAGCGAAATTTAAGCTTACCATCTTCTATTTTAAACTCTAAAGTTGGAATTCGAACGTCTCTCAAATACTGATTAAAGAATGCTGATAAATCTTTATCAGTTTTTTTACTTATATAATCTTCAATTTCCTTTGTCGTCACAGTTTTATGATAAAATTCAGAGTTTAGACCACGGAGAATTTCTCGCCACTTTTTGTCATCTTCGACAAGTTGTCTCAAAGTATGAAGCATATTTGCGCCTTTATAATACATATCACTAGAACCTTCATTATTTACATTGTAAGTTCCGATAATGGGTTTGTCATTCTGAATATTTGCTCTAGTACCAATAACATAATCTGCGGAAGCCTCTTTACCGTAATAGTAGTCTAAAAACAGATTTTCTGAATATGCCGTAAACCCTTCATGAATCCACATATCAGCAGCATCTTTATAAGTAATATTATTGGCAAACCACTCGTGACCAGCTTCGTGAATAATTATAAAATCGAATTTTAAACCCCATCCAGTTTGAGACAAGTCATTTCCTAAATACCCTTTTTTATACTGATTTCCATAAGTTACTGAGCTTTGATGTTCCATGCCTAAATAAGGCACTTCTACTAATTTAAAACTGTCTTCATAAAACGGATAAGGTCCAAACCAATGCTCAAAAGCTTTCATCATTTTTGGAGCATCTTTAAAATGCTCTTTGGCTTTTTCGAGATTATCCTTAAGCACCCAATAATCTAAATCAAGATTACCTTTTTCTCCTTTATAGACTTCAGAGAAGTTTACATAGTCACCGATATTTACATTAACTCCATAATTATTAATTGGGTTGTTTACGAACCAATGTGAGGTAATAGTATTGTTACCATTATCCATTAATGCTTTGAGACGCCCATTTGAAACATTAGTAAGTCCTTTTGGATTAGTAATACTAATCAGCATGCTATCTACTTCGTCGTACATATGATCTTTATTTGGCCACCAAACGCTTGCTCCAAGACCTTGGCAAGATGTTGCTATAAAATGTTTCCCATTTTGATCTTTTTTCCATGAAAATCCGCCATCCCAAGGTGCGCGTTTAGCTTCTTTTGGTTGACCTTTATAATGAACTTCAATTGAATTTACTCCACCAATATTTTGATCTTTGGTCAATGTTATAAAATGCGCATTCCCTTGGTGATTAACTTCTAATTCCTGTCCATCTTGAAGCACTTTTGTAATTTCCATTGGAGATTGCAAGTCGATTTGCATCACTTGATTAGGTTTTAAGACTTCATACTGAATTGTATTTTTTCCAGATATAAACTTCTCATCTGGTTTAACTTCAATATCTAAATGATAATAAGTTAAGTCCCACCATTCGCGTTCAGCAGTGACGCTTCCTCGTAAGGTATCTTGTCTTGTGAAGTTTGATTTATCTTGAAGTAATTGGGCATAGCTATTTGTCAAAAAACAAATAAATCCTAAAATGAGTACTATTTTTTTCATCAGTTTATGTTGTCTAAAAAAGGTTTCATATCCAATAATTCTATATCATCACGTTTACGCAATTCTTTTAAAAACCAACCTTTGTGACCAGCTCCATAAGTGATAAGAATACGTTTATTTTGGTGTCTGTATGTCTCTAAAGCTTTTTCGATATTCCAGTAGTGCGCTATATTAATATTATCCCAACCACCAAGACCTAATTCGTCATTGAAGCGTTTGTTATATTCATTTAGACGAATATTATAGATGCTGTCATAGGTATTGGTATGAATAAAATAAGGGTCGTTTCTATTACCTGCTAATTTCATTAATGAATCTGACAATTTATTAGCGTTACTATAAGCTTGCCAATCTTCGGTGCGAGTAGAATCTTTACTAATTGCTCTCAATTTTTTTGACCTTTCTGAAGCCATAGAGCTCGTCCAACCAGCTGTTGGAATGATAATGAAATCCATTGTTTTTGATAGTGGAAAAACAACATCAGTATATTCAGGAAAACGTATAACGCGAGGTTCCGAAATGCTATCATCTCTTTTGAAACCCTCCATAGCAGCATCAAATCTGTCTGGTGGAATTTCCGTAAGTATAATATCTGGATTGATTTCTTCAATTAAGGCAGTAAGCTTATCTATGTTATAAACCTCTTGTGTTTTATGTCCACTATGAATGGTGCCTAATACTAAAACTTCATTTTTTGTTGAAGGTTTTTCACAGGCCATAAAAAGCGAAATACAGCACATTAATAGGCAGTTATGCTTTAGTTTATATGACAAGATATTAGTCATTAAATAATAGATTAATAATGTTTTTTATAGGTTCTAATTCATCTTCAGTCATAGCAACAGATTCTAAAATACTGGTACCACAAATATCAAAGTTAGCCTTTAAAGTTTTAATATAATCTTCAGCTTCAATTACAGTGATGCCGTTATTGACATTAAAATAAGCATTTTTGTATGAATCTGGATCGAGACAATCTACATCAAAATGAATATAAAGGTGTGTGATTTTTTTATCTTTTAGTGTTTTTACTAAATGATTTATATCTATGGTTAAAGGCGCATAAATATGATCTTTTGCTATTCGTTTTTGTTCAGCTGTATCAATACTTCTTAATCCTATATAATGAATTTGTGAAGGCTTAATTTCTGTAAAAAGTAAATCCTTTAATTTTTGATTTCCCTCTCCTAAAAGTGTTCGTAATGGCATACCATGAAAGTTGTGGCTCTGTGATTCTTTAGGAATGTTAATATCTGCATGTGCATCAAACCAAATGACACCTAGATTAGACTGTTTAGAGGCTAAATAACTTACTGGAATGATTTCTAGTCCACAATCACCTCCAATAGTATGTAATGTTTTAGGGTTTTTATCAATTAATAGAGTTTTAAAATCTGAAAGTTGCTCTAATAGTGCAGAATGCCCATTAATATTTTGTTCTAATGTTAATGGTAATTTGGATAATGGTATGGATATAACATCACCTTTAATATAATCGAATATTGTTTTTGCACCATCTGCTATTGATTTTCCGGTACCTGAGCCTTGCCATTGTGGAAAGAAGACTTTCATATTTATCTCATAATCTTATTAGGAAAAACTACTGTGCTTTCGTGACCGTTTTCACCAACTGCAGCAACTCCAAAAAGAGCGTTGTCAATAACAATACCATCTAAAGTAAATTCTGTTACATCTCCTACATAACGACTGTTATCCCAAGTTGGAGACGTGGTATCTCTCCAATAGATTTTGTAGCCTTTTGCACCTTCAACTTTATTCCATTGTAATTTTGCAGAAGCTTCAACTATACCACCAATACCTACTTCTTTAGGAGCAGGTGGAGCAGAAGCGAGGCTTGCCATTGTTATAGCATTAACAGCTGTTAATTTTTTGCAATATGGAAAATTAACATGCTCAAACGTATCTCCGTAGTTGATACCATTTTCTGTGCGTATGTCTTGATGCTGTTGCGTATAATTTTCATGAGCCTCCATTATTCTTATACCAGCAAAACCAACATCATTAAAAGGTCTGTGATGTCCACCACGACCAAAACGATCTAAGCGATATACCATCATTGGATTCATTTCTGGCATATATGTTTTTGTTGTTTCATAGACATAACGTGCCAACTGGCGTGAAATACCATCTACTTCGCCACCGTAAAAGCGACGTGCTCTAGCTTGTCTTTTTAATTTCTCTGCATCGGTTTCTCCAGTAGTTGTTGGTTCGGAAAATATTCTAAACGTACGGTTATCGACTACACCATCAACTCCAGAAATATTTCCAATCATATCATTATTTAAAACTCCAATAATGTCCCAATTGTTCTCTTGTGCATATTTGGCCATGCCTTGACCACCAAAAAGTCCTTGTTCTTCACCAGAAAGACCTAAATAAACAACACTACTTTCAAATTTATATTTAGATAAAATACGAGCTGCTTCAATAGCTCCAGCCATTCCAGTAGCGTTATCATTTGCGCCTGGTGAATCAGAGGTAAAATCTGTTGGGCTCGAAACTCTAGAATCGATATCTCCACTCATTATGATATAACGATTTGGGTATTTTGTACCACGTTGTATAGCAACTACGTTTACCACCATTACATCATGTACAATACGTTGATTTGTTCCTTTCTTAACTAAATCTTTTTGATAGAATACTTCTAAGCAATTATTACATTCTTTTGAAATATTATCGAATTGACCTTTTATCCAGCGACGAGCGGCTCCAATGCCACGAGTTTCTGAAAGTGTATCACTCAAGGTGTGTCGTGTACCAAAGTCGGCAAGAGTTTTTACATCATTTCTGAGGCGTTCTTCAGAAACAGCATCAATGATATCATAGATTTTTGAGTCCGTTTGTGCCGAAATTGAAATAGAAAAAAGTATTGAAAATAATAGAATTGAATTTTTCATTTATAGATGGTTTAAGTAAGCTTAAAAATACGCTATTGTTAAAGAGAATATTTTAAAAATATGTTAATACATAAAAGGATTAATATTATTTGACGAGTAAAAGTGTACCAAAAATTCCTGCATCAATCCAACCTCTATTTTTATCAACTCCTTGCACTTCAACTGAGCCTATAAAATTTTCTCTTGTTTTACTATTATCATTATCGCAATAGGCTAAGGCAAAGCCTATATTTCTATTTGCATAAAGTTTTACAGGCGTATTACTGTCATTATCATCATAAGCATCATCGAAAAGTGAAATTTTGACTTCCCAGACTGATGTTGTTCCTTCAGTAATCACTTTCGATGCGACGTGAGAGTTATAAAGTTTTCCTTCCTTTTTTGTAGACATGTCTACTACATTTCCGTCTAGAGCAATATGATATGCAAAAGCATTGTGATTATATTGATGCTCACCACCACTATTATCTTCGTCAATAAAAACCTCTAAGCAATCATCGTCCCACCATGTTGTCAATGGATCTTGATAAATATCAATGAGTTTATCGTCTTGTATTTCTGCTAGTAAATATAAAGCGTCTTCAGTCCAAGCTAATTTGTATTTGCCTTTAAAATCTTCTTCAGTTGGTTGCTCTCCTAACCAAGTTTGATCTAAAGGTCTCCATAGTGCATTTTGCCATATGGTCTCATTTGCAATGCCATCTATAGTAGGAGCAACTTCTGCGTATTGAACTTTAATGAGTTGTTTAATGGTCTTTCTCTTATCTAATTTTTTTCTATAAGCAAATTTTGCTGTTTCAGTTTCTCCTTTATCATTTTCTATATCTACATAGACATTCATCTCTGAATCGCTCACTTTTTCAAAAGTCAAGCCTTCAAAAACAGCTTTGTTTTTTGTGATTTCGATTAAGGGAAAATCCACAGTGTCATCTTTTGATTCCCAACCTTTTAAATCGGATCTAAAATGTTTTAATTGAAGAATTAAAGTGTTTTCAACCTCTCTAATGACTTCTATTTCATAAAACGAGACTCTATTATTATTGGTAAATTTAAATGTTGCCATCATTGAACCATTGGAAGGTTCACTCCAAATTTCTTCTGCATGACCACCAAAAACTTCACAATGCCATGTGCCAGAAATCCAAGCTATGTTTTCAAGCTTAGGTTCTAAATTTTTAGATTGTGCGTTACAAAATATATTAACCGAAAATACAGTCAATATGATCGTGTATATCATAATTTTTTTCATGGTTTAAATTTAAAGGCTTATACATTAGTAAGGCGTTTGTAACATCCAAAGTATGGACATATTAGTAATTTATTTTTTTTAATATGTATCTTCGTCAAGATACTATAAAGTTTAAAAATGAGCAATTTAGCAAAACTTCTACTTATATTTTTTATCTGTTTTGGTTGTACAGAGAAATCATCTGAAACAGCTTCTATAAATCCAGAAACATATTGGGGAGAAAACCCATGGCCAGATATCAGAAAAAAGCGTATTAATACACTTTTGCCTAAAGCGCTCGAGTCTGCTAAAGTAGATTGTTGGTTAGTAATCTGTAGAGAGAATAATAATGATCCAATAGCAGACCATATTGGAGGAGAAAATGCAGGTGGCACGGCAGTTTTTTTGTTCTACAATGATGAAAAAGGCTTCCATTCAAAAGTGTTTTCACCATCTGGTGAAGCTACAGCTTTAGATGATTTAAATATACACGATGAAGTTGTTAGTGTAGAACGTGGTACCTCTTCTGTGTTAAAGGCTGTAGAATTTATTAAGGGCAAAAATTTTAATACTATTGCAGTGAATTCATCTGAAAGTAATTCTATGGCAGATGGTTTGTCCTTTACACAAAGACAAAATTTAGAACAATTATTAGGTGATAAATCCGAACGTTTGATATCATCCACAGAGGTTGTGTATGAGTGGTTGTCTATTAAATTACCTGAAGAAGTTGATATTTTAACAAAGGCAGCACAGCTAACAGCTGATTGGCAGGTTGAAGCATATAAGCAAGTGGTTCCTGGGAAATCAACTGATGCAGACATTGCGAAATTCCTTAAACAAAAGATGTTAGAATATGGTGTGACTGACGGCTGGGCAGCTGACCAAAATCCTAATGTTAATTCTGGTGCAGACCGTGGACATTCCCATGCGACCGATAAAGTTATTATGCCTGGTGATGTTATTCAAATTGACTTTGGTATCAAAGTTTATGATCGATGGGTAAGTGATATACAGCGCTTTGCCTATGTTTTAAAAGAAGGTGAAATTGAAGCACCTAAGGATATAATGCATTATTGGGAAAGCGGTAAAGCAGGTAATAGAGCGGCTTTAGCGGCTATGAAACCAGGTGTAAAAGGTATTGATGTGGATAGAGCGCAACGTATACTGATGGAAAAAGCAGGTTCAGATTATGTGATGTGGAGTACAGGACATCCAGTAGGTTATGTGGCTCATGATGTTGGTCCTAATTTAGGTGGCTCACAAGCATCTCATGTACGACCAGCTTCAGAAAAAATCATTAAAGAAGGCATGACCTTTGCCTTTGATGGATTTCATGCATGGAAATTAGCTGATGGTGGTACAAAAACTATTTCGGTAGAGGAAATGGCGGTCGTTAAAAAAGGGAAAGCCGAATATTTAATTGCACCTCAGGAAGATTTGATTTTGATTTCTTCCAATTAAGGACGAGGTTTTGGTTATTTGATAACGATATTATTGAATAAAAGTTACTTTGCTAATTAAACCATTTTCAACTTCATAAATAGCAATAGCATAGAAAATTTGCCCATTAACTGTTACTTTTTCTTTGTCTATTACCTTGTTGCCAAGAACGATTCTATTTACTATTTGTGCATTTAAATCAGGAACACTTTTAAAAAAACTAGCATAACCTTTACGAATTGCAGCGTGTCCTTCTGAATTTAATGTACTAGGAAATGTGTATAGTTTTATATCACTGGAATAGGTCTTTACGAAACCTTCAATGTCTCTGTTGTTATATACTTCGAGTTGTTTGTTAACAATTGCCTCAGGATTTGAAGTTGTATTTGAATTGCGTAAAAATGTCATGGAATTAATATTTTCAGCATCGGTTTGGTAAATTGTTACCTGCCTAATTGTACTATTATTCAAAGTCACTAATTCTTCATCAATAACCATATTTTTATGGGTCATTCTATTTAAGACTTTAACGTTAGATTTTTTATTGTTTTTAAAAAACTGTCTGTAGTTTTCTTTTAATGTATTTCGACCAGAATACATTTTTTCATTAGGAAATCTATTCACTATTACATCTTCATCAAAAGCATTAGCGAAAGCTTCTAAGTTTCTAGTATTAAATGGTTCTATATGTTTTTGAACTATTTCACCAGACTCAGTTTCATTTACTACTGTAGTAGTTTCATCGGTAGTATTATTTTCTTCAGTAGTTTCATCTACAGGTTCTGCTGTTGTAGCTTCATTACTTATATCTCCAGCTATTAACAATTTCGTAGCAGAGGTGTTGGTTGCTAAACGGGTTATTTTTGTAATACCATTAGAAGATAAATCAGCAATTTGTTTCCAATCATTATCGCGTCTTAATCTTAGTTTGTAAAGTATATTGTCTTTTCCTGACAGTATAGTGTTTCCATCTAGCCAGCAAATATCTTCTACACCAGTCATTGTATTGGCAATAATTTTTGTATCTCCAGTACTTGGGTTTAAGGATTTTATTTGCCACTGATTTTCATTTTCTTTAGATATAAAACTAACTAAATTAGAATTCGGGATTTTATGAAATGAACGGCCGACTTTAGTTGCATATTTTCTGTTTGTTCCGTCTTCAATGTTTGAAGTATATAAATTTAATTCTTCATTTTCGATAACTGCTGATACTATTGTGTTTTCGTCATACCAAGTGTAATAAGCGACTACTAAATCTTTAATAAGTTCTGTGGATTGTCCATTGCTTAGACTATACGAATACAAACGTTGCTTTCCGTCTTTATCTAAACGTACTGCAGAAATTTCACGTTTATTAGGAATTTTTAATGGTGTGTATTCTCCACCATCAGTAAAATTCACCCATAATCTTCCACTATATCGTGTATCGTATTTGGCAATATCAGTTTGACCATTTCTAGTTGACGAAAAAACAATATATCTATCATCTAAAAATGAGGGTTGATTGTCGTAGCCTTCGCTATTAGAAATGTTTTTACCGTTTTTAAGTTCAATTTTTGAATTATTGGTTTCTAAATCGAATAGGAATATTTCGGTGTTGGATTGCGAGAAACATAGATGGGAGACGAGAAAAAAAAGTATTGAATAAAGAATCTTCATTTTGTTTGTTAGATTAATTCCTTAAATATAGTAAAAAAGCCAATTCATTAATTTGAATTGACTCTTTGGTTTTCTTAAGATGGAAAAAAATAAATATTTAGTTCTTCAATAATTCAATAACTCTTGCTTTGTAAGTTTGACCAATTGGCACAATATGATTGTTGATATTAATTTTATTTCCTTCTACTAAATTAATTTTACTAATAGCTACGATAAATGATTTGTGCACTCTCAGGAATTTGTCTTTAGGTAGAAGATTTTCATAATTCGATATTTTTTCGTGGCTAACTATGGTCTGATTTGTAAGTTTTATTTTAGTATAGTTACCGTGTGCTTCAATAAATAGAATTTGTTCTGATTTTATTTGATGATATTTTTTGTCTCCTTTTATAAAAAAGGATAAATCAGTTGTTGTTATTTCTTGTGTTGATATATTGCTTTCTGTTTGATTTAAATTTATAGTCTTATTAATGGCTTTAAGAAAGCGATTAAAACTGAAAGGTTTTAGTAAATAATCCGATATGTTAAGTTCATATCCTTCTAAAGCAAATTCTTTATAGGCTGTAGTTACAATAACTTTTGGAGGATTATTTAGAGATTTTAAGAACTCAAATCCTGATAATTTAGGCATATTAATATCTAGGAAAATTAAATCAACTGATTCTTCATTCAAAAATTGAATTGCTTCAAACACATTAAAGCAATTTTGTTTTTTGTTTAAATGCGAAAGATTTTCACAATAACCCTCTATAACACGATGTGCTATGGGTTCGTCATCGACAATGATATAGTCAATCATTTTGTTTGTATTTCTAGTTTGGCATTATATACTACTTTTTGCTTCTCTATACTAAGATTATGTTTGTTTGGATATATCAATTTTAAACGTTGCCTCAAGTTAGATATGCCAATCCCAGCTTTTTCATTCTTCTTAGTGGTATCAAAATTATTCTCAACAGAGAAGAGCATTGTATTATCAGTAGTTTTTAATTTTATAGTAATATACGCATCCTCAGTTAAGCCTTCAACACCATGTTTAAAAGCATTTTCTAGCAGAATTATAAATAATAAAGACGCAATATTATAATTATGTTTTACATCTAAATTAAATGAAATATTTACTTTTTTTTTATAACGAATTTTATGTAATTCAATATAGTTTTTTAAATATGTAATTTCGTCTTTCAGTGGGACAAAATCTTCTTTGCCTTCATAAATTGTATAGCGCATCATTTCAGATAATTTCAAAATCATCTCTGGTGCCTTGTCAGATTTCTCAACAGTTAGACCATAAAGATTGTTTAAAGTATTGAAGAAAAAATGAGGGTTTATTTGACTTTTCAATAATTGTAATTCAGCTTTCGATTTTTCATTTTTAAGTTGTCTAAACTCTTTATATCTATTAAAAATCCAAGAACCAATGATATAAAGGATGGTTAGAATAAGAAGATATTGAAACAAATAAAAATATGTTTCATAAGTAGAGTATTGAGAGTTATTTAAAATTCCAAATTCTAATTGTGAGTTTTCTAATGACTGTTTTAAAATTATCATTCCTACAACAGAAGTAGTGAGTAATAATAGTATAATTATAATACGGAAGTTCTTTTTTAGTAATAAAAGCATATACCAAATGTATAATTTCTAAGACCTCTGAACAATAATTTTGACATACAATACTAAATCGATGTCCAACAAAAGGATTTTTGTTATGAACCCATTATATCCTTAGTAGAACCCTTTTTGATTGTGAATTGTTGAAGTTTGTCATATAAATTTTCAGCAATATAGATACGTTCTTAGGTTTGATTGAATTTAAAAATCAATCTTATGAAAAAATACGTAATACATTGTTTTATTATCTGCATCAGTTTCTCTTTTGCTCAAGAGCATTCTGACTTCATAAAATCTTTAGATACAACCATACCTATTAATTTGAAAGAAAAAAATGTTCCAGGAATTGCAATTGCTATAATTGAAGACGGACAAGTCATTTATAAAAAAGGAATTGGTTTTGCAGATATCACCGCGCAAACAAAGATGAGTTCAACAACCGGATTTAATATAGGTTCTATCTCTAAACTATTTACAGCTTGGGGAATTATGAAATTGGTAGAAAAAGATAAGATAGGCTTGGATATACCAGTTGAGGATTATCTAACGCGTTGGAAACTTCCAGAGTCTAATTTTGATAATAGTAAGGTAACAATCAGAGGGCTCTTAAGTCATACAGCAGGTATTTCGGTACACGGTTATCCTGGATTTCATCCTGATGCTAAATTACCATCACTTGAAACCTCTTTAAATGGAGACAATGGACCTGTAAAAGCAGATGAAAAAGTTGAAGTAGTTATTGAGCCTCAAACCAAATTTCAGTACTCAGGAGGTGGATACACAATTTTACAACTTTTAATAGAAGAGATTTCTGGGATTTCATTTGAAACTTATATGCAAACAGAAGTTTTTAAACCTTTAAATATGAAACGTACAAGTTTTACTATGGATAAAAATATCTTAAAAAATTCAGCAAAACCTTATGATGAAAATGGAGAAGAAGTTTATATAGAGCAATTTACAGCAAAGGCAGCAGCTGGTTTACATACTAATTTAGAGGACCTTATAATTTTCGCTAAGGCAACACTCGGCGATAATGAGGTTTTAACAAAAGAGACGATCGAAGAGATGATGACTTTATTGCCAATTACAAAATCAAAAAGAGGAGCCCAAGGTTTAGGATATCAAGGTTATTTTTTAGGGCCAATTACAGCCAAAGGTCATGCAGGTTCTAATACAGGATGGGAAGCTGGTTTTATGTTAGATGTAGAGCATAACAGTGGAATTATAATGCTTACTAACGGTTCAAATGGAAAACATGTAGCTATCGCTACTTTACGACAATGGGCAAAATGGAAAATGAATAAATTAAGGTCAAAAGAATGAAAATTAAAACCTTATTTATTCTCTCTAATTTATTCTGGTGTTTATTCTCTTGTGATTCTAACTTGGATAATGTTGTTTTGATTTCTGAGTTACCGATAGATAATTTGGAATTACAACAACATATTATAGGTCAACTTTCTGGACATAAATCTTTAGAAAATAATATGGTTATTAATGCCAGATGGTCTAAATTAGAGAGACATCTTACTAGAGACTATTTAAAACAATTGATTTCAGTATTAGACATTGAGCCTATTGTACACGATTATGTATCACCAAATATCAATCCAGCTGTAGATTTAGTCTTTGAGCCCTTTAGAGGCTCTAATGTTTATGGTATACTTCCGGCTACAACAAAAACCAACGATTATATCATATTAGGAGCACATTACGATACAGGTGTTAGAGGAGCACCAGGTGCAGTGGATAATGCCTCAGGAATGACACTCATCTTCACCGTTATCAAACAAATGAAGTCGCTTAAGTCAAGGAATAAAAATATTGTCATTGTGTTTTTTGACCAAGAGGAAGAGGAAAATGTAGGAAGTAAAGCATTTACTAAACTTATCGACGATAACACTTGGAATGTACATTCGGTGCATTGTTTTGATATGGCTGGTTGGGATGGTGATGATAATGATGAGTTTGAAGTGTATTCTCCATCAGATGCATTAATAGAACTATATAGGTCATCTTCTGAACATTATGGCATACCATTAGACGAAGTGATAATTGACCCAATAGGCTATGATAAAGGTTCGACAGATTTTGATGAGTTTGTAAAAACAGGATATAATAGCATTGGAGGAGGAGAATGTGTATATAAAGGCGATTATTCACCATACAAGGACACTGTTAAAGATACTTTTGAAACCGTAGATTTTGAGTACTTGTGGTCTAACACAAAGTTAGTAAGTAAAGTGATTAATAATTTGATTTCTGATTAAGATGAAAAATACAATCTTTGATATTACTACCGAAAAAGCTGGTGCCAAGTTTTACTTAGTTTTAGGTTTTAGCTTACTCTTCTTTTTGCGAAAAGGTATTCAATATGCTTTTATAGGTAGTTATGTACCAATTATAATCATTTTAATTGTTATATCGCTTTTAGTTTGTAGTAAGGTTAAGTCCTTAAAATTTCACAAAAAGGCTATTAAACTTTGGTCAGTTCTTTTAATAATCTGGTCAATTTTTAGGATTCTAATGACTATTATAATTTTGTTTTTAAAATCAATAAATGAAAGCCATATTTATGAACAACTTGGTGTTTTTGGATTTTTATTAAGTCTTATAATTATGTTTATAGGTGTTTATTTGTATAGAAAATCTAAATATCTGTATAAAAAAACCAGCTCAAATCAATGAACTGGCCTTATAATTAGAATTATTTGAGTTAGTCTAAATTATTAAAAGCAATATTTATTTTCTGCTTTCACTTTTTCAGCAATTTCGTTACGTAAATCAACGATATCTGGATAGTTTGTGTACTTGGTATAACGCTTAAGTCCCATAAGCATCATACGTTGCTCATCACCTTCAGCAAAAGAAATGATACTTTCTTTTCCTTTACCTTCAACAATACTCACAGCATTGTATAAGTATAATTTTGACATGGCGATTTGTACCGCTTGTTCTTTTTCGCTAGTACGTTTAGCGTTTTTCTCAGTTCTTAAAATTGTAGATTCTGCCATATAGATTTCAATTAAGATATCTGCAGCAGCTACAAGTAACTGTTGGTGTTGCTCCATTTCTGGCCCAAATTTTTGAACAGCAGCACCTGCAACCATTAAGAATACTTTCTTTAATCTCCCAATCATAGCTTTCTCTTCAGAAAATAACTCAGAGTAATCAGGTGTTTCAAAAGAAGGAATACCCATTAATTCTTGTTGAACTGCTTGCGCAGGACCTAATAAATCTACATGACCTTTCATTGCTTTCTTCACTAACATACCAACAGATAGCATTCTGTTAATTTCGTTTGTACCTTCGTATATACGAGCAATACGAGCATCTCTCCATGCAGCTTCCATTGGTGTTTCTTCAGAGAATCCCATACCACCAAAAATTTGGATACCTTCATCTGCACAGTTTTGTACATCCTCAGATACTGCCACTTTTAAGATAGAACATTCAATAGCATATTCTTCAACACCTTTAAGCTCTGCTTCTTGGTGTGTGTTACCTGCAGCATGACGTATAGCAATGCGATCTTCAATATTTTTAGCAGCACGATAGGTCGCTGATTCGCCAGCATAAGCATCTGTTGCCATTTTTGCCAGCTTTATTTTTATAGCGCCAAAATCTGCAATAGGTGTTTTAAATTGCTTTCTTTCGTTTGCATAGTTAACAGCAGTTGTTAAAATACGTCGTTGAGAATCTAAACAGGCAGCAGCTAATTTAATACGACCAACGTTAAGTGCATTCATGGCAATCTTAAAACCTTCACCGCGACCAGCTAACATGTTTTCAACTGGTACTTCGCAATCGTTAAAAAAGACTTGACGCGTAGAACTTGCTCGAATACCTAATTTATGTTCTTCTTCACCTAAAGTGATTCCGTTAGGATTCTTTTCATCATATTCTACGATAAAACCAGTGATGTTTTTGTCATCTTCAATACGAGCAAAAACAATCATTACACTACAGAAACCTGCGTTCGAAATCCACATTTTCTGTCCGTTGATTTTATATGATTTACCATCTTCGGATAATTCTGCAGTTGTTTTTCCTGAATTAGCATCAGAACCTGCGCCTGGCTCTGTTAAACAGTACGCACCAAACCATTCGCCAGAAGCTAATTTTGGTACGTATTTTTGCTTTTGAGCCTCAGTACCATATAAAGTGATTGGCATTGTACCAATTCCTGTATGCGCACCAAATGCTGTACTAAAAGAACCTGTGCCTGATGAAATATAGTCACAAGTTAAACACGTAGAAACGAATCCCATTCCTAATCCTCCATAAGCTTCAGGAACTGCTACACCTAAAAACCCTAACTCACCAGCTTTACGCATTACTTCTTCAGTAAGTGCATAGTCTTTGGCTTCAAACCTTGGTTTATGTGCAATGATTTCACGGTCGTTAAATTCCATAACCGCTTCTTTCATCATATTTTGTTCTTCTGAAAAATCTTCAGGTGTAAATACATCTTCGCATTTTGTTTCCTTTACTAGGAATTGTCCGCCTCTTAATAATTCTTTTTCTTGAGTTGCCATATTCTTTTTGAGATTATAGAAGATAGAAAATAGAGAATAGACTCTAATTGAGACTATTTTGAAATCCCATTGTCATTCTTTGGAATTCTTCTATTTTTTCTTCGAGTATTTTTAAATTGTTTTCGTTTATATAATTTCTGTGTTTTGCTACTAATAATTGAGTTCCTAATTCGAAAGAAGAACCTAAAGAAATATCTAAAAAATGACTAAAAGATTTATCTGTTCTTGCAGATCCTTCAGCAATATTACTTGGCATTGAAACCGAACATCTACTTATTTGTGAACTTAAATCAAATCTTTCGTGTTTCGGAAAATCTAATAATAAGTCTGAAATATCATTTGTAATCTCTAATCCGAGTTTCCAAATTTTCAAATTCTTGTAATTATGACGTTGCTTAGCACACATAGTCTTTTATCTCTTCTCTCTATTCTATTTTCTTTTCTCTAATTAAGAAATTCAAATAATCCACAAGCACCTTGCCCAGTACCAACACACATCGTTACTGCACCATATTTACCGTGCATGTTTTGCTTGCGCATTTCATCAAATAACTGTACTGATAGTTTTGCACCTGTACAACCTAATGGATGACCTAGCGCAATCGCACCGCCATTCACGTTAATAATGTCTGGGTTTAAGTTTAATTCTCTGATTACTGCTAAAGACTGAGAAGCGAAGGCTTCATTCAATTCTATTAGCGATAAATCATCTTGTTTTAAGCCTGCTTGTTTTAATGCTTTTGGAATTGCTTTAACTGGTCCAATACCCATAATACGCGGTTCAACACCTGCAGCAGCATAGTTTACCATACGTGCTACTGGTTCAAGATTTAACTCTTTTACCATATCTTCACTCATTACCATAACAAATGCTGCACCATCACTCATTTGAGAAGAGTTACCAGCAGTTACGCTACCTCCAGCAGCAAATACTGCTCTTAGTTTTGCTAAAGCTTCTTTACTTGTTCCTTTTCTTGGACCTTCATCTTTAGTTACTGTATATGATTTTGTAGCTTTCTTTCCGTTAGCATCAATATAAGTTTGTTCCACTTCAATTGGTACGATTTGATCTTGAAAACGATTTTCGGCTTGTGCTTTTAATGCTTTCATATGAGAATTGTAAGCAAACTCATCTTGGTCTTCACGCGATACGTTGAATTGTTGTGCTACCGCTTCTGCAGTATTTCCCATTCCCCAATAATAATCTTCGTTACCAGATTTTACAATCGCATCGTAATTTAACTCTGGTTTAAAACCCGTCATTGGTACACTACTCATACTTTCTGCACCACCAGCGATAATACAATCTGCCATTCCAGCTTGTATTTTTGCTGTCGCCATACCGATAGTCTCTACTCCAGAAGAGCAAAAACGGTTAACGGTTACACCAGGAACATCTATAACTTCTAATCCCATTAGAGAGATTAAACGTGCCATATTTAAGCCTTGTGAACCTTCTGGCATTGCGTTACCTACGATAACATCATCAATACGTTTTGGATCTAAATTTGGCAATTCCTTCATCATGTATTTGATGGTTTCTGCTGCCAGTTCATCTGTTCTTTTAAAACGGAACACGCCTTTTGGTGCTTTACCAACTGCGGTTCTATATGCTTTTACTATATATGCTGTTTTACTCATAGTTGTATTATTGTTTTGAAAATTAGAGTCTAGAACCTAGATAGCTAGAATATAGACTAATTCTCTTTATGATTTTAGTCTCTTAGGTTGTCAATAAACTTTCCTAGCATTTTTTGAATTTGTAATATTTTATTTTCTAATTCTTCAAATTTATTTTTATTCAAATAGCCTTCATTAAAAGAAACAATTAATTGAGTTTCCCATTCGAAAGCTGAACCTAGACTACTTTCTAAATATTTTTTGAAATGCCTATCTGTACTTTTACTTGACCCTTCAGAAATATTTGAAGGGATGGAAACTGCACATCTATTCATTTGACTAGTTAAATTGAATTTTTCAATATCAGGAAAAGTTCTCGTTAATTTGTAATTATCACTTACAAGTGAAATTCCATCTTGCCAAACTTTTAATTTTTTAAAATTATGTCTTCCCATTAGTCTAGTTTCTAGCTGTCTAATCTCTAGTTTCTTAGAGGCTTACCTTTTGTAAGCATATGCTGAATACGCTCCAATGTTTTTCTTTCAGTACAAAGCGATAAAAACGCTTCGCGCTCTAAGTCTAATAAGTATTGTTCTGTTACAAGCGTTGGTTCAGATAATTCACCACCAGCCATAACATAACCTAATTTGTTGGCAATTTTTCTGTCGTGCTCACTAATGTAGTTGCTAGCTTGCATAGAATCTGTTCCTACCATAAACATACTTAAGGCTTGTTTACCAAGAACTTTTACATCTTTACGTCGTACTGGTTGCGTGTAACCTGCATCTGCCATTAATTTAGCATGTGCTTTTGCCGTTGCTATTTGACGGTCTTTATTAACCACAACAACATCTTTTCCTTTTTGCATAAGACCTAAATCGAACGCTTCGTAAGCCGAGGTTGATACTTTAGCCATACCAATAGTTAAGAAGTATTCTTGAAGTGTATTTAATTGCACATCTCCTTTTTTGAAGGTATCTGATGCTCTTAAAGCCATTTCTTTAGAACCTCCACCACCAGGAATAACACCTACACCAAACTCTACAAGTCCCATGTACGTTTCTGCTGCAGCAACCACTTTGTCTGCGTGTAATGATAATTCGCAACCACCACCAAGAGCCATTCCGTGAGGTGCAGAAATTGTTGGGATTGCAGAATAACGCATACGCATCATCGTGTCTTGGAAGTATTTGATAGCCATGTTAAGCTCGTCATATTCTTGCTCAGCAGCCATCATAAAAATCATACCAATATTAGCACCAACCGAAAAGTTTGCACCTTGGTTTCCAACCACTAATCCAGCAAAATCTTTTTCGGCTAAATCAATACCTTTATTAATTCCTGCTAAAACGTCACCACCAATGGTGTTCATTTTAGATTGGAATTCTACATTAAGTATTCCATCACCTAAATCTTGAATAGAAACACCTGAGTTTTTGAAAACTTCAGTCGTTTTTCTAACATTATCTAAAATAATAAAGGCATCTTGTCCTGGAATTTTTTCTTGTTCTTTCTTCGGGATATCATAAAAATAGGTTGCGCCATCTTTAATAGAGTAGAAGCTATCGCTTCCAGACTCAATCATATCTGCAACCCAATCCGCAGGTTTGTAACCTTCGGCTTGCATCATTTCAATTCCTTTTTCGACACCAATAGCATCCCAAATTTGGAAAGGACCATGTTCCCAACCAAATCCAGCTTTCATAGCGTCATCAATCTTATATAATTCATCAGTAATTTCTGGAATACGATTTGAAACGTAAGCGAATAATGCTGAAAAACTCTTTCTGTAAAATTCACCTGCTTTATCTTTTCCTTTTACTAACACTTTAAAACGGTCTGCTACTTTATCAATAGTCTTAGTTAATTCTAAGGTTGCAAATTTTGCACGTTTTTTAGTTCTATATTCTAAAGTGTTTAAGTCAAGACTTAAAATTTCTTTTTTACCTTCAGCAGAAACGGTTTTCTTATAGAAACCTTGACCAGTCTTACTTCCTAGCCATTTGTTTTCCATCATGGTATTGATGAAATCTGGTAATTTGAATAATTCTAAACGTTCGTCGTCTTTGCAGTTATCGTAAATTCCGTTTGCGACGTGAACTAAGGTGTCTAAACCAACAACGTCAACCGTTCTAAAGGTAGCCGACTTAGGACGACCAATGACTGGTCCTGATAATTTATCAACTTCCTCTATAGTTAAATCTAAATCTTTAACTGCGTGAAATAAACTTTGAATACTGAAAATACCAATACGGTTTCCAATAAATGCTGGTGTATCTTTAGCAATTACTGATGTTTTTCCTAAGAATTGCTCTCCGTAACCGTTTAAGAAATCTAAAACTTCTTGAGATGTGCTTGGTCCCGGAATGATTTCGAATAACTTTAAGTAACGTGCTGGATTAAAAAAGTGTGTTCCGCAGAAATGTTTTTGAAAATCTTCAGAACGGCCTTCGCTCATAAACTTAATAGGAATACCAGACGTATTAGACGTAATTAAAGTTCCTGGCGTTCTATATTTTTCAAGTTTTTCGAAAACTTGTTGCTTAATGTCTAGTCTTTCAACTACAACTTCCATAATCCAATCCGCATCAGCTACTTTTGCAATATCATCTTCTAAATTACCAGTAGTAATTCTGTTTTTAAATGATTGATTATAAATAGGTGATGGCTTAGATTTTAATGAAGCTGTTAAAGCATCATTAACTAAACGATTTCTAACTACCTTATCTTCTAAAGTTAAACCTTTAGCTTTTTCTTTGTCATTTAGTTCTCTAGGAACGATGTCTAATAAAAGTACATCTACACCAATATTGGCAAAATGACAAGCAATACCTGATCCCATAATTCCTGAACCAATAATCGCTATTTTTTTAATCCTACGTTTGCTCATTATTTTAAAATGTGTTCTTTTTTATTATATATCTGTTTATTAGAAATCATATTATTGATGACTTCTGCTACTTTCTGAAAGTTATCTAATTCTTCTTGCGAAACGTTTGCTGTTATAGCTTCATTAAATGTTAGTACTCTTTCTTTTGAGTAGTTTCTTTTTTCTTTTCCGAATTCAGTTAAAAAAATTAAAACACCTCTTCCATCTTCAGGATTAGGTTTACGTTCAATTAATCCCTTTGATTCCATAGTTTTTAAAGTTCTAGAAAGACTAGTGGCTTCCATTCCCATTTTTGGACCTAAAGAAGTGGAAGGGGTTCCATTTTCTGGATCTATACTTAATAATGTAAAACCAGTTGCCATGGTAGAGTCAAACTTTGCAGCTTCTTCGTTATACATTTTATTAACGGCTAACCATGTGGTTCTCAGTATGTAATCTATTGTTTTGTCTTTCATGAAGCTAAATTGAAAATCAAAGATAGTAAAAAATACTATGCATGCATAATAAATTTTTAAATTTTAAACCTGATTTGATAATGAAAAAAGCGTTTCATGATTGAAACGCTTAACTTAATTCTATAGCGATAGAATATATATTTTAAGTCCGATAAATCTTCTCATATAAAGTATCGTATTTTTCTCTGATCACACTTCGCTTCATTTTCATAGTAGGAGTAAGGTGTCCAGCATCTATAGACCATATGTCTGGTGTGAGTTCAAAACGCTTAATTTGCTCCCATTTTCCAAAGTTCTTATTGTACTTGTCGATTTCTTTTTGAATACGTTTGATTACAAGTTCTGAATTGGCAATTTCGGCTTCAGATTTGCCAACACCATTTTGTTTATGATCAATCCAATCCCGAATAAAATCAAAATTTGGCTGAATTAAAGCGGCTGGCATTTTTTCTCCTTCACCTACGACCATAATTTGTTCTATGAAAAGCGATTGTTTCATATCGTTTTCTAAAAGTGGCGGAATCACATATTTACCACCAGACGTTTTAAACATCTCTTTTTTGCGCCCTGTAATTTTTAAGAAACCATCAGCATCTATTTCACCTTTATCACCTGTATGGAAATATTCACCAGTCATTACACTGGCTGTTTTTTCTGGGTCTTTGTAATAACCTAGCATTACATTTGGACCTTTGATTAAGAGTTCACCATCCTCTGCGATTTTTACCTCTACATTGTCAATGGTTTTTCCGACCGTTCCAACTTTATACATTTTATTTTTATAGAGTCCTACAGAAACTACAGGCGATGTCTCAGTAAGCCCATAACCTTCCATTATCCTCATATTTGCTGCTCCAAAAATTCTTGCTAATCTAGGTTGCAATGCTGCACTACCAGAGACCATTGTACCAAGCTCTCCACCTAATGCCTCTCGCCATTTGCTAAAAATTAATTTGTTGGCTATTTTGAGCTGAAATTCATACCAAGCACCATTAGATCCATAAGGTTCCCAACGTTCTCCCAGTCTTACAGCCCAAAAGAAAAGGCCTTTTTTTATACCAGTAAGGTCTTCGCCTTTAAGCATTATTTTATCGAAAACTTTTTCAAGTAAACGCGGAACAACACTCATCAGATTAGGTTTTATTTCTTTCGCATTTTCACCAATTTTGTCAATACCTTCTGCAAAATAAATTGAAGTACCTGCGTATTGATACACATAGATTAAAACACGCTCAAAAATGTGGCAAATTGGTAAAAAGCTTAATACTCTATTTTCACCTTCTTTTAATGGTACTCTTGGTGAACTATCTAAGGCATTGCTTGTGATATTCCAGTGAGAAAGCATGACACCTTTTGGTTTTCCTGTAGTACCTGAGGTATAAATTATGGTTGCTAAATCAGATGGTTTTACAGCATCTTTTCGAGCTTCAACTTCAGATTGATTGCTTTCGTCTTTTCCAAGTTCAAATAATTCAGAATAATGTTTACAACCTTCAATATGATCAAAAGAATACACCTCTTTAATCTTTGTGTTTGCTTGAACTTTTCTAACTTTTTCTAATACTTCTTCATCTGAAACAAAACAGTAAATGGATTCACTATGATTAAGTACATACTCATAATCTTCTGCTGAAATAGTTGGATATATAGGAATATTTTGTGCCCCAGTTTGTAGAATACCAATATCCATAATATTCCATTCGGTTCTATTGGTCGTAGAAATTACAGCGATTTTATCATTTTTATTTATTTCAAGTCTCAATAAGGCTCTGCTTATTGTGTTAGCTTTATCTATATATTCTTGAGTTGATGTAGATTCCCATTTTCCATTATACTTTGTTACCAAGGCACTCGGATTAGGTTTGTTTTCTAGTTGGTAATAAGGAAAATCGAAAAGACGTGTAACTTCTATCATATTCATTTTTACAAAAATTAGTAAGGGATACTGCTAAAATATCAATTTTAAAGTTATAAAATAAAATATTATAAACTATGGTGAAGAAAAATTAAAGCTTAAATAACTTAGATTTATTAAAGTTAAGCTTGTATTGTAAATTACAAAAGAGGCTTTAATAACTATAAAGCCTCTTTTTAGTAATGTAACTTTACCTTTATTTAATGGCTAAATGTATATAATAACCCTAACAAATCATATACTAATAGCATAAAAGCATAATGCTCGAAATTATAAACTTTATGTGAATATTTGATGTAAATTATCGAAGCTATTTGTTTAAATACTCATTGAGAAATTGATGTTCAGAATTAAAATATTCTTTTGGGGATTGTTTCATAAAATATTTGAAGTCTTTTACAAAGTGAGAATGATCATAATAATTATACATATAGATTAAGTCTTTGAGGTCAATTTCCTTTCCCTCATATTTTCTCATTAATTTTAAAAAACGGTTTAGACGTATATACTTTCCAGGTGTTAGACCAATAATTTTTTTAAATTGAGTTTCGAGGGTTTTTTGGCTAAAATTCACATGATCTAAAAGCTCGTATGTATTTAGCATACCTTCTTTAACACGAATGAATTCAATAGCTTTATCTATTTGATCAATAGTATCATTTTTTTCTAAAGGAAGATTTAAAAATGTTTTTTTGAGTGTTCTTGATAGCCTAGGTATATCATCCTTGTGTTTAATAAAAATGGGATGTATTAAATTGTATAGTGTTTCAGAAACTTCTATTAGTGGTAAATGTTTTTCTGTAAGCTTAGATACATCAATTTTAGTCAATTTATAAATTGCAGTAGGATGAAATGAAATGCCAAACGAACTCCCTTTAGAATTAACTAAAAATTGATATGACTCATAAAACTGACCAGTAATAACTAAACCATTTAAATCCGTTTTTGTTTTCTTGAAAAATGCGCTTTGATTTTTACCATAGATATTTGTTATTGAAATACAGCTTATAGGTAAGACGGTTGATTCAAATGGTATATCACCTTCATCAAATGATAAGTAGAAAAGTTCTTCAACTAAGCCTTTTGCATTATCAACATCAAAATATTTTAGTGTCATGCGTCATTATTATTCGTACGTAAAATAAGACAAAAACCTAATTTCACAAACTTTTTTGCTTAGTAATCAATTATTTACATTTACATTAAACATAAGGTAAAAGAACTAAGTATTTTTATAGCTTTTTCTCACTTTCTAATTCCTCTAAGTCAGCCTTTGTTTTTAATGAGCTTAAAGTAAAAAATAAAATAAAAGTTTAAAAAAGGGATTAATAAATATGGATTTACTCTTTTAGAAAATTAAAAAAAATATTTACTTAAATAATAATATAATAAGTAAACTCTTCAACTAGTATATTTCAAACGTTTTCGCAGACTTTCCCTGTAATAACAGTACTTTCATAAAAACAAAACATGATAAAAGTCATTATAATTAAGCTATTTCATATCTAATTTTGTACTAGCGTATTTTAATATGAATTTTTGGAAGTTAATAACATTATATCATGGAAGTAAAACAATTTATTGATGGTCTTTGGACAACAACTTTGAATGTAAGAAGTTTTGTATTTAATAACATAACACCTTATCATGGTGATAGTACGTTTTTAGTTGGTCCTACAAGTCGTACAGAAAAACTTTGGAGCATTTGTAAAAAAGCGATGGCAGAAGAGCGTGCTAATAATGGTGTTCGTAGCGTAGATACTGGTACTGTTTCTGCTATTGATGCTTTTAATGCTGGCTACATTGACAAAGAAAATGAAATTATTGTTGGTCTGCAAACAGACGAACTCTTAAAACGTGCAATGAAGCCTTTTGGTGGCTATAAAGTGGTGCAAAAAGCACTTGCAGAGCATGGTTTAGAACCTACCGAAAAAATAGACGAACTATTTTCTAAATATGTAAAAACTCATAACGACGGTGTTTTTGATGCCTATAATAACGAGATAAAAAAGTACCGTTCCCTAGGTATCCTTACCGGATTACCAGACAATTATGCAAGAGGCAGAATTATAGGTGATTACCGACGTATTGCGCTTTATGGATTAGATTTTTTAATCGAAAAGAAAAAAGAAGACTTAGCGAAAGTTACTGGTCCAATGACGGATGAAGTCATTAGATTACGTGAGGAAATATCTGAACAAATTAAGGCTTTAAAAGCCATGAAACAACTTGGCGAAACGTATGGTTTAGATCTTAGTAGACCTGCTGACAATGCCCAAGAAGCAGTGCAGTGGACATACATGGCCTATTTGGCAGCAGTGAAAGAGCAAGATGGTGCGGCAATGTCTTTAGGTAATGTCTCTACATTCTTAGATATTTATATAGAAAATGATTTGCAAGAAGGTATTATCACAGAAGCTGAAGCACAAGAGTACATTGATCAGTTTGTAATGAAGCTAAGAATGGTACGCCATTTAAGAATGAAAGCCTATGATGCACTTTTTGCTGGTGATCCAACTTGGGTGACTGAAGCTATTGGTGGTATGTTTTCAGATGGTAGAACAAAAGTTACCAAAACATCTTATCGTTTCTTAAATACACTTTATAATTTAGGACCATCACCAGAACCAAATATGACGGTTTTATGGTCTGATGATTTACCGGAAAACTTCAAAAAATTCTGTGCGAAAGTGGCGATAGAAACATCCTCTTTACAGTTTGAAAATGATAGATTAATGCGTGAGATGCGTTACAGTGATGATTATGGTATTGCATGTTGTGTATCACATCAGGATTTAGGAAAATCAATTCAGTTTTTTGGAGCTCGAACCAATTTAGCTAAAACATTATTATTAGCAATTAATGGTGGTAAATGTGAGTTAACTGGTGTACAGATATTTGATGGTGTTCCTGAAGATAAAGATGAGTATTTAGATTTTGATAAGGTAATGACCAATTTCAAAATTGCCATGCAAGAAATTGCGCGAGTCTACTGTGATACTATGAATATCATTCATTACATGCATGATAAGTATTATTATGAAAAGGCTCAAATGGCATTAATAGATACTAATCCACATATCAATATCGCTTATGGTATTGCTGGTTTATCAATTGTTGCAGATTCTTTATCGGCAATTAAGTATGCGAAAGTAAAACCTATCCGAAACGAAAATGGTTTGACTGTTGATTTTGAAATTGAAGGAGAATTTCCTAAGTATGGTAATGATGATGATCGAGTAGATTATCTTGCAGCTCAAGCAGTGGCAGATTTTAATAATGAGTTAAAACAGTTCCCTGTGTATAAAAATGCTGAACCTTCATTATCTGTTTTAACAATTACATCTAATGTTGTTTATGGTAAAAAGACAGGAGCAACGCCAGATGGTAGAGCTTTAGGTGTGCCATTTGCACCAGGTGCAAACCCAATGCATGGACGTGATGAAATGGGTGCTATTGCTTCTCTGAATTCAGTAGCTAAGATTGATTATAAAGATGCACAAGATGGTATTTCTAATACATTCTCTATTGTACCAAAATCATTGGGTGCAGATATTGAAACAAGAATTGAAAATTTATCATCAATTTTAGATGGTTATTTTGAACATAATGCGCAGCATGTTAATATTAATGTGTTGGATAAGGAGACTCTCCTTGATGCTATGGAGCGTCCTGAAGAATATCCACAATTAACCATTAGAGTTTCTGGTTATGCTGTAAATTTTGTACGCTTAACAAGAGAACAACAATTAGAAGTAATTTCAAGATCGTTCCATGAAACGATGTAATTAAATTTGATAAAAGCATCTGAAAATTAAAATTACTTTTTCAGATGCTTTTTTAATTCTTTCATTATTAAATCACAAGAAAACATATTAAACGTCCATTCCATTGAGTCTTTTGGCACCCATGATGGTCCAGGAGTTCGGTTTATTATCTTTCTACAAGGCTGTAAACTAAAGTGTTTGTATTGTCATAATCCAGATACAATAGCTATGGAAGGCGGTAAATCATATCATGTTGATGAGCTTTTTAATTTAATAATGAAATCGAAACCTTACTTCGGTAAAAAAGGAGGAGTCACTGTTTCTGGTGGTGAGCCCTTATTGCAGGCTAAAGCCTTAATTCCATTATTCAAGAAATTAAAAAAAGAAGGCATTCATACTGCTTTAGATACCAACGGTAGAATATTAAATCACTTTGCAGAGGAGTTAATGGATAAGTACACAGATTTAGTAATGTTAGATATTAAGCATATCACTGAGGAAGGCTATGAGTATATAACTGGTATGAAAAACAATCAGACTACGTTCAATTTTTCCCAATATAGAGAAAGGTCAAAAAAGCCAATGTGGTTGCGCTATGTGCTAATTCCGGGTATAACCAGTGCACCTGAATTATTAGAGGCGATGGGTAAATATTTTCAAAATTATGAAACTATAGAAAAGTTGGAGATACAGCCTTATCACAAGTTAGGTGTTCATAAATGGGATGCATTAGGTTGGGATTATCAATTAAAGGAGGCAAGAGAAAATACAGAACAAGAGCTTGAAAAAGCTAAGGCTATTTTAGAGCCTTACTTTAAATCTGTTGTTGTCAATTGATTTGACGCACTAAAGTATAAATGATAAAAAAACGATTAGTTATGAGTATTCAAAAATTAAAAAACCGTTGGTTAATTGCATTATCTGCTGTTGGAATACACATTTCTATAGGTTCTGTCTATGCATACTCAGTGATTACAAATCCTGTGAAAGATATTTTGGATGTTGAAGGTAGTGTCATTAAATGGGCTTTTAAAATAGCTATACTCTTATTAGGTTTATCAGCTGCGTTTCTAGGTCGTTGGGTGGAAAAAGTTGGACCAAAAATTAGCGGTACTACAGCAGGTTTATTTTATGGAATCGGCATATTAGGTTCGGGCTTAGCTGTACAATTAGAGTCACTTACTTTGTTTTATTTGTGCTATGGAGTTATTGGTGGTATTGGACTTGGACTTGGTTATATAACACCAGTAAGTACTTTAGTAAAATGGTTTCCGGATAAGCGAGGATTAGCTACAGGTATGGCTATAATGGGGTTTGGTTTTTCAGCACTAATTTTTGGGCCTGTCATGCAATCTTTATTTGAAACTGTAGGTGTGTCTAACGCATTTTACATTTTAGGAGCAATCTATATGTTTCTTATTTTATCTTCTTCGCGATATATTGAAAAACCGCCAGAAGGCTATTTACCAGATGGTTTTAAACCTGGTGAAGGAAAAACAATTAAAGAAGATATTTCTAATATAACAGCTAATGCAGCACTAAAATCATCTCGATTTTATTATATGTGGATAATGATGTTTATTAATATTACCTGCGGTATTGCAGTAATTGCTGCAGCAAGTCCTATGATGCAAGAAAAGTTAAGTTATACTCCGATGGAAGCAGCGACAGTTGTTGGTTTAATAGGAGTGTTTAATGGATTCGGACGAATTTTATGGTCTAGTCTTTCAGATTATTTAGGCAGAGCCAATATTTACATTATATTTTTTGCATTCCAAATTCTAGCATTTTATTTCTTACCTGAGATTACAATGGAACTATTTTTCTTACTCATTTTATTCACTGTGATTACAATGTATGGCGGTGGCTTTGCTACTTTACCTGCATTTTTGGGTGATCTTTTTGGCACAAAGCAATTAGGTGCTATTCATGGAATGATATTAGCCAGTTGGGGACTTGCAGGTGTGGTGGGACCAACTATTTACGATGTTGTGAAAAGTTCAACAGGTTCTTTAGATATTACTCTAAAAGTTTTTTCAGGTCTATTTGTTGTAGCGCTCGTTGTTTCACTCTTAATGAAACGCTCAGTGAATAAGGCTTACAAGGAAAAAGTTAACAAAATTGAATTGGCTTAAAGATTGTTCAAAACCAAAACTAGTGTTTTTCAATCCATTTTCTGGCATTAACAAAAGCTTCTAACCAAGGAGATACTTCATCTTTTCTACCTTCGGGATAATTTGCCCAATTCCATTGGAATGTTGAGCGTTCAATATGCGGCATTGTTACCAAATGACGACCAGTTTTGTCACACATCATAGCTGTATTAAAATCTGAACCATTTGGATTATGGGGATAATCAGCATAACCATATTTAGCAACAATATTGTATTTATCTTCAGAGTAAGGTAAATCAAATTTTCCTTCACCATGCGAAATCCATACTCCTAAAGTTGTTCCTGATAAAGTCGAAAGCATTACAGAATTATTCTCCTGAATTTTTACAGAAGTAAAAGAACTCTCGTGTTTTTGAGAATCATTATGAATCATTTTACCATGCTCATCATGCTCTGGATTAATAAGGTCTAGTTCCATCCAAAGTTGACAACCATTACAAATACCGACAGAAAGCGTGTCTTCTCGTTTAAAGAAGTCTTTAATAACTTTATTTGCTTTTTCATTGTATTTAATGGCTCCAGCCCAACCTTTTGCAGAACCTAAAACGTCAGAATTACTAAAACCACCAACAGCACCTAAAAACTGAATATCTTCAAGTGTTTCTCTGCCAGAAATTAAATCGGTCATATGCACATCCTTTACATCAAACCCAGCTAAATACATAGCATTAGCCATTTCACGTTCTGAGTTAGATCCTTTTTCTCTTAGGATTGTGGCTTTAGGTCGTTCTGTATTTGTTTTAGGTAACTTACCAGTAAAGTGTTTAGGGAAAGTGTATTCTAGAGGTTGGTTTTTATAGTTTTCAAATCGAGCATCAGCTAAACCATTTGCTGTTTGTTTACGGTCGAGTAGAAGAGAGGTTTTATACCACATATCTCTTAACCTCGAAACAGTCATGGTATAAACTTGATTTCCATTTATAATCCCTAAAACATCACTTTCGGTTACTTGTCCTAACTTATGGAATTTAATATTCGCATTAGAAAGTACATTTTCAATAGAATTATCCTCAGACTGAATTACAATACCTGCATTCTCAGCAAAAAGAACTTTAACTGCATCTTTTTCACCAATACTTGTAATATCTAATTCAGCTCCTAAGTTATTATCAGCAAAACATAATTCTAATAAAGTTGTTATTAAACCACCAGAAGCCACGTCATGACCTGCAACAATTTGGTTGTCTTTTATTAAATTTTGAATAGTGTTGAATACAGTTGTAACATATTCTGCACTTTTTATGTTAGGAGTTGTATTTCCTATTTTATTATTGATTTGTGCAAAAGAACTACCACCAAGTTCATAAGAATCTTGAGAGATATTAATGTAGTAGATTGCTCCTTTACCTTTTTGAAATACAGGTTCAACTACTTTAGTAATATCATTACAGTTTCCAGCTGCAGAAATGATCACTGTACCAGGAGAAATAACATCACCATCAGGATATTTTTGTTTCATGGAAAGGGAGTCCTTTCCTGTAGGAACATTGATACCTAAATCAATTGAAAATTCTGAAATGGCTTTTACAGCTTCGTATAAACGTGCATCTTCACCTTCATTTTTACAAGGCCACATCCAGTTTGCAGACAAAGAAATACTTTTAAGACCATCTTTAAGAGGTGCCCAAATAATATTAGTTAAAGCTTCCGTAATTGAATTTCTACTTCCTGCTGAAGGATTTATTAATCCAGAAATAGGTGAGTGTCCAATACTAGTAGCAATACCTTCTTTACCCTTAAAGTCAAGTGCCATAACTCCTACATTGTTTAGTGGTAGCTGCAAAGGACCAACACACTGCTGTTTAGCAACTTTTCCACCAACACAACGATCGACTTTATTTGTTAACCAATCTTTGCAAGCCACAGCTTCGAGTTGCAATACTTTATCTAAATAATCATAGAAATTATCAGTATCGTAAGAAATAACACTGTAGTTTTTTTCTACAGTTATATCATTCATTATGGTTTTAGGCGAGCTACCAAACATATCTTCTAATGCCAAATCCATTGGTTTGTCTCCGTTGGTTTTAGATTCAAACGTAAAACGATGCTTGCCTGTAACTTCACCAACGTCATATATTGGAGAACGTTCTCTATCTGCAATTTTATGTAGAGTTTCTAAATGCTTGTCTGCAATAACTAATCCCATGCGTTCTTGAGATTCGTTACCAATAATTTCTTTTGAGGATAACGTTGGATCACCTACAGGTAATTTATCCAAATCGATATGTCCACCAGTATCTTCAACTAACTCAGATAAACAATTTAAGTGTCCACCAGCTCCATGGTCGTGAATAGAAACAATAAAATTCTCATCACTTTCTACCATGCCGCGAACTGCGTTTGCAGCACGTTTTTGCATTTCTGGATTAGAACGTTGTACGGCATTCAATTCAATTCCTGAAGCAAACTCCCCGGTATCTGCAGAAGAAACGGCTGCTCCACCCATACCAATTCTATAGTTGTCACCTCCAAGGATGACGATTTTATCACCTTCTTTAGGGATATCTTTTAATGCTTGTTCAGCCTTTCCGTATCCAATACCTCCAGCTTGCATTATTACTTTATCGTAGCCGAGTTTATCATTTTTCTCTTGGTGTTCAAAAGTCAAAACAGAACCACATATGAGTGGTTGTCCAAATTTGTTTCCGAAATCTGAAGCTCCATTACTTGCTTTGATTAAGATATCCATTGGAGTCTGGTACAACCATTTGCGCTCTGGGAAGGCTTTTTCCCATGGCTTTTCATCGTTTAATCTTGAATAAGATGTCATGTAAACTGCTGTACCAGCTAAAGGTAAAGATCCTTTTCCACCAGCAAGTCTATCTCTAATTTCTCCACCAGAACCTGTTGCAGCTCCATTAAAAGGTTCTACTGTAGTAGGGAAGTTATGGGTTTCGGCTTTAAGGGAAATAACCGATTCAAAATCTTTAGTCGTGTAATAATCCGGAATATCAGCGCGAATTGGTGCAAACTGCTCTACAACAGGACCTTTTATAAAAGCGACATTGTCTTTATAAGCAGAAACAATATCATTTGGGTTTTGTTTGGAAGTTTCCTTAATAAGTTTGAATAAAGACGTTTCTTTTTCCTCACCATCAATAACAAATGTGCCATTGAATATTTTATGACGACAATGCTCCGAATTCACTTGAGAAAAACCAAAAACTTCAGAATCGGTTAGAGGTCTTCCAATTTTATTTGAAACACTTTCTAAATATTCTACTTCTTCACTACTTAGTGATAAACCTTCTTGTTGATTGTATGCTGAAATATTTTCAATATTTAAAATAGGTTCTGGTTGAATATCTATATTGAAAATCGATTGATTCAACCCATTGAATTTTTCAGAAATCATCGGGTCATAATCTTTGAAATCATCATTTACTGAAGTAAATTCCTCAATTCTAATAATATCAGAAATCCCCATATTCTGAGTAATTTCTACGGCATTTGTACTCCACGGAGTAATCATTGCAGCTCTAGGACCAACAAAAAAAGCATCTATTGATGCTTGTTCTATTTTTTTCTGGTTGCCAAATAACCATGTGAGTTTAGAAATAGTTTCGTTTGATAATTCTTTTGTGGCTTGAACAGCAAATACCTTACTGTTTTGGTTTCCAAAGAAATGAATCATTTAAGTGTTGTGTTTGGTGTGAAAATTAAAAGCACAAAGTTAATTTATTTTGTGATATTCTGATTAAAATTTAAGTTTCAAATTTTGAAGTATTCAACAAGTTTTAAACATAAAAAAGAGCAGCTTTTAAGCTGCTCTTGCATTATTGGATGATGAGTCGTTTGGTCTCCGATTTATCTTTTTGAGTAAATCTTATTAAATATAAACCATGTTTTAGTGAACTAACATTTAAAGATGTAGATTCTTTAATTTCTGTTGTTAAGATACGTTTTCCCAGGATATCATATATTTCGATCCGTGTTTCAATATTTTGAGTCAGATCAATTTTAACTAGATCTTTTGTTGGATTAGGGTATATTTTTACTCGTTTTAGTACTTCATCACCTACGCTCAAAGATGGGAAGCAAGTCCAAGATAAGTCATCTATAATAACGCGATCTCCTGAAGATGAATTTTTAGAAATAAGAATTTGTACGTTTCCATTAAAATTAATATCAGAAATTGTTGAAGTTTGAACATCTGAGCCATAAGGAATTGTGCCTACAAAAACTTCATTTACAGAAACATCTAAAGTACCGCTTCCGCCCGAAAAAGCTCTTTGTGTAGTGACTGTTAAACTGCCAATACCATTTGAAAGTAATGGTGAGGTGATTGAACCATCACTCATGTCTCTAACATCAATAGTAATTGCTCTACTGTTTATGGATTGATCTGTTCTTGCTCGTGTTGCTTGCCATTGTGCGCTGCTGTTATCATCTCCTGTCCATGTTCTATCAGAATAACTTGAGTTATTATCAGGTATATTTTCAAAGGTTTCAAAAGCACAAGAACCACCTCCAGTATTAGCTTCTAATGTTGTTGCATTTACAGATGTGCTCAATGCAGAAGTGTTATTAGCAAGATCTCTTGCTAAAACTGCAAACTCATATGTAGTTTCAGATGATAAACCAGTTACAGTTATATTTGTTGCTGAAGAATTGGTAGAAACATAAAAAACGTTATCTACAAAAATATTATATGCAGTAACACCTATGTCATCGGTGGATGCTGTCCAATTTAAGTCAACAGATGCAGATGTTTCATTAGATGCCATTAGATTTGTTGGTATTGTTGGCGCTTCCGTATCATCAGGTGGGTTTTCTCCCCATCTGTTTTCTGCCTGTGTACCTCCCCATATTAAAGTGGCTAAGAAAGGATTATCTATGAATGGATTTCGATTGCCTTGTACACCACTAATGACTGTATTTCTATTATCTTCAATTTCCTGAGGACTTACAGGATCAGCGGCATTCCATTCTAAAAATAAATTCAATGTGCCCACATCAGTAAAGGGTTCATTATACCGTAAGTTTACATACATAATTATTCTAGCGACGTCTCCGCGCCAGTCCCAACCAGGAAAAAAACTACTTCCTGTTGAGAAATAAGCTTGGTTTGGTGTGCTCGAACCGTCTGAGAAAGGGTCATTCCCTCTCAATGAATTCACACTGATGTCACATGTTCTTAATAAATGTAAATCTGCTTCAGCCGTTCCATCACCCAATAAAGATCGTGGGTAAACATGTTCTGTATTAAACGTTTGCGGAGAGTTAGGATTAGAACCAGAAAGGTATTCTGTCTTAGATCTACTTTCACCTGAGTATATTAACCGAACATTTGATGAATTAGATGGATCTTCATCAGCATCATACAAGAATTGATGCCTTTCACCATAAGTTAAAAACAAGGTGTGTTTAGCAATAGTTTTAACAGCTAAATCATCGTATAGTTCTGTGCCTGTTTTTGTAAAATCTACACCACTATAATAGGCTTGAAGTTCTGTTGGTGGAGCTAATTGAGCAAATGTAAAACTTGTTGTAAATAAAAATGCTAGGATGTATAGTTGTTTCATGATTTGTGTTATGCAGATTGAGGTTATTTTTTTTCTAAAAGTGCCATGTAAAATCCGTCAAACCCAGATTTATAAGCTAATATTTTTTGATCTTTTATTAGTGTAAATTCTTTTCCAGTTTCCGAAGTTAAGAATTTTTCTACTTGTTTTTGATTTTCAGATGGTAAAACTGAACACGTTGCATACACCATTTTTCCGCCAGGCTTTACCATTTTAGAATATTGTTCTAAAACCTCTCCTTGCGTTTGTTTGATACTCTCTACAAACTCAGGTTGTAATTTCCATTTAGCATCTGGGTTTCGTCTTAATACCCCTAAGCCAGAACATGGTGCATCAATTAATAATCGATCTGCTTTTCCATGAAGTTTTTTAATCGGTTTGGTAGAATCAATTACCTTCATTTCAATATTATGCACTCCATTACGACGTGCTCTAATTTTGAGTTTTTTTAGTTTACTCTCGTAAATATCCATGGCAATGACCTGACCTTTGTTTTCCATTAAAGAAGCTAAATGCAATGTCTTACCACCTGCACCGGCGCAAACATCTACAACTTTCATACCTGGTTTTACATCTAAAAAATCCGCAACTAACTGGGAAGAAGCATCTTGCACTTCGAACCAACCATTTTTAAATGCTTCAGTTTTAAAAACATTAGCACGTTCTACTAATTTTAACGCTGAAGGATGATTTGGCAAAAATTCTGTTTCAATATCTTCAGATTGAAGTTTGAGCTGCAGATCTTTCTTGTTTGTTTTGAGTGTATTAACTCTAAGAACAACATCAGCTTGTTCGTTTTGTTTTGCAAGTTCTTTTGTCCATTCGGCTTCACCTAATTCTTTAACCCCTAGTTCATCTATCCAATCTGGGACTGATTCTCTGTATTTTCTGATTTTAGAAAGCTCATCAAAACGTCCTTTTATTTTTCGAGTTGGTGTATCTGTAAAGTATTTCCAATCAGGTAGTTTAATGCCTTTAAGAGTTGCCCAAACCGCAAACATTCTCCAAAGATCATCTCTGTGATAAGGTGCTTTTACATTTGCTATTTCGGCATATAATCTTTGATATCTTACAATACTATATACTGTCTCTGCTACAAAGCCTCTATCTCGACTTCCCCAACGCTTATCGCGTTTTAGTAATTGCTGAATCACTTTATCAGCATATTTGCCTTCATTAAAAATGAGGTGTAATCCGTCAATTACTGCAAAGCACAAGTTTCTGTGTAATCTCATATTCAGTCCTTAGTATTGAGTATAATTATATTGAAAAAAAGAACGTACAAAGGTACATTAAAATGTTTATTTGGTGATTTGTTTATAGATTTATAGTGAAACTTTAAAAAAAAGTTTTTTTAGATTAAACTATTTTATATTATTTGAGTCTTAAATTAGTATTGACTTATTAAATTAGTAAATGAAAAACACGTTAATAGTATTATTAGTAATAGTGGTTTTGGGATTTATTGCTTGTTCTAGCAATGATGATGGTGAATGTGCAGAATCTACATGGTATCAAGATTTGGATGGTGATGGTTTAGGAAACCCGAACGTCAGTGAATCTAATTGCAGTCGGCCAGATGGTTACGTAGATAACGATTCTGATAGAGATGATGATTCTATGCCAACAGTTTATGATATTTCATCAATATTAACTCTTTTTGAAGGTACAGGTTTATCTTATGCTGTCAATGGCAACAGGGTAACGTTTACAACTCAAGACTTACCAAATCATACAAGCCCATATTGGCCAACAAATAATCCGCTTTACGAAGCCTATAATGGAACGAATGCAAATTTCAATCAAAATCCTAATGAAATAAGTGCTCAGAATATAACTTTTACTATAACCTTAAATCCAGAAGAAGCAACAGTACATGAAGCAACACCAATGGGACCTATTGGTATTTCTAGAAACGGAGTGGTGTTTTTTAATCAATATGCTGCAGGAGGTTCACCTCTGACAAGCGAAATTAATTCTTTTGATCAATGGCTTGGTCATCCTGCTGGTCGTGATAACTATCATTATCATATTGAGCCAACTTATTTAACTCAACAGTTTGGGGAAGATGCATTTTTAGGATTATTATCAGATGGCTTTCCTGTTTATGGACCATTAGAAAATGGCGCTACTATTTCATCTTCGGATTTAGATGTCTATCATGGACACATAACTGCAACAGAAGATTTTCCTGACGGTATTTATCATTATCACATTACTGCTGACGATCCATATCTTAACGGAAATGGATTTTACGGAACACCAGGAAACGTTACAAATTAATTGAAAAGAGTTATTATATATAGCCTTTTTCTTTTCTGTTTGCTTCAGTCATGTCAGCAATCAAACCAAGAATTAGTTATACAAGACACCAATACCGAACTCAAATTAGTAAATGGTGTTTTACTATTTAAAGACGAACCCTTTATAGGTGTAATAGAATCTTATTTTGAATCAAAAAAAATAAAGTCAAAGACCAACTACAACCAAGGAAAAAAAGAAGGTATAGAAACCATTTGGCACCAAAATGATTCAGTAGCCTCAAAACGTTTTTATAATAAAGGTTTAAAAATAGGAGTACATAAGGCATGGTGGGATAATGGGAATCCAAAATTTGTATACCATTTTAACGTTAATGGGGAGTATAACGGTAATGTTAAAGAATGGTACGAAACTGGAACTTTGTTTCGAGATTTTAATTACGTTAACAGCAAGGAAACTGGAAGCCAAAAATTATGGTATGAAACGGGAAAGATAAAAGCAAACTATGAAGTGATTAATGGTGAGCGATTTGGATTAATTGGATTAAAAAAATGTTACCAAGTTACCGTTGGTAGTGATGAGGTAAAATAAGAGATACAGATGAAACCATTTTTTCTAATATTAATTTTTGTAATCTGTTTTTCTTGCCACGAAAAGAATAATAATAAATCGGATTTTGAAGAAGTAAAAGTTGCAGCAATAACATTACCATATTTTGACTCACCTGATTTCACACCTAAATGGGATAAGGTAGCGCATAAGATTCCTAAATTTTCTTTTACAAATCAAGAAGGAGTTAACATAAACAATGCTACCTATAAAGGGAAAATATATGTAGCAGATTTCTTTTTTACGACGTGTCCAGGTATTTGTCCTAAGTTGACCAAGAACATGAATATATTGCAAGATGCATATAAAGACAACGATGACATTTTATTATTATCACATTCTGTTATGCCATGGGTAGATTCTGTTGAAAAATTAAAAACCTATGCCGAAAACAACAATGTAGATTCTAAAAAATGGAATTTAGTAACAGGCGATAAAGATCAATTATACGCAATAGCTAGAAACGGTTATTTTGCTGATGAAGATTTTAAGAAAACACAAGATGAAAGTGAATTTATTCATACAGAAAATTTTATTTTAGTTGATAAGGAAGGTCATATAAGAGGTGTTTATAACGGTACAATAGAATTAGATCTTCAGCGCTTAATGCGTCATATCAAACTATTAGAAAATGAAGTCTGATTTAATCCTAGAGGATATTAGTCTAAGGTACACTTGTAAAAATTACGTTTAATGTATTCGCAGAATTTCAATATAGTATTGGATAAGAATTAAATACCTTTAAATACAAATACCATGGCATATAAGAACTTAGTATATCTATTTTTCATTTTGTTAATCGTCTCTTGTGGAAGTGATGACGAAAATGGTATGCAAAACGATGATGATATTACGCCTCCATCATCTGCGCCAAATATTCTTTTGGTTATTGCTGATGATATGGGCTTAGATGCGACACCTAACTATAACATAGGTAATGTAAAACCTAATATGCCGAATCTTCAGAATTTAATGGCTAGTGGTATTACTTTTAATAATGTTTGGGCGAATCCAGTTTGTAGTCCAACAAGAGCTAGTATTTTGACAGGAAATTACGGAACTAATAATGGAGTGACTCGTGTTGGTCATCAGCTAAATAGTTCAGCACATATTTTACAAAATGATATGCCTAATTACGCAACGGCTTTAATAGGTAAATGGCACTTATCTAATGATGTTAATCAGCCCTTAGCTATGGGAATTGATTATTATGCAGGTATATTATCTGGAGGTGTTCAGGACTATGAAAGCTGGAATTTAGTAGAAAACGGCAATACGTCAACAAGCACAGAATATATAACCACAAAACTCACTGATCTTGGTATAAATTGGATAGAAGGACAAAACGAACCTTGGTTTTTATGGATGGCTTACAATGCACCACATACACCTTTTCATTTACCACCAACAAATTTGCATAGTCAAGGGAATTTACCATCAGATCAATCTAGCATTAATGCCAACCGTTTAACTTATTATATGGCAGCTATTGAAGCTTTAGATACTGAAATGGGTAGATTATTACAATCTATGTCCTCTGAAGAACGCGATAATACTATAATCATTTTTATTGGAGATAATGGTTCGCCAGGCCAAGTTGCGCAAGATTATGGACAACGTAAAGCCAAAGGTTCTATTTATGAAGGAGGTATAAATGTACCTATGGTAATTTCTGGTAAAAATATATCAAGGCAAAATGCTGTAGATAATACACTTATTAATGCTTCGGATTTATATGATACAATTATTGCATTATCCGGAAATTCTACAACTCAGAATAATGATAGCGAAAGTTTTAAAGATGTAATTGTAAATGCTACCACAGGAACTAGAGATTTTGCGTTTTCTGAAATTAGTGATGCTGACGGGACGTCTGAGTATGCCATACGATCGTTAACGCGTAAGTACATTAGATTTGGTGATAATTCTGAAGCTTTTTTTGATTTAACATTGGACCCTCTAGAAAACAATAATTTATTAAATCAAACATTGAGTGCCTCTAATACAGATATTTATAATGCATTAAAAACAGAACTCGATGCAATAGCTAACTAAGAGTAGTTTAATTTATAATTTGAAAAGCTTTGTGGTGTTATCACAAAGCTTTTCTATTTTTAGGAAAAATTTGACATAATGAAAAAAATATTTTCAGCTATTGTTTTAGTAATTATAAGTATTGGAATTGGTGGTTGTGGCATAACGAAAAAATATGAACCTATATCAAAACCAATCAAGAAAGGCTTTTCGAAAGTTGAAATTGAAACCTTGGTTCAAGACTCTACCTTAAATGTTCGTGCTTTAGAAATAGTTACGTCTGAATTTACTGCGCCAATTTATTTGACTTCGAATGGTGAGCTTGGAATTCTAATGCCTAATTCTACTTATAATCATGTTGATTCTCTTAAAGATAGACCACTCTATAATCATAAAATTAATCTGTCCAATGATTCTCTAAAATTAAACTTTAGAGCATTAGCGGTTCTTTCAAATAAAGGTTTTGGAATTAGCATTAGTTCACCAGCGTTGTTATATAGCCTTGATGCGGATTTAGAAAAAAACAAAGTAGTTTACCAAGAAACTCACCCAAAAGCCTTCTACGATGCTATGGATTTCTGGAATGAGGAAGAAGGTATTGCCATTGGTGATCCAACAGACGATTGTATGAGTATAATTATTACCAGAGATGGAGGTGATAATTGGATAAAATTATCGTGCGATAATTTACCTGAAGCTAAAGAAGGAGAAGCTGCTTTTGCTGCAAGTGATACTAATATTGCTATCGTTGGTGACCATACTTGGGTGGCTACAGGTGGCAAAGCAAGTCGAGTGATGTATTCACCAGATAAGGGTAAAACCTGGACGGTTTATGATACACCAATTATACAAGGCAAAGAAACCACAGGTATGTATTCCATTGATTTTTATGACGAATTAAATGGTTTTGCTATAGGTGGAGATTATACCAAACCTAACGATACTTTAGCTAATAAAATTAGAACAGTTGATGGCGGTAAAACATGGCATGTTGTTGCTAATGGAAAAGGACCAGGTTATAGAAGTTGTGTGCAATACGTTCCAAATAGTGATAGCAAAGAATTAGTTACCATTGGTTTTAAAGGTATAGATTATAGTAATGATGAAGGAAATAGTTGGAGACATTTAAGCGATGAAGGGTTTTATACCATTCGGTTTTTAAATGATTCTGTGGCTTATGCAGCAGGGAGGGGACGAATTAGTAAACTGAGTTTTAGAGATTAGATGTACGCTTTAAGAAGCAAAAATGCTCGTTGTTATTGCGCTTAACTCGTTTCATCATCTATGATAAAATAAAAACTAGATTCTGAAGCATGTTCATAATAATAAATATGTTTATTTAATTTCTATTTGCGCGTTTTTGCCGCATTTCTCTAAGTTTTTCTAAAAGTATTCTATTAAACTCATCTTCTGCAGCTCTCAATTTAATTATCTTTATAGATGAAATGACCGATTTTAAATCGTTGACCAGTTTTAATTTGGCAGTATGTAATTCTTTTTCGGCTTTTAAGATTTTTTCTAATAGTTTGTCAGCTTCACTTTCAGACATATCTGGATTCCTGCGTATTTGCATTTTTATAGCACGTAAATCTTCAGATTTTATTTTTTCACGTTTTTCTTCAAAGGCATTATAGATTGGCCAAAATTTTTCTGCTTCTTCAGAGCTTAAATCTAGCTTCTCTGTTATAAATGCTGTCTTTTGCGCCTTTATACGTTCATTCATTTTACCTCCGCGCTGCGCGAAGCTATTTATGCTAACGAGTAAAACTAGTATTGGAATTATTTTTTTCATTTTAATAGGTCCTTATTCTAAAATTGATTCTATATCTGAATTTTCCAAAAGATAAGATTCTAAATTATCTTCTTGATACGTTGTTTTTGTTATTATGAAATCATCTTCTAATAAATCAGAATCAGATAATAACTCTGCTAATTCATAGCTGTTTAAATCTTCGTTTCCCAAATAGTTTTCGACCATCTCGACCGAAAGCTCTTCTGTGGTATCAGAATTTATAAATACAGCAAATAACAATAATAATGATGCAGCTACACCAGCAACGTAATAAAACGTCTTTCTTGTACTTAATTTAATAACGGGTTTTTCATCATCACTTAGCTTACTAAATACGTTAGCTTCAACTGTGTCAAAATAATCTTTTGGTGTTTTATAACCAGTTGTTTTAACACTATCTACTGAGTCTTTTTGAGGTAGACGCTCAAAGAGCTTATCATCAAAGGATTCAAAGTAGTTATCTGGTGTTTTAAAACCAGTCGATTTAATGTTATATAGTTTATCTTTTTTCATTCGTATCTATGACTTCAAATTACTAAAATAGTTTAATCTGAAGTTAAAAAGGCCTCTATTTTTTTCACTGCAATATGATAGGAAGCTTTTAGAGCACCTTCGCTCGTGTCTAAAATTTCGGATATGTCCTTATATTTTAAATCGTCAAAATACTTCATATTAAACACTAGTTGTTGTTTCTGTGGTAGTGAAGCAATTGCTTTTTGTAATTTTAGTTGAATTTCATCACCTTCAAAATATACATCAGCCGCTAAGTTGTTAATGGCATTAGTTTGATGTTCTTCATTGGTGATTTGTAAGCGTTTCGCGTTTTTATTGATGTGTGTTATAGATTCGTTAGTTGCAATTCGATATAACCAAGAATATAATTTGCTTTCTCCTTTGAACCTATCTATACTTCGATATACTTTTATGAAAGTGTTTTGTAGGACATCATCTGCATCGTCGTGGCTGATTACAATTTTACGTATATGCCAATATAACCTTTCTTTGTAGAGTTGCAATAACTCCCTAAAAGCAGCTTCTTTTTGTTTAGAATTTTGTAAACGTTGTATGAATTCCGATTCGTCAGTCAAGTAATTTACTTTGGTATTTAGACTTGTTAAATTACGAATAGTTTAATTGTTATTTTTTTTAAAAACAAACAATTTGTCGAATTACTGATAATCAGTGTTTTACAATTAATTAAATCGATAAAAAGCAAAAAAACACGATAAAAAGCAATTTTTTCTTGTTTTGTACTGTATTTTATTATATGTTTGACCCAGCTTAACCTATTAACCGTTATCAGTTCCCCAAATCTGATAACAAAAAAGAAGGATGTATTTAATTATACATCCTTTTTTGATTTAAAAATGAGTTTAGATTTACTCAAAACTCTGCATCTCGACAAGTTTTTTATAGACTCCGTTTTTTGCAATAAGTTCGGAGTGCGTGCCTTGCTTTGCAATTTCACCTTTTTGCATTACGACAATTAAGTTTGCATTTTGTATCGTAGACAAGCGATGGGCTATTATGATAGAGGTTCTATTCTTCATCATATTTTCTAGTGCATCTTGCACCAAACGCTCACTTTCTGTATCGAGGGCAGAGGTTGCCTCGTCTAGAATCATTATGGGTGGATTTTTTAGAACAGCTCGTGCAATACTAAGACGTTGTTTTTGCCCTCCAGATAATTTTCCACCAGAATCTCCAATATTAGTATCAATTCCGTTCGGTAAATCTTTTACGAATTCCCAGGCATTAGCAATTTTTAGAGCTTCCACAATGTCTTCATCAGTAGCGTTTTCTTTTCCTAAGAGGATATTATTTCTTACTGTATCATTAAATAAAATAGAATCTTGAGTAACTAATCCCATTAATCCTCTTAGCGAATGTTTTGTGAGATTTTTAATGTTTGTTCCATCAATAGAAATATTACCTTTAGTAACATCATAAAAGCGAGTTACTAAATTTGCAATAGTTGATTTTCCACTTCCAGATTGCCCAACAAGTGCCACACTTTTCCCTTTTGGTACTTTGATAGAAAAGTTCTTAAGTACTAAATCATCTTCATATTTAAATGAGATATTGTTTAGTTCTATTTCTGAAGTAAAATCTTCTTTTACGATAGCATCTGGTTTATCTTCTAAAGTTGAGGATGTATTTAAAATTTCTAACACACGTTCTGCAGCAGCATTTCCTTTTTTAACGCTGTAACTAGCTTTGCTAATTGCTTTTGCTGGTGTTAAAATATTATATGCTAATCCCATATAGGCAATAAACGAACTGCCATCTAATGTACCATCTATTAAAACCATTCTCCCACCATACCACAAAAGTATAGCAATGACTGTTATTCCTAAAAACTCACTAGTTGGAGATGCGAAATTTTGACGATTTAATAGCTTGTTTGAAAAGTTATAAAACCGATAGGTTGATGCTTTGAATTTATTTAAAAATGATTTTTCACCATTAAATCCTTTAATAACTTTCAAGCCACCTAGAGTTTCTTCTATAATAGATAAAAACTGGCCTTGTTCTTTTTGTACACGATCAGATTTCTTTTTTAATGATTTTCCAATTCTTGAAATAATGAACCCTGAAATAGGAATAAAAATAAATACAAAAAGTGTAAGTTTAGCGCTTATTAAAAGCATCATTACAATAGTAAAAATAATGGTCAGTGGTTCTCTAACAATGAGTTCTAAAATAGATAAGAAAGATCCTTGGATTTCTTGTACGTCATTAGATATTCTTGCCATAGTATCTCCTTTTCTTTTTTCTGAAAAGAAAGCTATTGGTAATTGAGTGATTTTATCAAAGATGGCATTTCTTAAATCTTTGAGAACACCGTTCCTTAGAAATGTAATAAAGTACATCGCTAGGTAATTGAAGATGTTTTTTAAGAAGAAAAGTAAAATGACTAAAGATATTACTAATATTAAGGCTTTTGAAGGATCATCTTGGGCAAATTCATTGACATTATAAGCCATGAAATCTTTATAATAATCCATGGTATTCGCAATGCCATTCCAAACAGGTTCTACGATAACTTCTTGTTCTTCAGAAGGTTTTCCTGTTGGGAATAATACATCTAGCATCGGAATTAATGCAATAAACGACAATGCACTAAATAATGCGTAAAAAATGTTACAAATAATATTTAGGAAAGCAAACTTCTTGTAAGGTTTTGCAAAACCAAGTATTTGTTTAAAATAATTCATTAAAGTTTCATGTCCTTTAAAATAGCATCAATTCTATCTTCCAACAACTGCTCCGTATTCTTAAAGTCTGACGAATTGTCCAGTGACGTATTTACACTGATATAGAATTTTATTTTAGGCTCTGTACCACTAGGACGCAATGCTATTTTACTTCCATCTTCGGTATAATAAATTAGAACATTAGATTTTGGTATATCAATAGTAGATACTTTTCCTGTGTTTACGTCTTTTAAAGTTGATAATTGATAATCTTCAATTTTTATGACTTTAGAACCGTTAACTATCTTTAATGGGTTTTCCCTAGCATCAATCATCATTTGTTTGATTTCTTGAGCTCCTTCGATACCTTTTTTTGTTAGTGAGATTAAACGCTCTTTATAGAATCCGTGTTCCACGTACAAGTGAATTAATTCTTGGTACATACTTTTACCTTTAGCTTTTGCTTGCGCTGCAATTTCACATGCCAAAAGGGTAGAAGTTACTGCATCTTTATCGCGCACAAAATCACCAACCATATAACCGAAGCTTTCTTCTCCACCACCAATGAAATCAAGCTCTGGAAAGTCATTAATCATTTTTGCTATCCATTTAAAGCCAGTCAATACAATTTTACAATCTACATCATAAGAATCAGCAACAACAGATAGCATTGGCGTGGAAACTATTGTGGAAGCTACAAACTGCTTTCCATTTATCTTACCAGATTTTTTCCATTGCTTTAATAGAAAATCCGTCATTAACAGCATAGCTTGGTTTCCATTTAGAATGACCAGTTCGTTTTCTAAATTACGAACTACAACTCCCAAGCGGTCACAATCTGGATCCGTTCCAATAACAATATCACCATCTACTTTTTCTGCAAGAGCCATAGCCATTTTGAGCGCTTCGGGCTCTTCAGGGTTTGGAGATACAACCGTTGGGAAATCTCCATTAGGTTCGCGTTGTTCTTCGACAATACTTACATTAGTGTAACCTGCGCGTTTAAGCGTTTCTGGTATGGCTGTAATAGATGTACCATGAAGAGAAGTGAAAACTACATTTAAATCGGCTTTTGCATCAGCAGAAGTATTGAAGCTTCCATTTTTTACCGAATTATCAATAAACACATCATCAACATCTTCACCTATATACTGAATCAAATCATTATTTGCATCAAACTTAATTTCAGAATAATCTAATCGATTTATTTCATCTATTACTGCAGAATCTTGAGGTGGTACTAATTGACCACCATCTTGCCAATAGACTTTATATCCATTATATTCTGGTGGATTATGTGAAGCCGTTAATACAATACCACAATGACAGTTTAAATGTTTTAATGCGAAAGATAACTCAGGTGTTGGTCTTAAATCTTCAAATAAATATACCTGAATTCCATTGGCTGAGAATACATCAGCAACTACTTTTCCGAAAGTTTTACTATTATGTCTACAATCGTATGCAATAACCACTTTTGCTTGTTCATTAGGAAATGACTCTTTTAAGTAGTTACTTAAGCCTTGTGTGTTTTTACCTAAAGTATATTTGTTAATACGGTTGGTGCCTAATCCCATTATACCACGCATTCCGCCAGTACCAAATTCTAGATCTTTATAGAAGCTTTCTTCAAGTTCTTTGGGATTAGAAGCAATAAGATGCTTTATCTGTTCTTGTGATTCTTTGTCAAAAGTTGGTGTTAGCCAAGTATTTACACGTTCTAGAATTTCTGGTTTAATGTATATCATGGGTAAAATGGTTTTATTAACAAAAATAAACAATTCACAATTTGAAACCGTCTTTAGTATGTCAAAATCTAAACGGTTAAGTCAAATTTAATTTGTCCTTAATAAAATAGCGTTGCTGTTGTCTTTTAGATCGTAAAATAAGTTCGCCTAGAAAACCAGCAATGAAGAATTGCGAACCAATAATCATAGTAGAAAGTGCTATGTAGAATTGAGGTCTTTCTGTGATAAGTCGTCCCGTTGGGTTGAAAAAAAGTTTGTCTAATCCTAGATAGAATGCAAATCCGAAACCGATAATAAACATTATGACTCCAAGTGAACCAAACAAATGCATTGGGCGTCTCCCAAAACGAGAAACAAACCAAATGGTGATTAAATCTAAAAAACCATTTATAAAGCGATTCATTCCAAACTTAGTTTTTCCGTATTTCCGTGCTTGGTGCTGCACTACTTTTTCACCAATCTTTGTAAAACCTGCATTTTTCGCTAATACTGGGATATAACGATGCATTTCACCATAGACATCAACATGCTTTACAACTTGATTAGAATAAGCTTTCAAACCACAGTTAAAATCATTCAATTTAACACCAGATGTACGTCTTGCAGCCCAATTAAATAGTTTTGAAGGTAGGTTTTTAGAAAAATATGAATCGTAGCGTTTCTTTTTCCATCCAGAAACTAAATCAAAACCATCTTCAGAGATCATTTTATGTAAATCTGGAATTTCTTCAGGATTATCTTGCAAATCCGCATCCATGGTAATAACCACATCACCTTTGGTTTCGGCAAAACCCGCATGAAGTGCTTGAGACTTCCCAAAGTTTTTCAGAAACCTGAGGCCTTTTACACTAGGATTAATTTCAGAAAGTTCAGAGATGACTTTCCAGGAATTATCAGTACTACCATCATCAATAAATAGAATTTCGTAAGAAAACTGATTGGATAGCATCACTGACACTATCCAATCGTGTAATTCTTTTAAAGAGTCCTCTTCGTTAAGTAGTGGTATTACTACTGATATATTCATATTGATGTTGTCTAATTTCTAGACTTCAAAAATAAAGAAATTATTTAAGGGGTTGTTATGAATTATTTTTCATTACTAATCCACCTATAAGCGAATATATTAAACCAAAAAATAAGCTCATTGCTGTCCAACCTGCAGAAGCAGCCGCAGGACTCGAGAACATTTCTATCCATTTTAAACTTTGCTCAACCTGTTCTTCAGTAACGTTAGGGCTTTCAAGCATTTTATCTTTCGCTACTTCTATAGCTTGTGCTGTAAACTCAGGATCTACAACATAATTGAAAATAAATATCCATGCTACATATCCTAAAGCACTTACAATGGCAATAGCTAATCCAACTTTCATTGCATCTCCCAGACTTAATACATTTGCATTACTTTTTTTGTATTGACTTATGCCATACATAATTATAACGGGAAATGCTACATAGTAAATAAATACGGGCCATTGTACGCCTTCTAACGTCATTCCTGTCACATACATTATAACAGAAATACTTAGCATAATAACGCCTAAAATTAGACCATAATTAAGTGCGAATTTACCTGCTGTTGGTTTTTGATGTTCCATAATAAGATGATTTTTTAGTTAATTGTATAGTTAGTACTCAAAGTTACACAATTGTTACATTAATTGGTAAAATAAAAACTATTAAAAAGATTGTACATTTATAAAAAATACTTAAATTTGCACCTCGAAAAAATCGAATTTATTTAAAGCATTTAGTGATGAAAGCAGGTATACATCCAGAGAATTATAGATTAGTAGCGTTTAAAGACATGTCTAATGACGACGTATTTTTAACTAAATCTACGGCAGATACAAGTGAAACTATTGAGGTTGATGGTGTTGAATATCCATTAGTAAAATTGGAAATTTCTAGAACATCTCATCCTTACTACACTGGCAAATCTAAATTAGTAGATACTGCTGGTCGTATAGATAAGTTTAAAAATAAATACGCTAAGTTTAAGAAATAAGCTAAGTATTATTATATATAATAAGCCTTCAGGATTTCCCTCGAAGGCTTTTTTGTTTTATGCAATTAAGTTACTTTTGAAAGGCAAAAAACTTTAAACTCAAGATGAACTACATATTATTTGATGGTCCATATCGTAATAACCTATTACCATTCACATATACAAGACCAGTTGCAGATATTAGAGTCGGTATTTTAACCATTCGCCAGAAATGGGAATCGTTTTTAGAATATACAACGACAACAGTTACTGAAGATTATTTATCGGATAAATTTCCAATGGTAGAAATGGAAGATAACATTATGATAAATGCATCTTTTTTACCAAATATGGAGGTTGTTGAGGTTGTTAAGAACTTAAGTCATAATCAGGCTTTGTTTAAAGGAGAAGATGTTATCGCATTTTTTGCTAAAGAAGGTGAAGAAGTTAAAGACTTTTCAACGTTTGAAGCTATTGAATTTGCTGGTGATATTCTAACAATAGAAAACACTTGGGATATTTTTTCTAAGAATGGAGACGCTATTATTGAAGATTTTATCTTATTAACAAAAGGGAGAAAATCGCAACCAATACCTGCTACAGTAAATACCATTAATCCTGAAAATATCTTCATCGAAAAAGGCGCAACATTAAATTTTGCAACTTTAAATGCTAGTTCTGGACCAATTTATATTGGTAGAGATTCGGAAGTTATGGAGGGTTCTATTGTTAGAGGACCTTTAGCATTATGTAATGATGCGGCTTTAAAATTAGGAACTAAAATTTACGGTCCTACGACCATTGGACCGCATAGTAAAGTCGGTGGTGAGGTTAATAATTCGGTTTTATTTGGCTATTCTAACAAAGGACACGATGGTTTTTTAGGAAACTCGGTGTTAGGTGAGTGGTGTAATCTTGGAGCAGATACTAACAATTCTAACTTAAAAAATAATTATGCAGAAGTAAGACTTTGGGATTACCAAACCGAAGGCTTTGCTAAAACAGGATTACAATTTTGTGGACTTATGATGGGAGACCATAGCAAATGCGGAATTAATACTATGTTTAATACTGGTACAGTTGTTGGTGTAAGTGCTAATATCTTTGGAAGTGGTTTTCCTCGCAATTTTGTACCAAGCTTTTCTTGGGGAGGAAGTAAAGGCTTTGTAACTTATAAAACTAATAAAGCGTTTGAAGTTGCTGAAGTGGTTATGGCAAGGCGTAAAGAAAAATTCACAGATAAAGACAAAGCTATTTTAGAACACATTTTTGAAGATACAAAAAAATATAGAAGAGAATAACATGATACTAAAGCCCATATTTACAACACTACTTTTTTTATTAGCCTTAACCTTCGGATTTTCTCAAAGCGAAGATGTTGAGGTAAAAAAACTCGAAATCAATAACAAACTAGATCATTTTGCAGCACGCGTTGTAAAGGATAAAATCTTTTTTAGTTCTAACCTTACAAGAAAAAATGGTCGCGTAATATTAGATAAATATTCTCAAAATTTATACGGTATTTATGAAGGAACTGTTACTGAAGATGGTGAGATTAAAGACCCAAAGTTAGTGACTAGGCCAGAGGTAGGGATGTCTAATATGTCAGTTGCAACATATTCAAAAGATGGAAAATATATGTATTTTACATCTAATCATACTCAGAAGGGAGAAAATAAATTACAGGATAAGAATACATTTAATCTTTTGATTCAGCGTGCAGAATATAAGGAAGGTAAAGGTTGGATAAATTTTACAACGTTACCATTCTGTGAGCCAGATTTTAATTTTGCACATCCTGCTTTGAGTCCGGATGGCTCAACATTATATTTCATTGCTGATATAGAAGGAACAAAAGGAAAATCTGATTTGTATAAAGTTTCTGTTTCTAATCATGAAACTTATGGAGAAGTCACAAAATTAAATGAAACTATAAATTCATCTCGAAAGGAGATCTTCCCTTTCGTAAGTGCAGATAATAAGCTTTATTTTTCTTCAGATAGACGTGGAGGAAAAGGTGGCTTAGATATTTATTGTTATGATTTAAACTCTACAAATATAATTAAGCCACCACTATCGTTAGATGCGCCTATAAATAGTAGAGGTGATGATTTTTCGTTCTTTTTGAATGATGATTTAACTACTGGTTACATATCGTCAAGACGATCAAGAGGAGAAGGAGGAGATGATCTCTATTATTTCTCTAAGTTTTAGTCTTTCTAACGGCTTTGAGTTCTAATAGGTTAGTAGCGTTAATACCTAAACCTTTAACACTTTTTCTTGTAAAACGAACGACTTCATCATAAAACATCGGAACTATTGGTGCTGATGACATTACAATAGAATCCATTTTGGTATAGAGTTTTGTGCGCTTATCTGAATCAGTTTCTAAGAAAGCGGCTTCGTATATTTTGTCGAATTCATAATTACTATAGTGTGTGTAATTTGGTCCGTTTGGAGCAAAATTCTTACTGTAATAGAGTGATAAATAGTTTTCTGCATCAGGATAATCGGCAACCCAACTTGCTCTAAAGAAATCTAATTGCCCATTGGCTTTGGCGTCTTTTAAGCTAGAAGCTGGTATTACATCTACATTGACATTCAATCCTGTTTTTTGTAATTCTCGCTGAATAAACTCACAGAAGCTGAGATAATTACTTGTTGTAGTCAACGTTATTTCTGGATTTTCAATTCTGGTTTCAGACTTAAATTCAGAGACTAACTGTTTGGCTAATTCTGGTTGATAGCTATAACCGATAGAATTATCAAATCCAGGTAAACCTTTTGGGATAAACCCACCATTTGCAGGTACACCAATACCATTTCGCAAATAGGTTATCATTTTACTTCTGTCAAAACCTAGATTTATAGCTTTGCGTAATTTTAATGCTTGGATTTCTGAAACCTCAGTTTCCATATAAAAAGCTAAATATTCTGTATTTAAATAAGGACCACGTATCATATCAACATCATTAGCATAGAGCGATCGTAATGTTCCGTCTGAAGTTAAAATTTCATCTTTATATGATGCATCTAAACCAGACACAAAATCAATATTTCCTTGCGCAAATTGCAAAAACTCACTTTGCTTATCTGGTAAAAAAGTAATTGCTACAGCTTCAAGATATGGTAAATTGTTTCCATTTTTATCAACTTCAAAATAGTTGTTGTTTCTTCTAAAAACAAGTTTTATATTTTCTTCCCAACGTTTAAATTTAAAAGGACCAGTACCTATTGGATGTGATCTAAAATCATTACCATAATGTCCCACAATTTCCTCTGGGACAACAGAACAATATTTCATTGTCAATAAACCCAAAAATGCTGGAAAAGGCTGTTTTAATTTAATTTGAAACGTAGAATCATTAATAGCAGAAAAGTGTTTTACTTTATTTAGAACCCAACTTCCTGGTGAAGCCAAAGCTTTATCTTTTAAACGATTGAAACTATATACAAAGTCTGAAGCATTTACTGTACGCGTAGAATCTGCTCCAAATAATTTGTGCTTATGAAAAAACACGTCTTTTCTTAAGTTAAACGTATATGTTGTTGCGCTATCAGTAATCGTCCAATTTTTAGCAATACAAGGTTTTACATTGAGTTGATCATCCATTTGTACCAAGCCATTAAATAATTGATGGTTAGCCCAATTATCGGCATTATCTTTAGAGAACGCAGGATCTAATGATCCAATATTTTTGTGTTCATTGTATCTAAAAACGAGATGGTCTTTATCAGAGTTATTGTTAGAATTACAAGAACAGAGAACAATAAAATACAAAATTGATAATCTCGTGAGTTTTAGCATATAACTAATATGTTGTAAATTTGCAGCCACAAAATGATAATGTACTTTTTAGCTTAAATTAATGGCTAAAGGTAAATTTAAAAAAATCCTGATACAAGTTCAGGATGAAAAACATGAAGCAAAAAAAAGTCGCATTTTATACCTTAGGTTGTAAACTCAATTTTTCTGAAACTTCTACGATAGCTAGAAGTTTTAAGGACGAAGGTTTTAATCGTGTAGACTTTAAGGAAAAAGCTGATGTCTATGTTATTAACACATGTTCAGTAACTGAAAATGCAGATAAACGTTTTAAAACCATCGTAAAACAAGCGCAAAAGATGAATCCTGATGCTTTTGTTACTGCGATTGGTTGCTATGCTCAACTGAAGCCAGAAGAATTAGCAGATGTAAATGGTGTAGATTTGGTTTTGGGTGCCACTGAGAAATTCAATGTTACCTATTATATAAACGAATTACTAAACAATCCTGAGCGTGTTCGAAGGGTTGGAGAAGTTCATTCTTGCGAAATTGAAGATGCAGATTTTTATGTTGGCAGCTATTCAATAGGTGATAGAACTAGAGCATTTCTAAAAGTACAAGATGGCTGCGATTATAAATGTACCTATTGCACAATTCCTTTGGCTAGAGGTATTTCACGTAGTGATACCATGGTCAATGTGCTGAATAATGCAAGAGAAATCTCAGATCAAGGTATTAAAGAAATTGTACTTACAGGTGTAAATATTGGGGACTATGGTAAAGGTGAATTTGGAAATAAAAAGCATGAACATACCTTTTTAGATTTAGTAACTGAACTCGATAAAGTTGAAGGAATTGAGCGTTTAAGAATCTCATCTATTGAGCCTAATTTATTAAAGAATGAAACAATTGATTTAGTATCTAAATCGAGGGCATTTGTACCACATTTTCATGTGCCATTACAAAGTGGAAGTAATGAACTTCTTAAGAAAATGAAGCGTCGTTATATGCGCGAATTGTATGTAGACCGTGTCTCAAAAATAAAAGAGGTTATGCCACATGCTTGTATTGGTGTGGATGTTATTGTTGGTTTTCCTGGCGAAACAGATGAATTGTTTCTTCAAACCTATAACTTTCTTAACGAATTAGATATTTCATATTTACACGTATTCACCTATTCTGAACGTGATAATACGGAAGCTGTTACAATGGGAGGAGTAGTCCCGAAAAATGTAAGAGCAAAGCGAAGTAAAATGTTACGAGGTCTTTCTGCTAAAAAACGACGCGCATTTTACGAAAAACAATTAGATACAGAAAGAACCGTTTTATTTGAAGGTGAAAATAAAGAAGGATACATCCACGGATTTACTGAAAACTATGTAAAAGTAAAAACTCCTTGGAATCCGGAATTAGTAAATACACTACAAAAAGTCAATTTAACTAATATTGATGAAGATGGATTGGTGCGTTTTGAGTTTGTTGAATCCTTAGTGTTATAACATAAAAAAATCCAAAACTTATTAAGTTTCGGATTTTCTATTGTATTTATATTTTCAAATTATATACGAATACCAACTGGCAGCATACGCTTATATTTTCTATTACGTCTTACAAATTTTGCAATTTCAGGACTCGTAGGTACGACACTAATATTACGTTCTTTAATATTGCTGAAAACGAGATCGATAAAATCTAATTCAAATTCATCAGTTCTTATAGCGTCTGGAATAATCATTTTAGTTAAGAATATCTTACGTTCTTGTAAAGAATATTCGATAATAGCCATGTCGTTGTCAACCTTTAATTCAAATTGACGGAGAAATTCATTGTCAATCAATTCAGCAGTTTCAGTCATAATTTCTTAATTTAAGATTAGCGGTTGGCGTGTAGATACTATAATTTAATAGTTTTGCTGTGCAAAGGTACAAAAAATCTGTGAAAGTATGAGTTTTCAGATGTTAAAACCTTAAATTGTAATTAATTAAGACATTTTTATTAAATAGTTTTAAGCCCAATGAACACTAAAATCACACATGTATATCTAATGCCGGGAATGGCAGCAAACCCAACGATATTTGAGCATATTAAATTGCCAGAATCGCAATATGAAATTCATTGGTTAGAATGGCAAATCCCTGAAAAAACCGAAACGCTTCAAGCTTATGCAAAACGCATGTGTAAATATATCAAACATGATAATATAGTATTACTTGGTGTTTCTTTTGGTGGTATTCTTGTTCAAGAAATGAGCAAATACCTTAAATTAAAAAAGCTCTTTGTGGTTTCTAGTGTTAAGTCACATCATGAGCTACCAAAACGTTTCAAACTTATTAAATACACCAAAGCCTATAAAATTTTACCAACACAGTTGGTTAGTAATATAGATTTATTAGCAAAGTATGCTTTTGGAGAAACCATTAAAAAACGAGTAGATTTATATAAAAAGTACCTTTCAGTAAGTGATAAAACGTATTTGGATTGGGCAATTAAGCAAGTGGTATGTTGGGATCAGGAAGAACCGCATCCAGATGCTATCTACATTCATGGTGATAAAGACCTTGTTTTTCCGCATTCTTGTGGCGGAAATTGTATTGTAATTAAAGGCGGAACTCATATCATGGTAATCACAAAATATAAGTGGTTTAATGAAAATTTACCGAAACTTATAGAGTCTTGATTTTGAAAGATTTAAATAGATTTTGCATAATCATTTTGAAGTTTATAAGGTATTAGTTACATTGTGAAAAATTTAAAGCCATGCAAATCTTAAAAAATACCTTAACCGCAATAGGATTAATCTGTGTATCTGGTCTTTTTATCTTCTCGATGCAAAAATCGCCTTCAGAACAAAAAGCACCTTCAGATAACACGTTAGGAAAAGAAAAGCCCTTAATAAACGATTACAATGTTTATGCACTGGAAATGCCAGAAGGCATAAACTTTGCAGGAGAACCAGTTCCTGTTGAAAATCCTGATATCTATGAGCGTATGGATAGAGAACTTTTGGTTAATACATATTGGCAATCTAATGGATTGTTAATGTTTAAAAGAGCTCAGAAATACTTTCCAATAATAGAACCAATACTTAAAAAGAATGGTGTTCCAGACGATTTTAAATATTTAGCAGTAATTGAAAGTGGACTTGTACCAACCGCAAAATCTCCAGCAGGAGCAAGTGGATTTTGGCAAATAATGAAAGCTACAGGAAGAGAGAATGGATTAGAAGTAAATACAAATGTTGATGAACGTTATAACTTAGAAAAAGCAACAGAAGTAGCCTGTAAGTATTTAAAGAAAGCTAAAGAAAAATTAGGATCTTGGACAGCTGCTGCAGCAGCTTACAATGCCGGAAATGCTGGAATTTCGAGACGATTTAAAGAGCAAGGTGTTTCAGATTATTACGATCTACTACTTGGTGAAGAAACTGGCCGTTATGTGTTTAGAATTGTAGCTTTAAAGGAGATACTTTCTAACCCAGATAGATATGGCTTCAACTTTAATAAAAATCATTTATACAAGCCGGTACCAACATATAAAGTAGAGGTTGATACTGCAGTTACTAGTTTTGCAAAGTTTGCAAAGCGTTTTGGTGTGAATTACAAAATATTAAAACTTCACAATCCTTGGTTGCGAGAAAAGCATTTAAATAATAAATCTAGAAAGGCTTACATTATTGAAATTCCAAAAGAAGGACATTATAACTAGATGTAAAATAGATAAGTAAAAAAAAGGCTCAAACAATTGTTTGAGCCTTTTTTTTACTGTAGTGAATACGTTATCTTCTACTTCTACGATTTTGTCTAGCTGATGTAGGTTGACCGTATTGTTGCTTTGGTATTACAGCTTTCTTCATTTGCTGTTTCATCATCTTAATCTGATCCGCAAGCATATCTCTTTTATCTAATTTATCAGCTTCTGCTAATAGTTTTTGCGCTTCTTGCTTACGACGCTTAGAAAAAGCAATTCCTGCTAAATTTAATTTAGCCATTGCTAAATCATGATCCATAGATAAGCCTAAACTAATAGCTTTCTTAAAGTATTTTTCAGCTTCATTCATATTGGTTTGAGAAACCATAATTCCATTTAAGTAATTTAAATAGCCTTGTTGCTTTTTTACCAATGCTCCTTCGGGATTTTTGATTTTATCCAACCATTTTTTTGCACCAGGAAAATCTTGTTTCCTAAGTCTTAAAAAAGCTAATAAAATCATTTCATTCTTAAAGTATAAGAAAATAAATATCGTAGAAAGTAAAATGTACATTATACCATTGCCTATTTCACCTTCAGTGAATTGATATATTGCAAAGGCAATAATTAAGGCTGCAATGACTAATTTTATGTTTTTATTGAACATTTTGGTGTTTATTTTTACAGTGTGCAAAGGTAATAAAATTCTATATAAAAATTTTTATTTTCGCACTTGTTAAAGTAAAAACTTGTTGTATATTTGCACGCAGTTTTGAGATAGCTTAAAACTTTTATAAAAGAATATTCAGATTTTAAATATATAGGACATGCCAAAAAGAACGTTTCAACCTTCGAAAAGAAAGAGAAAAAACAAACACGGTTTCAGAGAGAGAATGGCTTCTGTTAATGGAAGAAAAGTTTTAGCACGTAGAAGAGCTAAAGGAAGAAAGAAATTGTCTGTATCATCTGAAGCAAGACATAAAAGATAATGATTAACAATTGTTAATAATATAAGGGCGTTACTTAGGTGTATCGCCTTTTTTTGTACCCTATTGATAACTATTTTTGCAAACAAATATTTTAACTCATGCCAAAAAACAAAAACATCAAGTCTATTTTACTTATCGGTTCTGGTCCTATAGTTATAGGTCAGGCCTGCGAATTTGATTATTCAGGATCTCAAGCATTACGGTCTTTAAGAGAAGACGGAATAGAAACAATTCTTATTAATTCTAATCCTGCAACAATCATGACAGATCCTACTATGGCTGATCATGTTTATTTGTTGCCTTTGAATACAAAATCTATTATTAAGATTTTAAAAGAGCATCCTCAAATTGATGCAGTGCTGCCAACAATGGGAGGGCAAACGGCATTAAATCTTTGTATAGAGGCTGATGAGAAAGGCATTTGGGAAGATTTTGATGTTGATATTATTGGTGTAGATATTGATGCAATAAATATTACCGAGGATAGAGAAAAGTTTAGAGAATTAATGTTAAAAATAGGTGTTGGTATGGCACCTCAAGCAACGGCAACTTCATTTTTAAGAGGAAAGGAAATAGCGCAAGAATTTGGATTCCCTTTATGTATTAGAGCATCATTTACTTTAGGAGGAGCAGGAGCTTCAATAGTATATGACGAAAAAGAATTTGATGAATCCTTAACCAGAGGATTAGAAATTTCTCCAATCCATGAGGTAATGATAGATAAAGCATTATTGGGCTGGAAAGAATATGAGCTCGAGTTATTACGCGATAGCAATGATAATGTTGTTATTATATGTTCCATTGAGAATATGGATCCTATGGGTATCCACACAGGTGATTCTATAACGGTGGCTCCAGCAATGACCTTGTCCGACAAGACACAACAAAGAATGCGAGATATGGCTATACATATGATGCGCAGTATAGGTGATTTTGCTGGTGGATGTAATGTTCAATTTGCAGTGAGTCCTGATGAAGAAGAAGAAATAATAGCTATTGAGATTAATCCACGTGTGTCACGTTCATCTGCTTTGGCAAGTAAAGCAACAGGTTATCCGATTGCAAAAATTGCTGCTAAATTGGCATTGGGTTACACACTTGATGAATTAAGTAATCAAATTACAAAATCAACATCTGCATTATTTGAACCAACTTTAGATTATGTTATTGTTAAAATACCTCGTTGGAATTTCGATAAGTTTGAAGGCTCTGATAGGACTTTAGGACTGCAAATGAAGGCAGTAGGTGAGGTAATGGCCATAGGACGCTCGTTCCAAGAAGCATTACACAAAGCCACTCAGTCTTTAGAGATAAAAAGAAATGGATTAGGAGCAGATGGAAAAGGCTATAGAGACTATGATACTATAATTGAGAAATTAAAATATGCCAGTTGGGATCGTGTTTTTGTCATATATGATGCTATAGCTACAGGAATTCCATTGAGCCGAATTTTCGAAATAACCAAGATAGACATGTGGTTCTTAAAGCAATATGAAGAATTGTTTCAACTGCAAAAAGAAATTTCTACCTATACAATCGATTCTTTAGATCGTGAGTTATTACTAGAAGCAAAACAAAAAGGCTATGGTGACAGACAAATAGCACACATGCTGAAATGTTTAGAGAGCGAAGTTTACAATAAAAGGAGAGAGTTTAATATAAATCGTGTTTATAAATTAGTTGACACCTGTGCTGCCGAATTTAAAGCACAGACGCCTTATTATTACTCAACTTTTGAAAGTGAAGTAGAAACAGCGGATGGAAAGGTTTTTGTTGACAATGAAAGTGTTGTTACCGATAAAAAGAAAATCATCGTTCTTGGATCTGGTCCGAATAGAATTGGACAAGGTATTGAATTCGATTATTGTTGTGTTCATGGTGTTTTAGCTGCTGCCGAATGTGGTTATGAAACTATTATGATAAATTGTAATCCAGAAACAGTTTCAACGGATTTTGATATCGCTGATAAACTCTATTTTGAGCCTGTTTTTTGGGAACATATTTACGATATCATTCAGCACGAAAAACCAGAAGGTGTTATTGTTCAATTAGGTGGACAAACCGCTTTAAAACTTGCCGAAAAGTTAGAAAAATGGGGAGTTAAAATAATGGGAACTAGCTTTAAATCACTCGATTTGGCTGAAGATAGAGGAAGTTTTTCTAACATATTAAAGGAAAATAACATTCCTTACCCAGAATTTGATGTTGCGGAATCAGCGGATGAAGCCTTAGCTATTGCAGATGTATTGGACTTTCCGATTTTAGTAAGACCATCTTATGTACTTGGTGGACAAGGGATGAAAATTGTGATTAATAAACAAGAATTGGAAGCACATGTAATTGATTTATTAAAATCTATTCCTGGAAACAAGTTGTTGTTAGATCACTATTTAGATGGTGCCATAGAGGCAGAAGCTGATGCTATATGTGATGCAGATGGAAACGTTTACATTATAGGTATAATGGAACACATAGAACCTTGTGGTATTCATTCCGGTGATAGTAATGCTACTTTACCAGCATTTAACTTGGGTGATTTAGTAATGCAGCAAATCATAGATCATACACATACCATTGCGAGAGCTTTAGATACAGTAGGTTTAATAAATATTCAGTTTGCTATAAAAGACGATATCGTTTATATCATTGAAGCAAACCCTAGAGCATCTCGTACAGTACCATTTATTGCAAAGGCTTACAAAGAACCTTATGTAAACTATGCAACAAAAGTGATGTTGGGTGACAAAAAAGTGACTGATTTTAACTTCAACCCTCAATTAGATGGTTATGCGATAAAACAACCGGTGTTTTCATTTAATAAGTTTCCAAACGTGAATAAAAAGCTAGGACCAGAGATGAAGAGTACAGGTGAAAGTATCTTATTTATCGATAGTTTAAAAGATGATGAATTTTACGATTTATATTCAAGAAGAAAAATGTATTTGAGTAAATAATGGCACGCTTTTCGATGAAGTGTAAAGTAAATTAATTAATAATCATTAACTTAGCTTTAATTAATACCTACTTATTATGAGATTAAAATTACTTTACTTGCTGTTTTTTATATCAGCATACTCTTTTTCACAGATATCGTCAACTCAAAAAGATGAGTTTATGATTTCGCCTAATCCTGCAAAAAACAGCCTCAATATTAAGTTAACTGCAAAGAGTACTGAGACTATGGTTGAAGTATTTGATGTTTTAGGCAAAAGAGTTTACAAAGGACAAATTACGCAATTAGAATCTTCTTTAAACATAACTAGTTGGAAAAGTGGCGTTTACTTAGTCAGAGTATCTGATGAAAAAACGACTAAGACAAAACGTTTTATTAAACAATAAACTCAAGATTGAAATAATAAAAAAGCGACTAATATCAATTAATCGCTTTTTTACTTTATAATTGGTTTTATAGATTTTGAAAATTAGTTTTTATAATCATCAGGCAATTGAATCTTTACCTTATAGTTTTTCAATTCTTTAAGATAATCTTCAAAAGCAAAATCAATACGATTAAATTCTTCTTGTCTAGATTTTTTAGTTGTCATTCGTTTTATGGCTTTCAGAAAGCGTAATACTTCTGTTTTATCATTTATTATTAATCCTGGTACTTCATTAGATTTACCAGCTTCATTCTTGGCAACCATAGTAAAATAAGAGGAATTACAATGCTTTACTTTTCCGGTTTGTATATGTTCAGATTCTACACGAATACCAATAACCATTGATGTTCTTCCAACATAGTTTACAGATGCTTTCATGGTAACTAATTCACCAACTTCAATAGGGTTTATGAAATCTACGGTATCAACAGAAGCAGTTACACAGTACATGCCAGAATGTTTAGAAGCACATGCAAAAGCAATTTGATCCATAAGGTTTAAAATAAAACCTCCATGTATTTTGCCACTAAAGTTAGAATGCGATGGTAACATTAGTTGCGATATACTTATCCTCGAAGAGTCTATAGTTTTAAACATAAGATTGAATATTTAGGTAAAGTAAACTCGTCAATATAGCAATACCAAAACTTATCAATGTTCCAATTAATATATATTCGGTGAGTTTTCTTTCTTTCGATGATGTTAAATCTCCAAATCTGAATACTGATTTTGCAGTTATTAAAAACCCAACAGCTTCCCAATGACCAAAAGCGATAAAAATAAATACCAAGATACGCTCTAAAACACCTATATATTTTCCTGCATCTTTAAGTGAAGCGTTCTTCTTTGTAAGTTCAGAAATATTCCATTTAGAAAATATGGTTTTCATTATTATAGACGTGGGTGTGGTTAAAAACGCGACACATGTAATTAATAGGAGAAGGTTTGGATTTAAGGCTAGAGTAAATTCATAATCACCTTTAAAGAAGATTGGAACTAAGATCACAATTGTAATAAAATGCAAGAGTTGATCTATAAAAAAGAAAAAGCGTTTCGTTTTTTTTCGTTGTAAGATTAATTTAAGAGCATCAACTATAAAATGTATTAGACCAATACTTAAAATAAGCCATGTATAAGATAAATCCCAAATAATTAAAAACATTAAAGCAATATGTATTGCTATATGAATGTATAACCATATTGATTTCAGCTTCTTTTTCTCTTTATCCTTAACCCATTTTTGTGGCTGTAAAAAGAAGTCACCTATGAGATGAGATAAAATAAGTTTTAAGATTAATACTGTCATAGTTGCGCTACTTTTTGTCTATATAAGCCATCTAATTCTAGAATTTCATCTAAGTAAGCTCGCTTTTGGCGTTTACTTACAGCATCTTGACTTATACCTATTAACTTTGCTAATTCTGCTTGTATCATATTAGGATGCTCTAATGTTAGTTTTACAACTTCTGCAGAGTTAACCGTCCAATGATCCATGGCGATTAGTGCTAGCCTAAAATAAAGATTAATTTCTTTATTAATGATGGGATTGCTAGTTTTTAGTTTAAGATTTTGCTTTTCTTTCTTTAGGGTTTCAAAAGTTTCGCCAGAATATATAAAGGCTTCTCCATTGGATTCACTTACGGAATCTCCTTGGTAATTTTTGGTTCCTATGCCAATAGACATTCGTACATCCAATCCTTTTACTGATTTTAAGAAAGCTTTGATATAAACTGCAGTTCTAAAACTATCTTCAATGGGGCTACATTCTAGTTGAAAACTGTCACCTCTATAAATATCATAAAATGAAGCGTCATCAGTTAGTTTTGATAATACTGCCTTTAAAGGAGTGAGCCATAAATCTTCGCTTAAAGCGCTACGAGACCTTATAATATCTCCTGTTATTATACTAGTCATTACATTTGTATTTATCACAAATATATGCCTTTATTAAGGAATAAACAAATATATGCCTATATTATGGAATAATAATAATTATGCCTGTTTAAAGGAATATTTTACAAATCGTCCTCAGCAGCACGTTTTATAATACTTTCTGGTAGTGCTTTCTTGGCTTTAGCACCCATTTTTTTAATCTTTTCAACACGAGAGATAAGGTTACCTTTTCCTTCAACCAATTTGTTCATTGCCGAAGAATAATCAGTTTTAGCAGCATCAATTTTTTTGCCAACACCAGTTAAGTCAGAAACCAAACCTTCAAACTTATCGTATAAAGCACCAGCTTGTCTCGCAATTTCAATGGCATTTTGTTGTTGCTTTTCATTGTTCCACATCGTATCAATAGTGCGCAGTGTGGCCAAAAGGGTAGAAGGAGTAACGATGACTATATTTTGTTCAAAAGCCTTGTTATATAAATTGTTATCCTCATTAATGGCAACTGCAAAAGCGGGTTCAATAGGAATAAACATCAATACAAAATCTGGCGATTCTATATCATACAAATCCTGATAATTCTTTGCAGAAAGGTCATCTACATGCTTTTTAATCGAATTTACATGAGATTTTAAAAATAGTGCTTTTTCATCATCATCAGCATTGACCATGCGCTCGTAAGCTGTCAAAGAAACTTTTGAGTCAATAATCATTTTTTTAGAATCAGGTAGATGTAACACCACATCTGGCATGGCACGTGAGCCATCTTCGCGCTGAAAATTCTGTTGTACAAAATATTCTCTGTCTTTTTCTAAACCAGATTTTTCTAAAACACGTTCTAATACCAATTCGCCCCAATTTCCCTGCATTTTGCTATCACCTTTTAAAGCTTTGGTAAGATTTGTAGCTTCTAATGCCATTTGTTGGTTGAGGTCCTTTAAACCAAGCAATTGTTCTTTTAAAGCTGAATGCATACTAATGCTTTCCTTTTGGGTGTCTTCAACTTTTTTCTCAAAGGTTTTTATCTTTTCCTCAAGTGGATTTAAAATATTCTTAATGTTTTCTTTATTCTGAAGTGTGAATTTCTCAGATTTTTCATCTAGTATTTTAGTAGCCAATAACTCAAAGTCTTTTCTAAGCTGTTCTTGTTGTTTTGCTAACTCTTCATCGCGTTTAAGATTCTGCTGCTGAAGATTTTCAAATTCTGTATTTCGTCTTGAAAGTTCTGTGTTTAAAAAATCTTTCTCTCTTCTAATGTCTTCGCGTTCAGATTCTATTTTTTCTAAAGTTTGCTTTAATTCATCAATGTAGTTATTGAGTTGAAGTTGGCGTTCTTCAAGGGTACTTTTATCACTTTTGCTTTTTAGTTGCGCGAATTTAAGACCTATAAAAGCACCAATTCCAGCAGAAATGATAATGGCTATTAATAGAATGAGTGTGTCGTTCATGTTTGAAAGGAGAAATTTATCAAAGATACATTTTTAGCTTGAAGTTGGAAGAATGAAGTGCGAAGTTGTTTAACTATTTACTCACTCTAAAACTTCCAGTAGAATTATCAAACGAAATTAAATCTTTCGGAAATAGCGACTCAAAAATACCTTGAGAAATAAGGTTACAGGGCTGGTCGCAAACTACATCGTCTTTTTGCATTACAATCATAGTATCACACAATTGAATAGCTAAATCGATTTCATGAGATGAAAACAAAATGGTCTTGCCTGTTTCTTTGGTTAATCTTTGAAGTAATTTTAAAATATAGGCTTTATGATACATATCGAGGTGCGTAGTAGGCTCGTCTAAAACAATGATATCAGTATCTTGTGCTAATGCACGAGCGATCATAACTTTTTGAAGTTGACCATCACTAAGCTCGTAGCAGCGTTTATCTTTTAAATCTGAAATATTGACTTGTTCTAAAGCTGAATTTACAATCGTAATATCTTCATCAGATAAGTTGCCAACCCAATTGGTATATGGATGTCTTCCTAAAGCAACAAGTTCAAATACCGAAAGATTTTTTGATGATAACTGCTCGGTTAAAACAATACTTAATTGTTTTGCCAATTCTGATGTAGAAGTAGATTTTAAATCCTTTTCGTTAAGTAATATAGAACCGGATAAAGCAGGTTGAACTTTAATCAATGTTCGTAATAATGTCGATTTACCGATACCATTTGCACCAACCAAACCAATAAGCTGCCCTTTTTGCAATTCAAAATTTATGTTTGAGGCAATTACAGTTTCTACTTTCCTAGTTTTATAACCGATAGAAAGCTGTTCTGTTTTTAGAATTATATGTGATGTTTGTTCATTCATCTAAAACATCATTTTTCGTTGTCTAACCAATAACCAAATGACGACTGGAGCACCAACTAAGGCTGTAATGGCATTAATTGGCAATGTATAATCACTGGTTGGCAATTGCGCTATACTATCACAAATAAGCATGACGATTGCACCAAACAAAAATACAGCAGGCAATAACACTTTATGATTAGAAGTTTTAAAAATCTGTCGCGTTAAATGCGGAATTGCCAAACCGATAAACGCAATCGGACCAGCAAAAGCTGTTATGGTTCCTGCAATTAAGCTTGTTGCGAGAATTATAATTAATCGACTTTGTTTTAAATTTAAACCCAAACTCTTCGCATAATTGTCGCCTAGTAAAAGACTGTTTAATCCTTTAATTGACGAAATACTCAATATAATTCCAATGGAATAGATTCCAAAGAAAATTAAAAGTTCACTCCAAGATAAATTACTCAGACTTCCAAATCCCCAAAAAATATATTGCTGTAACTGTTCGGCAGAGCTAAAGTAGGAGAGAACGCTTACCACAGCAGCAGTTATGCTACCAAACATTAATCCAATAATAAGAATAGCCATTGTATCTCTTACTTTACTCGAAACCGCTAAAACAGCAAGCAAAACTAAAAAACTCCCTAAACTAGCAGCAATTACAATGCTCCATTTAGAAATTAAAGCTGTAGCAAATAAACCTCCAAAGAGTCCAGACCCTAAAATGACTAGTGCAACACCTAAACTCGCTCCAGAACTTATACCCAAAACAAAAGGACCAGCTAATGGGTTGCGGAATAAGGTTTGCATTAATAATCCTGATATACCTAAGCCAGAGCCAACTAAAATGGCAGTAATAGCTTTGGGTAACCTAAAGTCGGTAACAATAACTTCCCAAGTATTATTTTCAATAGTTCCGAAAAGACTGCCAAAAATACTTTTTAAAGGAATATGAACCGAACCTAGACTTATATTAATAAAAAAACATACTAATAATATCACAAGAAGTAGCAAAAACTGAAATCGATATGTGTTTTGAGAATCCAATTAATTAAGTGGTTTAAAAAAGTATGGAGTATAGCCTTCTAATAATTCGGGATGACAGATTTTGATTAAATCTTTTAAAACTAAATCTGGTCTTGCTGTACCTAATTCATAATATAATACTCCGCCTGTGGCTCCTGTCGTTTTAGAAAATGTATATATGTTTTTGTTTTTAAAGGCTTCAAAATTAGTGTAAAGCGAATTCGCTTTTTCCAACTGCTCTAAACTAATATAATATGAAGGACTCAACCATAAATTTGCATTTTTTGCCTTTTCAAAAACGGACTCAAAACTTAAGGCTAAACTACCATTTCCAGTGGTTTCACTCCAAAGGTAATCGACGTTTGCATCTTTTAAAAATTGAGCTTCTGGACTAGAACCATTCGGTAAGTACCATACATCTTTGTGCATGGCTCCACTTAAAATCGTTGGCTGTATTTTAGCTTGTTGTGCAATTTGCTTCGCTTCTAGATAATCTTTTTCAATAGCGTTAAAAATAGAGTCAGCTTGTTTTTCTTTATTAAAAAGAACTCCGAAAAACTTAATCCATTCCGCTTTTGCCAAAGCAGAAGATTCTACCCAATCACCATTGTAAATGACTGGGATGTTTGCTTTTTTAATAGTTTCGAATGTTTTGTTTACACCATCTACACCAAAACCTATAACAACATCTGGGTTTAGTTCTAATAACACTTCGGTGTTGATACCTTCGTTTTTACCAAGTTCTCTAATCTTTCCATCGTCTATACGTTTTCTCGTTTTTTTTGAAGAAATATAATCTGTACCAGGAAAACCAACTAAGGTTTGTTCTACTCCTAAAAGTTCTAATGCAGGAATGTGAGTAGTAGAAGTCACCACCAGTTTTTTTATTTCATCAGAGATAACACCATGATAGTAATCACTCGGGAAAGTCATTTTTGATAATTGCTCATCAGAGGCTATTAGATATTTGTAACTTTTTTCAGCTTTTGGCCATGGCTTTTTTATGGTTAAAACTTTGAAGTTTTCATTGTTGTTTACCGAAAATCCCTGAGCATACCTTAGTTCTAAGGTTTCAGTTTTAGAAATTACAGGCAGATTAGTCTTTGGTTCATTTTTACATGAAATAAAGAAGACAGCAATTATTAGATATGTGTAAAATTTCAAATTCTTCAATTTCTTTCAAAAGTAATATTATTTAAAGTTTTGCTTCAATCATTAAACAAAATGTTTAGTTTTGCGACGAAATTAGGTTCTAATCGTAAACCGATTAGATTAAAAGGGAATCTGGTGCGAATAAATTTTCAAATCCAGAACTGTTCCCGCAACTGTAAGTTTTATGCTGAATTCATTTTAGCATCTTTTCATAGAGTTGTTGCACACTTCAAACCACTGAGATATTGTCACAGTTGACTAAAGGGTCAACTTTGCAATGATATTCTTGGGAAGGTAATGTAACAAAAAACAAGTCAGGAGACCTGCCAATTTCAGCATAGAAGTCAAACTTTCGGGATAAAAGTTTACGTATAGTTCGCTGTATGTTCTCGAGCAATTAAAATTAAAATGAACAAAACAAAACTGTTTTGTAGCATACTTGGTATGGGTATGTTATCCATTGGATTTGCACAAACAAAGCAAGATTCAGTTAAAGTTGAAAAGCTAGATGAAGTAGTTGTTACAGATTCTCGTTTTGCATTAAAGCGCGAAAATTCAGGTAAAGTGATTACCAAAATTACTTCAGAAGATTTAGAAAAACTGCAAGGACAATCTATTGCAGAAATTATCGGCAGAACCGTTGGTGTAGAAATTAATGGTGTGCGCAGTAATGCTGGTCAGAATCTCAGTTATTTTATTCGCGGTGGTAGAAATCGACAAGTCCTTATTATGATTGATGGAGTACAGGTTACTGATCCGTCACAAATTGCAAACGATTATGATTTACGTTTATTAAATTCAGATCAGGTAGAGTCTATTGAGATTCTAAAAGGTGCGTCCAGTACATTATATGGTACTGGTGCTGCAACTGCTGTGATTAATATTAAATTAAAGGAAGCTTCTAAAAAGCCATTCAATTTAAACTTGAGAAGTACACTCGGTACTAATCAGTCTTCAGATGAAAGTAACTATGCTATTGAAGATTTTAGAAACAGTGTCTCTATGAATGGTTCTATTGGGAAGTTTAATTACCTGGCTAGTTTTGGACATCAGTTTACAGATGGTTTGTCGGCAATTGAAAGTGGAACTGAATCTGATGCTTTTAATAGCTTTAACGGAAATTTAAAGTTAGGCTATACGTTTAGTGATAGCTTTAAACTTAATACCTATGCAAGTTTTGACAGTTTTAATGTCGATTTTGATGATAGTTTTGGAATGATGGATGCTGATAACCATTCCGCATCAAAACAATATAGAATAGGTGTTTCACCAGAGTTTAAATATAATAATGGAAGCATTACAGTAAATGCTGCGTATAATGATGTTGCACGCGAAATCGAATCGAGTTTTCCGTCTCTATTTAATGCTCAAAGTGTTATTGTTGATGCTTTTAACCGATACAACTTTAATGATAAATTTTATACTGTACTAGGTATTAATTATCAAGACAATAAAATGGAAAGTTTCTCTATTCCTTTTGGTGAAGCTGATTTTAGCCAATCTATAAATCCTGATAATGCTCAATTTACGATTACAGATCCTTATGCAAATGTTGTTTACGTTTCTGATTTTGGACTGAATGTAAATGCTGGTCTACGTTTAAATAACCATAGTGAATATGGTAGTCATTTTGTATACAATATTAACCCTTCTTATAAAGTAGATTTAGATTTCGGACATTTAAAAAGTTTGGTCAGTTATAGTACTGCTTTTATAACACCATCTTTATTTCAATTGTTTGAACCTAGTTTTGGAAATGCTGATTTAAAACCAGAAGAAAATCAAACTATAGAAGTAGGTGCTGAAGTTTCAATTAAAGATATGGCCTCGTTTAGTTTAGTTTATTTCAATAGAAATGAAGAGCATTTTATAGATTTTATAGATACTGGAGGTTTTGTATTTCAGTATCAAAATATTGAAGAATCTTTTACGGCTAGTGGTTTAGAGTTTGTTGCACAAGCTAAATTGACAAATTACCTAAATTTAAATTTTAATGGAACGTATACCTCTTTGGATGAGGATTTAAGTTTACGAATTCCTGAGATTAAAATTAATACACGATTAGATTATCAGTTATGTGAAGTTACATTAATGAGTTTATCTTATCAGTTTAATGACGATAGGGAAGATGTGGTATTTAATAATACAACTTTTGAAAACGATGCTGTTACTTTAGATTCTTATGGACTATTAGATTTTTATATCAGTCATAAAATAGTCAATAGTAAAATGACAGTGTTCGCAAATGTTACTAATATCTTCAATGAAGATTATCAAGAATTATTCGGTTTTTCTACCAGAGGTAGAGGTTTTAATCTCGGATTTAACCTTAGTTTATAAAAAGAAAAAGCCGCATTATAGCGGCTTTTTTTAATCTATATACATGTCTTGCTCCAATGGATGTGTCTTACTTATCTTAAAAAGTCTAAAATTGAAAGTGTCATTAGCTCTGTTTAGTGAACGATCACTAGTTAGAATGTCTACGATAGCAGTTGCTAATAGCGGTTCATTAATATCTCCGAGTGTGCCTAAGGTACTAGGTGATTCGGTTATTTGTATATCTGGAATTAATCCACCACTAGGAACTAGTTGGTCATTTACATTTGTAGAATTTGCGACTAAAGGTTGTATGGCATAAGTATGACCAGGATTTACATTTTCAAACCCGAAAGTTGGTGAATCATACAACGTAATGGATGCTTGAGTTTTGCCAACTGTATTTTCTCCAATAACAACAACATCTATATAAGGTTTTAAACTATTAATCAATAGTTCGCTTGCCGAGGCTGTTCTTCTGTTAGTGGTTAAGACATAAACTTTAGATAGATTAAGACTATTAATTGCGCCTGCTCCTTCGATTGTATTTGCAAAAAGATAATCTCTATTTAAACTCTGTAAGCTTTCATTGTAAAAGGTTTTTGAATATACTTCACCTGTAAATTGTCCTGTAACCATGCTTCCTAAATAAGCAGCTGTTTGTACAGCACCTCCACCATTGTACCTTAAATCGATGACCAAGTCACTTATGCCAGCAGTATTAAATTCACCAAACGCAGCATTTAATTCATTGGTAAAATTACTTCTAAAACCATTATACATTAAATAACCAATTTTAATAGATGGAGTTAAACTGATAACTTCTGCTTTATGAACAGGATTTTCTGTGTAAGTTACTTTGGTAAGTTCGGTGCTTTCGCCATTTAAAGTAATGGTGTCGTCTTCAGGTTCAGATGTACCGTTATTGTCGTAATCAGCAAAATTTAAAGTATAAGAGTCTGTGGTTAGTAAATCATTAATATTATCTACATTAAGATTTTCGTTGTTAACGGCTCTAAATATTTGACCTCTTTCTAATCCCAAATCATCAGCAACACTATTATTAAGTACCAAGGTAATAGCTCCAAATACTTCAGTATCGCTTCCTGGGACGAAATATAAATTAAACTCAATTCCGTTACTGAGACTTATACCTTGTTGAGCGTTCAGTAAATCAAAATAGTTGCTGTAAATTCTGCTAAACCGATCTACAGATTCTGGTAAATATTTTAAAGATTCAAATAAATCTTCTGGTGCATTAAAATCACTTAAATATTCAGTGTACTCTTCGTTAGAAGAAAATCTGTCATTTGCTAAATTTGGAATTTCAGATTTATACAAGTAATTAACATTCATACCTTTCCATACAAAATCATTAATGTCTAATGCGGAAGTAGTAGTAATATTATCATCTAAATCTTCAAAACAGCTCGTAATTGTAAAAGCTACAATACAGCTAAGTAGCAATAGTTTCAAATTTCTCATCGTTTCTTTTTTAAAATAGCAATCTTTTTACTTTAGTTAGTAAAACTCTAAATTTACTTACATTATTATAAATAAAAAAACTGAAGTTATTTAATCTTTTTGTTTGTTGCCGAGAATAAAGGCTTTTGTGCCGTAATGAGATCAGTTTTTGGTTGCATAGCATGAGTTACGGAAGCAAAAAATGATGAGTTTATGGTACAAAATGCGAATTCGTAGGTAAAAGAAAAGGAATAAATAACTTCAACTTGTAACAAATTGTAAAGTGTATCGTCGTAATAATGAAGGCGACTAAATACCGACTTTACCAATCAACCAAAAGTAATGAAGCAGGCAGATTTTGTAAGCTTAGTAATGCCATTTAAGGATAAAGTATTTCGTTTAGCCAAACGATTACTGGTTTCTCGTGAAGAAGCAGAAGATGCCACGCAAGAGATACTATTGAAATTATGGAAGAACAAGCAGAAAATAGGTGAATACAAAAATGTAGAAGCCTTTTCTATGACAATGACAAAGAATTTTTGCTTAGATCGCTTAAAATCGAAACAAGCTCAAAACTTAAAAATTGTTCACAGTAATTATACGGATGGTAATTCGTCATTACAAAAACAAGTTGAAGCTAAAGATAGCATGGACTGGGTTTCTAAAATAATGGAAGATTTACCAGAACAACAAAAAATAATAGTGCAATTAAGAGATATAGAAGAATACGATTTTGCTGAGATTGCTAAAATGTTAGACATGAATGAAACGGCTATAAGAGTTTCTTTATCTAGAGCACGAAAAACAATAAGAGAAAAATTAACTAATACACATCAATATGGTATTAAATAATATAGAAAAATTAATAGAGAAGTATAACAATGCTGAGACAACGTTACAGGAAGAGGCCCAATTAAAAGCTTATTTCTCAAGCGATGATGTAGCGCCACATTTAGAGCATTACAAGCCACTGTTTCAATACTTTTCTGTATCAAAACAAGAGCAGTATACCAAAGACGTTCCATTAAACACTAAAAAAACTAGATTATATCAGTGGATTTCTGTCGCAGCTATTGCAGTTCTTATGCTTGGGTTTTTAATTCCTTCAATAGGGAATGGACCAAAAACTTTAGATCAATATACGGTTGAAGAACAACAAATGTATCTTGAAACTAAAGAAGCACTGGCAATGCTTTCTAGTAATTTTAACGATGGAGTTTCAAGTATAAATACTTTGAGTTTGGCTTCAGAAAATTTTAATATTGGACTTGAAAAAGCCAGCCACGTTAAAGAATTAAGTAAAACAACAAACAAATTATTAAAGAATTAAAAACAAGAAATTATGAAAAAAATTATAGTAATTGTAGCAGTAATGCTAATGTCAGTAACAGGATTCAGTCAGAGTGTATTTGATAAGTTTGAAGACCTTGATGGAGTAACTTCAGTTATTTTGAATCAGAAAATGTTTAAAATGTTAGCTACTATGGGAATGGATATAGATGATCCAGAAGCTAAAGAGTATGTAGAAATGGCTAAAAATATAACTGGCTTTAAAGTATTTACAACTGGAGATGAAAAAATATCAACAGATATGAATTCTACAGTAACGAAATATTTAAAATCATCAGATCTAGAAGAATTAATGAGAATTAAAGATGGTGACCAAACAGTTAAATTCTATGTGAAAGAAGGAAAAGACGAAAATCATGTTAAAGAATTACTGATGTTTATTACTGGTCTTAAGGAAATGACTAAGGGTCAAAACATTGAAATTAATGGTGAAAAGCGCGAGTTTGAAACTGTGATTATGTCTTTAACAGGAGATATTGATTTAAGACAGATTTCAAAATTAACAAACCAGATGAATATTCCTGGTGGTGAGCAGTTAAAGAAAGCAGGAGAAAGTAAAAACTAATAATTATGACACGAGCATGCTAAGAGTTTTATCATTTAAAAGAATGGTTAATAGCGAACTGCATGTGACTATCAAAACACAATAAGAAAAAACACATGATACAATCAATCAAAAAATCAATGGTAGTGTTGTTTTTGGTTGCAGCTTTTACAAGTTGTAACCAAGGACCAACATTGCAGACCTACTTTGTAGACAATGAACTAAAGTCAGGATTTATATCTGGTGATATACCTGCTAGCTTTATCAACGTTGAAGACGTTGAACTAACAGATGAGCAAAAAGAAGCTTATGAATCTGTTGATAAACTTAATGTTTTGGCCTATAAAATAGGTGGTGATAATAAGGAGGAGTATAAAACTGAGTTGGAGAAGGTGAAAGTTATTTTGAAAGATTCAAAATATCAAGAATTAATGAGAGGTGGTAATAGTAAAGATGGAAAATTTTCAGTAAAATTTATAGGTGAAGTAGAAAGTATAGATGAACTTATAATTTTTGGAAACGCTAAGGATAAAGGCTTTTTAGTTGCTAGAGTTCTTGGAGATGATATGAATGCTGGTAAATTAATGTCTTTACAATCTGTTTTAAAAGACATGGATTTTGATGATACTAATCTAAACGGTCTAACAGATTTCTTTAAATAAAACGTATTTAAATAAAACTGACAAATTATTTAAATGTTAATGAGAATCGTCTTGAAGTGTATCTTCAGGGCGATTTTTTTTGCTTTCATTTCGTAAAGCAAAACTTAAAGCTAAAATGAATAAACTTCCAAAACCTAAGAATAGTAATGCTTTTACAATAAAGTAATCAAGGATTTCAAACAAACCAGAAACAAACAGACCAAGTACTAGAATAGTAGCAAGGGTCAATGCAATAGAATCTTTGGTTATTGGAATAAATTTCACAGATTCAAATACTAAATACCTGTATAATTGCTAGGAGTAATCGCTTTTAATTCTGATTTTATAGCATCAGAAACCTCTAAAGTATCAATAAAGTTAGAAATAGAACTTTGTGTTATAGCTTCATTAGTTCTTGTTAAGCCTTTTAGAGCTTCATAAGGGTTTGGATAACTTTCACGTCTTAATATCGTCTGAATGGCTTCAGCTACCACAGCCCAATTATTTTCTAGGTCTTGCGCAAATTTAGATTCATTCAATAACAATTTGCCTAAACCTTTTAATGTCGATTTAAATGCAATGAGTGTATGTCCAAAAGGAACACCAACATTCCTCAACACTGTACTGTCAGTTAAATCACGCTGCAGCCTTGAGATTGGTAACTTTGCAGATAGATGCTCAAAAATAGCATTGGCTATGCCTAAATTACCTTCGCTATTTTCAAAATCTATTGGGTTCACTTTATGTGGCATTGCAGAACTACCCACTTCACCTTTCTTTATTTTTTGTTTAAAATAATCCATGGATACATACGTCCATATATCTCTATCTAAATCTATGATTATAGTATTGATGCGCTTTAAACCATCAAATAAAGCTGCTGCATGGTCGTAATGTTCTATTTGAGTGGTTGGGAACGAATGTTGCAACCCTAATTTCTCTTGTACAAATTGAGTTCCAAAAGCTTTCCAATCAATATTAGGATAAGCCACTTTATGCGCATTAAAATTTCCTGTGGCACCACCAAATTTAGCAGCACTTGGTACATCATTCAATAAATTGAATTGTTCCTTCAATCGCACTACAAATACCTCTATCTCTTTTCCTAAACGAGTAGGAGAGGCTGGTTGTCCATGTGTTCTGGCTAACATAGGAATGTCTGCCCAATCCTCGGCTAAACTTTCAATTTTTTCTAAAAGTGAAAAATATTCTGGTACATAAACATCGTTCATAGCATCCTTAATACTCAAGGGAATTGCTGTATTGTTAATGTCTTGAGACGTTAAACCGAAATGGATGAATTCTTTATAACCTGATAAGCCTAAAGCGTCGAACTTTTCTTTAATGAAGTATTCAACGGCTTTTACATCGTGATTGGTAACTTTTTCAATCTCTTTTATAGCTGAAGCATCAACAGCTGTAAAATTCTTATAAATGGCTCTTAAATCCTCAAAAACCGAGCTAGAAACAGGCTTTAATTGAGGTAATGGTAATTCGCACAATGCAATAAAATATTCTATTTCTACTAAAACACGATATTTAATCAATGCTTCTTCAGAAAAATAATTACCCAAAGCGTTTACTTTAGATCTATATCTGCCATCTATTGGTGAAATTGCGTTAAGTGCTGAAAGTGCCATTTGTTTTTTTGAATTTTGAAGCCTCAAAGATAGGAAAGATAGTTTTAAGTATGTTAGTGTAAAGTGAAAAGTATGTTAGTATAACGTTTATAGTATCAGTCTTCAGTTTGTGGTCTTCTACAAAGCTTATTTTACGACAGACGCAATACTAGCCACTTTGGACTAGTTACTGTCTTATCTTCTTCAAAATATGTCGTGCTCTAGCTTTAAAACCTGAGCTTTGCATCTGAAAATCGCGTTCTAAAATAATAGCTAGTTCTGGGTGAATCCAATCATACTCTGTGCCTAGTAAATATAAGCTATTCATACTGTATGCTTTGGGAGCAATTTTTTCATCATTGATCATCCAATCAAAACAGACTTCAATAATTTTTTCTTTATGTATTTCTGATAGATGAGATTTTATGGCGTTATTCTCCTTAGAATAATTCGCTTTAATTAAGTATTCACAAACCTTAGCTACTGGTCTAACACCAGGATCTAAATGAACTTTTGATACATTTTGAGTAAACACATCGAGATGTGGTATAATTGTTTCAAGTTTTTCGCCACACATAAACTCAAATACCCAAGCTGCTCTGCAAGAAATCTTATCATCTACTTCAAAGAGAATTTCTAAGAGTGGTGTAATTAATTCTGGATTGTCAATAACCAAGTTCGCATATTGCAATCGTTTTTCGCGCGAATGATTTACATAGTTTAGTTCTAAATAGAGTTGATCTTTTGTCAAAATTGAATTTGCTTTTTTATGATCGAGATAATTGAGCTTATGTACTAAAATATCAAAATTACTAATTGAAAATTTAAGCTTTGTTAGACTTGCTAAAATTTATTTAGAATTTATCTAAATAATTTTTATTTCCAAGGTTTCGTATGTAATTTTACAGCTTCATATTAATCTAAAAAGATACGATAAATCATTTGAGTTTAAAGAAAGTTATTTTATCTGCTTTTGTGCTTATGATGGTAGGTACAATATTAGAATTGTATCTTCTACATCATTATGAAAGTATATTACAACTCATTCCGATACTATGTATCGGCTCAATTATATTAATTGCTGTTCTTTTGGTTTTTTTAAGAACGAGATTAGTTAAGGGTATATTTAAATTGATTCTATTAATAACAGCACTTAGCGGTGCCTATGGATTTTATTTACACCTAATAGCCAACTATGAGTTTGAGTTAGAAATTAGGCCGACGGCAAATGGTTGGGATTTATTTTTAGAGAGTCTATCTGGCGCATTACCAACGTTAGCACCATTTAGTATGATAGTTTTAGCATTAATTGGTTATTCATATTTAATACTTATAAATAAAAAACAATGAAAAATATAACAAAGTTCTTAGCAGTATGCGTTTTAATAAGCACAAGCTTTACATCTTGTAAAAATTCAGAAGAAGAAAAAAAGGAAACAAGTACTACGGTTGAAACCACAGAAACAGAAGAAAAAACAGAGGTAAAAGCTGAAGTCAATACAGTTTTAAATGCTAATCTAGCTACTGAAGAAGATTTAAAAGGGTTAGGACTTTCGTCAGAGATTGTGGGTCAGATTTTAGAACAAAGACCGTTTCTTGGTATGAAAGATTTAGATGCCTTGCTAGAAGGAGAGAATAAAGAAACACTTTATAAAAAAATGTTCGTTCCTTTTAATTTGAATACTACCGCTGAAGCTGATTTTAAAATGATTCCCGGTGTTGGTGATAAAATGGCACATGAGTTTGAAGAGTATAGACCTTACATAAGTGTAAAACAGTTTAAGAGAGAAATAGGGAAGTATGTAGATGAAAGTGAAGTACAACGTTATTTAAATTACGTATTTGTTCCTGTTGAATTAAATACGGCTTCAGAAGACGATATTAAAGCCTTACCAGGCGTTGGTAAAAAAATGACTCATGAATTTGAAGAATACAGACCGTATGCAAATTTGGCACAATTTAGAAAAGAGATTGGAAAATATGTAGATGATAAAGAGCTTAAGCGCTTGGAACGTTTTGTTTATTTAAAAGAATAAGTCGAATAAAAATGTGTCTTCCATTTTGTCATAGAGGAAATAGTAATTTTCAGTTAAAAGGTTGTTATGTCTCATAACAACCTTTTAGTTATTGGTTTTGTATGGCCAGAACCTAAAAGTTCTGCTGCTGGCAGTAGAATGCTTCAGTTGATAGAACAATTTCAAAATCAAGGTTATGAGGTGCTATTTGCTTCTGCAGCAAATCCTTCAGATAATACATTTGATTTAAACAGTATTTCTGTTGAAACCAAGTCAATCCTTTTAAACGATTCTTCTTTTGATGTTTTTATTTCTGAATTGAACCCAGATGTTGTGCTCTTTGATCGTTTTATGACTGAAGAACAATATGGTTGGCGCGTTGCAGAGCAATGTCCTAAGGCTTTACGAATATTAGATACAGAAGATTTCCATGGGTTGCGAAAGGCTAGGGAATTGGCTTTAAAGGATAATGTAGACGTTTCTGTAAAACATTTATACAACGATATTACCAAACGCGAAATTGCCAGTATCTATCGTTGCGATTTAAGTTTAATAATTTCTGAAGCTGAAATAGAAATTCTAACCAACCAGTTTAAAATCGATAAAAGTTTACTCTTTTATTTACCATTTTTATTAGAACCAATCCCGATGGCTATCGGGACTACAGCTGAAATAAAACAACTACCAAATTTTGAAGCACGACAGCATTTCATCACTATCGGCAATTTTTTACACGCACCTAATTATGATGCGGTTTTATATTTAAAACAAACTATTTGGCCATTAATTAGAAAACAATTGCTCCCGATAGCTATCGGTACAGAATTACATATTTACGGAGCTTATGAATCCCAAAAAGTAACACAGTTAAACAATAAAAAAGAAGGGTTTTTAATAAAAGGTTTTGCAGAAGATGTTCATACAGTGATGCAACAGGCTAAGGTTTGCTTAGCGCCTTTACGTTTTGGAGCAGGACTAAAAGGTAAACTTGTAGATGCTATGCAAAATGGAACACCTTGTGTTATGTCTAGTATTGCAGCGGAAGGTATGTTTGGAGAACTTGAACATAATGGTTTTATAGAAGACAATTCTAATGAATTTGTTTTGAATGCAGTAGAGCTTTATAACAATTCTGAAACTTGGAAAAGAAAACAAGAGTTTGGTTTTAAAGTTTTAAATGAACGTTTCAATAAAACAGATTTTGAATCTGGTTTTTTAAATAGAATAAAAGAGCTTTCAAATGGCTTAAAGACACATCGTCAAAATAACTTTGTTGGACAATTATTAATGCACCAAACACTTCAGAGTACTAAGTATATGAGTAAGTGGATTGCTGAGAAAAATAAGTGATTTTTCAATTTCGTTAACGTCCACTGTGTATGGCGCAGTGAGGGGAGCCTCACGTAGAGTCATTGTTGCTCCTCATTCGCTATACATGCTGTTGTGTGTAGTTTCGTGAGGATTTTCGTAAGTAGGCTCGTACTAAGCAATTAATTTTATACGTTGTTGGCAACAGTTTTATCTATTGTATATAAATCTATCATTTGTTTTTTCATAAACTTTTGTGGGGTATATTTAAAAACAAAATTTCTAATAATTTCAAGAGGTCTATTGGTAATGGCAATTTTTGATGTCGTTCTTGATTGTTTAACTAATTTTTCAACTTTACTTTTTCTTGAAGTATAGAATTTATCAAATGCTTTCTCAAAATCTGTAGATTTTTTTATAACGTTTGCTAAATAATAAGCATCTTCTATTGATTGTGCACCTCCTTGACCTAAATCTGGTGTCATACTATGAGCAGCATCTCCAATTAAACATATATTTTTGTCATACCACGTATTCAGTAGATTTAAATCTGATAAATCTCCTCTAATAATTTTCGTTTCTGAGGTGTTATTAATTAAATCATTAACGAGAGGATGAAATTCAGAAAACATTTCAGACAGTTTTGATTTTAGAACTTCTCTGTTATCCTCTAAGTTTGGTTCACTTAATTTTACAGCGAACCAATACGTTTTTCCTTGTTCTAATTTAGATACTCCAAATTGAAGTTTTTTACCCCAAAGTGTAAACCCTGTAGAGGCTAATTGACTATCAATTTCAAAATCTGCAACACCTCTCCAGCAGGTTTGTCCTGAGTATCTTAATGTGCTTTTAGGAAATAATTGCTTTCTTACATTTGAGTTTATTCCGTCTGCTCCAATAATCGATTCTGTATTAACACTAGAGCTATCTTGAAAATTAATTTTGTATGAATCATCAGAATTTAGAGAATAGCTAACAAAGGATTTATCTAGAATAATATTTTCTTTCGTTAAATAAGAATAAAGAATTTTTTGCAGTTTCCCCCTATGGATTGCCATAGTAGTATATCCAAATTTTTCCTTTATAAATTCTTGGCTAGAATCCGATATTGGTTTGAGTTTGTGGTCAGCAACTAAAATTCTATTAAACGTATTTCCAGAATTCTGTATATCCTCTAATATTTTAGGATTAATCCATTCAATAACTTGAAGCGCATTTGGTGATAGCCAAATTCCAGCTCCAACTTCTCTTAATATTTCTGCTCTTTCGTAAAGTTTGTATTCTATACCTAATTTCTCAAAACACAAAGCTGTTACTAGTCCTCCAATTCCACCTCCAATTATTGATGTTTTATTCATTTTTGAGTTTTTCCTTAATTGTTGGCAACTTAGTGATATGAGGCCGTTTCAATGCCTTATATCAGACGTTAACGAAGTTAGTAGAAAATATTTACAAAGTCAAGTTTCAATAAAATCATTTGGTAAATTCAAAAATGTAAAGTATATTTGTCATATAGTAAAAATAATTTTACTTAATATAAAATATACTTGTCAATTATGAATAAAAAAAGTTTTGTTGATTGTGAACGTCATCGCATACAGAAAATATTAGATTTTAGACTACCAACGTCATTTAAGTGGTTAGGAGTGGTCTTGTTGGTTTTAGCATTTGTACTGTTCTTTGTAAGAAAACAATTCCCAGAATATGCAGAAATGATTAGAAGTATAGGTAGAACCATCTTTATTATTGGTTTATTATGCATTTCTTTGGCAAGAGATAAAGAAGAAGATGAAATGACAATAGCCTTAAGAGCGCAGTCTTATGCTATAGCGTTTATTGTTGGTGTTGTATATGCTATTGTTATGCCTTATATAGAATTCGGTGTTTCTAATCTTGTACATAATGGAGGTGAGGCTTATAAGCAGCTTGGTGATTTTCAGTTGTTAAGTTTTATGTTCTTAATTCAGATAGCGTTTTATCAGACCTTAAAACGTTATAGATAATGGAGAATACTATAAAAGTAGAACGTGCCATATTAAACTTAACTCAAGACGATTTAGCAAAAAAAATAGGTGTCTCTAGGCAAACTATAAATTCTATTGAAGCTAATCGCTATGTGCCATCAACGGTTTTAGCATTAAAGCTATCGGATGTGTTTGGTAAGTCTGTAAATGAGTTTTTTAAATTGAGCGCAGATGATTAGTTTAGTTATAATTTTAGTGCAATTTATTTTAAGAGCTCTATTAGGTCTTTAACACCTTCAGTAGCAGATTTTGAAATAACAGTGACACTAGTAGTATTAACACTAGCTGGTTTAGGATCTATATAAAAAATAGGAGTATCTGGTTGTACATAATCCATTAAACTTGCAGCAGGATAGACTTGCATACTTGTGCCTATAATGACAAGAATATCTGCGGCATAGCAGATTTTAACTGCAGTTTCAATCTCAGGAACATCTTCACCAAACCAAACAATATGTGGTCGTAATTGATAGCCTTTTTCGCATAAATCACCAAGATTAATGTCTTCTGTCCATACTTTAATATCGTTATAATTTCCTGTGCTTCGTATTTTTCGTAATTCGCCATGAAGGTGCAAAACGTCTGTGCTTCCTGCACGTTCATGTAAATCATCTACATTTTGGGTAATAACTGTGACTTTAAAATCTTGCTCAAGATAAGCTATATCTTTGTGTGCCTCATTAGGCTTCACGTCTTTGAGCTGTCTCCGTCTTTGGTTGTAAAAATCTAAAACCAATTCAGGGTTTTGTCTAAAACCTTCGGGTGAAGCCACTTTCATAACGTCGTGCCCTTCCCATAAACCATCATGGTCTCTAAACGTTTTTACTCCGCTTTCTGCGCTCATACCAGCACCTGTTAATACGACGATGTGTTTTTTCATGTACTAAAAATAATCAAATTTCCGTCATTCAGAAGGAACTTTGTGACTGAAGAATCTATTTTGTATTGAGATTCTTCGCTTCGCTCTAGATGACATTCCGTATTTTTGAGTCATGCCAGATTTAAAACTTTTAGAATATTTACAAACTTACCTCACGGATAATCGCAGAGAACGGTTTCAAAACGTATTGGCTCAACGCACCAAACATTTTACGGTTGCAACAGAAGACGTATATCAGCTGCACAACACAAGTGCTGTGATACGATCTTGCGATGTATTTGGTATACAAGAAGTCAATATTGTTGAAGAAGTTAATTCAAAGCGTATTGATAGAGAAATAGCTATGGGAGCACAGAAGTGGGTAGACTTAAATCGATACCACACAACTAAAGGCTGCATTGAAGACTTAAAACAAAACGGTTACCAAATTGTAGCTACAAGTCCGCACGCACAAGACTCTGATTTAATAGATTTTGATATTACTAAGAAGTCATGCTTTTTCTTTGGAAGAGAAACAGAAGGCTTATCACAGCAAGTAATAGATAATGCAGATTGTTTTTTAAAAATACCAATGGTTGGGTTTACCGAAAGTTTAAATATTTCTGTGTCTGCAGCAATTATACTTCAGCATGTCACAGCGCAATTACGAAAATCTACTATTAAATGGCAACTTACTGAAGAAGAGCGAAATGAAAAGTTGTTAGACTGGATTAAGAAGACAATAAAAAGCTATGATGAAATAGTAGAGCGCTTTTACGATACTCCATAATTTTGTAACTTACTTGTCTAACTTAAAAATCAATAGATATGAAATGTGATGTCTACCTTTCTTTTGATGGTAATTGCGAGGAAGCAATGAATTTCTATAAAGCTATTTTTGATGGTGAATTTCAGATGGTGATGCGTTACAAAGATGGACCACCTGAGTACTGTAAACCTGAAATTGAAAATAAAATAATGCATACCACCATTACTTTTGATAATGGTTGTGAGTTAAAAGCATCTGATGATTTTAATATGCCTTTAAACAAAGGAAACAACTTTCATGTAAGTATCTCAGCCGATGATGAAGCACAAGGATATGCCATATTTTCTGGTTTAATGGAAGGAGGTAAAGTAACAATGCCTTTTGAAGCGGTGTTTTGGGGCGGAAAATTTGGAAGTGTTATAGATAAATTTGGTATTCAATGGATGGTGAGTGCTCCTGGTAATGAAACTGTTTCATAAAAAAAATATTTAGATTATGATAGGTTGGTTCGAAATTCCTGTAAATGATATGGAACGCGCTAAGAAGTTCTACGAAACTGTTTTTAAAATAAACATTAGAGATGTAGATTTTGGTGGACTAAAAATGGGATGGTTCCCTGATAATAATGGAGCTTATGGAGCCACAGGCACTTTAATAAAGCAAGAGTCTTATATTCCTAGTAAAGAAGGAACAATTGTTTATTTTATGTCAGATGATGTTCAAATTGAACTCAGCAGAGTAGAAGCGGCTGGCGGAAAAATCTACCAAGAGAAGACCAAAATATCAGAAGACCATGGTTGTATGGGAGTGTTTATAGATTCTGAAGGGAATAGAGTAGCTCTGCATTCTAAGGCTTAATTGGTAGTAATTTAGAAATCTGAATAATGACGATTTACGAGAAAAAACTTAATAGAATTCGAAGTATTGTTTATTCAAATGAAGGACAAATTAATACTGTAATTGGTATTAAAAACTACATTGAAAATAATTATAATGACAATTTAGATTTGGATGTATTGTCTCATATGCAATTTGTTTCAAAGTATCACTTACTGCGCTTGTTCAAAAAATATTATGGACAAACTCCAAGACAATACTTAATAGACAAACGAATTGAGAAATCTAAGGTACATCTGATAAATGGAATGTCGGTAACTGAAACCTGTTTTGCTATTGGATTTGAAAGCTTAGGTTCTTTTAGTACTTTATTTAAAACAAAAACAGGAAAATCCCCTTCAGAATTTCAAAAAGAGCAACTTTCGAGAAGCATAATAAATTAAGAATTCCGAATTTTGATTAAAAATTAAACAAAGATGGAATGCCATTGTCAGTTTTGAATCATGCGACGTGATTGTTATCGGACATCATATGTGACCAATGAAAAATAATAAATAGTAGCAAATGAAAGTAACATTAATTAGTATTCCCGTTCGAGATCAAGAAAAAGCTCTGAAGTTTTATACAGAAAAACTGGGTTTCATAAAGAAGAAAGACCTTCCGTTAGGAGGCGGAAATCGATGGTTAACCTTAGTTTCAGCAGAATGGCAGGATGGACCAGAACTATTATTAGAACCAGCTCCGAATCATTTTGAACCGTCTAAAGTTTACCAAGATGCGTTGATGGAAGCAGGATATCCATACACTCAATTCGATGTTCAAAATGTTGATACAGAATATGAACGTTTGACTAAGCTAGATGTAGAATTTAGTATGAAACCAACAGAAATGGGCACTGTAAAAGTGGCTGTTTTTAATGATACTTGTGGAAATAATATTCAACTAGTGCAGGAGCTATAAACTTTAAAGGTCTATCTTAAATAGAATGTTATTCAGGTATTGAGACACTAACTCGGTGTAATTAAGCTTTTCCTTTTTTCTTTTTGTTTTTACGCTCCTTACTCTTTTTAATTACTTTATATTCTTCGTAACATTCGCTTATAGCATCTAATATTTGAAGATCATTAGCCGTGTTTATAAAGTCTTTTGAATAGTTGCATTGGTTGACGATTTCGTCCAAATCAAACTTTGTAACTTGTAGTAAGACTAAAAGCATTTCCCTATCAAAACGTGTGGCTAATTGATTTCTAATCTCATCATCCTCCTTCATTTTCTTAAGCTTGTGCATCTCGTTCGGCTTTTTACCAAACATATTATATAAGAAATCTGCAGGATTAAAAATAGCACCAAGTACTTTGGTCGCAATGTTCCTCTTACCACCCTCATAGCCTGTGCCATACAAACCAGAAATTCTGTATTGGTTGTTAGATCGAATAGGAACTTGCTTCATATCTACCTCTAAATAACCTGTTAGTTCTAGTGACTTTACGGTTACTTCTTCTAATGCTAAAGCCAATTCGGTCATCACAATTTCTGTATTACCAAATTTTAGCCAGTCATTTGTCACTCTAACTTTTATAGATTTATAACCAATATAAGACAAGTGTAAAGTGTCATTAGCTTTTGCTGAGATTTCAAACACACCATTGTCATCAGTTGCTACGCCTTTTACTTGATTGATATTTACAATATTTACCTCACCCAAAGGAGCATCAGTAGAAGAGCTAATTATAGTCCCTTTAACTTTAGCGGGTGTTTTTGTTGCAGTACTGTCTTGACCAAAGCCATTAACTGTAGTTAGACATAAAAATAGAATGAGTAAGTTGCGCATGCAGTTCTGTTACGATGTAAAGGTAATAAACAAAAAGCATTTTGAGATAAACCTGTTGCAATTTGACAGAATATTAACAAGATTTTTAGGCTTAAATTGCAATACTAATACCATATTTTTTGTAGTAAACACTACAAAATAATTGTATTTTAGTAGAACTGAAGAAAAATTGTAAATGAGAAATGAGGTATTACTTATTTTTAAGTTCTATTCATAGTCATAAAGAGTTGCTATCTATTAAAAAAATATTTTGAAAAGAATTGCATTTTTACTTACTGTAGTAGCACTTTGTCATGCGAAAATAATGGCTCAAGGCGAAGCTACATATTGGTACTTTGGAGTTAATGCTGGTCTTGATTTTAGTACAGGAGAACCATTGCTAGATTTAAATGGAGAACTTGTCACTAATGAAGGCTGTGGCACTATATCTGATGCAAACGGTCAATTACTTTTTTATACAGATGGTATTTCTATATGGGATAGAAATCATAACCAAATGTCCAATGGTTTTGGGCTTTTGGGAGATCCATCAAGTACTCAGTCGGGTATAATTATACCTCAACCAGGATCATCAACTATATATTTTGTTTTTACAGTAGATAGTTCTGCAGGTGATGATGGTTTTAGGTATTCAATTGTAGATATGAGTCTTAATAATGGTAATGGTGATGTTACTACAGCTAAAAATATAGAGCTTATGACACCTACCGCCGAAAAAATTTCTGCTGTTCAACACGCTAACGGAACAGATTTTTGGATTTTAGCTCACGAATGGGGAAATAATAACTTTTTAGCATATCAAATTACACCTTCTGGTATTAATGAAAATCCAGTTGTCTCTTCGGTCGGAACAGTTCATGGAGATTTAAACCCTGGAGTGCTTAATCCAAATATCGCAAATACAATTGGTTATTTAAAGATATCTCCAAATGGTAAACGTTTAGCAAGTGCCAAGTTTGGTGGTGAAAATAGCAATATCGAAATCTTTGATTTTAATGATAATACTGGTATAGTATCGAATCCTATTTTAATTGGTGATTACTTTAACGAAGTTTCATCTACTTCTGGAGCTTATGGTGTAGAGTTTTCACCTGATGGCAAGCTATTATATGTAACAGATAAAGATTTTAATTTTAACACCAATACACCTAGTTCCATATTACATCAATTTGATATTACACATACAAATGCCCAAGACATAATTAATTCTGATACTATTTTGTATCAGGGTAATAATGTACTAGGTGCATTACAGCTCGCTATTGATGGTAAAATTTATGTTAGTAATTCAGAGAAAACAGCAATAGATGTTATAGAAAATCCCAATACTTTAGGCTTAGGTTCAAATTATCAAATAGGAGCTGTAGATCTTGGTGGAAGGATTGCGAAATTGGGACTACCTCCATTCGTACAATCCCTTTTTAATGCTACATTTAATACAAATAATACGTGCTTAGGAAGTGAAACTATATTTGAACTATTTTCAGAGGTCGACGTAAGTTCTGCTTTTTGGGATTTTGATGATGGAACAACATCGAATCTTTTAAGTCCAACACATATCTACACGAATCCAGGGTCATATAGAGTAACGGTAGACGCAACTATTGTAGGGCAATCTGTAACGCTATCAGAGGAGATTATAATTTATGAAATACCAGTGGCTAATACTCCCATAGATTATATAAGTTGTGAAGATGTTGACAATGATGGTTTGACTTTATTTGATTTGAACACAAAGATTGATGAAATCATTGGTAATCAGAGTAGTGAAGATTTTTCTGTATTATTCTTTGATTCTGAAAGCGATGCAATTAGTGGTATAAACCCACTAGATTTTAATTACAATGCGTCAAGTTCGCAGACCATATTTGCTCGTTTACAAAATAATTTCAATTCAAGTTGTTTCGATATAACTTCTTTTGACTTAAATATTTTAGAGAGACCAGATATTGTTGAAAATATTACACTTTATCTGTGTGAGAATCAACCCTTAGAACTGAACGCAGAAGAAGGTTTTGATGATTATAATTGGTCCACAGGGCAAACTTCAACATCTATTTTGGTAAACTCAACAGGAACATACTCGGTAGATGTTATTAGAAATTATAATACTGTACCAGAAATATCATGTTATACAACTAAGACATTTACCGTCATAGCGTCCAATACAGCAACTATTACTGATATTGAAGTTGAAGAATGGAGTACCATAAATAGCATTTCTGTTATTGCGGAAGGGCTTGGTGATTATGAATTTTCAATAGATGATTTTATATATCAAGACAGCAGCACTTTTTCTAATTTAACGCAAGGTGAATATATCGTATATGTAAGAGATAAGAATGGATGTGGTATCATATCCGAATCTGTTTTTGTACTTGGTTACCCTAAGTTTTTTACACCTAATAGTGATAGCCATAATCCTTATTGGAAAATAAAGTTTCCAAGTTCAGAAAGAGACTTTGAAATACTCATATATGATAGGTACGGAAAACAACTAGCATCATTGGATTCGGATTCTATAGGCTGGGACGGTACTTATAATGGCAAATTAATGCCAGCTTCGGACTATTGGTTTGTGCTAAAGCGTCCAAGTAAGAATAAAAGTTATTCAGGCCACTTTACACTAAAGCGTTAAAAAAAGGACCAGACGTAAGTTTCTCAAAAAGTTAGACACTATTCGAAGGGCATTAGACTTTAACTATCTGCCATTTTGGACTTGTGAAATAAATAATCAGTTATCAACTTTCTGAATTACCAAACTTTGGACAGGTGGATACTATCCTAAAAAAAGTAGTGCTAAAAATACCAAAACAAAGAAATTGCTAATTCATTCTGAGAACAGGGCGCAATTTAAGATGCCTATGGATTAAAAAATATTGAAACAAAATAATGAAAAGAGTGTTTCTACAGACAGGCTAACTGTCTTGATGGTGAGGTAATGAAGAGCTTCTTAATTATAATTAAATCGGATATTCAAGATTATCTTCAGTTTTACAAAAAGGAAAGAATAGATTGAACTTTAAATGAAATGAGCCCAATAAAATTTTGAGCTCATAATCCAAATTAAATCTTCTATTTAATCTTCCAACTTTTGCAGTTCAGTGAACGTTAGGGACTTTCTTCATTTAAAATTTTAGAATTTTTATAATGCAATAGATAAACTCAAAATAAGCTGATCTGGTCTAGTATCAATTCTACTAGTAACATTAGTTCCAATATTGTTATCAATAAAAGTAGCTTCATTATTATTGAATCCTCTTTCGTACCTCAAGTCAATTCCTATTTTTTTAAGATTAAGACCGATTCCAAAATTCAATCCCACTGAGAAATCATCTTCTACATTATCAATACTAATACCTTCAAATTCAGTATCTAAAATATATTGTAGTGATGGTCCGCCAAAAACACTAATTGGACCTAAAACTTTCATTCCAACTAAAAGAGGAGCATCAATTTTTTTGACATTGAAGTTATCACTGTCATAATCACTTTTGGTTGCTGTGTAGATGAGTTCTGGTCTAAAATAAAGCTTCTTGCCAATTTTTCCGAAGACTCCGATATGATAACCAATATTACGATCTGGATTTTTGGCATTATCGCCAATAGACTGAAAATAATCGCCATTAGCACTGTAGTTTAAACCACCTTTAATACCAAAAGCACTTCCTTCTTGTGCACTTAAACTAAAACTAATAAATGCTAAAATTGCAGCAAATAAAGCTGACTTTTTCAAATTTTTCATAATGTTCGTTTTTAAGATTAGGTATGTAATATCAAAAACGTTGCCAAAACGAACTTATTTTCTTTTTAATACTTTTTTTACTGCTTTTTGTATAGCAGCACTGTTTAATCCGTACTTATCCATCAGTTGAGCTGGTGTTCCCGATTCTCCAAAAGTATCATTGGTTGCTACAAACTCTTGTGGAGTAGGTCTGTGTTGTGCTAAGACTCTAGCAACACTTTCACCAAGACCACCTAGATAGTTATGTTCTTCTGCAGTTACAATACAACCTGTCTTAGAAACGGAATCTAAAATAGCTTTATCGTCTAGAGGTTTTATAGTATGAATATTAATAACTTCAGCAGAGATTCCTGCCTCGTTTAAGGCTTTTGAAGCTTCTAATGCTTCCCAAACTAAATGACCAGTTGCCACAATAGTAACATCTGTGCCTTCTGTAAATTGAATGGCTTTACCGATTTCAAACTTCTGATCAGCAGGAGTAAAAATTGGAACAGATGGACGTCCAAATCTTAAATATACTGGTCCGTCATGTTCTGCAATAGCAATAGTTGCAGCTTTTGTTTGGTTATAATCACAAGGGTTAATAACTACCATACCTGGTAGCATTTTCATTAAACCTATATCTTCTAATATTTGATGTGTTGCACCATCTTCACCTAAGGTTAAGCCAGCATGAGATGCACAGATTTTTACGTTTTTACCAGAATATGCAATAGATTGACGAATCTGATCATAAACTCTACCAGTAGAGAAATTTGCAAACGTACCCGTAAATGGAATTTTCCCTCCAATAGTTAAACCAGCAGCTATTCCCATCATATTTGCTTCAGCAATTCCTATTTGGAAGAAACGCTCAGGATTTTCATCTATAAACTGATTCATTTTTAAAGAACCAATTAAATCTGCACAGAGGGCAACGACATTAGGATTTGTACGTCCTAATTCCGCTAAACCAGCTCCAAAACCGCTTCTTGTATCTTTCTTTTCTGTGTATGTGTATGTTTTCATAAATCTAAATTCGTAATTCAAAAGTGGTTTAATAATCTCCTAAAGTTTCAGCATTCTGTTCTAACCCAATGGCTAATTGCTCATCATTTGGTGCTTTTCCATGCCATGCATGTGTATGCATCATAAAATCTACACCATTACCCATTACTGTATGTAATAACACACAAACAGGTTTCCCTTTCCCTGTTAAAGACTTAGCTTCAGCCATTCCATTAAGAATTGCTTCTATATTATTTCCTTTCTCAATATCTAAAACAGTCCAGCCAAAAGCTTCAAACTTTGCTTTAAGGCTTCCCATAGGTAAAACATCGTCTGTAGAACCATCAATTTGTTGGTGGTTTAAATCTATGGTAGAAATAAGATTATCTACTTTTTTCCCAGAGGCATACATAATAGCTTCCCAGTTTTGTCCTTCTTGTAATTCTCCATCACCATGAAGACTGTATACGATATGGTTATCGTTATTTAGTTTCTTAGCTTGTGCAGCACCAATAGCAACAGACATTCCTTGGCCTAGTGAACCTGATGCGATTCTTACACCAGGTAAACCTTCATGTGTTGTTGGATGCCCTTGTAAACGAGAATCTATTAATCTAAACGTGTTCAATTCTTCCACAGGAAAGTAACCAGATCTAGCCAAAACACTATAAAATACGGGTGAAATATGTCCGTTTGAAAGAAAGAATAAATCTTCGTCTTTTCCATCCATATCAAAGACTTCGTTTCGATCCATAATTTCTTTATATAATGAAACGAAAAATTCGGCACAACCTAAAGAACCTCCTGGATGACCAGAATTTACTTTATGTACCATGCGTAAAATATCTCTACGAACTTGTGTGGTTAAATCTTCTAACTGTTGAATATTTGGCATATTATATAGCTTAAATTATTGGCACAAAAATAGGTTTTTATAAAAGCCTTTCAAAGATTGATAGTTATCACTTATTAACGATTTTAGGGATTTGCTAACAATTTTTATTTTTAATTAAGAACGAATGTAATTGAGTTATTTATATTTGCCATCAGACATAATTTTCAATGGATTTTAAACGCTTAGCAACAGACAAAGAAACTAAAGCCAGAGCTGGAGTTATTACTACAGATCATGGTAAAATTGAGACTCCAATTTTTATGCCTGTCGGCACTGTAGCTTCTGTTAAAGGTGTGCATCAGAGAGAGTTAAAGAATGATATTAATCCAGATATAATTTTAGGAAATACATATCATTTGTATTTAAGACCTCAAACACCAATTTTAGAACAAGCTGGCGGCTTACATAAGTTTATGAATTGGGATCGGAATATTTTAACGGACTCTGGTGGTTATCAAGTTTATTCGTTGTCTGCTAATAGAAAAATTAAAGAAGAAGGAGTGAAATTTAAGTCGCACATTGATGGTAGTTACCATTTTTTTACTCCAGAAAACGTCATGGAAGTGCAGCGAAGCATTGGAGCAGATATTATTATGGCTTTTGATGAATGTACACCTTATCCATGCGATTATAATTATGCAAAACGTTCTATGCATATGACGCATCGTTGGTTAGAACGTTGTTTAACACATTTAAAAAAGACTCCTTTTAAATATGATTACGAACAAACCTTTTTTCCGATTGTTCAAGGGAGTACATATAAAGATTTGAGGCAACAATCTGCAGAATATATTGCCAATGCTGATGCAGAAGGTAATGCTATAGGTGGACTATCAGTTGGTGAGCCTGCCGAGGAAATGTATGCAATGACAGATGTGGTTTGCAGTATTTTACCAGAAGACAAGCCTAGATATCTTATGGGAGTAGGTACACCAATCAATATATTAGAAAATATCGCGTTAGGTGTGGATATGTTTGATTGCGTAATGCCAACAAGAAATGCTAGAAATGGCATGTTGTTTACGGCACATGGTACAATAAACATTAAGAATTTGAAATGGGCTAATGATTTTTCTCCTGTCGATGAAATGGGTATTACTTTTGTAGATACTGAATACAGCAAAGCCTATTTAAGACATTTGTTTACAGTAAATGAATTATTAGGAAAGCAGATTGCTACGATTCATAATCTTGGTTTCTACTTATGGTTAGTTAGAGAAGCGAGAAAACATATAATTGAAGGAGATTTTGGATCTTGGAAAGAAAAAATGGTGAAACAAATGGATAATAGACTATAGTAGGTGAAAATACTAGATTGGTACATATTAAAGCGGTATTTACTTACATTTCTAATGATGTTGCTATTGTTTATTCCCATTGGAATTACAGTAGATTTAGCAGAGAAGGTAGGAAAGATGCTAGAAAACAAGGCTCCATTTGGAGATGTAACTGCGTATTATCTCGATTTCACCGTCTATTTCGCAAACTTACTATTTCCTTTATTTTTATTTTTATCTGTAATTTGGTTTACTTCTAAGTTGGCTAATAATACAGAAATTGTAGCTTTTCTGAGTTCTGGAGTTTCATTTTCTAGATTTTTAAGGCCTTACCTTATAGGATCATCTATCGTAGCGGTTTTCGCTTTGTTTTTAGGAATGTATTTGGCACCGATTGCCAGTCAGGGTTTTAATGAGTTTCGATTTAAGTATCTTAAGAAAAATAAACAAGTTCAAAAAACACGTGATGTCTATCAGCAGATCAACGATAATGATTATATTTTTGTAAGCAACTTTAGTACCAGTACACAAGTAGGAAGAAACTTTACTTACGAGCATTTTGAGGGTAATGAGCTCAAATATAAAATTTTCGCCAGTAGTATACGATATGTTGAAGAAGATTCAAGTTATCAATTAACTAAATATCTAAAACGTAGTTTTGAAAATGGTATAGAAACTGTAGAAAAAGAGAATAAAAAAAATTTGAATCTACCATTTGAATTAGAAGATTTAACACCTGTTTCATATGCTGCGGAAACAAAACCTTATAGTGAGCTTTTAAGATTTATTGAAGCAGAAAAAAAGAGAGGTTCTCCTAATATTGGGCGCTACGAAGTGGTGAAGCAAAAAAAATGGAGTTTACCAGTTTCTATATTTATTCTAACTATAATAGCAGTTGCAGTGTCATCTGTAAAGAGGCGTGGCGGTATGGGCGTCAATTTAGCTTTTGGTATTGCTATTGCCATGATTTATGTCTTTTTTGATAAGATTTTTGGAGTCATGGCAGAGCAGTCAAATTTCCCTGCAGTTATAGCAGTATGGTTTCCTAATTTTATATTTGGTATTTTAGCAATATACCTTCTGCAAAATGCCAAACGCTAAACTAAAGCATTATTTACACTTACACCTTTTAGTTTTTATTGCTGGCTTTACAGCAATTCTTGGAGAACTTATTACTATTGGCTCGCTAGAGTTAGTTTGGTATAGAATGGCAATAGCTGGTGTTTTGATGTTTGTATATATTAAGATTATAAAACTTAATATAAAAATTACTAAAAAAGCATTTTTACAATTTTCAGTAGCAGGTATCATTATAGCTTTACATTGGATTACTTTTTTTGAAGCCATCAATCAGGCCAATGTATCTATAGCACTTGCTATGTTTTCTTCAGGAGCTTTTTTTGCCTCTTTTATCGAACCTATTTTTTTTAAACGCCGCATATTAGGCTACGAAATACTTTTTGGCATTATTGTAATATTTGGAGTCTTTTTAATAACCAGTAGCGAAATGAGTTATCTCAATGGTATTATTTTAGGGTTATTATCTGCATTATTTTCAACATTGTTTGCTGTTATTAATGGACGATTTATAGAACGTTATAACGCTACAATCATTTCATTTTACGAGTTTATAAGTGGTGTATTGTTTCTAACCGCATTTATCCTTTTGTCAGGAACTCGTTTTAATGCGGAATTCTTTAAGCTTTCAAATTCTGACTGGATTTATCTTTTCATCCTAGCATCTGTTTGTACAGCCTATGCTTTTATTGGTGCAGTTGAAGTAATGCGTTATATAAGTCCTTTTACAGTAATTTTGAGTTATAATTTAGAGCCTATTTATGGTATAGCGCTTGCTCTGATTTTATTTCCTGAGACTGAAAAAATGTCACCACAATTTTACATAGGTGCTATTCTTGTAATTGTAACTGTATTATTTGATGCCGTATTCAAAAACTATAAAAGACGAAAAGGCAAAACACATAAAATTACCGATTAAAGTTTTTATATTTTCTTCGATAAAGTCTATTTTTGTAATAGGTCAAAGAGAACCTACTTTTATGTAAATAGTTCTAAAAATTAAATTAGAATACGTAGGTTTGCATTAACTAACTAACAAAAAACCTAACTTCAAATTGTATGGAATACTTAGAGTTTGAATTACCAATAAAAGAATTAGAGGAACAGCTAGATAAATGCCAGATTATAGGAAAGGAAAGTGATGTTGATGTCACTGAAACCTGCAAGCAGATTGAAAAAAAATTAGCTGAAACTAAAAAAGATATTTATAAAAATCTTACAGCTTGGCAACGTGTACAATTATCTCGCCATCCGGATAGACCTTATACCTTAGATCATATAAAAGCACTTTGCGGAGACTCTTGGTTAGAGTTACATGGAGATAGAAATGTGAAAGACGATAAGGCTATGATTGGTGGTTTAGGTAAAATCGGAGACCAATCTTATATGTTTATTGGTCAACAAAAAGGTTTTAATACTAAAACAAGGCAGTACCGTAATTTCGGAATGTCAAATCCAGAAGGTTATCGTAAAGCATTACGTTTAATGAAATCTGCGGAAAAGTTTGGAATTCCTGTAGTAACCTTAATTGATACGCCTGGTGCTTATCCTGGTTTAGAAGCAGAAGAGCGCGGACAAGGGGAAGCTATTGCGAGAAATATTTTAGAGATGACCCGTCTTAAAGTACCAATTATTACAGTAATAATTGGAGAAGGTGCTTCTGGTGGTGCATTAGGTATTGGAGTAGGAGACCGTGTTTTAATGTTAGAAAATACTTGGTATTCTGTTATTTCTCCAGAATCATGTTCTTCAATATTATGGAGAAGCTGGGAATATAAAGAACAAGCAGCAGAAGCTCTAAAACTTACTGCTAAAGACATGAAGCGTATGAAGCTGGTTGATCAGATTGTCAAAGAACCACTTGGTGGTGCACATACAGACCGAGAAAAAGCATTTTTAGCTGTTAAAGATGCAATCGTTAAATCTTATGAAGAGCTTAAAAACTTATCACCAAAAGATTTAGTGAAACAGCGTATGGATAAATATGATGAAATGGGAGTCTATAAAGACTAAATCCACTAAACATAGGCAACTTAAAAAAACTGAAGTTTTAACTTCGGTTTTTTTTGTCACTATTAACAATATATTAGAGTTATTAACAGTTAAATTGTTAAAGACCTGTTGAGATTGCTAAACAGTCCATGTGCAGTTCGTCGATACAATTTCGCTACTTTTGTTACTTATGAAACAACCCAACCCAATACAAGGCTATAAAGTCGATAAGAGCACAATAATTAGCTTGGAAAAAGGAAAAATACCTCCTCAAGCTATTGATTTAGAAGAAGTTGTGCTTGGAGCTATGATGATAGACAAGAAGGGTGTAGATGAGGTTATTGACATTTTAAGTGCAGAAGCTTTCTATAAAGAGGCACATAAATATATCTTTGAAGCTATTTTCAAATTATTTGAAAATAGTGAACCTGTTGACTTATTAACCGTTTCTAGTCAGTTAAAGAAAGATGAAAAGTTAGACTTGGTTGGTGGTGATTTTTATCTTATTTCTTTAACACAACGTGTGTCATCTTCAGCACATATTGAGTTTCATGCGCGTATTATTCTTCAAAAGTATATTCAACGAAGTTTAATCAAAATTTCGAGCGAAATTATTGAAGAGGCTTATGACGAAACTAAAGATGTTTTTGATCTTCTAGATAATGCGGAGGCCAAGCTTTATGAAGTTACTCAGGGTAATGTTAAAAAATCCACTGAGACTGCTCAAAGTTTAGTGATACAAGCAAAGAAAAAAATTGAAGAAATTTCTAATAAAGAGGGAATGAGTGGTATTCCTTCTGGTTTTGATAAGTTAGATAAGTTGACTTCTGGTTGGCAACCATCCGATTTAGTGATTGTAGCTGCGCGTCCTGGTATGGGAAAAACGGCATTTACATTAACTATGGCTCGTAATGTTGCGGTAAATAGTAATATTCCTGTAGCGTTCTTTTCTTTAGAAATGTCTTCAGTGCAATTAATTACGCGTTTAATTTCGAGTGAAACAGGATTATCCTCAGAAAAACTAAGAACAGGAAAACTCGAAAAGCACGAATGGGAACAACTTAACGTTAAAGTAAAAACTTTAGAAAAAGCCCCATTATTTATTGATGATACACCTTCACTTTCAATTTTCGATTTAAGAGCAAAAGCACGTCGTTTAGCATCTCAATATGGCATTAAAATGATAATGATTGATTATTTGCAGTTGATGACAGCAGGTGGAAGTCAAAAAGGCGGTAATAGAGAACAAGAAATATCTACTATTTCTCGTAACCTTAAAGCTTTAGCAAAAGAGTTAAGTATTCCTGTAATTGCATTATCTCAGTTATCGCGTGCTGTTGAAACTCGTGGTGGAAGTAAACGTCCTTTGCTATCGGATTTACGTGAATCTGGAGCGATTGAACAAGATGCAGATATTGTTTCGTTCATCTATAGACCAGAATATTACAAAATAGATGAATGGGATGATGAAGAACGTTCACCTACAGAAGGGCAAGGAGAGTTTATTGTGGCTAAACATAGAAATGGTGGTTTAGATAACATTCGTTTGAAGTTTATCGGTCATTTAGGTAAGTTTGATAATTTGGATGACTTTGATACTCCATTTGGCGAATTCCATTCAAAAATGAATGCAGCAGCTAATGATGATACCTTTAAACCAGATAGTTTCCCTTCGGCTTCTGATGCTTTTGATGGGCCAGAAGATGATGGAGTTCCTTTTTAACAGCCTTTTATGAAGTCAAAAAACGTTTTTTGGCTTATATTTACGCGCCTATTTAAAGAAACTGCCTCATGCTAGATCAAAGACGTACAACAAATATCTTGTTACTTATCATAGTTGTTCCCTTAGTATTTTATCTCCTTAAAATACTATCGTTCATATTTATTCCATTGATATTCTCAATGTTTATAGCATTACTGTTTTTACCTCTAATGCGTTGGCTCGGACGAAGAAAAGTTCCTAAAGTTATTAGTATAATTATTGTATTGCTATTAGCCGCAGGAGGACTTAAATTGGGTATTGAATTAGTGCAATTATCTAGTAAAGAAATATTAGCAACTAAATCTGAGTTCTTCCCTAAAGCCGAAGAAAAAATAACACTTTTAAAAGGTTATTTATTAGAAAACTATGGTATTGAATTTGAACAAGATAAAAACGTTTTGGCGCAATTGTTTCAAAAAGAAAACTTAGGATCAACCTTAGGTTTTGTAAATTCATTCCTAACCAGTTTATTAATGACTGTTTTCTTTGTTGTGCTTTGGTTAGCGGAATCTATCAATGTGCATAAACTGTTAAATAATACAATTCTAAAACAAAAACATACTTCCATTAAAACATTTATGAAGATTGAAAAAGATCTCATAAAATTTATAAAAGTTAAAGTATTAGTAAGTGCACTAACAGGATTGTTTACAGGTTTAATGTGTGTCTTTTTTGACGTGAGCTTCCCAATATTTTGGGGCTTATTTGCCTTTGCAATTAATTTTGTTCAAATGGTAGGCTCTTTTATTTCTGTTATATGTCTCTCCATTTTTGCATTTGTTGAGTTAGATCCAACAAGTACTTTGTTCTTTTTTATATTCTCAATTTCAATGGTTCAAGTCACTTTTGGAGCTGTTTTAGAGCCTATTTTTATGGGTAAATCGTTTTCTATAAATGTAATAGCTGTATTAGTAATGCTTATGTTTTGGGGTTTTCTTTGGGGAATTCCGGGACTAGTTATGGCAATACCGATAACAGTTTTTATTAAAATTATTTTAGAACAATTTCCAAATACCAAGATTATTGCTAGCCTACTATCTGGTAATGAAACGACATTAGACTAAACCTTTTTTGTTATAACAAGATATAATTTTAAGTATCTTTCTACTTTAAAATTAAGTCTATGGTTCATGGGACACACAACGCTCTAGAAGATTCTAGAAATAATGATATTCTAATCTCTATAAATGATCAGCTTTTTCCAAGAAATGAAGCCAAAATTTCAGTTTTTGATAGTGGCTATTTAGTTGGTGACGGTGTATGGGAAGCTTTACGTTTGCATCATGGTATTTTAGTTTTTTTAGAAGATCATTTTAGTCGTTTATGGCAATCTGCTGCAACAGTAGGTATGCATTTACCGTTTACGAAAGAAGAACTTACTAAAAAGGTATGGGCTACACTGAAGGCCAACGATATGAGTGATGGAGTTCATGTGAGAATCATGGTAACACGTGGTATCAAAAAAACACCTTCCCAAGATCCAAGATTAACTATATCTGGTCCGAATGTGGTTATTATCCCAGAATATAAAACAGCTTCTAAAGAGTCTAAGGAAAAAGGAATTACCTTATTTACAAGTACGATTAGAAGAGGTTCACCAGATTATTTAGACCCAAGATTAAATTGCCATAGTAAACTTCACGAAGTACAAGCATTAATTCAAGCAATCCAGGCTGGAGCAGATGAAGCTTTAATGTTAGATATTCATGGGTTTGTTGCTACATGTAATGCAACTAATTTTTTCATCGTAAAGAATAATGAAGTATGGACATCTACAAGCAAGTATTGCATGAACGGTATTACAAGGGCTAAAGTTATTGAAGTTTGTAAAGCAAATGATATTCCATGTTTTGAAAAAGATTTTTCATTGTTTGATGTTTATGGAGCCGACGAGGCTTTTGTTACAGGAACATTTGGTGGATTAACACCAGTTACAAAAATTGATGGTCGACAAATTGGTAAGGGTAACTATGGTGATATGACAAAAAAACTAAGCAATCTTTACAAAACATTAATTGAAAACTCAGTAAGCGATGGATAATATAAAGCGTATTTGCTTATGGTCTGGGCCACGAAATATTTCTACAGCATTAATGTATTCATTTGCACAACGAAACGACACTAAAGTTTTTGATGAGCCTTTGTATGCCTATTATTTAAAGCATCATCCCGAAGCACATTCTTATCATCCTGGTTCACAGGATATTTTGATGATGATGGAGAATAATGGTGATAAAGTGATAGAAATGATGCTCAATACAAATGAAAAACCAGTATTGTTTTTTAAGCATATGACGCATCACTTGCTAGGTGTAAACCGTGACTTTATGAAAAATACGGTCAATATAATACTAACAAGAGACCCTAAAGATATGTTGCCTTCTTTTGATAAAGTGATTAAGAATCCTACTATTAATGATGTTGGTTATGCACTACACATAGAATTATTAGAATATTTTGAAAAGCACAATATTCCTTTTACGGTATTAGACTCCAAAAAGGTATTATTAAACCCAGAAGAAACACTCCAGAAGTTATGTGATTTTGCTAAAATAGAATTTGATGCTAATATGTTATCATGGCAACCGCAACAAAGAAAAGAAGACGGCATTTGGGCTAAATATTGGTATAGTAATGTACACAAGTCAAGTGGTTTTCAAGAATATAAACCAAAAGAAACACCTTTTCCAAAACATTTAAACTCATTATTAAGTGAATGCCAACCTCACTACGAAAAACTTATTTCGTATTCTATTTAGGTCTTAAAAGAATGATAAAATGAAGGAGTGTAGACTAAAATTTAGTTATATTTCGTTTTATTACCAGTATGATAATGAATTCTTGTGTCGAAAACGAAGTTGCTTTTTTGTTATATGACGCTGTGATTAATTTGCATAGCCTTAGTTAAGGAAATTTATGAACAAGAAAATAGAACAGAAAATGAACAAGTTTGAATACGATAATTCATTGTTATTATGGTATAGATCTATGAACTTGAAAAAAATTGCCTTCATTTTATTTGTATTTTCCTTAAGCATTAATGCTTATGCATCTTACATACTCATTCCTATGGATGCAGAAACGCAAGAAAATCACTTAAAGGCTTATGGAGTCACGTATTGGACACTAGAGCGAGAGCTTAAAGTAAAATGGTTACTGAATTATAGAGGAGGTTCATTTTTATTACCAGATGCAGAAATTATTCAACGTGAATGTCAAATTAGAGGGGTTACTTTTGAAGTGATATCTGATGCAAAAGCGGCTCAAATTTTAGAAGAGATTGCTAGTCCTGCTGTTAACCAAGAAGCAGTTGTTCTAGAAAAAGCCCCGAAAATTGCGGTTTATACACCTTACGGAAAACAACCTTGGGATGATGCGGTAACAATGGTATTGACCTATGCGGAGATTCCATATGAAACAATATACGATGAAGAAGTTTTAAAGGATGAGTTACTACTATATGATTGGTTACATCTTCATCATGAAGACTTTACGGGTCAATTCGGTAAATTTTATAGAACCTATCGTTCTGCGGCATGGTATATTGAAGAAAAGAAAAATGCAGAAGAATTAGCAAAGCGATTAGGTTACAGTAAAGTTTCGGATGCAAAGTTGGCTGTTGCACTCAAAATAAGAGATTATGTTGTAGGAGGTGGTTTTATGTTTGCTATGTGTTCTGCTACCGACAGTTTTGATATAGCACTTTCTGCAAAAAATGTAGATATCTGTGAGCCAATGTTTGATGGTGACGGAAGTGACCCAAGTTATCAGAGTAAAATTGACTTTAAAAACACTTTCGCTTTTAAGGATTACATTTTAGAAAGAAGCCCAAATGTTTACGAGTTTTCATCAATCGACATGACACGTAAGCGGCAAATACCATATACAACAGATTATTTTTCGCTGATGGAATATTCGGCTAAATGGGATCCAATCCCAACAATGTTGACCCAAAACCATACAGCTTTAGTTAAAGGTTTTATGGGACAAACTACGTCTTTCACTAGAGAACAGATTAAATCGAATGTGTTAGTAATGGGTGAGAACAGAACCAATGGTGAAGCTAAATATATTCATGGCATTAAAGGAAAAGGCTTCTTTACCTTTTATGGTGGTCATGACCCAGAAGATTATACGCATAGAGTAGGCGACCCTAAAACTGAGCTCGATTTGCATCCTACTTCACCTGGCTATCGTCTTATTTTAAATAATGTGCTATTTCCAGCAGCTAAAAAGAAGAAGCAAAAAACTTGATTTCACTAATATTTAGTTGTTTTTTTAGTATTTTAACTCTTAATTAATTCAATTAAAAATGGGAAGAAAAGAAGTTATACTTAATAAAATTCAAATATTAATAACGAACCATTATAGCACTCCTGAAGAGGCTTTTGCATTCTTTGATATAGATGGTGATGGAAAATTGACAAAGAAAGAGATTGTGAAATTGTTAAAGCAAGCAGAGATTAATGGGTTCATCCGAGGTATCGTGTCCTCTAAACTTATTGAAGGTTATGATAAAGATAGTGATGGTCTAGTTAATTGGGAAGAATTCAAATATGCTATTGATGAAATTTCTGAAGACTCAGAATAATAAGTAACCTTCATTACTATGCAATTCTTTCAAAAAGAAATAAGGCTAAAAGCATTTTCAAGAGGTTTTCATATAATAACGGCTGAAGTATTAAACGCTATTCCAGAGATTTCTGAAATTAGCATCGGTCAGTTACAAGTATTTATAAAGCATACTTCCGCTAGTTTAACTATAAATGAAAATGCAGATCCTACAGTAAGATTAGATTTTGAAAGTCATATCAATAAAATGGTTCCAGAGAACCAATCTTATTACAAACACACTTTTGAAGGCTCTGATGATATGCCAGCACATATAAAAGCATCGTTAATGGGAGTGTCTGTTCAAATCCCGATAACAAACGGTGAATTAAATTTGGGGATTTGGCAAGGTATTTACCTTTGTGAGCATAGAAATAATGAATCGGGAAGACGATTAGTGCTTACTGCTTTCGGCAACTAAAGCTTCTAAAATAAGTTCCACTCCAAAGTTATTGTTAGATTTAGTGTTATAGTTGGCTACAGCTTTTACATTAGGATGTGCATTTGCCATAGCAAAACTGTACTTAGCACATTTTAGTAGTTCTAAATCATTATTATAATCACCAAAAGCCATGGTTTCTGAAGGTTTTATATTATTCATTTTCTGCAAAAATGTAATAGCGTGTCCTTTATGTGTGTCCGTTTCAGAAATATCTACCCAATTGTTCCCTGAAACAACAACATTAAATTCAGATTTTAAATGTTTCACAAAAGGAAAAATATGAGCTTCTGAATCTGTAGTGTGATATAATGCAATTTTAATAACGTCATCGGTAATCTCTTCAAAAGCATCAATAATGGTATAATCAGAATAGTATTCGGAAAATGTATCTACTAAATTGTCCGAAGCTCTAAGGATATAAGCTTGATTTTTTGTGCAGAAAATAGGGTAGGTGTCGTCAATATTAGAAACCAAGTTATATATTTTTAATAGTTTATTAGCGTTAATAATATTGGATAGTAATACATCATCATTTTGAATAAGTAAACCACCATTTTCGGCAACTATTATGATGTCGTTTTTTATAAGCCGAAGTTTTTGAGCAATACTGTAGTAAGGTCTTCCACTAGCTGCCACAAACAGAATATCCTGTTGTTTTAATTTTTTAAAGACATCGAAAAAACGCTGACTAACCTCATGATTGCTGTTGAGTAATGTACCGTCCATATCTGTAACCACTAGTTTGATGTCTTTCATTTGAATAGTTTTTAAAGCAACCTGAAAATAAATAATTGTAATAATAAAAAATCCGATTCAATTTAATGAACCGGATTTTTTTAAGCGAAATGTTGTTATTAATTTGGCTAAAAGCCTTATTTAACTTTGTTTACTATAGCTTCAAAAGCTTCTGGGTGATTCATCGCTAAATCTGCAAGAACCTTTCGATTCAATTCGATGTTATTAGCTTTTAATCCTCCCATAAATTTTGAATAGCTCATTCCATGTTGTCTTGCACCTGCATTAATACGCATAATCCATAACGAACGGAATGTTCTCTTTTTGTTTCTGCGGTCTCTGTACGAATATTGCATCGCTTTGTCAACCGCATTCTTTGCTACTGTCCAGACGTTTTTACGTCTTCCGAAGTAACCTTTTGCTTGCTTAAGAACCTTTTTTCTTCTGGCTCTCTTAGCAACTGAATTTACTGATCTTGGCATTTCTTAATTGTTTTTTGTAGTAGGCGACCTAAAAGGTACTTGCTAAATAATTTTGCCTAACTCCAGGGTTTATAAATTGTTTTAACCGATTAAAACAGTATTACTTTAAACGTAACATTGTTTTAATGTTATCCTCATCCGCTTTGTGTACCAAACCATCATGAGTTAACTTAAGCTTACGCTTTTTAGATTTCTTAGTCAATATATGACTCTTAAAAGCGTGCTTTCTTTTAATCTTACCAGTGCCAGTTAGTTTGAAACGTTTCTTAGCACTCGATTTTGTTTTCATTTTAGGCATTTTCTCCTATTTTTAATTTACGTTTCGCTTATTATCTTTATCCTGAACTTGGTTCAGTAACTTTTCAATTTATTTCAGCGTCAACTATATCTTGTTAGCTGAGCGTAGCCGAAGCTATTTTTTCTTAGGTGCAATAAACATAATCATACGCTTTCCTTCAAGTTTAGGCATTTGTTCTACCTTACCATATTCTTCAAGATCTTGGGCTAATCTTAATAGTAATATTTGTCCTTGCTCTTTAAACACAATTGAACGTCCTTTAAAGAATACAAAAGCTTTTAGTTTTGCTCCATCTTTTAAAAACTTTTCAGCATGTTTCTTTTTAAATTCGTAATCATGGTCATCTGTATTAGGACCGAAACGAATTTCTTTAACAACTACTTTAGTTGCTTTAGATTTCAATGCTTTTTCGCGTTTCTTTTGTTCATAAAGAAACTTTTTATAGTCCATTACTTTACAAACAGGAGGTTTCGCGTTTGGCGATATTTCTACAAGATCTAGACCTTGTTCGTCAGCAATAGATAATGCTTTTTTTATTGGGTAAACACCCACTTCTACATTGTCTCCTACGACTCTGACTTCTTCTGATCTTATTTTAGAATTTATACGGTGCTTGTCCTCTTGGGCTTCACGTCTATTATAATTCCTTCTGTTTCTACGTATTGCTATGGCTTATGTATTTAAATTAAACGTTATTTATTTAAAAGTTTTTAAACTTTTATTTACTCTATCTTTTACAATATTTACAAAATCCTCTACAGCAATTGTGCCAAGGTCTTCACCACCATGTTGGCGCACAGTTATTGTATTGTCTTTTTCTTCCTGCTCGCCTACGATAATCATAAACGGAAACTTTTGCATTTCAGCTTCACGAATTTTCTTACCTACAGTTTCATTTCTGTTGTCTGCAAGGGCGCGAATTTCGTCATTTTCTAGCAAATTTAAAACTTTTTCCGCGTATTTTTCATATTTCTCACTTATTGATATAATAATTGCTTGTTCTGGCATCAACCAAAGCGGAAATTTTCCACCAGTATGCTCTAACAAAATAGCAACAAAACGTTCCATACTTCCAAATGGTGCACGATGAATCATCACAGGTCTGTGCATCTCGTTATCACTGCCTTTGTAAGTCAAATCAAAACGCTCAGGTAAATTATAATCAACCTGAATTGTACCCAATTGCCATTGACGTCCAAGGGCATCTTTCACCATAAAGTCTAACTTAGGACCATAGAAAGCGGCTTCACCAGTTTCTACAACATAATTTAAATCTTTGTCAATTGCAGCGTTTAAAATTGCCTGTTCTGCTTTTTCCCAGTTTTGATCACTGCCAATATATTTTTCTGGATTTTCAGGGTCTCTTAATGAGACTTGAGCTGTAAAGTTTTCAAAACCTAAAGAACCAAATACATATAAAACTAAATCAATGACCTCTTTGAATTCAGCATCTAGTTGGTCTGGTGTGCAGAATATATGAGCATCATCTTGGGTAAAACCTCTAACTCGAGTCAAACCGTGTAATTCTCCACTTTGCTCGTAACGATACACGGTTCCAAATTCAGCAAATCGCTTTGGCAATTCTTTATATGAATAAGGTTTGTTATTATAGATTTCGCAATGATGTGGACAGTTCATTGGCTTCAGAAGAAATTCTTCATCCTCCTTAGGAGTTTTAATAGGTTGAAAACTATCCTCACCATACTTAGCATAATGTCCAGAAGTAACATAGAGCTCTTTTTGACCAATATGCGGACTAACAACCATTTCGTAGCCTGCTTTTTTCTGTGCAGCTTTCAAGAAATTCTCTAGGCGTTCGCGCAATGCAGCTCCTTTGGGTAACCAAAGCGGTAAACCTTGTCCAACTTTTTGAGAAAAAGTAAAAAGCTCAAGTTCTTTACCAAGTTTTCTATGATCACGCTTTTTTGCTTCTTCCAAAAGATGAAGATACTCTGTAAGTTCTTTTTGTTTTGGGAAAGAGACACCATAAACTCTGGTGAGTTGCTTTTCGTTTTCATCACCTTTATAATAAGCTCCAGCAACACTCAATATTTTAACAGCCTTGATAATTCCAGTATTTGGTATATGACCACCACGGCATAAATCACTAAAAGTTGAATGGTCGCAAAAGCTAATCGTGCCATCCTCAAGCCCTTCTATTAAATCTACTTTATATTCGTTTTTACCTTTATAATAAGATAGTGCTTCTGCTTTAGACACATTACGCATACTAAAGTTGTGTTTGCCACGAGCGATTTCTATCATTTTAGTTTCAATAGCTTTAAAATCTTTCTCAGAAATAGTACCATCACCTAAATCTACATCATAATAGAAACCGTTATCAATAGCCGGCCCTACCCATAACTTAGTATCAGGATATAATTCTTCTAAAGCTTGAGCTAAAACGTGTGCAGAAGAATGCCAAAAAGCTTTCTTGCCATCATCATCTCTAAATGTATATAAAGTAAGATTACCATCGGTGCTTAATGGAGTGGTGATTTCAACAACTGTATCATTGAATTTTGCTGAAATAACATTACGAGCAAATCCCTCACTAATATCTACAGCCACTTCATATGGAGTTACACCTTCGTCAAAAGATCTAACTGAACCATCTGGTAAAGTAATTTTAATCATTATATATGGTATAAATTTTAGCTCACAAAGATATACCTATATATATAATAGACAAAGTGAAGTTTCTAATAAATATTTATGGTATTCCGCTTTTGCTTTTAAGGAGCAAAAACGGCGGGCTATCCGCTATATCTTTTGTTTTATACAAAAGGATGCCGCTACTATCCCTAATACTCCCGATGAATAGACTTATAATAAATATATATGATAAGTGGAGTATGGTTAGTTAGTAATTAGTTTATAATAATTTTTATTGTAATCAGCTATAAACAAGACCATTAAAAGGGATGTGAAAAACAAATAAAAATAAAATACAGAAAGGTGTTGTAGGATTAAAAAGGTGTTTTATATTTGCAGCCCGAAACAAAAACGGAAGTATGGGTTTCGGATGTTCATTTCCACATTTTTTATCAGGGGAAAATATTTTAAAAAATAATTTTGATTAGATGTTGTGGGAATAAAAAAAGGGTTTTATATTTGCACCCGCTAAACTCGGAAACGATGTTTGGATAAGGAAAAAAAGTTCATTAACATATTGAATTGACAGCGTAAGAATTAATTGGAAACGATTGATTCAAAACAAGAGAATAAATCATTTAGAGTACAGATTTTAAAAATTCCTATTAGTTGTTAAAGAGATAGTCGTAAGACTTAAAATTTAACGATGAAGAGTTTGATCCTGGCTCAGGATGAACGCTAGCGGCAGGCCTAACACATGCAAGTCGAACGGTAACATAGAGAAGCTTGCTTTTCTGATGACGAGTGGCGCACGGGTGCGTAACGCGTATACAATCTACCTTTTACAGGGGGATAGCCTTTAGAAATGAAGAATAATACCCCATAGTAAGTAATTTTCGCATGGAAGATACTTTAAAGATTCGTCGGTAAAAGATGAGTATGCGTTCTATTAGCTAGATGGTAAGGTAACGGCTTACCATGGCAACGATAGATAGGGGCCCTGAGAGGGGGATCCCCCACACTGGTACTGAGACACGGACCAGACTCCTACGGGAGGCAGCAGTGAGGAATATTGGACAATGGGCGAGAGCCTGATCCAGCCATGCCGCGTGCAGGAAGACTGCCCTATGGGTTGTAAACTGCTTTTATACAGGAAGAAACCCACCTACGTG